>CAZSIT010000001.1:0-239421 GCA_964607165.1 uncultured Ignavibacteria bacterium
TGTTGCTGCCAGCATTGGCCACCGCCAAATCCAGCTTCCCATCCCCGTCCAAATCGGAAGCAAAAACAGAGAAAGGATAGGCTCCAGTCCAGTAGTCCGCCTTGGCGGCAAAAGTCCCAACGCCCTCGTTCTTTAAGACCGAAACGGTGTTGCTACCAGCATTGGCCACCGCCAAATCCGGCTTCCCATCCCCGTCTAAATCGGCGGCAAAAACAGAGTAAGGATGGAACCCGGGCGCGTAGTCAACTTTGGCGGCAAAAGTCCCATCTCCGTTGTTTTTTAAGACCGAAACGGTGCTGGCAAAATAATTGGCCACAGCCAAATCCAGCTTTCCATCCCCATCCAAATCGGCGGCAAAAATAGAGCGAGGATAGCTTCCGGCCGCGTAGTCAACTTTAGGGGCAAAAGTCCCATCCCCATTGTTTTTTAAGACCGAAACGGTGCTGGCAAAATAATTGGCCACCGCCAAATCCAGCTTCCCATCCCCGTCCAAATCGGCGGCAAAAACAGAGCGAAGATAGCTTTCGGTCGCGTAGTCAACCGGGGCGGCAAAAGTCCCATCCCCATTGTTTTTTAAGACCGAAACGGTGTTGCTGCCAGCATTGGCCACCGCCAAATCCGGTTTCCCATCCCCGTCCAAATCGGCGGCAAAAACAGAGTAGGCACCGGCTCCGGCCGCATAGTCAATTTTAGGGGCAAAAGTCCCATCGCCGTTGCTCTTTAAGACCGAAACGGTGTTGCTGCCAGTATTGGCTACCGCCAAATCTGGCTTCCCATCCCCATCTAAATCGGCGACGAAAACAGAGTAAGGGTTTACTCCCACGTCATAGCTTAGCCAGGTATCGAAGAGGGGCTGGAAAGCGGCCAGAGCCGCCGGAAAAAGAAACAGCCCAAGAATTGCACAGCCAAATGTTCTCAACATCATAAATACCTCTCTTCAGAACGTACTGTTTTTCGACTAACTTATCCGATACAATTTATCCACCCTCCCGATTATTGTCAAGCGGAATTTAGGCCTGTGAAAAGATTAACAAGAAAGCTGGCACTGGCGGTGGAAGGGGGGATAGACCAAAGGAAAAATAGCGGTAAGCGGTTTAATTTTCAAAAACCGGACTTCACCCGGGTACCCTTCACCTGTAAAGGAGAACTAAAAGGCAGCTTTTCACTTGAAATCTGGTTTGTTTCGCCTATTTTCCGACCGGTATGAGTGAGCCGCTTTTAGGTGCACATATGTCGATTGCCGGAGGGGTTTTTAACGCCTTTTTGCATGGGCAGGCGGTGGGGTGCAACACGATTCAAATTTTCGTCAAAAGTACCAACCAGTGGAAAGCCAAGCCGCTTGGGGCGGAAGAGGTGGAAAAGTATCATCAACTGCAAAAAGAAACCGGCATCGCCCCGGTGGTGGCGCACGACAGCTATCTGATTAACGTGGCTTCCCAGGATAAGGCCTTGTATGCCAAGTCGCGTGAGGCATTGAAAATCGAGGTAGAGCGCTGCCAGACGCTCAAAATTCCATATTTGGTGATGCACCCCGGCTCGCATGTGGGGGCGGGGGAGAAAGTCGGCCTGGCCACCATCGCCCAGGCGTTAAATGAAATTTTTTCGGAGGTTGAGGATAAAGGGACCAAAATCGCCCTCGAAGCGACCGCCGGGCAGGGGTCGAATTTGGGATATAAGTTTGAACACTTGGCGGAGATTATCTCCCAGGTAAAGCAGAACCATCGCTTGGCCGTTTGCTTGGACACCTGCCACATTTTCGCCGCCGGCTACGACATCAAGACCGCCGACGGGTATAAAAACACGATGGCGGAATTTGACAAAATTGTCGGTTTAAATCGACTGGCGGCTATACATTTTAATGATTCTAAAAAAGGTTTCGGCAGCCGGGTGGACCGACACGAACAGATCGGCAAAGGAGAAATCGGCAAAGAGCCGTTCGGTTTCTTTTTGAACGATTCTCGTTTAACAAATGTCCCCAAAATTCTGGAAACTCCCAAAGGGCCGGATTATGCCGAGGATAAAATAAATCTGAAGGTTCTGCGCTCCTTAATCAAGAAATAATGAAGAAATTTCTTTTCGGGGTATTTTTTCTTTTGGCCTCGAATCCCGTTTGGGGTCAGCCGCCTGCGAGCGTCCCCGCCAAAGCCGGCTTGTTTTTTAAATTCCAGTTGGACGTTTTTGAAGAGCGGGAAGGCCGGGTGGGGCTGGCCGATTCCCGCACTGTGGAACTTCCGGAAGGGGAGAAACGGGGTGTCTTTCTCGCCAACTTCACTTTGGATTTGACGGCCAGAAGAGCCGGCCAGCCTTCGGGCAATAAAGCGTCTCGCGCCAGCCGTCAAAAAGTGACTCTGGATTTTCAGTTGATCACCCTGCCGCCGGAAATTACCACGAAAAGCGGCGTAACCGCTTTGGACACCGGACAGGCCTTGCCCATTCCGGCCATTCCCGGCAAAAACGGAGGCAGCTATCGTTTGGCCGTCACGTATCAGGGAGTCGTGAGAAGACCGGTCGATTGCTCCTTTGAAGAATTAAAGTGGTACAGCGACCCTTCCGCCCGATATTCTTTTGGGTTTGTGCGCGCGAGTTGGGGGGATTTTCACTGGAACCTGCTCCGCGACCGGGTGGAGGAGTTAACGGATTCCTTATCGAGAGTCTTTAATTTGGTTACTTCCCAAAGGCCCGAATACTACTTTGCCCCTTGTTTGATTTCCGACTGGGTCTGGGATGGACGCTTTTATTTTTCTTTGGAACCCTCCCGCCGCCGGGCGGTTTCGGTCTATTGCCGGGAGGCCAATTCCTTTGATCCCTGGGTGCCGAATCTTTTGCTTTTCTACTTAGTCTGGGGGCAGGCGCCCGCGCCCCTGGCGGAGGGGGCGGCGGCCTTTTTCGATTATCCCCATTTTTTTGCACAGCAATATCTAAAAGAGGGGAAGTTGGACTCTCTCGCCCGTTTTATAACCAGCTACCGCTACCGGCAGCTGCCGCCGGAAAAAGCGCTTATGGAAGCCGCTTCTTTTGTTCGTTTTTTGGTGGAGCAATATGGAGCCGGGGTATTTGAGAAACTGTATAGGGGTGCCACGGATTTGACGGTCAAAGCGGATTTGCAAAAAACTTTCGGAAAAGACCTCGACTCTTTGGAAGCTGAATGGCGTCACCATCTGGGCGCGTTTATACCGGAAGCCGGTCCTTTGCGTAAATTGGCGCAGGAAGATTTTTGGAACTATCGCTTTCGCGATGCCCTGGAGCTTTATTTAAAGGCTATGGCTTTAGATACTTTTCCCCGAGCCGGGGATTATGAAGACATCGCCACCCAGTATTACAATCTGGGGCGTTACGACAGCGCCTTAACGTTCTATGAAAAAGTGTATGGCGCCGACTCAAACAATTGGGAACGGGCCTATGTCGTTGGGAATTTTTTTCTTTTGAAAGACGACACCGCTCGCGCAAAGCTCTATTATCAAAAAATGCTGGATTTGGACAGCTCCGCCGCCGACGGCCTGGCGCGGGAGGGGACTTATTTTTTTGAGTCCGGCGACTTTTTTAAGGCCGAATCGCTGTACCGGTTGGCCCTCAAAAAAAGAACCCGTCCCAATGATTTGGCGGAGTTGAATCTCAACTTGGGTTACATTGCCTATCGATTGAAGGGAGATTTTACAAAAGGGAACGAGTACTTGAATGCGGCTTGGGGTTTTTATCGCAAGGTTCGCAGCGAAGCGCCGGGCGTGCCCTACCCCTACTGGCGTTTGGGCGAACTCTTCCTGTATAAAAATATGCCCGACTCGGCGGAGGCTAATCTGAAGTTTGCCGTCTTTTTGGAAACGCGCCCGTATTATCTGGCCAAGCTTTTTATACGTTTGGGTAATTTGTTCGATGTGTTCAATCAACGCCGAAAGGCTTTGGAATATTATCAACAGGTTCTAAAGCTGCCGGCCGCACCCTTGGACCGACGCCGGGCACAAGCCTATCTGAAAAAGCCATTCCGTTTATCGGCCAGCTAAACGATGTTCAATTTTTTAAATCCCTCATTTCTTTTTCTTCTGCCTTTTTCGGCCATCCCGTTTCTCATTCATTTTCTTAACCGCCGCCGCGCCGACAAAATTTATTTTTCTTCGTTGGTTTTTTTGAAAGGCTTGGAGAAAACCCGCCTGCGCAGGATTCAATTGAAACAGTTGTTGCTTTTGCTCATTCGCACGCTCGTTATTTTGGCCGTGGTTATGGCTTTTGCCCGCCCGGCCTGGCGGCCGGCGGGAGCCGAGCCGGGTGGCGGAAGAACCTCGGCGGTTTTGGTATTGGACAATGGTTACCGCGCCGGAGAGCTTACCAAGGAGGGGGTGGTTTGGGAGCGGGCCAAAGAGGCAGGACGGGAAGTCTTATCCCTTCTGAAAGATGGGGATGAAGTCAACCTCCTGCTAACCTCCCAACCAGATGACGAAACTAGTCTTAGGCACGATTTGGGAGCCGAAGAAGAAAAATTGGAAAAAGCGGAGATCTCCTTCTATCCGGGAGCGGTTTTTCCTTTGTTAGAGAAGGCGCACGGTTTGGTTTCGGCCTCGCACAATCCCAATCGGGAGATTTTTCTTTTCTCGGACGGCCGCTTTCCGGTGGGCCGCTTGGCATCAGCTTCCGAGAAAAAGGGAAAACTCTTTTGGCTGAAGCCGAATCTTGAAGAAAGCGACAACCGCGCGCTAACCTCTTTTCGCTTCGCCGACCCGGTTTTGGCCCCGAATTTGCCTTTGCGGGTCGAGGCGGAGGTCTTTAATCAGAAAAAATCGACCGCTTCCGCGGTTCTGGTCAGCCTGTTTTTGGACGGAAAAAAGGTAAACCAGAAAGCGGTGGACCTGCCGGCCTTGGAGAAGAAGAAAGTCGTGCTGGAGGGAACGGTTTTTTCTTCCGGCTGGCATTCGGGCTTTTTGGATTTGCCGGACGACGACCTTTTGACCGATAACCGATTGTACTTTTCTTTTTACCTTCGGCCAAAACTGCGCGTGCTATTGGCTTCCGAGCAGCCGGGATATTGGGACGGGGCGGAGTTGGCTTTGAATACCAAAGGGAGCCAGGAAAGCTGGTTTGAAACCGAGCGGGCAAAAATTTCCCTTCTTTCAAGACTGGATTGGTCAAAATTCGACGCCGCTTTGGTTGCGCTGCCGGAAAAATTTGATTTTGGCTGGTGGGAAAGAATTCTGCGATTTGCCGGGGATGGGGGAGGAATCCTCTTGGCGCCGGAGAAGGGCCTGGAAAGCTATCCCGCTTCGATCTTGGAGCAGCCGGTCGGCTTGCGCTTGGAAAAAAATCTTTCTGCCGGTTCGGACGCTTTCTATTCCTTCCGCCCGGAGGTTTCCCATCCACTTTTTTCCTTCGCCACTGGAACTAAAAGTTTGCCAGTTCTCAAGTTTTACTCCTACTATCAGGCGAAAACGGGAGGAGAAGCAACGGTTTTGGCCCGTTTCGCCGCCGGCGGGGCCGCTTTGGTCGAAAAGAAAGCCTCAAAGGGGAAAATTCTTTTTTCGACGGCCGGTTTGAACCGCCAGAACACCGACTTATACTTTCATGCATTCGCCGTGCCTTTCTTCTTTCGAGCGGCGCAGTATCTGGCCAGCAGCTCGCAGGCGCCGTCCGATTTCAAAGTGGGGGAACGGGTATTTTTTTCGCCTCCAATTTTTCCAAAGAGGTTTCCGCTTAGACTCTTACCGCCCGATAGCTCTGCTTCGGAAATTAGCCTTTCCGGAAAACGGGAAGGATACTTGGACCTGGGGATTTTAAACCAGCCCGGAATCTACCGGCTCTATGAAGATTCCGCCGTGGTGGGGTTGGTGGCCGTAAACGTGGATGCGCGGAACTCTTCTCTGCCGCCGCTGACCGCTGAACAGTTGGAAGAGGCCCTGCCGGGATTTGAGGTTAAAGAAATTCCCTTGGGCGAAAAGATAGAACCGATTGTCCGCCGAAGCCGCACCGGCCGGGAACTCTGGAAACTTTTGGCCTTTGTTTGTCTCGGCCTTTTAGCCTGTGAAATGGCGGTTGTGCGCTGGGGCGAAAAGCCGGCAGCGGCGCCGATAGAGTAGCGGAAGGCTTTAGCCTTCCACGGGGGAAACCTAAAGGTTTCCGATGCGCCAAAAAATCCTACGGTTAGTCATTCAGGACGTGGCGAAAAATCTCGCCTTTGCTATTACCACAGATGTCTCGCTTCATCCACCGTGACCGAAAAGAGAATTTCGAGTTTCGTTTTCCCTCCGCTTCGCTTATTTTTCCCCCGTGCCCAAGCCCACTCTCTTCGCCCTCAACGGCAGCCCGGTGCCTGGTTCTTCGACTGAAATTCTTCTCAAAGAATTTTGCCGGGGAGCCAAAACTGTTGGTTTTAGGGTTGAATGGGTCGATTTGAACAAAAAGAAAATAATGCCCTGCCAGAGCTGTGGAGAATCGCCGGAGCCGCACCTTTGCTTTTTCGACGACGATATGACCCCTATCTACGAAAAATTTTTGGCCTGCCGGCTTGTGGCTGTGGCCTCTCCCATGTATTTCGACTCCGTTTCCGCCCAGACCAAACTCTTCATCGACCGGATGAACTGCGTTAGGCCTGTGTCCGCAAAAAAAAGCGGAAAGACCTATCTTAAGAAAAGGAAATTAGGCAATCGGGGCGGCTTCGTAATCCTGGTTGGCGGCGACGAGCCGAAATTTCAAGGGGCTTTGTGGGTGGTGAAAGGTTTTTACATCTGGGCCGGTGCCCAGCCGGAAGGCCATTTACTTTACACGCAGGAAAGCTTTGAAACGGGGGCGGTTAAAAAAAATAAAGAAACTTTAAAAGAAGCTTTTGAGCAGGGAAGGAAGCTGGCGCTAAAATGGAAAAAGTAGGGGCTGTGGTGATTCTACGATTCTTGATTTCCGGCCAGTTCATCTTCCGGAATAATCTGCAAGGCAATCTGTTCGGCTTCCTCCAGCGAATCCTCGGGCACCAGGACCGCCGTGGGAGCCGCCGGATTGGGTGAGGTTACATATTGAAATCCAAAATAAGCGGCGCCGATTCCGGAGGTTTTAACCAAAGCGGGAATTCCCTCGTTGTCCAAAGCCTCGCGCAGCATTTCGGCATAGAGTTGACTTATATTCCGGCGGAGAGGCACAAAGCGGCGGTTGGGATTTTCTTCGTGCAGGTCCTCTTCGGCAGACGGGTGAGTTTCCAGGAGAGTTCCGCATTCCATGCATTCCTCCCGGCCTTCCGGGTACTCCGTTTTACATCGTGGACAAAACATCTACGCTCCTTTCTTAGCCTCATTTAATGATACGCAGGGAAGGCAAAAAAGCAACAGGCAAAGTTTTTTCCGAGGGAAATAGGGGTTGATTTTTCCCTTCGGGCTGGCTATCCTTTTAGGCTAATGATTTTCACTCCGAGCTTGGGGGAGGTGCTGGAGGCCGCCTGCCAGAAAATTGTGGAGGCCCAAAATAAGTCGGGACGAAAACAGGGAGTAAAAATCGTGGCCGTAACCAAAGGCGTTGAAACCAAACGAATGCTGGAAGCGATGGATATAGGGCTGGCAACCTTTGGCGAAAACCGATTGCAAGAAGCCCTGCCGAAAATCGAAGTGCTGGGAAAGAAAGCAAGCTGGAGAATGATTGGACATTTGCAGACCAACAAAGTGAAAAAAGCGGTGGAGGTTTTCGACAACATCGACTCGGTCGATTCGTTCAAGCTGGCCGCCGATATTTCGGCAGCGGCAAAAGCGAAAAATAAAGAAATGCCTACCTTGTTAGAGGTAAACACTTCCGGTGAAGGTTCCAAATACGGCTTGCCACCGGAGAAAACCATTGAAGAAGCCAAAAAAATCGCCGCTTTGAAAAATCTTTCCGTGGACGGTTTGATGACCATCGGACCTTTGACGGGAGACGAAAAAAAACAGCGCGCCGCCTTCGCTTTGCTCCGCGAGCTTTTCGAAGAAATCGAACGGCGCAAGATTTTCGGCACCCTCTTTCGGCATCTTTCGATGGGGATGTCGGCCGATTATCCAATAGCCGTGGAAGAAGGAGCGACGATGGTGCGGTTGGGGAGGGCGTTGTTCGGCCCAAGGGCGGAAACTCAAAAACTTACGAGAAAAGTATGAAGATAAAACCTTCGATAGACTCAGGGTTAAATCTCTCGACCAACTCAAGATTTAAGGAGGTTATATGCCACTAACGGCGGTAGATTTGCGCTCCATTGAATTTCCAAAAAAATTTCGCGGCTACGACCGGCAGGAGGTGGACTCGTTTTTTCGAACTCTGGCCAACGAACTCGAAGAAAAAGACCGCGAACTGGCCCAGCTCCGCTCGCGAACGCTGCAGTTGGATGCGGAATTAAAGGAGTTCCGCGGGCTGGAGGCCTCCCTGCAGGAGGTTTTAATGTCCGCCCAGAAAACGGCCGAAGACACTCGCAACAATTCCTTAAAAGAAGCGGAGCTGCTGCTACGCGAAGCGCAGTTGAAAGCGGAGGAGCTGATTCACAAAACGCAGGATAGCCTGGCGGACGTAAAGCGAGAGCTGGTCGAGTTGTATCAGTTAAAGTCGAACTACGTTTTGCAATTCCGTTCGGTGCTGGATACCCATCGAACTGTATTGGAAGAATTGGAAAAATCGCAAGAAGGCGCCAAACATTTGCGTTTTATCCGCCGCGCCGATGCGGCCGAATTGCAGGTTAACCGCGCCGCCGAACCGGTGGAAGAAATGCGTCAGAAGTTGGAAGGCCTGCCCGAGCCAAGCTCGAAGCGCGGCCAGGGAGAATAGTTTGACCAAACGTCCTGCCGACAATTTGAAAGAAAGAATCAACGAAGCAACAAATTACATTCGCACCCAGACCAAACTGGTTCCGCAAATCGGCATCGTTTTGGGCACCGGACTGGGGGGGCTGGCGGAAAAGATTAAAATCGAAAAATCGGTTTCCTACGAAACCATCCCCCACTTCCCGGTCTCCACCGTGGAAAGCCACGCCGGGCGGCTGATATTCGGCGAGCTGGAAGGAAAAAAAGTGGTGGCGATGCAAGGGCGCTTCCATTTTTACGAGGGATACTCGATGCAGGAGGTCACCTTTCCGGTGCGGGTGATGAAAGCGCTCGGCGCCAACATATTGATTGTTTCCAACGCCTGTGGCGGCTTGAATCCGCAATTCAAAGCCGGCGACATTATGGTCATCACCGACCACATCAATATGCAAGGAGCCAATCCGCTCATCGGCCCGAACGACGATTCCTTGGGGGTCCGCTTTCCGGATATGTATCACTGCTACGACCCCGGCCTGATTGCTATTGCGGAAGAAGCGGCTTTGGAAACCAAGCTTCGGGTCTGGAAGGGGGTTTATGTTTCGGTCACCGGGCCGAATTTGGAAACGGGTGCGGAGTATCGCTTTTTGCGCATAATCGGCGCCGACGTGGTGGGGATGTCCACCGTGCCGGAGGTCGTCGTCGCCCGCCACGGCGGGATGAAAGTTCTCGGTTTCTCGATTATCACCGATATGGGCCTGCCGGATGCCTTGAAGCCCTGCTCGCTGGAGGAAATCATCCACACCGCCAATTTAACCGAGCCGAAACTGACTGCCCTGATGAGCGAGGCGGTGAAAAGAATAAAAGTATAACTCGTGAAAAAGAATCTATCTAAACTAAATAAAATTGATTTGCGAGAGGTTTGGGTTCACGAGGCCACCGATTTTACAAGTTGGTTATCCCAACCGGAAAACCTTGATTTGCTAAGTGAAGAAATAGGGGTTGAGATTAAACTCGTTCAAACCGAAGCGAATGTAGGACGGTTTAACGTTGATATATTGGCGGAAGAAGAAAGCTCCGGTAAGAAAATTATTATTGAGAACCAGCTGGAAGCCACAAACCATGACCATCTTGGGAAAATTATCACCTATGCCTCCGGCTATGATGCGAAGATAATCATTTGGATTGTGCGAGACATAAGAGAAGAACATCAAAAAGCGGTTGAGTGGCTAAATGAGCATACCGACGAATACATTAGCTTCTTTCTAATAAAAATAGAGCTTTGGCAAATTGAGGGCTCCAATCCTGCGCCGAAATTTGAAGTAATAGTCAGTCCAAATGAATGGGCAAAAACTATAAAAACGACCCCTTCAAGTGGAGAATTGACAGATACAAAACTCCAACAACTCGATTTTTGGAGCAAATTCAAGGCTTTTGTCAGGGCAAAAGATTCAACAATTCGTCTGCAAACGCCCCGTCCACAGCATTGGTACAACGTAGCTATGGGAATTTCGGACGCTCATGTTTCGCTTACTATCAATTCGAGAGAAAACCTGCTTGGTTGTGAGATTTATATTAGCAGGAACAAGGAATTGTTCAACTTCTTACGAGAGCAAAAAGTTGAGATAGAAAAAGAAATTGGGGAGAAAGTCGAATGGGTTGATGCACCGGTAACATCAAGGATTAAGGCTGAAAAGAATGTTTCGGGTGTGTTTGAGCAGGGAGAAGCAGATGGTTATTCCGCTTGGTTATACGAAAAAACAGTGCTATTTCAAAAGGTGTTTGGAAGGCGTTTAAAGGAATTCAAAAAATAAACATACGAAAAGTGATTAACGGAAATTCTTAGAATGTTTAACGAGCTGAAAGAAGGTTTTTCCTTTCCCAAAATCGAAGCCGAAGTTCTGGAGTTCTGGCGCAAGAACAAGATTTTTGAGAAAACTTTGGAGCTTTCCGCTGGAAAGCCAGATTTCGTTTTCTACGAAGGGCCACCGACCGCCAACGGCCGCCCGGGAATTCACCACGTCATCTCCCGCACCATCAAGGATTTGGTCTGCCGCTACAAGACGATGCAGGGGTACCGGGTGGAGCGCAAGGCGGGCTGGGATACGCACGGCCTGCCGGTGGAACTCGAAGTGGAAAAGGAATTGGGGCTGAACTCCAAAGCCAAAATCGAAGAATACGGCATCGAAAAGTTCAACGCCAAATGCCGCGAATCGGTTTTCCGCTACAAAAAGGAATGGGACGAGCTGACCGAGCGTATTGGTTACTGGCTTGATTTGGAAAATCCGTATATCACCTTCAAAAACGAATACATCGAGTCGGTCTGGTGGATACTTTCGCAGTATTCCAAGCGCGGGCTAATCTATAAGGGCTTCCGCGTGGTTCCCTATTGCCCGCGCTGCGGCACCGGTTTGTCCTCCCACGAAGTGGCACAGGGATACGAGGATGTTACCGAAACCTCGATTTACGTCAAATTCCGGCTGAAAGACGAGAAGGATACTTTTATCCTGTCCTGGACGACCACGCCGTGGACGCTGCCCGGCAATGTTGCTTTGGCCGTTGGTGAAGATGTCGACTACGTGAAAGTCAAACAAGGGAGCGAATTTTATTGGCTGGCGGAAGCGCGGCTGGGAATTTTGAAAGATGAATACCAAATCGTTGAGCGAAAAAAGGGAAAAGAAATAGCCGGTCTGCACTACGAGCCGCTGTTCAATTACATCGACCCGGATGGGAAGCCCGCCTTTCTGGTCGCCACGGCCGATTTCGTCACCACCGAGGAAGGCACTGGCGTGGTGCATACGGCGGTGATGTATGGGGCAGACGACTATGCTTTGGGCGAAAAGCTCGGCCTGCCCAAAGTGCACACAGTAGATGATACCGGACGATTCAAAGATTTCGTCACCGATTTCGCCGGCAAATTCGTCAAGGACGCCGAAGTCGATATAATCAAAAACCTGAAATCGTGTGGGCTTTCGTATAAAACTGAAAAATTCACTCACTCCTATCCTTTCTGCTGGCGTTGCGATTCGCCGCTTTTGTACTACGCCCGGCCTTCGTGGTATATCAAGACCTCCCAATTCCGCGAAAATTTCATCCGCGCCAACAATGGAATCAAATGGTATCCGCCCGAAATCGGCTCCGGACGTTTTGGCGAATGGCTGGCCGGGAACGTCGATTGGGCGCTCTCGCGCGAGCGCTACTGGGGGACGCCCTTGAACATCTGGATTTGCGAAGGATGCAAAAAAGAAGTTACGGTCGAGTCGTTAGCCGAACTGCGCCAGCTTTGCGGCCAGCCGCTTGAAAATTTAGATTTGCATCGCCCCTTTGTGGATGCCGTCGAACTTCCTTGCCCGAGTTGCAAAGGAAAAATGCGGCGCACACCGGAGGTTATTGATGCCTGGTTTGATTCCGGGTCAATGCCTTTGGCGCAATGGCACTATCCGTTTGAAAACAAGGAAAAGTTTGAGAAATTCTTCCCTTCCGACTTCATCTCGGAAGGGGTGGACCAGACCCGCGGCTGGTTCTACTCCCTTCTGGCGATTTCGGTAATGCTTTTCGACAAATCCCCTTACAAAAGCGTGGTGGTGAATGAGTTTATTTTGGACAAAGAAGGGTTGAAGATGTCCAAGCATAAAGGGAACGTGGTCAATCCCTGGGAAGTCATCGATAAATACGGTGCCGACCCTCTGCGCTGGCATCTCGTTTCCGTCTCCGCCCCCTGGCTGCCGTCCCGCTTTGATATTGACAGCGTGGTGGAAACGGTGCGCAGCTTTTTTGACACCCTGCGCAACAACTATTCCTTCTTTGCGATCTATGCCAATATCGACGGCTGGACCCCGGCCAAATTGTCCGAGCTGCAAACACTTTCGGTACTCGACTGCTGGATAACTTCCCGCTTGAATTCTCTTGTCAAGGAAGTTACCGCCGACTACGAAGTGAACGAAATCACCAACGCCGCGCGCAAAATTTCCCACTTCACGGTGGAAGAGCTTTCCAACTGGTATGTCCGCCGCAACCGCAAACGCTTCTGGCGTTCCGGCTGGGATGCCGACAAAGCGGCGGCCTACGCCACCCTGCATCAGACGCTGGTCGCCGTTTTAAAACTTTCGGCGCCGATTGCACCGTTTGTGTCCGAAAAGCTATACCAAGAGTTGGTAGCCCAATTTTCCGGGAAGACCGACAGCGTTCACTGGTGCGCCTTTCCCAAAGCTGACGAATCAAAAATCGATTCTGTGCTCGAACGTAAAATGGAAAGCTTGATTCAATTGGTGGTTCTGGGGCGCTCCGCAAGAAACAAAAGCAAAATCAAAACCCGCCAGCCCCTGGCGGAGCTTTTCGCCGTCCTGCCCGGTAAGGGGCAAGAGCAGGGCTTAGCCGAGCTGGCCCCCATCTTGGCCGACGAGCTGAACGTCAAAAAAGTCACTTTCCTTCCCTCTTCGGAAAGTTTATTTTCCCTCTCCGCCAAACCGGTCTTTGCGGCGCTCGGCCCAAAGTTGGGTAAAAAAATCGGCGCGGCGGCCGAAAAGATTAAAAGTCTGGGGACGCCCGAACTGTTGAAACTGAAACAAAAAGGGGAACTGGAACTGGTTATAGATGGAGAAGTGGTAACGGTTGTGAAAGAGGAAGTGGAAATAGTCGAAAAAAGCTCGGAAGGTTTAGTCGGTGAGGTCTTCGGCGGTTACGTCGTGGCACTCGATATTCGTATGACTGACGAATTGGTTCTGGAAGGGATTGCGCGGGAACTGGTGAACAAAATCCAGAACCTGCGCAAGGATTCCGGATTTGAGGTAACCGACCGGATTTTTCTGGGAGTTTCCGGCAGCCCGGCCGTTGGAAAAGCCTTGGAACGGTTCGGCGCTTACGTGAAAAGGGAAACGCTGGCGGAAAAATTGGAGAAGAATTTGGGTTTTGCCGAAGCCACGTCGGAACTTTCGGTAAACGGCGAAAAGACAACCATCGCCGTAACCCGGGTGGGGCGGGCAAAAGAAGTGACATCTTGACGTTTTACCAAAGAGAGGAAAAAGAATGAAAAAGAAAGACTTGGAACATTACGAAAAGCTGCTATTGGCAAGAAGGTCGGAGTTGGTTGAAGAAATGAGCCTTCTCAAAAAAGCGGCTCTGGAAACCACCGTTAAAGATTCGTCCGGCGATTTGTCTTCCTATTCCTACCATATGGCCGACCAGGGCACCGATTCCATGGAGCGGGAAAAGGCCTTTCTTATGGCCTCCAAATCCGGCCGGTTGTTGTATCACATCGACGAGGCCCTGCGGCGCATCAAGGACGGAAATTTCGGCAAATGCCAGGAATGCGGGGATGACATTTCCAGCGCCCGGCTGGAAGCGGTGCCTCACGCCCGGCTTTGCATCGCCTGCAAGGAAAAAGAAGAGCAGGCCAAAATGAAAGAAAATATGTAAGATGGCGCCCGCTTTCCTTGCGCGCCAATTCTTCGTCCGTTTTTATCTTTTTATTGTCGGGGGCGTCTGGATTTTGGACCGCTTCAGCAAATGGCTGGTGAAAAAAAATTTCCATTTGGGGGAATCCATACCGGTATTGGGGTCGTTTTTCCAGCTCACCTACGTGGAAAACAAAGGGGGCGCTTTCGGCATTCAGTTGGGCGGGAGTTTTTTTTACTTCATCGCTTCCCTGCTGGTTATTCTCTACATTTTGTTTTATCTCTGGCGCCATCCCGCCGATGGAAAGCTTTCGCGCACTTCCCTGGCGTTGATTTTAGGCGGGGCTTTTGGCAATCTGTACGACCGCTTGCTGTACGGCTCGGTGACCGATTTTTTTGATTTCGAGTTTTTCGATATTTCTCCTTTCCGGCTGGGGCCACTGCATTTTGACGGAATGGAGCGCTGGCCGGTTTTTAATATCGCCGATTCCGCCGTAACCATCGGCATCGTGTTTTTGCTTCTCTCTTCCTTTTTAGCCAAAAAAGAAGTTTCTTCCCCGGCGGTGGCCGCCGATGCAAAGCTTTAAAGTTTCCTCCAAAGAAGCCAATCTCCGTTTGGATAAATTTTTGGCTGTCCTTCTGGAGCAGGTTTTGTCCCGTTCAGCCGTGCAACGTTTGATTGAAGAGGGAAAAGTTGTTGTGAGCGGTAAAAAACAAAAATCCTCTTATAAAGTTCAAACTGGCGACTCAATAGATGTAGAAATCCCTCCCCGGCCGGTGTATGAAATTACCGCCGAAAAGCTGCCGCTTGAAATCTACTTTGAAGATGAGGACTTGATAGTTTTGGAAAAGCCCGCGGGAATGGTCTCCCATCCGGCGGTCGGCCACTGGACCGGCACGCTGGTCAATGCGCTTTTGTATCATTTCGGTCTGGAAAAAGCGGACGAAAATAATTTCCGTCTCGGCCTGGTTCACCGGCTGGATAAAAACACCTCCGGCCTGCTTCTGGTGGCCAAAACAATGACCGCTCACGCCCAAATGCAAAAACAGCTGAAGGACCGGACCCTCAAACGCCAGTATCAAGCCATTTGCTGGGGGCATTTGAAAGGGAATAAAGGTTTAATCGATTTACCCCTTGGCCGTTCCCCCGCCGACCGCAAAAAAGTAATCGTAACCAAAGAGCGCTCCCGCCCGGCAATGACCGAGTATGAAATCTTAGAAAACTTTTCCTTTTCCCAGTTATTGAAACTCTCTCTGCGCACCGGCCGCACGCACCAAATTCGCGCCCATCTTGCCCATCTCGGCCATCCGGTCTTGGGTGACCCGGAGTACGGCGGACGCGAAAAAGCGCTGGGGGGCATTCAGGGTGAATACCGCCAGAAAGCGGCCAAGGCACTCGAACTAATCCAGAGACAAGCCCTGCACGCTTTCTACCTTGCCTTCACCCATCCCGTGACGAAAGAAACAAAAGAATTTATCTCCAAATTACCGGCTGACTTTCAGGCGGTTTTAGATTATCTTCGGGGTTTGGAAAAATGAAAGGCCAAACCCCTTTTCGCAGCAAAGAAAAAACGAAAGGAGTTTTGGTTTTATCCTCCGGCGAAGTTTTTTTCGGCAATCTATTCGGATATATAGCCGAATCCGCCGGTGAGGTGGTTTTCAACACTTCGATGATGGGGTATCAGGAGATTTTGACCGACCCCTCCTACGAGGGCCAGATGGTGGCGATGACCTATCCTCTGGTCGGCAATTACGGGCTGAACTCCGGGGATTTCGAATCCCGCAAAAGCTGGGTGCGCGGCTTTATCGTGCGCGAGGCCTGCAATTTTCCTTCCAACTGGCGCTCCGAGTTTTCGCTGGATGAATTTTTGAAAGCAGAGAAAGTGGTCGGTATCGAGGACATCGACACCCGCGCCCTGACTTTGACTCTGCGCGACACCGGCGCCCGGATGGGAATAATTTCCCCCGAAGTTTCGAAGCTTAAACAATTGAAGGAAAAAGCGGCCGCTCTACCCGGAATGGAAGGGCAGGATTTGGCCAAAAAGGTTTCGGTCGAGAAACCCTACTTCTGGGAGGACAAAACCTTCGCCGAATCGAATGGCCGTCCCTGGAAGGTGGTGGCCTACGATTTCGGCATCAAGCATAACATTTTGAAAAAACTGGCCGCTGTCGGCTGCCGCGTGCGCGTCGTTCCGGCGGAGACAAGTGCCGAAGAGATTATATCGCACAAACCGGACGGCATCTTCCTTTCCAACGGTCCCGGCGACCCCGCCGCCTGCCGCTACGCCGTGCGTGCGGTAGAACGTCTGGTCGGCCTCAAGCCGATTTTTGGCATTTGCCTGGGCCATCAGATTCTCGGCTTGGCCTTGGGGGCCAAAACCTTCAAGCTGAAATTCGGCCACCACGGCGCCAACCATCCGGTAAAAAATTTGATAACCGACAGAGTCGAAATCACCGCCCAAAATCACGGCTTTGCGGTCGACCCCGCCACACTCAAGGAAGCCGGTTTGGAACTGACGCACATCAATTTGAACGACCAGACCGTGGAAGGAATGCGCCACACCGAATATCCGATTTTCTCCGTGCAGTATCACCCGGAGGCCTCCCCCGGTCCGCACGATGCCGATTATCTGTTTGACGAATTTATCGCTCTTATGAAAAAATGGCGGGAATTTTAAGATGCCCAAGCGCACTGACATAAGATCAATCCTCATCATCGGCTCCGGCCCGATTGTCATCGGACAGGCCTGCGAGTTCGATTATTCCGGCACGCAGGCCTGCCGCGCCCTGCGTGAAGAAGGATACCGCGTAATTCTGGTCAATTCCAACCCCGCCACCATAATGACCGACCCGGAGATGGCCGACGCCACCTTCATCGAACCGCTGACGGCAGAGGTCGTTGCCAAAATAATCGAAAAGGAACGCCCGGATGCCCTGCTTCCGACCTTGGGCGGGCAAACCGGCTTGAATCTGGCAATGGAGCTTTACAGCTCCGGCGTTCTGGACCAGTTTGGCGTGGAGATGATTGGCGCCAAGCCGGAAGCGATTAAAACCGCCGAGGACCGAAAGCTTTTCAAAGAAGCGATGCGCCAAATCGGGGTGGACGTTCCCAAAAGCGAACTGGCCACTTCTTTAAAACAGTCAAAAGAGATTGCTAAAAAATTGGGCTATCCCGTTGTCATCCGCCCCAGTTTCACCCTCGGTGGCAGCGGCGGCGGCATTGCTTTCAATCCGGATGAACTGAAAGAAATCGTCTCGCTGGGGTTGGAGCTTTCTCCCATCCATTCTGTTCTAATCGAGGAATCGGTCATCGGTTGGAAAGAGTTTGAATTGGAAGTGATGCGGGACAAAAAGGATAACGTGGTAATCGTCTGCTCCATCGAAAACTTGGACCCGATGGGGGTGCACACCGGCGATTCAATTACCGTCGCCCCTGCGCAGACCCTGACCGACAAAGAATACCAGAAGATGCGCGACTGGTCATTGGCCATCATCCGCAAAATCGGCGTGGAGACCGGCGGCTCCAACATCCAGTTCGCCGTGGAGGGCCACACCGGGCGCATCGTGGCGATTGAAGCCAACCCGCGCGTCTCCCGTTCCTCTGCTCTCGCCTCCAAGGCGACCGGTTTTCCCATCGCCAAAATCGCCGCCAAGCTGGCCTGCGGCTACACGCTGGACGAACTGCCCAACGACATTACTAAAAAAACTCCCGCCTGTTTCGAGCCGGCCATCGATTACGTGGTCGTCAAAGTTCCCCGTTTCAACTTCGAAAAATTTCCCGATTCGATTCCTCTTTTGACCACCTCGATGAAATCGGTTGGCGAGGCGCTCTCCTTCGGCCGCAACTTTAAAGAAGCGCTCGGCAAAGGCTTTTTCTCCACCGAAGCGGGATACGCCGGTTTTCTCTGGAATAAAAAAGAAAAACTCTCTTTTGAAAAAATTAAACAAGTTTTAGCCACCCATCACCCGGAGCGGATTTTCTATCTCAAAGCTGGTTTCGAACAGGGACTTTCGATTGAGGAGGCTTTCAACCTGACCAAAATTGATCCCTGGTTTTTGCATCACATTCAGGAATTTACTCAACTTGAAATGGAAATAAAAACCTACGAACGGCGAGAGCCGGAACTTTTTTCCGGAAACAATTTTGATTCCCTGCCGGAAGAACTCTTGCGGCTGGCCAAAGAATGGGGTTTCACCGATCTGCAGCTTGCATCGCTTCTGAACACAAGCGAAGAAACCGTATCCCGGTTGCGCCAGAAGAAAGGGATTCTCCCCATTTTTAAATCGGTGGACACCTGCGCCGGGGAATTCGAGGCAGCCACCCCCTACTTCTATTCCTCCTACGATTTCTTCGACGAGCCGTTGAAAAAGTCCCGCCGCGACTCGGTGGTGGTGTTGGGCTCCGGCCCCAACCGCATCGGGCAGGGAATCGAGTTCGACTACGCCTGTGTCCACGCCGTCTGGGCCATCCGCGAAGAGGGGCTGGAGGCGGTGATGATTAACTCCAATCCGGAGACCGTCTCCACCGACTACGACACCGCCGATCGTCTCTACTTCGAGCCGGTTACCCGCGAAAACGTCTGGGCCGTGCTGGAGCGCGAAAACCCGAAGGGGGTCTTCGTCGGTTTCGGCGGGCAGACGCCGCTCAAGCTGGCCAAGGCGCTCTCCAAATCAAAATGGAAAATTTTAGGAACTCCCTTCGAAGCGATTGACATCGCCGAAGACCGCAAACGTTTTAACCGTCTTTTGACGGAACTGAAAATCCCCCAGGCCCCCGGTGGCACCGCCGTCACCTTCGCCCGCGCCATCAAAACCGCCGCAAATCTTGGCTACCCGGTTTTGGCCCGCCCCTCCTACGTTCTGGGCGGGCAGGCGATGAAGCTGGCCTATTCTTCGCGCGAGCTGGCGGAGTATCTGCAAAACGCTTTGGACGTAAACCCTGAACAGCCGGTTTTAATCGACAAATTTCTGGAGGATGCCGTCGAGCTTGATTTGGATTTGGTTTGCGATGGCCGCGAAGTTTTTATCGGCGGGATTATGGAGCACATCGAGGAAGCGGGCATCCACTCCGGCGACTCGATTGCCGTTCTGCCGCCGTTTTCCATTTCCGACTCGACCCTGAAAGTGGTGGAGGACCACGCCGTCAAAATCGCGCGCGCCTTGAAAGTGGTCGGGCTTTTGAATATTCAATTCGCCGTCAAAAACGACACGGTCTATGTTCTCGAAGCCAATCCCCGCTCCAGCCGCACGGTGCCTTTCGTTTCCAAAGCCATCGGCGTTCCCTTGGCGAAAATCGCCGCCAAAGTCGGTTTAGGCCGCCGCCTGAAAGATTTCAATTTGCCAACAAGCTATCAGATGAGGCACTACGCCGTCAAATTTCCGGTCTTCCCCTTCCAGCGTTTCCCCGGGGCGGAAGTTTCCTTGGGCCCGCAGATGAAATCGACCGGCGAAGTGATGGGGCTGGATGCCGATTTGGGCATCGCCTTTCTGAAAGGCCAGTTGAACTTGTCGGGCGGACTGCCGGACAAAGGCCAAATTTTCATCTCCGTTCGCAATCGCGACAAACGCGCCTCGGTGCCCTTGGCCAAAGATTTGTTTGAGTTGGGTTTCACCCTTTGCGCCACATCCGGCACCGCCAAAGCGCTTTCCGCCGCCGGAATACCGGTCCGTCCGGTCAAAAAGGTTTCCGAAGGCCGCCCGCACGTAGTCGATTCCATCAAGGCCGGCGAAATTGCCTGGGTGATTAACACGCCGGAAGGGGAGACCTCCCAAAAAGACTCGCAGGCCATCCGCCGCGCGGCGGTGGAACATCGCGTTGCTTTGATTACCACCTTGGCCGGCGCGCAGGCCGCCGTCAACGCGGTTCAATCGCTCAAAAAAGGAAAATTGGAAGTCCGTTCCCTGCAGGAATACTTCGCCCCCCAACCGGTGGAAGTTTTAGAGACGGTTTAGCAGGGCAGGTATGGGATTTGATTTTGTTTAGTTTTAGTGGGTAGCTTCGAAATTATTGCTCGTCAAATGGAAGGTTTAGCGGGATAGCGGCCTTACCTTTGGTTTTTTGTGCTTTCTTAAAGGTAGCGTTAACCTGTTTTGAGGGTGGGAATTGAATTTTCTTGCCACCCAAGATTCCTTCGACAGTTAGAATCTGCAGTCGAGCGAAACGCCCCCACCCTTTAGATTCGTAGAAACCGGCGGTGGCGGCTTCTTTTCGCATATCTTTAGTTTGTTCTTCTAAACAGAGTAATACGCCTATTTCAGCTTCTTCACGCTCTAAAACTCCTCTCAGATCTCGAAGATGAGAAACGTTAACGCGTCCAGATTTAACAGAAAAAATAATTTGCTTTGTCTTTCCACCTTTCTGCTCATCGTGGAAATAAAGTCTTCCATCAATACCTTTGTCAGCTCCTTTTTTCTGCTCAATAGGACGAGCGCCGACTAATCCCAAGACCCACCATTGAAATTGATAAGGGTCATCTTCAGAAAGTTTTTCGGCATCAGGAAGCGATACTGGCTCACCTATAACCTCATACGCAACTTGATCTCCAAAAGTATCTAATAAACGGTGTTTAATTAGAGTAATTGCTAAATGAGTTATATCAATTCCTATCCAGGGGCGTTTGAGACTTTGGGCAGCGATGATAGTTGTGCCACAACCGCAAAATGGGTCCAAAACTACTCCCTTTGGTGGGCAAGATAATTGGATGATTCGCTCAAGAAGCCCCAATGGTTTTTGGGTAGGGTAGCCGAGCCGCTCTTGATCGCCTTGTGCTTTTAACCAACTTACGTCCTCGTCAATCCCCTCATCCGTTTCCCATACAACTCCAATTGTGTGCGGCTGATATGCCCAAATATCCTGCAGAGGTATTCCGGGACTTACATCGAGATATTGACGGTAGGTTGGTAAGGCTTTGGAACCAGAAGGTGGATGAACAACAAATCCAGCTTTATCGAGTTCATCAAGTTTTTCTTGTACGCTCAAATCCTCGTCGATACCAAGTTCCTGTATAATTTTCCCCGGAATAGCCCAATGGCGCCCGTGTGCAGTCGGATTATAACCCTGCCAAAGTTTTCCGCTTTGACCAGTTCGAGTTCCTGCGCCAGTCAATGCATTTGTCCAATAGCGGCCCCGTTCATCGATGCCCTTGAAGTACGATGCGACGTGTCCCTTGAGGTATCGGCGAAAAACTCTTTGGAAGTAGTATCCTCCTGTTTTTGAGTAGAAAAGAATGATGTCGTGAATTGGACCAAGCCGCCTTGGACTATTGTGAGATCCGGTTCTACGCCATACTATTTCATTTCGGAAATTCCGCGGATCGAAAATAGCGTCCATAAGCATCTTGAGGTAGTGACTCGCTGTTGGATCGCAATGTAGGTAAATTGAACCCGATGGTTTTAGTGCTTGATGTAGCTGTATAAGACGCGGGGCCATCATGGCAAGGTAGGCCATCATATCGTTTTCACCGAGAAATGTGCGAAAGGCTTGCATTACCTGGGACACCTTTCCTCCAAATTCCACGACTTCTCTATAAGCTTCTTCAGAACCTATATCCCAACGCCATGTATCCACGAAGGCTTTTATTTGGGCTTTTGACCGTGAGCCGTCTTGTTCGGCGAAAAGAACATTGTAATCCTGATTGCTCTTAAAAGGAGGGTCTAGATATACAAGGTCAATCGATTCTTCTTTTATGTATCGCCGAAGAATATCCAAGTTGTCGCCGTAATAGAGCAGGTTGTCAGCCATGTTAGCAGTAATATAAACTGAAAATGAGTAAATCAAGTTATAAGATTTAGCTCATTATCTATAAATTCTAATTCTTGTTTTTCCCTCTATTTTTTGCTGTCTTTTTAATAGTCTTGATGGGGAGGCCAAAAATGGTGGTCTTATAAAGCGAAAAGCCCCGCATCAGCAGGGCTTTTCTTGAGCCTCGGAGCTTACGGCACTTGCGCCGTATCCAAAAATTGCGAATGGAACTTTAACACCTTAGCCAGCTGGTCGTTTATGAAGGTATTGTGGTCGGCCGGTCGGCCGGGATAGCCGGGATATTCTTCGTAGAAGAATTTCTTGGAAAATTGAGCCCTCGTCATTCCGGCAAAACTGGAAACCGGTGTAAAGCCCTTCGACACTAAGGCATCTCTAAAAGTTTGATTTTGCACCAACATCCCCAGTTGGTCATCCAGCCCGCAGCTTATGTAAAGTGGAGCGCTATCCAGCCGCGCAAGTTTCGCCGGGTCGGCCAAAAGCGTTTTGATGTCGTTTTTTAACAAGCGGCTCCAGACAGAAGGGATTAGGTCGCCTTTGAAGTCGAACGGAAACAAAACTCCCGCATCCCGGCTGGTTTGGGAAAATTTAAAAAAGTAGGGGATAGAGTTTTGTTGTGAGGTGGAAAGAGAATCGGTATTCCCATCCAGCGTAGTATCCACCGATGAAAAGGCCGCCGCCATGGCAAATAGCAGGTTGGTTCTCACAAGTATAGGGTTAAACGGATCCGGCTTAAAAAGGCTTAGTCTGTCAGTAAAGCTCTCCCGGCGCAAACTATCATAAGTTGCCGAATCGTTAAGGGGGACCCCCAACTCGTTGAACACCGCAAACCGATAGGAAGGGCTCATAAAACCTTGGTCTGTGACGCTCCCCTCAAAGGCCAAAGGGGCGCTCAAAGCCGAAACCGACCCGAAGGTGGTGTCGTTGCCGGTTAGAATCATTTTTAACGCCCCATACCCTCCCATCCCGTGTCCGCACACGCCCCGTGACTTCTTCCCAAAAACCGTGTTATAGGCATTGTTTACGTAGCCGACCAACTGGCTGTCAATCATGGTGAAATAGCGGGCGCTGCCGGGAGAATTGGTATAAAAGGCGCCGCCGTAAAAATTAATGGCATCGGTCTGCACCACCAGCATCGGCTGGATTTCGCCGGAAGCAATCATACGGTCCAGCGTTTCCGCCAGCTCGTAGAAACCGTAATAGGTATCCTTACCGCCGAAATCGTGCAGTAAATACAGGGTTGGAAAGGGGCGGCCCTGCCCCCGCTGTGCGTATCCGGGAGGGGTGTAAACCCGCACCGTTCGCGTACTCTGAATCAGCCCCGGGCGGATGTTGCTGACCCAAAGCGAATTGTTCACCGAATCCAGCGTTCCCACAAAATCAAGGGCCGCCACAAATACCTTTCCCCGTGCCGGCGCGGAAGAAACCGCCGGATTTTTTCTTTTGTTGCAGCCGGCAAAGAGAAGTGCCCCAAAAAGTATTAAAAGAAACAAAGCTTTTGAACGACGCATATCTATTCTCCTACTTCGCATTAATGTCAAAACGATAGGTGAAGGAAGCGGTGGATGTAAAACGGGTATCCTTGTAAACGCCCGGCAGGTTTTCAAAAAGCCCGGTCACGCTGGAAAAATCTCTTTTCTGCGCAGCCAAAAGCTCCACGTTATAGGCCAGCTCCCAGTGTCCGGCCAGGTAAGAAAAACCGGCGCTGAAAGAATGCTTGTTGCCCACGTCTAAAAACCAGGGGTTGAAGGTGGAATCGGGAATGGGGGATTGGTCAAAGAAGTAACCCGCCCGGAACTGCCAGCTGGGCTTGGGATTGAACAAAATCCCGCCGGAAAACTTGACGGTGTTCTTCCACCCAAAGTGGTAGGTGGGAGTCCCCAGATTAGCGGCGGCGGCAGATTGATCAAAGCTGATTACCACGCTGTCCATTTTTTTCCAATTAAACCAGGCCAGGTCGGCAGCCACCGTCCACTTTGTATTAACTTTATAGGCGATTCCCCCGCCAAAATCCTGCGGCAGATTCAAAGTCAATTGGGCTCCGTTTCCACCGATGAAAATATCTTTTCCCTGGCCGTCAAAAATAAATCTGTATTGTTCGGGAAAGAAAAAGTCGCGCTGGTCCCGCGCCAATCTTTTGGCGTCGTTGTCTGGAAAATAGATTTTCTGCTCGTATTCCCCTTTCAGTTTAAAGCGCACCGGAGAGTGATAAGAGAGCCCCACGGAAACCTTCTCGGTCGGCTTGTACAAGATTCCGGCGTTTCCGCCCACCCCCCAACTTCCGGCTCCAACCCGAACGATGGAAACCACGTTTTCTTCCGGGCGCGATTTTAGCTCCGGATGGTTGTTAAAAATCTTTTCCAAAGTATCCACTTCTCCCACCAAGGGTTCGTAACTCTGTTCAACGGGGGTGAGAATCGGCCGGATGAAGTTCCAATCGGCCCGGTCCACGGAAATCCCCGCTCCCAGAGCTAACTTTCCGTCCATCAACGAAATCGCCGCCGTAGGGTGAACGTCCACCACCCGCAGGCGCGACTCAAAATTTTTCTCCGGAAAAGTGAAGGGCGGAACGGTATCTCCCTTAAAAGCATACGGCAAAGAAAATAAATCCCATTGGCTATGGTTGTGATACGGCACGTAAAGGGCAACGCCTAAATTTAACCGTCCCAGCTGCGGAAAACGCAGAAAACCGGAGGCAATGGCCAGCGGAATGTTTCGGTCAAAAGGAAAGCGCTCCTCGCTGCTGTCCGTAGGGAACCCAAAACTGTAACCATTTACTGTAGCTTTGGGGGTGTATTTTACCCGGCTGGAGATTATTGAAGTCCCGGCCGTCACCTGCGATTTGGTCTGAAAAGCCAGCCCGGCCGGATTCCAGTAGGCCGCCGACCAATCGTCGGCAATGGCGCGGAAGGCCCCGCCCAGCCCGGCGGCGCGGTTGCCTATGCCGGTCACCGTAAATCCTCCGCCAAAAGCGGCCACCGCAAAAACCGAAAAACAAAAAAATATTCCAACAGCAAAAAACAGCTTGCTTCTCATACCTTTTTCCTCACTTCGGATAGCGCCGACTCTTTAAGTCCTGTTACTGCCTATTCTCTTAATCCTTTCCTTCCACAGAGCCGGGATAACTCATGCCTCTTCTCAACAAAAGCTCGAAATTAAAGGGGTGTTATATTTTTGTCAACCGCTTTTTGGCCGAGCGCTCATTAAATAGTTGCTGGACGAAGGGGATTCCCTTGAGCTATTCAATATGGTTTTTGTGGCGGCCCGAATGCTTTCAGCTTACGAGACAGGAATTTCCCCAAAGTTTTCTGGAGATAAAGGTATTGGCTCAATAGGGCTTTCCGATCGAGGTCCTTCGATTTGCTTTGGTTTAGGGGTTGAATCTTGAGATTCTTTTTTAAGTCCCGGTTGGGGATTGCTCCGCCCTTTTTTTGGCACAGGGGTAATAGGAACTGGCGATGGTGATCCGTCCATAAGGGCCGACGCTTTACTCAAAATAGCTCCAGTGTGTGCCTCCACCCAATACACCCATGCTCCACCAAGAGAAGCCATTCCAGATATGTCAATCACCCAGATTAAATGATAACAGTCTTGGAAATAAGCTACCACCAACGAAGCATTTACCGGAGCACGATTTGACCCGAGGCTTGCTTCAAATCTCCTTTCCCTTTTTTCATTTTCATCGGTGTAATTCAAATCCCGCTTGGCAATTCCAACAGCCGCGCTGGAATCGATGGAGGGAGTGGTGGAAAGGTCGATGTCGGGGTAAAATTCGCCATTTACGAACTTCAAATGCCCGGAAGGTGTAAAATGAGCATACATCACTCCCTGATAAACGTCCACGCCTCTGTAAATTTGCTTAAAAGCAACTGTGCCACCATACCGGTCCTTGGAAGTTCCCTTTACTTGAAGTTCGGCGTGTGGTTGCACCATTCCGAATAGTTCTTTGTTTATCTCGAAAAATTCGTAGGCCGCCTCCACCGGATCAGACTTGGAAAGCCCAGGTGAGAGGTCGCCATCCAGAACAGTGGGAACGCCATTCGCCGGATTAGTTGCAATCTGCACGCTTGGATGAGCTTGACGAAAAGCCGCTACCTTTGCCAATCTTTCAGCCCGCAGGCTATCCTGCTTTTGTGATTGGGCTGAACTTACGCCACCTGCAATTACCTGCGGAGCTGCAAGTATAAAAGAAAGGCAGATAAGTGTAAGTACAGATTTCCCTCCTACTCCAAGAATTTTTTTTCGCATTTCAATCTCCTTTCTCCGAAAGGAGAGCGCCGACCGACTTACAAAAATTCAGGGTCTTACTTTTTATCCGCGCTGCTTGAATCGCCTCTTAACTCTTGATATTTTTTGATTTGTTCGGGAGTCAAAATCAGTTTGGTTTTGACGTGCGCAACCAGGTGCGCCTGCCGCACTTTCCACTTCCAGCCCCCGATTCTTTCCAAACGGTTGCCCAAGGCATCCAGATTGGTCTGCCCGCTGCGGAAAAACTCGTCCAAAGCCAGCTCTTCCACCACCACTCTTTTTCCAAAATATACCGCCTCGTTTTCCATTTTTTTGAAAATCGCTTCGACCCGGTATTTTTGCTGCGGCGTCAGCTCCAACTCTTTCTCCAGTTCCAAAACATGTTTAGGCCCCGGATAACCGAAGGTTTCCGCCGGCTGGCCCTGGCCCATTCCCGCCCCGCTGAAATACCCGTCCACTTCTTCGGGGGTCATCGTAACGGGTACTTTTTTGGAAGACCCTGCAAAAGCGATTGAGCCAGCCAGAAGAAAAAGCACACTTAACTTCAGAATCCGCATATAGCTCCTTTCAAAATTTCTCTCACTAATCTCCACCATCTTGCCTTTTTAAGGCAAACAGGTTGGGGTTAGTGCAAAGTTTAAGAAAAAGTAGTTCAGAAGCCGCACGATATCGGCGGAGGTCAGCAAACAATCGCCCGAAAAATCTCCCCGTTCGGCGGGAACGACGGGAGTGCCCAAAAAAGTCCCGTTGATTAGCGTTTGAATATCCACGAGGTTGACTATTCCGTTGCTATCGATGTCGCCGGTCACCAGCGTTTCAATCAATTTAACATCGTCCACCCCCGCTTCCACGGTGGAAGGGCCGCCCCGGTCCGCCGCCACAAAGCGGACGAAAGTTTTGTTGGTAAAGGGAACTTTGTTGCGCAAAGCGTACTGTGCCGTGCGCCATCCGGAAGCCGAAAAACGGTATTTCTCCAAGTTTACCCAGTTGACCCCGCTGTCGGCAGAAATATCCACAAAGAAGGTATCCTTCAATATGTTCTGTCCCCCGCTGTTGGTGTACCAGCGCGAGAAGGATAGCACCGGCTTATTCATACCGGTGAGATCAATCAAAGGAGTGGTTAAGGTAACTTTTCCTCCATCAACATCGTGGTCGTCTATAGTGGCATTGGGAAAGGCCTGGCCGGTAATGAAAGCCAGCCGCCCCGGGTCGGCGGTATGGTCAGCCCCCGGCTGGGTTTGAAATCCGTTTCCGTTAAAAGCGGCAACCGGCACCACCCGTTCCCAAAAACCGGAGGTGGCGTTATCATCCGAAGCGGAAGTAGACCAATTTAAGTTAAATTCAAAATCATCGGTGTAGCCGCGCGACAGGCGGAAAGTGGTGTCCAGAGGAGTGCCCGAAGGTAAAGTCAGTGTATCTATCTTCTCCTGGTATCCCCAGAACGCGGTGGCGATTTGAATCGGCTGTCCGGTTGGCAAAAAAGAAACGGAAAAATCTCCGCCAACATCGGTCAATTCGCTGAAAAAAGCATCCCCTAAAAGCCCCACCCGAACCCCCTGAATTGGTTGACCTGAATCGGCGGTAAGCACCTGGCCGGTCAGCTGGCCGTCGAATATAGGGGTTAAAGCAACGTTTACGGTGGTGGTATCGCTGTATGGGAGGTTTACAACGACAGTTTCGGGATAAAAACCGTTGTGCGAAAACTCCAATGTCCGAATCCCCCCTTCACTGCGCATAAAATAATTGCCGGTCAGGTCGCTTTGAGTCTCCCGGCCGGTTCCCAGTGAACTAACCGTCGCTTCGGGAAGCGGTGCAGCGTTGCTTTGGTTGGTCACCAACCCTTTAATTTTAGCCGCCGTGGCACCGTTAAAGTTCAAAAGCCACATCCCTGGATTGGCGCTGCCGTAGTAGTTGGAGGCCACCAACGTCCCCGAAGGGAAGAAATTAAAAAAGTCCCAACAACCGTTGCCGAGCGGGTCGGTGTCAAAATGCCCTACCTCTATCGGCTGGGTGGGGTCTTCGATGTCCAGAACTTCGACTCCTTCGCTGTAATACGAAGCGTACAGAAAGTTCCCTTTTACCTGAACGTTATGCACGTCGGAACCAGCCACCCCGGCCGACCAGGAACCAACCTGCTTGGGGTTTCTGGGGTCACGCACATCCCAGACTCGAATGTAACCATTGCTGACTTCGTCCGTGGTGAAAAGGTATTTGCCTTCTTCAGTAGTCCAGCAGTTGTGGGTTAAAATTGGACTTGGATAACTGACGTCGGCGATTTTTACGGGAGCGGATTTGTTGGAAATATCCACTATGGAAAAACCGCTTGCCAGAAAGGCGACGTAGCCGGTGTCCCCTTTCACGTAACTGTCGTGAGACTGTAGAAAGCCGCTGGAAATTGAGGTTATATAGCTCCCTATAGCCGCCGGATTGAGCGGATCGGAAATGTTCACAATCCACCAAGGGTTTGCGGAGCCGTTCATTCCCAGATAGGCATAGTTGCCGTCGATGTGCAAAGCGTGGGCGCCGCTGGCCCCCGGGACGTTGAAACTTTTGACGGTGACTACTTTGGCTGGGTTGGTGGCAATTGAATCCATATCAATCACCTGCAGGGCCGCTCCGCTCTGGTTGACGGCGAAAACATAGTGCGAATAGGGGCGCACCTGTTTCAACTCTCCCCCTGTCGCGGGCACGCTCTTGGTTAAAACCGGCGAGGCAGGGGTGGTTACGTTCCAGATTTCGAGCCGATTGCCGGCGCAAATCAAGGCATATTCATTTTGAGTTGCCGGGTCCACATACCCCCAGCAACCCCTCGTTTCCGAAACAGAACGAAAGGCCAAACTGTCCGTGTTGAAATTCGGCCGCCCCCAAACAGAGGTGGCAATCAAACAAAATATTCCCAAAAGCATCCCGCGCATCCAAAAACTCCTTTCGCTCCTGCTCCTAAACTTGATTATAGGCCAGCTCATTTCACCGGATGATTTTTTTTATGCAAATGTATAATAGCATTTAGACCGTTAATTTTTTCTTGAACGTGTAAATCAGCCAATCTTTTCTTTTTTTCACCAAACCAAAGCGGGTGATAAAATGTTTTCCGGTTTCGGAATCGACAAAGGAAACCTCGGTCGCGGCCGTGTCGCCAATCTGCTGGGTTCGGCCGACTATCACTTGCTTGGAAAGCCAGAGCCGTTTTAGTTCCCCGCCGGTCAGTTCCAATAAAATTCGGTTTCGGCGGGTGTCAAAATCAGCTCCGACAAAAAGAGTGTCAATTTCGGGCGCTCCGGAAGTCCCACTAAACACGCCGGAGTCTAAAACAGCCACCAGCCGGTTGGCATCTCCCTGGGTCATAGCGTCGAAGAAAGTATAAACACTTTTATCGGGGGGGGAGCCCGAGCAGGCGAGGAGGGTCAGAAATAATATTACAGCTTTGCGCAACTGGATAACTAAAACCGGTAAGCTCCCGAAAAGCGGTGCACCGAGCCAAGCGTGGAGTAGGGCAAAAAGGCGTAGTCAATCTGGAACTTGCGCACCAGCACGCCAAAGCCGCCCGAAAAACCGGCCAGCTTATCCTTACCCGAATCCAGGCCAGCTTTAAAGTTCTGTCCAAACGAAGTATAACCTATCCGCAACAACACCGGTTTTAGGTTCAAGTATTCAATTCCGCCTGCAACAATAATGTTGTTATCGAGTGGAATCCCAAAGTCCAGGGCCGCTACCACCGGCAAACCTATCGGATGGAAGGCGGCGCCGGCTTTGAAAATTGTCGGTAAGTCCTCGCGCACCCCGCCGTAGAACTTGGAAATCTGAAACCCGGCGTTCTGCACGGCCGCTCCAAAACTGGCCCGTCCATTTTTTAAATTGTACAGGACGCCAAAATCGAATCCCGCCGCGCTGGACGAATAGTCCTGAATTTTTTCATAAATAATTTTGGCGCTGGCGCCAACCGAAATTCCGTTTTTTAATTTTCTTGAGTAGGTGGCCTGCAACGCCAGATCCCCCGGAGTGAAATTACCGATTGAATTTCCGGCAGAGTCCAGGCCAATAATGGTTCCGTAGCTGAAATAGTTCAGCGCCGCCCCCAAAGTTTGGTTTTCTCCCCAGGGTAATAGAAAACCGAGGTAGCCGGAGTTGACGTCTCCAAAATAGTTGACATAGCTGGCGGCGAAAGCTTTGGTATGTATGGAAGCGGCTCCGGCCGGATTGTAATATAAAGCGGACTCATCATCGGCCAGGCCGGTGAACGCTCCTCCCATAGCCAAAGGCCGCGCTCCGATTCCATTTTTCAGAAAAGGATAGGCCTTGGTTCCCACATTCTTATTCCCGGAAGCGGCAAAAACCGAAAGGGCCAAGCTCCCCAAAATTCCCGCCGTCAAAAAAAGTCTCTTCACGTTACCTCGCTTTCTCCTACGCTAAATATACTCCAAGAGGGGAACTTGACAACAAAATAAATCACCAGTTTTTCACCGTCCGGTTCACGATATCCTCGGCCAGTTTGGCCACCGCCCGCTCTTTCCCCTGCTCTTCGTTTTCGCTGGCGGCCTCGTAAATCCCAAATCCCAGCATTTCCGGTTCCTGCCAGAGATTTTTCTTATCCTTTTGGCCATCCACCGATACTTTGGCCCAAATTCTGACGACATACTGCTTAACGTTTTGTTTATCGTCAAAAGTATGGGCCGCCCGCTCGTAACGCACCACCCGGCCCGAAAGGAGCAAATCCGCCGTTCCCTGCGGAGCTATCTTCAGCGTATTGTCGCGCACAAAGCGGCTGGAAACCGAGTCGGTCAAGGCCTCGCGCACCCCGAATTGAGTGGTTTCGTTCTCAAATAGCAAAACGGCAATGGTTTTTGCCCCGCTTCCACCCGCGTTAAACGAATAGGGCCCGCAACTGAAAAGAAAGATAAGCCCGGTCAAACCATAAGGCCAAAAGTTCAATTTTGTTTTTGCCATACCACCTTCCCTTTTTTTACAACCGTGCGGGTCAGATTGACGCCCGTATAATACGAAAGTTCCCGATAATCTTGCGCTTCCCAAATTACCAAGTCCGCTTGCTTGCCGGCTTCCAAAGAGCCGACCTTTTTTCCCATTTTAAGAGCGTAAGCGGCGTTGCGCGTTACCGCCAAAAGAGCCATTGCCGCGGAAAAACCCCAGTTAACGCAGGCCAAAGTCATCGTCAAAGGAAGTGAATAGTTTGGCGAAGTGCCGGGGTTAAAATCGGTTGCCAGGGCTATTGGAACCTTGGCGGCTAAAAGCTTTTTGACCGGGGGTGATTTTTTGCTTCGTAAAAAAAACGTTGCGGAGGGGAGCAAAACAGCTACCGTTCCACTTGTCTTCAGCGCTTTAATGCCGCTGTCGGACAAGTACTCCAAATGATCGGCCGAAACGGCTCCCACTTCAGCCGCCAACTTTCCGCCGTTCTTATTGGACAGTTGGTCGGCGTGCAGCTTGGGCACCAGTCCAAATTTCTTCGCGTCCTGAAGAATTTCTTTGGCTTCTTTATAGTCAAATGCGATTTTTTCCAAAAAAACATCGCAAAAAACCGCCAGTTTTCGTTTCGCTACTTCGGGCAGCAATTTTTCCATCAACAGTTGAACATACTCTTTGCGATTCTTTTTGAATTCCGGCGGAACGGTATGCGCCCCCAAAAAAGTAGGCACCAGTTCTACGGGATGCTTATGGCTAACGGATTGAATCACCTCCAATAGTTTCAGTTCATCTTCATAAGACAACCCATAACCGGATTTGGCTTCCAGGGTTGTAGTCCCTGCCGTTAAAAAACGGTTTAAACGAACTAAGAGTGATTTTTCTAACGCTTCGGACGATGCCTTCCGGGTCGCCTGCACGGTGGAAAAAATTCCCCCCCCCTTTTTGGCCAGGGCCTCATATGAAACTCCGCTGTTTCTCATCTCAAACTCTTCTTTTCGGTCTCCGGCGAAAACCGGATGAGAATGGCAATCAACCAACCCGGGGGTGACCAAACAACCTTGCGCATCCTTTACTTCCGCCTTAGTTAAGTCAAACTGTTTGGCCAGTTCTTCTTTTTTCCCAATGGCCAAAATTTTTCCGTCTCCAATCGAAACGGCTACGTTGGCCTGAAGTCCCATTGCTTTCTCAAAGTCGGAAACCGTCGGCCCTTTTTTCCCGCCAGCACAGGAAGCCAGCTGTCCAATGTTTTCGATAAGAAGTTCCGCACGCGGCATTGAAGCGAATATAGAATTTTGAGAAAGAAAGAAAAGGCGCGCGGATGCGGCACTCCATCTGCCGAAGGTTCTATCGGATTATGAAATGGACGCTGAAGGAAACCTTTTCGCTGTCGTAGGAGGCGATAAACTTGATTTTATCGCCGGATAAAAGCGCCCCCAGGATGCCCAGGTTGTCAACAATCAAATCTCGGGTGGACCATCCTTCCCGGTATCCGTCGTCGATTTCCTTTAAAACCCCAACCGACTCCGTGAGCAAAAAGGCATTCAACTTTCCCAATTTATTCTGCAATAATTTCTGTGAAAGGTAGCATCCGGAAAAATGCTGCCATTTGTCCGGCGCTTTAATCGGCCAGCGTTTTTGGTCGGTGTAAAACCACCTATCCGCCTTGGCCGGCAGTTGTTTGAACTTTCCATCTCGTGGATAACCGCTCCAAAACGACGCTTTTGCCGAATAGGCAGATATCAGAACAAGAACCGATGCCAGCAGAAATCGGAGGGGTCGCATACTTTCCTTTCCCTCCACATCTGTATTGTGTCAAATATCGTGCCAGTTGTTTGTGCATCGGCCCTTAGAAAAAGCCCAAACGCCGCATAGGGTTAGCCGGCCTTGAAACGAGGGGCTTTGTTATAGTGTTATCTTAACCGGAAAACCTCTGCAGAGAAATGCTACCATCTGCAGGGGCTGGCAGTTAGTTCGAGTCTACTTGAGCCAAAGCTTTCTTGGATTTCCTGGAAATTTCTGCCAGCTTCCCTAATCGGGTTTTTAACCGCTTTTTGTTTTTTGCCGAAAGGGAGTAGTTTTTGGCCGATGCGCATTCCAAAAGCGCTTCTTGATATTGGTGAGAGTTATAATAGGCGTTTGCCAATCTCCACTTACACTCCACCATATTAAATCCGCTTTGAAGCGGGTCGGCTTCGAGCCGGCTTAAAAGTTTTGAAAAAACGGCCACCGAGCTGTCCCACATTTTCTGCTCCTGGTAAATACTGCCTTTGGCCCACAAAAAACTCTTGGCTTGGGGGTATTGGATGGCCAGCGAATCGGCCAGCGCCTGCGCCTGTTTGAAATCTTTCTGCCAAATCAAAGCCCATAAAAGCGAACCGGCCGCCGCCTGACACGAAAAAAGCCCGCTATCTTTGGCCAGAACTAACTGCTTGATTCCCTCCGGGCGCTCGTCTGGAACAAAAGCGGAAATCGGGAACTTTCTGGTTTTCGCCGATTTCCAAAAATAATAGTTTCCCAATCCATTGTACGCATCGTAGAGGGTCGAGTCGAATTGCAAAGCTTTTTCGAAATTCCCTTTGGCTTTCAGCCCCGCCGATAATCCCCCGTACCAATACCCTTTGCGATATTGATTAAGCGCCTTGTATCCCCAGATATTGCCCATTAGCAAAAACAAATCTGGCCGCTCTTTTTCTTTTTCCCCCTTTTTCAACTTTTTCAGCTCTTTTTCGGTCAGTTGTTGCGCTATCGAAAGTTGAATCGAAAAGGCCGGTGAAAAGCTATCCTGCTCGGCATCCATCATTCGCGCCGCAATCCCCACCGCCCAGAAAAAATGCCCCCAGGGATCCCCCGGGTCGCTCTTTACCAGCACTTTGAACAAGCTGTCCGATTCGCCAAATTGCTCCCGAACAGAAAGCTCAATTCCGGCTAAAAACTGTTTTTCCCGAACCGAGTCCGGCAGCATCTGGCTTTGCAGAGTATGGGATTTTCCCCATACGGTCAAAACTGCCAGCGCAAAGAAAAGTCGGACTTTTTTCACCGGCGGCAATATAATAAAAATGGATGTAGGAGGTATTTTTCCAATGGGCCGCCGCTTCTTTTGAAGCCTTGCGTGAAAAAGCCTTAAACTTTTTGACGGCCCCGCCTGTCGAAAGGGTGGTAGAAAAAAGGAGGAAAAAATGAAACGCACGCTACTTTATCTGACCGTAGTTTTGGCCGCAGGAATTTTATCCGCCGGCTGCGGCAAAAGCGTCAACAACGACACGGACGAAGCCGCCATTCTTTCCCTGATTGGTTCCAATCCGGACTTAACCAGTTCGGATGTAATGTCGGCTTCCAATTCAACTTATTCCAAAGCCGCCGTCGATACCGTCAAATTCTGGTGGCGGCAAGTTCTGCGCCGCGGCCGCATCATCGGCTGGGGCGCGCGCCAGCCGGCGGACTCGGCCCACTCCTATCCTTCCATCCTGGTCACTTTGACCGACACGCTCGAAGGCCAGCTGCACATTCTGGGCAAAAATGACGGCGATACGGAGACGGTTGAAGTGCTCAAACCGTTCACCGAGGTCGCCACCCGCAAGCTGCTTTTCCAAAAGCGCGGCGCAAACAACGCCTTCCGCCGGGGTTGGTTTTTGGCCGGCGTTTCGGGCATCGAGCTGGTTTCCATTCCAACCGTAACCGCCGACATCGACTCGCTAAAAATTCAGTCCGCTTCCTTTTCCAAAACGATTGTCAAAGACAGCATTCTTTCCATCGTCTTGCGCCCCAATACCCTGCTGTTTTCAAAAGGAGATTCGGTTTTCGTCACCGTTTTCACCGGCGACGCCACCGATTCGGTTTATCTGCACGTGCAAGCCCGGCAGGGCTATAACTATGTGCACGGGCGCGGGCGCCTGACCAACAACGGCGATGGCTCTTTTTCCGGATACTGGAAAATTCCACAGGAGCTGCCTTTCGGCCGCTGGCACTTTGCCGTGGACGTGCTAAAAGGCCACGTTCTGGCCGCTAACGTAACCAGCGACTACGACTCCCGCCAGTGGGGCATCATCTACCGCGTCGGTGTCTCCGAATAGAGGTTGAAAGCTCACCAAAAGCCGTCCCGCCATTGGCGGACGGCTTTTTTATTTGCAACCAATCTCTTTCCTGCCTGGTGTATCAATTTCACCCCAGAAGCGCTTGACATCCTTTTTATCTCACCTATTTTAACAATGAAAGGGGACGTAGTCGCATTGATTATGTCCGATAGGCAAGAGGTTGTATGAATTTTTATTTGCGTTTTTTGCTTTCTGCGGCAGGAATTTTCCTTCTCCTTCCGCTGCTGGTTTATGGTGAGCCGACATCGAATGGGAATTCCCTCCGCCTTCGCCAGATGCTTTCTATCGAAGAATCGGACATTTCCAACCCTCTACCCAGAACTTTCCTTCTTCTCAAATCTCAATCCGTCAGCCCGTACATTCTAATGCACACCGGCTGTCGGGAAGCTGACCACAATGGTTCCTGGAAACGCCACGCCGTAAAAGATGCCTTTGGAAACCTCCACGTTCTCTATCCCGTTTTCGACAACGACCCTACAACTAACAACCGAAATCAGTATAACTGTCTGGCGGCCGGGGTGGCCCAAATGAGCTACAACGTGCCGGAGGGAACCAACAACGAACCGCACGCCAATCCTGCTCAAGCCGACCAAAACGGCGGCCTTGATGTTACGCCGTCGGGTCACTCCGTCTGGGTGGGCCGCGGCATTGGCGGCAATACCGGCACGATTTACAACGAGGATGCCTCCAGCTGTTTGGGTCTGATTACCACGGCGAACACGCCGGTGGTCCCCGCGCGGGGATTGGACCCGGACGTTCGGGTAGTATCCGCGGGAGCTTCCCCGGACAGCATCGTGGTTTTTATTTCCTACTTCAACGCCAACGCCACAATAGGCTCCACCCGTTCGTTGGACGGCGGCGTGACCTGGTCGGTCCCGATAGACTGTGCTTCTTCTTCGTTTTTGAACTTCGCCCCAGCGAACTCCGCCTCCAACCCCAAGGTCATACATGTGTTTTCGACGGGATTGCCCGATAGCTCTGCATTTGATGACACAGAAGAAATTCTCTACGTCAAGTCCACCGACGCCGGAGCGACCTGGTCACCGAGCGTTTCGGTTTCCGGGCCGTATGAACTGCCTGATTATATCCCACTATTTAGAGGTTCGCTAAGCTCCATTATGGTTGGCGATACAGCCCACGTTTTCTGGCTGGATAGAGCCTACGATTCGGATGAACTGCCCGGCGGCCATCTTCATCATCTGGCCATAGCGCCGGACGGCTCTGTAATCGGCCCATCTAAGGTGGCGGATATAAACCTGTTTCTTCGGGAAGACTATCTCCCTTATTTTGGCCTCCCCCAATTTGACTGGCAACATCCCACCTGTGCTTATAATAGTGAGACTCACTTAATGTATGTACTTTGGTCGGCTCCGCCGGATAATGGACTGGGAGGGTATGCAGATTCCGCCAACCCTTCTGTAACTTTTGGCAAAATTTTTGCCAACAACGACATTTTCTGTGCCGCTTCCCGCAATAACGGCCGCTCCTGGGACGCTATGCAAAACGTCACTCAAACCAACCATCCCGGCTGCGATGGAACCGCCACTCCCTGTGAGCATGAATTTTACATTTCCGCGGCGGAAGTGGCCGATTCGGTTATTTACGTTGTTACCCAGGTGCAAAAATTCCCCGGCATTTACGCACTTGGTGAACCCGGCCTGGATACCCGTCTTTCGGATGAATGGCGGCTGTACTTGGTCCCGGCACGCAATCCGGTAATTACCGCCCGTTGTAAGGCAACCGTAAATCCATCAACCAGCAGTTTGCATTTGATTCCAGGCGGGCCTGCTGCCATCCATACTGTAACCATCGCCAACACCGGCCAGGCCGACCTTGTTTTAGACAGCGTGCGGATTACCGAAACCTTAAACGGTCAGCAGCTGGCCACCACCGACAACGCCAATTTGGGAACCATCATTCCTTCTGGCGATTCTTATGACTTTGCAGTAACTTTCGATCCTGCTGGGGTACTCAGTTCGCAATCCGGTCTTCGCTCTGGCCAGATTATCACCTACACCCACACCGATGACTCAGCGGTGGTTGGGTCGAACGTGGCCATCTCTCAGTTGGACGCTTTTGTTTACGTGGTGCCAAGTTTTTGCACCAACTCCAGCGCTTCCCTTCATTCTGCCACCAATCAATCCGATGTTTTCTCCCAAGGGGCAATCGGTGGCCCTCTCCAAAAGGGATTGTTCTACCCTTCGGGTTATAATCTTATTTCCGGAGGTGGAGTAATCCTACTGAATCCAGCTTCCACTCGGCAGAAACTAAGCTACCAGTATGGCAACGATTCGCTTCTGCGCTGCCTCAGCCCCCCTGTTCTAGACTCGTTGCCTGATGGAAACGGCTATTATAATCTGTATGTCAAATCTCTTGCCTCTGGTCTTCTGGACAGCGGAATTATCTGGGAAAACATTTTTGAACAGTCCACCAACTCCAACTATTCCGATTTCTTGTCCCAGACGGTGGTGGCCACCAACCTTTCCGGAGTAGACATCCCGGACGTCATTCTGGGCGCAGCTTACGATATCAATGTTCCACACTATTTTTCTCGCCCGGAAAATCATTCCTTTGATACCAGTTTAGTGGCCAGCTCTGATGGAAAAACGTATCGAATGTTGGTCGTTCAGGGCATTGCCTTTTCGCCTCCTTGTATCCGCACCAATGAATTTTACGGGGCCGTTGCCGTTCCGGATGGCCCTACTTCTGCCTCACCTGTAGAAGCACGCGGTCTGGTTGCCTTCAAACAAAACCGTCCCTGTTCCACTTCCTGTTTCTACGATTCCCTCTTCTCCTATTATTTGGCTCAAACCGGTTACCATGTGACCGACAATTTGGCCGACAGCCTTTTGACGGGGGTAACTGATTCCTGTCCCGATGGCAAAGGCGCCGCTCACAACTTAGCTTACGTTTTAGCGGCCAAAAAGGTAACCCTTCCGCACAATACAATAATAAGCCCTTTAATTTCACGCTACGGACTGGAAAACTTGGCCGCCGGTCTGGATACCTTGACCCTCAAGGGCCCGGTGGAATCTTTTACCGTTTTGCACATTGCCAGCACCGGCCCGGATTGGTCCGCTTTTATAGCCAGAGCCGATTCTGCCATCTCCTGGTACAATCGATATGCCAGCCAGCAAGTGGGAGGAAACATCGGACTTTTTCATCGGGGGGATTTGGATAACAACGGGCTGTTGACGGCGGCAGATATTGTGAGGGAATTAAACGCGGTTTTTCTAAGCCAACTGTATGTTGTTCCGGCCTGTGCCGCTGACCTAAATTTTGACGGCCTTCTGACTGCGGCGGATGCCGTGAATGAACTAAATTACGTTTTTATCGGAACTTTACCAACCCCGGCCTATCCCCCGCTGCCGGAGCTTTTGACATGTTTTTAAGAATGTTGACTTGCTTATTTTTGACGTATTACAAATTGGTAAACGGGTACCCCACGCCCCGTAGCCGAGGAGGTTTTATGCGCTTGGTTAAAAAATCTTGGATTCTTGGCGTGGGTATACTATTGCTTCAAATTGGCATGGGCACAGAAGCCTCGTTGCCCAAAAAGAAAATGCCGGCAACTTCGCCAACTAACAATCCGCTTACCTCAACTAATCCACTCCGTCCGCTTTTGAAACAAGTAGATACCGGGTCGGAACCGGAGGTTGCGGCTCCCGAAAGCCGGATTTTCGCCCCCACGATTTCCCAATCTGTCAGCCCTTATATTCTAATGCACACCGGCTGCCGCGAAGCGGATAACAACGGTTCCTGGAAACGCCACGTCGTCAAGGATGCCTTTGGCAACCTGCACGTGCTGTATGCAGTTTATAATTTCGACGTTTTCAACCGCCACAAATACAACTGTCTTGCAGCGGGTGCTTCGGCGATGACCTTTCCTGAATGGGCCGAACCACAAGCTTCTCCGCCGCAGACCGATCAAAACGGCGGAATTGACGTTAGACCTTCGGGAAGAGTGGTTTGGGTTGGCCGGGGACTTTCCGGTACCACGGGTACTATAGTTTCATTTGATTCAAACTCTTGTTACGGTTGGATTACTACTGACACTGTAGCGAACGATCCCTCCCGTCCCTTAGACCCGGCTATTTACGTGGTTGACGAGACGACCTGGGTTGCTTTTATGGCCAACTACAATAATGACGACATCGTAAGTTCTCGAACCACTGACGGCGGTGAAACCTGGACGCCACAGATTCCTGTGATTACGTCGTCATTTCTAAACTTTACCGTGACCGGTAAAGGAAATACGATTTATGTTTTTTCAGTCGCTATATTCGGCGATTGTTTCCTTGGCCCCTGCGATGAAGTCTTTTACACCAAGTCGACCGATGGGGGAGTTAGCTGGGACTATACAATTTTCCTGTCCGGGTCATTTGAGCTTCCAACTTACGTACCGCTTTTCAACGGCTCCCTTTCTGCCCTTATGATTGGCGACACAGCTCACGTCTTCTGGCTCGATAAGGAAATCGACAATAGTGCCCTCTTGCCTGGTGGTCACGTGCATCGTATGGCAGTTGAGCCGAATGGAGTTTTACAGGGCCCGCATAAGGTCGCGGATATCAATATCTACTTTGACATAAACTATGACAACACCACCACCGGTTATGGCATAGGCCACGGCATCTGGCAACATCCTACGGCGGCGTACAATGAGAGCACTGGAATTTTGTATTGTCTTTGGTCTTCTCCGCCGGAAGACCCAACCAACCCGGGTTTGCCGGCCGACACCTCCGCTTCCTCCGTCACCCCAAACGGACGGGTCTTCCCGAACGCCGACATCTGGCTGACTGCCTCTAGAACCAACGGACGCACTTGGGATGCGAAAACTAACGTAACCCAAACCAACCACCCCGGCTGCGATGGAACCATCACTCCCTGTGAGCATGAATTTTACATTTCCGCGGCGGAAGTGGCCGATTCGATCATCTATGTGGTTGCCCAAGTTAACAAATTTCCTGGCTTCCAAGTTCTGGGAGACCCTGGGCCAGACACTCGGCTTTCGGATGAATGGCGGCTGTATTTGGTTCCGGCCCGGAAACCGGTTGGCCGAAAAGGGGACATAAATGACGACGGCATTTTCACCTCTGCCGATGTTGTAATGCTTTTGAATTGCATTTTCCTAAACCTCGGCCCTTGCGACCTTTCCTTCGCCGACGTGAACTGCGACAACCTCCTGACCTCTGCCGACGTGGTTGAAGAACTCAACAACGTCTTCTTAGGCATTCCCTTCTCCTGCCCATAAAAGCAATCGTTTTTCTACTAACTCCCGTTCCCTAAATTTCTTGTCGGGGCGAACCTCGTGTTCGCTCGTTCTCTCTCTGCTCGGAGAGCAACTGTAGGGAAAAGTATCGTTGTTGCTTTTTGGCGCTTTAATATTGCCGCCGGCGGCATATAGGGCAGAAATCAGAGATTGGAGATTAGAGATTAGCTAAAATCCAATCTCTTTTTCTGCATCAGAGAAACCGTCGTTCCTCTTTATTTTCGGTATCGTTATACCTGTGTGGTTCGTTTGTTAGAACCGTTCATTTTATTCCGGGGTCTATGCCCCTTTCTATAATCCGGTTAGGTTTTTCACCCAAGCGGTGAGAGTGTAATTGACCCCTCCTTTAGTTCCCTGGCCCGCCACAGGCGGGCTCGGGCAGGCCTCCCCTATGAGGGGAGGAAAAGGTAAGAAGGAGCCTTTGGTTTTTTGCGGTCGCGCGACCTGTGACCCTCTATAAAATAGCGGGCTTTTTTGGCTCAAAAGTTCCGCTAATTTTGCCCGACCTTTTGGTCGGGAGGGCGAATGGCCATTCGCCCCTACGATTTTTCCGGCACTGAAGTGCCGGCTACCCGGGTGGGGCTGTTGTCGTCACCACGTCCCTGGCCGAGCACGAGCTCGGCTCGGGCAGGCCCTCTACTAATAGCAAGTTTTCGGTTTTGCCTCAATTTTTATGCGGATTTTGCAAGGAGAAAAAAGGTATTGAATAACAATGAATTAGGAGACTGAAATTAGCTGCTTAAGAAAATTTTTGAAACACAAATTTTGAGGAAAAATTGTGAAGCGGCACATTGCTATGTGCCCTTACAGATTAGCGGGGATAAATTTTTAGAAATATTTTCTTGGCGGGGGGGGAGAATTTGTAAAACAAAAACCCGCCGCTCTTGCGAACGGCGGGGGTAAAGAGGAAAGCTTCTATTGGGAAAAACCTCTCCAATTAGAACGTTAAAGGCGTTTTGTAGCCACCGGCAGTATTTCGCTATCGCTACCCAGTATCCCCTTGTTTTGCAAGAGTTTACCGGGGTCTCGGCGTACGCTCAACTTTCGGGAGCGGCCTTCATCAGTGAATAGTAAGAGGTTTTTCACTCGTCTCTCCTCTCGCTTATAGTATAAGGGGGTATTTGGCACAAAGCAAGCAAAATCGTTAGGTTGATAGGGTCTTCTGAGTCGTTTGACCGGGCTGAAGTAATCTCAATATTTACGGGTACATTGTGAGTCAACCGATTATGCCTTTCCCGACCCGGTTGGTCGGGAATAGAATAAAATTTAATTTTTATCCTCAATAGTGCTTGACAAACTGCCGATAGCTGAGTATATAGTGGTGGATTGAGTGGAGCAAGTGGCTCTACTGATAGAAAGGAAGGAGAATGGCCCGTTTGTTGCCGTTGAGCAAAGGATGTCAGTACGCAATTCGAACGGCTGCCCTGTTGTCCTTAAGGCCGGTCGGCGCAGTTTTTGCCCGGCAAGAGGTTAGCAACCAGGCCAGGGTCCCTAGCGCCTTTCTTTCAAAAATCCTGCAGACCTTGACCCGGGCGGGCATCTTGCGTTCACACCGCGGCTCCCGGCGAGGATATTCACTTGCCCGCCCGGCCAAGCAGATTAGTCTTTTGGACATAGTTACCGCTTGCGACGGCCTGCTGGGCCACGAAGGCTGTCTTTTGGACGACTACAAACTTTGTCCTGGGAAGCGGGTTTGTGCCATTCATAATCAACGGATGAATATCCAAAAGCAGTTAACCGGAAACCTGGCTTCCGTGAGCATTGCGGAAGTGGCCAAAACTTTGCACAAACGCCACAAAAATCAGCTATGAAAACAAAGGTTGAAAGGCATACAAAACATCCAAAAGGGGTTTCCTCCACCGGCCAGGGCCGCCCTACCCAACCAAATCCTACCAGAATTTGGGCAACCCTGGCCGGAACAAAAATAAAGATTCGGCACGCGAATCAAGAAAAGCGAGTCAAGGAGGTTGTATGAAACTCAAAAACTTTAGACTCCACAACAAAGAGTTTTTCTATTTTATCCTCAAATGGCCGTATGTCCCTTTTTTCGAAATGGAATCGACCAGCCCGAAACATATCCATCGCTTTCCCGCCGACCACAGTCCAAACGCCTTTATACCGCCGGCGGAGCGGAGACGGAATTTTTTGAACCTGCTCAAAATTTCCAAGTTAAAAGAGCTTTTTATAAAAGAGAAAAAGTTAACCTCACCACTGGGTTCTTCAACCCAGACCGGGGCCCAAACGACTGCTATACCTCCTACAGAAGTCTGCCGGGCCCTGGTCCGGGTGGAGGATTACGAACCTAAAACAAACCAAAACTTCTCTGCTTCGATTGGCTCGGAGCCTTTGAATGGAGGTAAAAAATGAAACCGACCCACGCTTTGCGGGAGCATCACGACCATCTGATGCTGGAAATCCAGAAGTTTGAAGAGGCCATAGAATTACTGTCCGAACTGGCACCGGGTGAAGTCAAACCGATGGCCCAGGAGCAGGTGGCCTTCCTTGTGGCTGAGATAAAACCTCACGCCGTGGCAGAGGAAAAATACCTTTATACGGAAGTTGACTACCTGACCAATCCAGCCGGGATGAAGGTTACCGCCACGATGAAAATTGACCACGAATATATCGATGCCTACATTGAACGGCTGGCCGATTTGGCTTCGAAAATAAATCCGAAAACCGTGCCGGAATTCCAGCGGGTCGCTTGGGAGCTGGCGGCCATACTAAAGCTTCATTTCGACAAGGAGGAACGGGTTTACCTGCCGCTTTTGGACAATATATATACCGAAGAAGAAGTTCAGTACCGCATCGTGGAAAAGATGGAGCGGTATGAACAAGAGAATGTCAGGGTTGCCAGCCAATAAGGGTAGAAGCGGAATGAATCGAGTTGCCAATAATGTAGCTGTCGTCACCGGCGGCTCTTTGGGTATTGGCCGTGCCGCCTGCTTACTTTTGGCCAAAGAAGGGGCGAAAGTTGCCATTACGGACGTTCTGGACAAAGAAGGCCGCCAGGTGGAAAAAGAGATTAAAGATGGAGGTGGGGCGTGTCAATTCTGGCATTTGGAAGTTTCCAACGAGGAGGAAGTAAAAAAAGTCTTCGTTTCAATTTACAATACCTTTAAGCGAATCGACATACTCGTTAACAACGCCGGTATCGCTGGAACCAGTAAGCCGACCCACGAGATAACTGAAGAACAATGGGACCGGGTACAGTCGGTCAACGTGAAGGGCACTTTTTTTTGCACCAAGCACGCGGTTCCATATATGAAAAAGGCTGGCGGCGGCAGCATCATCAATCTTTCCTCAATTTACGGCATCATCAGCGCGCCGGACGTCCCCCCATATCATGCTTCCAAAGGAGCGGTGCGCTCAATGACCAAAACGGACGCTTTGTACTACGCCAAAGACAAAATCCGTGTCAACTCGATTCACCCGGGTTTCATCTGGACACCGATGGTGGAAAATTATTTGAAATCTGTAGATAACGTTGAAGAAGGCCGAAAAATGATTGACAGCTTGCATCCGCTCGGTCATATTGGCGAACCCGATGACATAGCCTACGAAATTTTATATCTGGCGTCGGACGAGTCAAAGTTTGTCACCGGCAGCGAATTGGTAATAGATGGAGGTTACACAGCAAGATAGGAACGTGCTATGAAAACCTGCAAATTTAAAAATAGAGCAATCTTACTTTTTCAAATGTATATAAATGTATCTAACCCACAACACGGGAGGCAGCTATGAGACACTTTTTACGTTTTTCTTTTGTCGCAATGGCAATACTGGCGGCCATCTTCTGGACGGTGGCGGCCTCTCCGCCCGAGGAAGTGAAGGCCGAATACATCGGCAGCGAGGCCTGTTTGAACTGCCACGGCGAAAAAATTCTGGCCGATTACCAGCATACCGTCCACTTTGGCGTGGAAGCGAACGCCGCCACCGAGCTGGAAAAAAATATGTGCGAGGCTTGCCACGGCCCCGGCTCCGCCCACGCTGAAAATACGGAAGATTACAGTCTCCTTCGGACTTTCAATCCCAAAAAATCGAAGGAGGAGACCCCCCAGCAGTGGAACGAGGCCTGTTTGCAGTGCCATCAAAAAGGGGTGCAGACGCATTGGACTGGCTCCGTGCACGAATCCCGCGGGCTGGCTTGTGTGAATTGCCACGAGGTGATGAAAAAGGTTTCCGATGAGCATCAACTGGCTAAATCAACCGAATCGGAGGTCTGTTTTACCTGCCACAAGATGCGAAAAATGCAGGCCCAAAAATCCTCCCATATGCCCTTGATGGAAGGGAAAATCTCCTGCGTGGATTGTCACAACCCGCACGGCTCCCCCAATCCCGCCCAGTTGATAGAGGCCTCGGCCAACGAGAACTGCACCAAGTGTCACGCCGAAAAAACCGGGCCCTTTTTGTGGGAGCACCCGCCGGTGCGGGAGAACTGCCTGAACTGCCACAATCCCCACGGCTCCAATCATGACAATCTTTTGATTGTCAAGCGGCCGCGGCTCTGCCAGCGCTGCCACATTGAAGCCCGGCATCCGACCACTCCCCAATCAGAAGCTACGCTGTTTGCTCTTGACCGGGGCTGCGTAAACTGCCACTCGCAAATTCACGGCTCGAACCATCCCTCCGGGATGATATTCCAACGATAGGAGGCGAAGATGAAAAAGCTTATTCTGACCCTGCTGGCGGCTGGTTTGGCCGCTTCGGCTTTTGCCCAAGATACACTAACCGCCAACGGCGGTGTGCCGATTCAGACCGCCGGATATTTCGAAGGAGGCTTCTGGCAGATTCTCAAAAATCCCGGCTCGGCCAAGTTTCAGGAATATCGTCAAGTGAAAGAAGACCTGCTCTTAAACCGTTTCGGCTTTGACTTCACCAAAGGCAAATATTATTTCAACGCCAGAGCGGGTGAGCTGGGGAAAACCGACCAGGTCGGAGTGGTCTCCTTCGGTCTAACCCGTAAGTGGAAAAACAGGGTCTTTTGGTCGCAGGTCCCGCACCTTTTGTCCACTTCCACGCGGGAGTTTTTTGTGAATGCGGGAGGGGGCGTCTTTGTCCTTCCCGATAGCATTCAGAGCCAACTGACCTCAACTCGCTCGGCCGATTCGGCCGCCGTCACCCGAAGGCTGATAAGCTTTTTGCAAGGGGCCCAACCCAGAAATCTGTCGTCCCAGCGCAACATCGCCTCGGCAACGACCGAATTAAAACCCCGCTCCGACGTAACCTTCAAAGCCGGTTATACCAACGAAAGAAAGCAGGGGAGCAAGCAACTAGGAGTTAACCTCGGATTTAATACGGTGGAACTTCCGGAGCCGCTGAACTACGAAACCCATCGATTCTCCGCCTCGGCGGAACTGGCCCGCAAGAACTTTTCGGCCGCGGCAGGGTACAGCGGAAGAGTATTTAACAACAAGACCGAGGTGGTAATTCGGGATAACATCTTCCGGGTGACGACCGACACGATAGGAAACCCCCTGCGGGCACGGCTGCAGCTTCCGGTGGACAACCAGGCGCACAACTTCACCTTTACGGGCACATACAATCTTCCCAAACGAACACGCAGTGTTGCCACCGTAAGCTACGGGGTGGCCAAGCAGAACGAGCCCTTTTTGCCGCATACGATTAACTCCGCTATTTCGGATACCGGTCTGGTCGTGCGCAGGCTGTCAGATGGTCAGCCCGTTACCAGTCTGGATGGAAAGTTCAAAACGCTTCTGTTCAACTACCAGATTACTTCCCGTCCGGTTGAAAAACTCGCGTTAAAGGGAAAAGCCCGCTATTATGAGTTCGACAATCAAACGCCCGAGCTGTTTCTCACCAGCTACGTGGCGCAGGGAGATTTGTCGCTGAATACCCGCGGGCGCATTAATCTGCCGTATAGATATATTAAACGGGATATTGGAGGGGAAGCGGACTATCAAATCCTCGAACAGGCCAGCGCCAGTTTTTCCTACACCCGTCAAAACATCTCCCGTAATCACCGCGAGGTGCTCGCATCGGCGGAGGATATTTTCAAAGGAACGCTGGATGTCCGACCGGCGGACTGGGTCACCTTCCGTAGCTCCTACGCCCACGCCCAAAGACGCTCACAAAAATATGATGCCGAATTCTTTGAAGAATCCTTCCCCGAAGGAGAGCCAGTGACCAACGGATCGATGTCTCTGGACGAACTGCGGCGATTCGACGTTTACAACCGTCTGCGCCAGAACGTTGAGCTTTCCAGCCAGATATCCCCCATAGATGAGCTGGACGTGGGGGTAAGCTTCAGTTTTGCGCAGGATGACTTTGCCACCAGTTCCGATTACGGTTTGGAAGCGCTTTGGAACCGTGGCTGGAGTATGGATATCTCCTACATTCCAATTTCCCGTTTGACCCTGTTTGGAGACCTCGGGCGGGAAGATGGACGGGGCGAAATGGAATCCCGCTACCGGCCGGTCTATTCCAACGTGGGCTACGATTCGCTAAACAACGATTGGAGCGGTGCTTTGCGCGACCGCTTCGAAAGGTATGGGTTTGGATTCTCCGCCGAGGTCTGGCCCAAAAAAATCTCTTGGGGAGCGGATTACGGCTTCACCTACAGCAAAAGCGCTCTGCTTTCTTCATTTGTCCCCGGCGGCAACCCCAGCGGCAATGCGGTCAGTTTCCCCAACGTTTATTACAAACTGCACCGGGTCGGTTCGCAGGTGGCCTATCGGCTTACTGGGCAGGCCGCTCTGAAATTCAGCTACTGGTACGAGAAATATCTGGAAACCGATTGGGCAATTGACCCGATGCAGCCTTTTATGCCCGCCGCCAAACGCTCGGTCTTTTCGGGGTTCCGGATACCCGATTACGAAGCCCACGTTCTGGCGCTTAAATTAAGCTATGCCTTTTGAGAAAGGAGAAAACGAATGAATAATGCCTATACCAAAATGTCGGCTTTTCTGCTCAGCCTAGTGCTGGCCGTCCTGCTTGTTTTTTTTGTTCGGGTGCTGAATTCGGCATTTGCCCAAGAAAGTAAAACTGTTTCCTCCGGAAAGGATATTTACGCGAAAAAGTGCCTCTCTTGTCACGGCCCAAAAGGAGAGGGTGTTGCGAAGATGGAAAAAATGCTGAAGGCAAAAATTCGCAACTTTAGTGAAACGCCTGCCCCGCCCGAAACCCTTGCGGTGTGGAAAAAAATCGTTACGGATGGGAAGGGAAAGATGCCAGCCTATAAGGCGAAGTTTACGGCGACCGAAATCGACGCGGTGCTTGGTTATGTCCATACCTTGACTAGGGCTGGCAAACCGACAAATGTGGGCACAGCCGACGGCAACATGGATTCAGCCAAGAGCGTTAAATAGTCCTGGTAAGGAAGGTGGGTGGAACTAAAGGAAGGGGGTTGATTTGGGAAAAGCAGTAAACATCCTCTTGGTATTGTTTTCTCTGGGTGTTATTATTCGGGTAATCTGGCAAGCGCGGAAAAGTTCAGGGCAAACCCGAACCAGTGGGTGGGTACTGTTCGCCTTCGGCCTTTTACCCTTTTCATCCCTTTTAGTCTCGGACGCCGTCCTTTTGGAGGAGATGAAAGATGACTCATTTTGTGGTTCCTGCCACCCTATGCAACCTTTCGTAAATGGCCTCCAAGATACGACCGATACGTACTTATCGACCAAACATGCCAAACGACACTTAATTCTGGAGCAACATTGTTATACCTGCCATACGGATTATGCACTGATGGGGGGAGTAAAAGCCAAATTACGAGGTCTTCGACATCTTTACGTTTACTATGGTCGGAGTAACAACATACGGCCGAAGCTTTACTCTCCCTATCCAAATGCTAATTGCCTTCGCTGTCACAGTGGGACCGATAAGTATGAACATAACCCAACTCATGAACCTATTTCTTGTCAACTGAAAGTTGGGGATATATCCTGCCTGGAATGCCACGGGCCGGCCCACCCCGGTGAGGAAGCGGGCGGCTCCAAATGAAACTGCGTTTTATTGTAATCTTCTATTTGGCAGGACTTCTCTTGGACCTTTTGGCGCTTTTCTTTTCCAATGCCGCCTTGATATTTATTTTTTTCTCAATTGGAAATCTTCTAATTCTCTTCGGCTCGGCTGGGTTCGTGAAATCAATGATAAAAGTTCTCAGACAACAGCAGGTTCCCTGATGGTTTAGGTCAGTGGTTTCCCAGACGGGCAAAAATAGACTGGCGAAAAAGCGAACTTCAATCCGGAATAAGACCGTGCTCGCCTACCCCGCTTCACTCTTTCTTTCCATCCTTCTTATTTTCAACCACAATCCGATGCAGAGAAACAGAATCACCACCGCCGAGAAAATCAGCCCTTTGCGGCGGATTTGTAAATCCTCCAGCGAAATCAGGGCGGCTTCTTTTACCCGGCCGGCTTGGACCATTCCCTCTTTGGTTATTGCCTGAAAATCTTCCAGTGAAAAAGAATGCAGGGCTGAACGGGAATGGACGATGGCATCCTCGCAAGCTTTTAGGTCGAACTTGGCCAAGTCAACCTTAACTCCCGACACTTCCGCTTTTTTCACCATCCTCCGGGCTTCCTGGGCGGCTACCTTGAGTGAATCCAGGCTGGCCTTAAAAGCAGCGGCTATCTTGTTACCCTTCGACCCTGGCTCGTGACAGGTTATACAAACCGCCTCATCACCAGCCCCCAAAAATTCATCCGTGGGCCGCAACACCTTGTGATTATCGTGACAGGTGGCACACTGAGGCAGGTCCGCTTCTTTGAACGGTGCCAAATGAGGAGATTTTTCAAAAAGGTCCCGATTAGCCGGATGACACTCTCCACAGGCACCGGCAATGTCCGAAAGGCCGGGCGGGGTGGCTCCGTGACTGCCGTGGCAATCCGAACAGGCGGCCGCATTCTGGTCACCTTGTTCTATCAGCAATTTTCCATGGACACTTTCAAGATAGTCGGCGTATTGATTAGTCGGAATGCCATAGCGTGACATCCTTTTTGTATCGGCGTGGCAACTGGCGCAGGTTTTTGGGATATTGGTTTTAAAAACCGGCGAGCGGGTATCGCTGGGGGGAAGAATGCCGTGCACGCCGTGACAGGAAACGCAGTTAGCCACTAAGGTATCCCCTTTGAGCAGCCTTTTGCCATGAACGGAAGTTTTATATTGGGCAAACTGATCGGTGGGAAGTTTGGGGTTGTACCGCTTCATATACTCCACATCAGAATGGCAACGGCCGCAGAAGAAAGGGATTTGCTCCGGCGTGGGAGCGCCTATAAATCCCTTAGCCGGACTCATTGATCGTTTTGAGTCTTCTTCCTTTGGGTCACCGCCGTGGCAGCCAGAGCAGGAAATCTCCCGCAAATAGTGGACATCCTTTTTTATCGAAACCGCCGGCATTTGAAGGTTTTTATCATCTAATTTTAGATGACACTCTAAACAGGTATCCTTGGCCGCCGTCGATGAAGAAACGGCAAAGCCTATAAGAACCGAGAGAATGCCAGCCAGCCATACTTTAAGATGTGTCATTTTTTTGCTGGCCATAAATATCCCAAAATGGTGAAAAAAAAGATATAGGTCACCACCAGCCAGCCCAGCCAGAAAATCACTCGACCCCGTTTTCCGTCAGGTGCTTTATCCAAAATCGGAACCAAAAGCCACAAAACTCCCCCTACTCCAAAGGCTAAGATTCCCAACAGTTCACCCGGTATGGATAAGATTTTGGCTGGAATCAGCTTTAAAGTTTGAAACATAAACATAAAATACCACTCCGGTCTAATGCCGGCTGGCGCTGGGGCCAGAGGATCGGCCTTCTCCCCCAACTCCCAAGGAAAAATCGAGGCTAAAACCACTAAAAGAAAAAGTGCTAAAAGCCATCCCAATAAGTCGCGCAAAAGGAAGTTGGGAAAGAAAGGAATGGTGCGATTCACCGATGCCTTTTCCACGGTCGGGGGAACACTCATCCCCTGCACTTGAACCAAAAGAAGATGCAAGAGCACAATAAAGGTCGCCACCGCCGGCAAGATGGCGACATGAAATCCAAAAAAACGGGTGAGGGTAGCGCCGGAAACCTCTTCTCCCCCGCGGAGAAAAACCAGAATGGAATGGCCCAAGCCGGGTAGTTGGCCGGCGATGTCGGTACCTACCTTGGTGGCAAAATAAGCCAGTTTGTTCCAGGGAAGCAGATAGCCGGAAAAACCAAAAGCTAACGTCAAAAAAAGCATGAACGCTCCGGAAAGCCAGGTGAGCTCTCGCGGCTTGCGGTAAGCCTTCATAAAAAATGCTGAAAACATATGCACGAACAAAGCCCCAATCATCAGATTGGCCGACCAGGAATGGATGGAGCGTACCAGCCAGCCAAATTTCACCTCCGTCATTATGAATTGAACGGATTCATACGCCATCTCGGAGGTGGGTCGGTAGTAGAGCAAAAGCAAAATGCCGGTTACGACCTGAACGGAAAAGAAAAACAAAGTCATTCCGCCAGTGTAATACCAAAGCGAATGGCGGTGAACCGGCACCTCTTTTTTCTTGATTAAGCGAATAAGAGGCGCAAGGTCAATCCGTTCCCCGAGCCAGTTCATAATGGTTTCCGGCGCAAACAACCTAAGCCCCCTTTTGAGATACGATAATGTTCTCACCTGAGACTCGCACCAGGTATTCGATCAGTGGCCGGGGTGGAGGACCGGCCACATTTTTTCCCGTGAGGTCATAATGGCCATTATGGCACGCGCACCAAATATGACCTAAATCTGATCGGAATTGAACCGTGCAGGAAAGGTGCGTGCAAACCGCCGAGAACGCTTTGTATTCCCCTTCGGAGGTCTGAATCAAAAGCGCGGGAGCCTCCCCCATTCGGAAAATTTTACCGGTATTTGGCGGTATTTCCCCAACTTTTGCAGCCATAATCGAACCACCAAAGGCCTCCGGCTTTCCGGGCGGCATTACAAAGCGGATGATGGGGTAAAAAACGGCCCCCACCAGGGTAAGAAACCCTCCACGCAAAAAATAATTCAAAAAATCCCGACGCGACTTTTTCTCTGCCATTTTTCGTTCCATTGACTAAAGGGCCCTTTTTTTTTGAACTTAATTTCTTTACACGCCGCGTTGAAATAAAATGACATCTTAAATGAAGCGGGCAAGTTTTCATTATCCTTCTGGTTGCTCTTTTCCCAAAGCATCCCAAACATATCGAAGGATATATATGCGATTCGTTTCACAATTGGTAGCGCAAATTCCAAATCGCCGACCGGTTTGGTCGGTAATCAAAAAAAATTCCTGATTTTTCTTGACAAAAAAGCCGATTTAGCTATAATAGAGGAGTCGGAGGAGTGAGCGACTCTTCTTAGGAGATGGAATGATACGATTGTTGCCATTAAGCAAAGGATGCCAGAACGCACTCAAGGTGGTGGTGTTTCTTTCCACCAAGCCGGAGGGGGCTATCGTCCCAAGGGCCGAGACCAGCCGGCACACTAAAATCCCCTCCCTCTTTCTGGCTAAAATTCTCCAGACCTTGGGACGCGCCGGCCTCTTGCGTTCCCATCTGGGAGCCCAAAGAGGATATTCCCTAATCCGCCCCGCCGAGCAAATCAGCATTCTCGATGTGGTTAAGGCATACGACGGGCCGCTGGAGCAGACGTCCTGTGTTCTGGACGGTTCCAAGTATTGCCCGGGTGACCGGACCTGCGCCCTGCACAACCGTTGGCTTAAAACCCAAAAAGAAGTGCTCACAAACCTCTCTTCCATAAACGTTGTCGATGTGACAAAAACGCTCACCCGGCGGCGCAACGGAAATACAAATCGAGATTAAAATGATGACAGGGAAAACCCAACCTAAAAGTCAAACTTTAAATTGTGAAAAATTTCACGTAAAGCCGTGTGTTCACGAACTGTTAAACCTTCAACCACAAAAAACAAAAGGAGGAAGTTATGAAAAGTAGCAGGCCAACCAACCCAATGGCTAAACCAAAGAACAATCAAATCAAGAAAGGAGAAGGTATGCGGAAGTACGCAAAGGAAAGCAGCTGGGCGGAATTAACCTTTTTGGTTATCGCCCTGCTTTTCGTTCTAAATGGCTGCGGCGGGAGCGCCAGCGGGGATGACACCCAAAAAATGGTATACGGTTCACCAGAATCCAAGCTTTCAATGGAACCGGTTTCCGGCCCCTTATATGAGGGAACGGCCTTATCGATTGCGCCAGAGGTCAAGCCGGTGCCGAACGCCACCGAACACCACGTACGGATTGACGTCAACCACGCCGATGTCCAAGTGAACGATACCATCAAGTTCACCGGCTGGCTTTTCGGCGGAACCTACCCCGGCCCGGTGTTGCACGTCCGCCAAGGAGACAAGGTTTATTTCAAAATGACCAACCGTTCCAACGAAACGGTCGGCATCTCCCCCCCTTCTCCGCACTCGATTGACTTTCATGCGGCGATGGTAAACCCCAAGGACAAATATCGCGAGGTCATTCCGGGCGCCACCATCGAGTTCGAATGGACCGCCAACTATCCGGGGGTCTATATGTACCATTGCGGCTCGCCGGCCATTTTGCAGCATATGATTTACGGAATGGTCGGGATGACTATCGTGGAGCCGAAAGACGGCTATCCGACCAAAGTGGATCGGGAATATGCTCTCTTCCAGTCGGAGTTTTATCTGGCCAAACTGAAATCGGGAATGTATGTCACCGATATGGTCACCGCCAAAAAGAAAGAGCCGATGTTCGTCTGTTTTAATGGCAAGCCGTTTCAATACGTTAAGAACCCGTTGAGGGCCAAGGCGGGTGAGCGGGTTCGCCTTTATGTTCTCAATGCCGGACCCTGCGGAACCTCCAGCTTCCACGTGGTTGGAACGCTCTTTGACCGGGTCTGGATGGAAGGGAATCCCCGAAACGAAATGCGCGGAGTGGCCACGGTTATGCTGCCTTCCTCCGGTGCAACAATCGTGGAGTTTGTAGTGCCGGAAAAAGGCATCTACACTTTCGTTGACCACGAATTTGCCGACGTGGAGGCGGGTGCCGCCGGCCTCATCGACGCTTCTGAAGATGCCGTGGCGGTGAATAAATAACCGGGGAGCGATGAAATGAACCGTTTTCTGGTCATCCTAATGGCCGGCCTTTTGGGGATGGCTCCGGCAGCTTTTTCCGGTGCCGCTCCAAAAGGGACGGTTTATTTCTTTTTGGGCTCGCTTTGCCCCTGCACGGATGCCCACAAACATTCCATAATGGAGTTGATGTCTCTGTCTCCCCAAAAAGGGATTAAGCTGGTGGCTGTCTTTCCTAACAAAGGAGAGTCGGAAGAACTGGTGGAGCATTTTTTCAAGGGGGTCGGGTTTAAAATGACATACATCATCGACTCCACCAACCGGCTCGTAAAAAAGTTCGGCGCCAAGAAGACACCAGAGGTTTTTCTGGTCGACTCAAAAGGAAAAGTTGTTTATTCCGGGCCTATTGACGACTCGGTAGAGAATCTGGGCCGGGTAAAAAACGCTTATTTGAAAAACGGCGTTTTGGATTTGGCCGAGGGACGGCCAGTAGCCATTCCCCGGGCCGAAGGGAGCGGCTGCTGGATTGTGCTAAATAGATGAAGCCACTATTTGTCAAGTTTGACAGCGCCAGAAACCGCTCCTATATTCGCCAGCGAGTTGTTTTTTAGAGTTGGCAAAAATAGCGTATTGAAAAGAAAGGGAAAGGATTAAAATGCCAGCCCAAAGTATCGCACAGAAAATAATTTCCTCCCACCTGGTAGATGGCCAGATGACGCCGGGAGAAGAAATCGCCATCAAAATCGACCAGAACCTGCTGCAGGATGCCACCGGCACAATGGCCTGGCTGGAGTTTGAGGCCTTAAACGTGCCGCGGGTTAAGCCCCGTTTGGTGGTCAGCTACGTGGACCACAATATGCTCCAGGAGGGGTTTGAAAACCCGGATGACCATCTTTTTCTGCAGACGATGTCGGCCAAATACGGCGCCTATTTCTCCCGACCCGGCAACGGCATTTCGCACCAGGCTCACTTGGAGCGGTTTGACGTTCCCGGGGAGACCCTTCTTGGGGCCGATAGCCACACCACGATGGCCGGGGCCTTGGCGATGCTGGCCATCGGCGCCGGCGGCTTTGAAGTTGCCGCTACGATGGCCGGGGAGCCGTACCCTTTCCGGATGCCGCAAGTTGTGCGGGTTACGCTAAGCGGTGATCTGCCACCCTGGGTTTCGGCCAAGGATGTCATCCTCGAACTTTTGCGCCGCTATACGGTCAAGGGCGGCGTCGGAAAGATTTATGAGTATGCCGGGCCGGGTTTGAAAAATCTGACCGTGCCCCAACGCTCCACCATCGCCAATATGGGCGCCGAGTTGGGGTTGACCAGTTCGATTTTTCCCTCCGAAGAGCAGGCCATGGCCTTTCTCAAAGCGCAAAAGCGGGAGAAGGACTTCAAGCCGCTGGTCGCTGATGACGGAGCCACTTACGACGACGAAATCGAGGTGGATTTGTCCAAATTGGAGCCGCTCATCGCCAAGCCGCATTCGCCGGACAACGTCGTACCGGTTAGTGAAATCGCGGGAACTCCGGTGCGGCAGGTGGCGGTCGGCAGCTCGGTCAATTCCTCCTTTGTCGATTTGATGACCATCGCCGAAATAATGAAAGGGAAAAAAGTTCACCCCGGCTTGCATATGACCGTTTCCCCCGGTTCGCGGCAGGTGCTTATGATGTTCACTTTGGCAGGCGGGCTGGCTTCGGTCATCGCCGCTGGCGCAAGGGGGCTGGAAGTGGCCTGCGGTCCTTGCATCGGAATGGGTATGGCACCACCGACCGGAGGCAATTCGGTGCGCACTTTCCCCCGCAACTTCCCGGGCCGCTCCGGCACGGCGGATGACCGGGTCTATTTGTGCAGTCCAGAAGTGGCGGCGGCCACAGCCATCAACGGCGTCATCACCGACCCGCGCAGTTTGGGTGTGCCGCCGAAAATTGAAATGCCGAAGGAATTTATCATCGATGATTCCGGCTTTCTGCCCCCCGCGAAGGCCGGGGACAAAGTCGAAATCATCCGCGGCCCGAACATTCAACGGTTGCCTTTATCCCAGCCGGTGGCGGAAAACATCGCGGGCGTGGTTTTAATCAAGCTTAAAGACAATATCTCCACTGACGAGATTATGCCGGCGGGGGCGAAGATTTTACCGTTGCGCTCCAACATTCCGGCCATTGCCGAATATGTTTTCCACTACGTTGACCCAACCTTTCCAGCCCGGGCCAAAGAAAAAGGGCCAGGCATCATCGTCGCCGGGGAAAATTATGGCCAGGGCTCTTCCCGCGAGCATGCCGCTTTAGCCCCGATGTATCTGGGCGTCCGCGCCGTCGTCGCCGGCTCCTTTGCCCGGATTCACCACGACAATTTGATAAACTTCGGACTTCTGCCTCTGCGCTTTACTCGGCCAGAAGATTACGACATATTTGCGCAGGATGACAAAATTGAACTCGTCGGCGTCCGCACCTCCCTGAAAGAGAAAAAGCCGATTAAAATTCGCAATCTGACCAAAAGCAAAGAAGCCGAGCTGAAATACGGGCTTACCGACCGGCAAATCGAAATTCTTCTGGCGGGTGGATTGGTGAATCATCTGAAAAGATAGCTGTGTATGGCTGAAAACTTTTTGGAGAGGATTCATTTCCCATTCATGAACAGAAGCTTTCCCTATTTGAAGAAAGAGCTGCACGTTTTAATAGTCGCCTTTGGAGTTGCCTCTTTCATTATTGGAGGTGTTATGAGTTGCGATGGCACTACCTCCGTAAAGCTAATTGTCGTTGAGGGCCCGACCAAAGTGCTGGCGAAACCGGAGTGTTCCTCTTCTGAAAGAGAAAAAGTAATTGCCGTCCTGAAAAAGGGAGAAAGAGCCCAAGTCATTGGTGTCGAATATCCAAAGGCTTGCATGGTTTATAAAATCAAACTTGCTGATGGTCGTTTTGGCTATGTGACACATGGAGATGAATTTAGAGAGGTTAAGGGCCCAAAAAAATAAATCCTGTCTACTCCCCTTTAAGGTTTGGACAGGTATGACTGGATTAAGAAGGTGAATGCATCTCGGAGAATAAAGAATGCCCAAGTTTAGAATAGAAAAAGATTCTCTCGGAGAATTGAAAGTCCTGGCGAATGCCTACTACGGCATTTTTACCGAGCGGGCGCGCAAAAATTTCAAGCTGACCGGCAAAACTACTCACCCGGTTTTGATAAAATCCTACGCCATCGTCAAACAGGCGGCGGCGGAAGCGAATTTGAAACTGGGGCGGCTGCAGCCGAAAATCGCCCGTGCCATCATCCAGGCCGCCAAAGAAGTGCAGAGCGGGAAATTCAACAATCAATTTCTCATCGATATGATTCAAGCCGGTGCCGGCACCCCGCAGCATATGAACACCAACGAAGTCATCGCCAACCGCGCTATCGAAATTCTGGGCGGCGAAAAAGGGGACTACACGCTGGTCAATCCGAATGACCACGTCAATTTAGGGCAGTCCTCCAATGACGTTACCCCAACGGCGGTGCGGATTGCCGTTCGATTTTTGCTGGTTGACTTCTTGAAGGAATTGAAATTGCTCGAAGATGCTTTTGAGGCCAAAGCCAAGCAGTTTGCTAACATTGTCAAAATTGGCCGGACCCATCTGCAGGATGCCGTTCCCATCCGGCTGGGGCAGGAATTTGACGCTTTCCGCGAAACCGTCTTGCGCGGGCGGCTGCTCATCGAACAGGCCGCCGATATGCTTTTGGAACTGGGCTTGGGCGGAACCGCCGTCGGCACCGGCATCAACTCCGACAAGCGCTATCCCGACCTAGCGGCGAAGAGCATCGCCCGCATCACCGGTTTTAAGTTTCACACCTCCAAAAATCCGGTTTATATGTCCCAATCAATGACCGTTTTTGGCATTTTGGCGGCAAGGCTGAAACTTCACGCGCTGGAGATGATAAAAATCTCCAACGATTTGATGTTGATGTCCAGCGGGCCGAAGGGAGGTCTGAAAGAACTCGACCTGCCGGACGTGGAGCCGGGCAGCTCGATTATGCCGGGGAAAATCAACCCCTCCATCGTCGAACCGTACAAAATGGTCTGCCTGCAGGTCTCCGGTTTGTCCGATGTGGTGCTTTCCACGCTTTCAGAGGGAAATTTACAATTGAACGTCTGGACGCCTTTGATTGCCTACGATTTCATCGAAGGAATTCCGCTTTTCACCAAAGGCACCAAAATGTTCCGCACCTATTGTGTTTCCGGGATCAAAGCCAACCGGAAGCGCATCGCCGAACTTTTGGACAATTCACTGGTGACCGCCACAGCGTTAACGCCCTATATCGGCTATCTGACCACGGCTCTTTTGGTCAAGGAATCGCTCGCCACCGGAAAGCCGTTAAAAGTTCTGGCGGTCGAAAAAGGTCTTTTGGCAAAATCGGAACTGGACAAAATCCTCCGCCCCGCCGCTTTGACCGAACCGGTGCCGATTGATAAAAAACTGCAAAGGAGGATTCAGGCGCGATTGAAGGCGAAAAAATGAAGCAAATGAGAAGTAATCAAATGCCCCCGTTCAACCCAGATTCCTCACTTCGTTCGGAATGACGGAATAAGTAGAAATGAAGCCACCCGACCCAGATTCTTCGCTTTGCTCAGAATGACAGAAGAGCTATTTTTGTTAGTATGAAAATCGCCTACCCAAAAACCGTTTCGCTCGTTTTGGGCTCCACGCCGATCGAGCCTTTGAAGTCTTTGCCGGGCTGGCCGACCGGATTGAAAATTTTCCTCAAACGGGATGATTTGACCACCGTGGCGCTCTCTGGCAACAAGGCGCGGAAATTAGAATTCATTGCGACCGATATCATTCGCAAAAAGGCGGATACGCTGGTCACCTGCGGCGGGATTCAGTCCAATCACGCCCGCGCCACGGCCATTCTGGCGGCGCAGATGGGGCTGAAGCCGTATCTGGTCCTGCGCGGCAGGCCGGACACCGAAGTGCAGGGAAATTTGTTTCTGGATAAGCTGGTCGGCTCCGAAATCAAGCACATCACCCCGGCGGAATACGAATATGTTGACCGGATTATGGAAGAAGAGGCCATAAAATTGTCTAACGCGGGTCGAAGGCCGTATATCATTCCGGAAGGAGCTTCGGGTGAACTGGGTTGCTGGGGATACATCAAAGCCACGGTTGAGATTTTGTCGCAATTGAAAACGATGAAATTGAAAGTGGATCGGGTGGTCTGCGCCATCGGCTCGGGCGGAACGTATGCCGGACTGTTTTTAGGAGCAAAAGCTTTTGGCTGGAAAGTTAAGATAACCGGCTTTAACGTTTGCTATACCGCCGATTATTTTAGAGAGCGGATTGGCAAATTGATAACCTCCTTCATCCAAAGATATCGCTGGAAGTTGAAAGTCGATTTGAATGAAATCGACATCATCGACGGCTATGTGGGCGATGGCTATGCCCGTTCCCGTCCCGTCGAGCGCGACCTGATTTCCGCCGTGGCGCAAAACCGGGGAATTATTTTGGATCCGGTTTACACCGGAAAAGCGCTGCTGGGAGTTTTGGAAGAGACGCGCAAAGGAAACATTGGAGCCAAGGAGAAAATTTTGTTTTTGCATTCCGGCGGGATTTACGGTTTGTTTCCGATTGCGGATTTGTTTTTTCCTTCGGCCATAGACAAGAAACCAAAGCCGCAGCCGGTTGCGGTGGAAAAGTTGGATTTATTTTCGGGAAAACCATAATGCCTGACATTGAGGTTCTAAACAAGCTCGTTTCCAAACTAAAGACTTGCCAGCGGGTAGTGGCTTTAACCGGGGCTGGGATTTCGGCTGAATCGGGCCTGCCCACTTTTCGGGGAGATGGCGGGCTCTGGAAAAAACATAAAGCCGAGGACTTGGCTTCCATTGAGGGTTTTTTGCAAAAGCCGGACGTGGTCTGGGAGTGGTATGAATACCGCCGCTCCATCTACGCTCAAGCCCAGCCGAACGCCGGGCATCTGGCTTTGGTCGATTTTGAAAAGATTTTTCCGGAGTTCACCTTAATCACCCAAAATACGGACGGTTTGCATAGAATGGCAGGAAGCGAGAATATTTTAGAGCTTCACGGCTCGCTACGGCGTAATCGCTGTCATTCCTGCGGCAAACCGTACCCGGAAAAAGTAGAATCCAACGGCCAGGTGCCGCCCCATTGCGGTTGCGGGGGAATGCTGCGGCCGGACGTGGTCTGGTTTGGCGAGCCGCTTTCACCTTCCCTGCTGGATGAGGCGATGGAGACCTCTTCGCGGGCGGAGGTTTTCTTTTCCATCGGCACGTCCGCTCTGGTCCAGCCGGCGGCAACGCTACCTTTGCTGGCCAAGCGAAAAGGAGCGGTGTTGGTGGAAGTCAATGTAGAAGAGACTCCGCTTACTTCGCAGGCCGATTTTTTTCTGCGCGGGACTTCTTCGGAGTGGCTGGGTAAAATTAAAGAGAGGCTTGTATGAATGCCGAGAAGCAATTAGTCCAGCTAGAGCCGCAGGTTTCGAAGCAGCTTTCGCTATTTGTTGACCGCTTGAAATCGCTTTATTCTGAACGATTGATTGGAGTAATGCTCTTTGGTTCGGCGGCACGGGGGGCTTACGTTCCGAAAAAATCAAATTTGAATCTTCTGGTAGCACTGAACAAAGTCGGCTCGCAAGAACTTCTGGATTATCGCAAAATCCGGCCGGACGTGGAAAAGCCTCCGTTTGTAGTGCCGCTTTTTTTGGACCCGGACTATGTGCGCTTTTCGGCGGACAGCTTTCCGCTCGAGTTTTTGGATATCCATTCGTTTCACGTTTTGCTTTTTGGAAAGAATATTTTGGAGCAGGTTGCCATCGACCCCAAGCTTTTGCGCTTGCAGCTGGAGCGGGAGTTGAAAGGTAAATTGCTGCGGGCCAGGCAGGCCTTTTTGGAGACCAATGGCCTACCCGCTCGTCTGGCCGAAATTTTATCCCGCTCTTTTACCGCTTTGCGGGTGATTTTTTTTGGAATGGTTTACTTGAAAGAGAGCCGGATAGTGGCAGAGGCGGATGAATTGATTCAAAAAGTGGGAAAGGATTTCGGTTTGGATACGGCCCGGCTTTTACAGGCCGGCCGGGCGCGAACGGGAGAATTGAAAGCTTCAGGGTCGGAGATGGAGAAGATATTTTTCGATTATCTCGAAGAGCTTGGCAAGCTCGCCGGAAAGCTGGATTTGATGTAAAAGGGGGTTGTAAAAGCGATTTTTGGGTGTATATTAATTAGCAGAGAATGCGGTTTTAAGGGTCTCTCGAAGAGGTAAAAACAGCCGAAAGGAGGAAATAGGGAAGAAAAGTTTAATGCGTGGTTCGAGGTAAGGTGAAACATAAAATGAAAGGCCGATTGGGACGCTTGGGTATTATGGCGTTTTTAGGCCTTTTTGTTTTTTCGGGGTGCATTTATTACAACACCTTCTATTTAGCCCGGAAAAGTTATTCCAAAGCTGAAAAGGCCCAGAAAAAATCGGGACGGGAAGTGGCGGATGGAGCGAGCAGCAGCGATTATCAGAACGCCATCAAATGGGCTTCGCGGGTTTTGACCTTCCATCCCAAGTCGGGCTGGGTGGATGATGCTTTGATGCTCATCGGCCGCTCCCACTACAATATGGGGGAATATCGAAAGGCGCGCGGTAAGTTCGAGGAGCTTTTGACCGGTTTTCCGGATTCCAAGTTCACTCCTCAATCGCGGCTTTATCTGGCGCGCTCCATTTTGAAAACCGGCAATTACGAGGAAGCCCGCGACTTGGCCCTTCAGTCCATTCCTCTGGTCAAATCCAAGGAAATTAAGGGAGAACTGACCGTGGTGGCGGGGGAAAGCTATTTTGCTCTGGGGGATTATCCTTCGGCCATTTCCCACTATCAGCAGGTCCTGGAATATCCGGTCAGCAAAGAGACCCGCGCCTACGTTTTGCACAAAAAAGGGACGGCTTTTTTTCAAAGGGAAAAATATGTTGAGGCGTATGAAGCGTATCTGGAAGCTTTGAAAAATTCTCCGGCCGATGGATTGGAATACAACCTCACGCTTTCGGCCATCGAGTGCACATACAAAATCGGCCGCGTCTCGGAAGGAATAGCCCTGGCAACGCGCTTGTCCAAAGATGCCCGTTTTGCCCAAAACCAGGGGGATTTGAAGATAAAAATTGCCCAAGGATACATTTTACAAGATTCAACCGGGCAGGCTTTGGAGCTTTTGACCAAGATGACCAAAGACTTTATCCGGCAGGAAGCGGCCAGCCGGGCCTATTTGGAGATGGGAAAAGTGTATCAGGAGAAAATGGGGGATTTGAAAAAGGCCAAGGAAAATTACGATTTAGCCACCAAAGAGGGGCAGACCGCTTCCGTTTTGCAGGAGGCTTTGGCCCGTTCGGGGGAGATTACACGCTTTGAAGGTTTCCAGAAAGAGTTAGCTTTGGTTCCGGATTCTTCCGCCGACTCCGGCAAGCCCGATTCCGGCAAAGTTGATTCGAGCAAGATTGATTCGAGCCGAACGGCTCACGCCGCGGTTACGGCGGACTCGGCCAAGTTGGCCAATTCCTGGTTTTTGCTGGCGGAAGTGTATCGTCTTTCGTTAAAAAAGCCGGATTCGGCTTTGTGGGCGTATCAAACCATTTTTGAGAAATTCCCGCAGACGGCGACCGCGCCGCAGGCGATGTTAGCGTACGCGCAAACGAAGTCGGAGACTTTTGGCGATTCGGCGGCGGCGGATTCCATCTATCGCATGCTGTTGAACGTTTATCCTCATTCCGACTATGCCAAAGAGGCGATCCGCCATCTGGGCCTGGCCGGAACGGCAGCCGACAGCGGATATCCGGAAGCGGTCTTTTTGCAGGCGGAAAAAACCTGGGAGTCCGGGAACGTGGACAGCGCAAAAGTTCTTTTTTCCCAAATTCCCGAACGATTCCCGAATTCCGAATATGCTCCAAAGTCGCTCTTTACCTTGGCGGCCCTGTACGAAGCTTACGGAAATGCCGGCAGCGATTCGGCCGCTTTTTTGGCTTATCGCGAGGTGGTTAAAAAATATCCGGAGAGCGAGTATGGACGAAAGGCGAAAGAAAAAGTAGGTTTAGCCCCGCCGGAGGTCAAAAAGCCGGATACGCTTGCTTTTCAGCCGGTTGCGCAACCGCCCGATTCCGTCCGAAAGGCGGACAGTCTGAAAGCTTTGACCGCTCTGGATTCGCTGCGTCTATTCGAACGTTTTCAAACGCAGCTGGCCCCGCCGGTGAAAAAGAACGGAGGGTTCGTTTATCCCGCTTCGGAAATTGACGCCAATATCAAGACCAAGCTGGTTTTCAAGGTTTTTTTGGATTATGAAGGGAAAGTGAAGCGGGCCCTTCTGCAAAATCCCTCCGAGTCGGACGTCATCAACCGCGAGGCACAGCGCGCCGTGGAGCTGACTGAGTTTGATATGGTGCGGGTGGACCCGTCCCAATACAACAGTTATTTCATTTTTAAGCTCGAAGTAGCCCCGAAGAGTTCCGATCCTAACGCCCCGCCGGGATTCCGGTAAAGCCTTTTAACATTACGTGCTCGGTTTTAACAAGCAACTTGACCATTCTTTGGGTTTTTTTTAGAATGCGAGGGTGGAAGAGGGAACGGAGAAAGATTCGATTGCAGATGATGTTGCAACAAAGCATCGTCAACGGAATTTTTGGCTGGGGGTTACCAACGGAATACTTTTTAACGCCTCCAGCGCTTTTTTAAACGCCAATACCATCCTGCCGCTTTTTGTTTCACGGCTGACCGACTCTCCCTTCCTGATTGGTACCGCCGCCGCTTTGCATCAAGTGGGCTGGTATGTGCCGCAGCTTTTCATCGCCGCCGCCAGCGCCCATCGGCCCCGGCAAAAACAGTATTACATCGGAGCCGCATTTTTCCGGCTTTTGGTTTTTTCGGCTTTATTGGCCACTTTTTTCCTTTCTTCGAATCAAAAACCGGGGCAGGTTTTGTTCTTCTTTTTTCTTTTTTACGGACTGTATGCCATCGGCGGCGGGTTTGCCGGCGTCGCTTTTATGGAAATCGTTTCCAAAACGGTGCCGCCGGAAAGACGGGGGAGTTTTTGGGGATTACGAATGTCTGTCGGCGGGCTTTTGGCGGCCGGTTTTGGGCGCGTCGTCGCCGAGGTTTTGAATCAAAATCCTTTTCCGCGAAACTTTGAGCTGCTGTTTCTTTTTGCCTTCGGATTCATTTTCACCGGGCTTTTTTCGTTTGCCTGGGTGAAAGAGCCGGAGCTGCCGAATCGCTTGCCGAAGATTCCTTATTTTCAGCGCATTCGGGAGACGGTTTTGCTTTTGAAAACCGACCCGCACTTTTTCCGGCTGTATGCCACGCGGCTTTTGATTGGAACGTATATGATAGGTGCGCCTTTCTACGTAATTTACGCCCTGCAGGAATTAAAATTCCCGGTTGCGGCGGCGGGGCTTTTTGTGTCCGCCGAAGTTCTGGGATTGGTGGTTTCCAACCTTTTGTGGAGCGCGCTTTCCAACCGCGGCCGGGATGGGCTGGTGTTACTCGGAACGGCCGCTCTGACCCTTTTTGCGCCGGTTTGGGCTCTGGCCTCCGGTTGGCTGGGCTTCAGTCCGTTTGTTTATGCTTTTATTTTCTTTGCCTTGGGGGCTACCGATGCAGGATTGACGGTTGGATATCTCAATCATCTTTTAAAGATAGCGCCGGAGTCGCAGCGCACGCTTTACATCGGGCTTTTGCATACGCTGCTTTTTCCGATTCTTTTCTTCCCCGGTTTGGGAGGAATAATTCTGGGAAATTTTTCTTTTAGCGGGCTGTTTTTGATGTCCATTCTAATTGCCTTGGTCGGCAGCTGGCGGGCTTTGGGGATTTACCGCTTGGAGAGAAAAGCGCCGGTTCTGGCAGCGGGGAAACCGGTTATTTCGGAAGAAAAAATTAGTTAAGGACTGTGGCGCAGGATAAAGTCCTGCTGAAAGCAGAGAGTATTCTACGTTTTCTGTTGTCGATAGACGCAGGTTAGGTAAAACTTAACCTGCGCCACAGAATCGCGCGAGAGGAAAAAATTAGTTAGGGCTGGAAAAAACGGGGGCTTTGTCGGCGGCTGGTGAGCCCGTTGGCGCCGCCCCTCGGCTTCGCTCGGGGTGGTGAGCCTGTCGAACCGCATTCCCCCTGGCAGGCGGGGCAGGATTTGGATTTTTTCCTTAATTTGCGATATATCATAAATCCGGCCGCCGAGGCAAATAGGGCCACTACAATTCCATCCTGCAAAACCATCGGCAGGTTTAGCAGTGGTTCGGCTCCGCTCACGATCAAGAGAAACATATTAGAAGAAACTCTGTCCAATCCAACGGGTTAAAAAAGCGCCGCCGTAGGCCAGAACGGTCATATAAACAAAGGCGAAGGCGGGCCAGCGCCAGCCGTTGGTTTCGCGGCGGATTATAGCAATAGTCGAGATACACTGCAGTGCGAAAGCGTAGAAGACTAAAAGGGTGATGGCTACCAGGGGAGTCCAGATGACGGCCCCGGTTTTTGGGTCGCGGTCGGATTTCAGTTCCTCGGTCAAGTTTTTATCGTCCGCCGATGAGCCGACACCATAGACCACGCCCATCGTGGAAACAAAGACTTCCCGCGCGGCAAAGGAACCGAGAATGCCGACGCCGATTTTCCAGTCGAATCCCAAGGGTTTCAATACCGGCTCGAAAGCTCTTCCAAAGTAACCGGCAAAGGAATGCCGAAGCCGTTCGGCGGCACGGGTCTGTTCCAACTTTTCAACGGCGGCCGTCCGATTTGGACTGACCGGCTGACTGAAAATAATTTGTCTTTGAGCATTGAATTTATTTTCGATGGAGCTCCAGCGCGGATAGCTGGAGAGTCCCCAGAGGATAATGGAAACGGCAAAAATGATGGTTCCGGCGGAAACTAAAAAGAGTTTGGCGCGTTCCAAAAGCGTCAGGAATAAAGTTTTAAGATGCGGCATTCGGTAAGGGGGAAGCTCCAACAACAGTGGAGGGGTAGGGCCGCGCAAGATGGTTTTGCGGAAGAGCGAAGCCACGCCGGCGGCGGCGAAGATTCCCAAAAGATACAATCCCAAAAGCGAAATCCCCTGCAGACCGAATGGGCCCCAGACTTTGGTTTTGGGAATGAAAGCGGCAATCAACAAAGTGTAAACGACCAGCCGGGCGGAGCAGGTCATCAATGGCGCAACCAAGATGGTTGCCAGCCGGTCGCGGCGGTTGGGAATCGTGCGCGTGGCCATAATTCCGGGGATGGCACAGGCAAATGAAGACAAAAGCGGGATGAAGCTGCGGCCCGAGAGCCCGACTTTGGACATCAATCTATCCAGCAAAAAGGCGGCGCGGGCCATATAGCCGGAGTCTTCCAAAAGTGTCAGAAAAAAGAAAAGCAGAAGGATTTGAGGTAGGAAAGTTATCACCGCGCCGACGCCGGCGAAGATGCCGTCGTTAATCAAGCTTTGCAGCGGGCCGGGAGTGAAGATTTTGTTGGTCAGCGACGGCAGAAAATTACCGGTGATATATCCGATGGCATCCATCGGGAGCTGGGCCCATTTGAAGATGGATTGGAATACCAGCGTTAAAGTCGCCAAAAGAATAAACGGCCCCGCGAGAGGGTGGAGCAGGATTTTATCCAAGCGCCGGGTCCAGTCGGCGGTGGGGCGGTTTTCTTTTTGAATAACTTCGCGGGTGATGTCGCGCTGCCACTTGTAGCGCGCTTCGGCGACGAAACGTCGCACGGTTTCTTCGTTCAGGCCCAGTTCGCTTCTGACTTGATGGGCGATTTTTTCCAACTTATCCGTGCAGGCGGGAGTATGCTGGCCGGCGACACAGTGCAAAGTCTCTAATTCGGTAAAACCGGAATTAGGTGAATACTCCTTGAGGCGATTTTCGAGGGCGGGGGGAAGCTCGTATTTTCTCGATGGAATTTTCCAAGTATCGGCCAGAGACTTTTCCAGCGCTTCTCCCAGTTTTTTTATTCCGATTCCTTTGGTGGCGACAACTTCTACGACCGGCACTCCCAAGTGGGAAGAAAGTTTTTCTGTATCCACCGAAAGGCCGATCCTTTCGGCTTCGTCCGTCATCGTCAGCGCCACCACGACCGGGCGGCCCAACTCGATTATTTGTCCAACTAAATAGAGGTGGCGGGAGAGATTGGTAACATCGGCGACACAAATGGAGGCGTCGGGTGGATTTTCCAAACTTCTGCCGGAAACGAGATTGGTGACCATCGCTTCGTCCGGGGAGCGGGAAATCAGGGAGTACGTTCCCGGAAGATCAATGACTTCGAAATTGGCGTTCTCGGTTTCCCAAAGGCCGGTTTTTTTCTCCACGGTCACGCCGGGGTAGTTGGCCACTTTTTGACGAAGGCCGGTGAGGGCATTGAAGAGCGTGGTCTTGCCGCAGTTGGGATTGCCGACCAGGGCGATTGTGAGATTTTTCTTTGAAGTTGCGGCAGTGGTCATAATTCAAGAGAATGGGCGTATGCAATACGCCCCTACGGTTATTCCAGTTCCACCCTCACGGCAGCAGCTTCGTTTTTTCGCAGGGAAAGCAGAAAGCCATCCACTTCCACCTGAATCGGATCTCCCAGAGGAGCGGAACGGAGGAAACGGACGCGGGCTCCTTTGGCCAGGCCAATTTCGAGAAGATGCAGGGCCAAGTGGGGTTCAGTTTTGATTTCCACCACACGACCGGTTTCTCCTGCCTTAAGTTTGGCAAGACAGATTAATTTAGTTGTAAACTGAATATTTTCTTTATTGTCCGCGAAAATTGAAAAGGGGCTCATTTTAGTGAAGGTTGGTTCTTTCGATTTTGCCGGCTTCCAAAAGAGGAGAGCGGTCGTTCCAGTTGCGCAGTGTGCCGCTGACGGTCAACCGGCTGCCGTCTTCAAAATTTTCTATACCCTGTCCGGCAAGATGGAAAAGCTGGCCGGTTTCGGCGACTTTTAAATAGACGTTTTGATTTTCGGTCACCTTTGTGCCTTTTACGGAGAGCATAATTTTAGAGACCGAAAAACGATGGGAAGCGGAGGCTTCCAAACTTTTGGCGATGTTCCCTACCGGCAGTTTAGCCGCTTGGTCGAAAGTTGCCACCAAGGTCATTCCGTTCAGTTTTATTCGCGAGGCTTTGGCCTCCTGTTGAACCACCTGGCGCATTGCGGTGCGGCAGCCTTCGCAGGAAGCGCAACCTTCCAGCTTCAAGGACAGGAGGGCGAAGGGCTGGTTGTCTTCAGCGATTGCCGCCGCGTTGAGCAGGAGGAGCAAAGCGGCGATTGTTCCTGCTCTAACTTTATATTTTTTCATTTTATCATTTCCTCATTTGCTCATTTTTGGATTTCAGAACATAAAAGCGGCGCCGACGTTTAGCCGCTCCACTTTGTCATCCTTTCCATCCTTCCAGAATTCCCCGTCCAGCTTCAAGGCTACGGAAGATAATGGATAAAAAGCCATTCCGGTAGCGAAAATCCGGCGCAAGGCGCGTTGGTCGGCGGCAAAACCGGTCGCAACTTCCTGATTGGTGTTGAAACGCTCATAGCGGCCGAAAAGAACCAAGTCCTTTTCGGATTTTTCACTGCCTTGCGACCATAACTCTTTGAAATGATAAGCTGCCTCGGCATTCCCGCCTTGCATAGCTTTACCTATAGGTTCGCTCGCCGCTCGGCTGACCTGCTCAGCGCCGATGATTTCAGTGCGCACAAAAGTTCCCGAAAGCTCCAAGCCCGCATATCTGAACTTGGCATCACCTTCCCATATTTTTACCAGTACGTAGCCAAGCGTAGGGTTGGATTGGTCGGCGCCGCCTACATAGCCGGAGGTGGAGACAGTCAAGTATTTGACCGGCGAAAATTCCAGACGCCCGACGCCGGCCCAATCCTCGATTTTTGATTCGGCCCCCTTGCTGCTGACATCGTGCAGCCCTTCAAGGGAGGAGGTGATTCTGGCCGCATCCAGCCCGGCGGTAGCGTAGGCCCGGAAGGCTAATTTGTTCTGGAAGGCGCGTCCAACGATTCCGGCGCCGTTTTCCTGCCAGGTGGTGGGGATTATAAACCGTTCCAAATAGGGGCGCTCGACGGAATAAAAAGTTGGCGGCTCGTGAAACTCGTTTAGCGGCCCGACCGGCATCAAGACCGAGCCGACCCGCGCCGAAAGGCCGGGTTTGAGGTCGAATTCCAGAAACCCGTATTCAAGCTCCAGTTCGGTTGCGGCATGCTCGAAATCCAACTCCATATCCATTCGAATCCGGTCGGAAAAATCGTAGGCCAAACCGATAACCCAGCGGTGGATGTCGATTTCATCTCCGCCAGCCTGCGACATTGCGCCAGTTTTGGGATGGTTGAAGTGCAGCTCTCCATAGCCGTGGAAATGATAGGGGACGGGCTTTTCCTCCTCCTGCCCCTGTGCGGCCGGTTGCGGAAGCAATAAAACAAGGGAGAAGATCCCGCAGAGTTTGGCAAGCTTTACGGCTTTGAACATTGAGGCGATTACTTCCCTTTGGGATTTTTGGCTGCCATCATTTACAGTCCCGTCAAACCTTTGATTGCCAGATAGGGCAAAAGGATATACAGCACGACGTCGCGCACGGCGTAGAAGGCGATTATCAAAACCAGCCAGCGCCAGCCTTTTTTCTTAAAGTGAGCAAACGTTTCCCTGCGCCCCAGCTTTCCTTGGGGCAAAAGTTCCCAACGAACCAGAAACCTCCTCACGTTGCCAAAACCTCGAGGATTTCTTGGAACCGCTTTTAACCGCATTGCTTGTTACTTTCTTTACAAGTCTTCGTAAAAACTTCCATCGAGGCGGGAAATAATGCGGTTTTATATAAACTGTCAAGAGCCGAAAACAAATTTTAACTTGTTGTCAATCAATATGTTGCTAAGAAAGTCGCAACTTTTTAGATCTATGGCGACCAATTTGGTCGGCAATTAGTAATCTTTAGGGTTGATTGGTATTAGCGGAAGGGCTTAGCGAATCTTACCAGTTTGGGCAATTGCTTTTCCACGGTTTTAATTAGCATCAGGACAAGAAAAGAGGCAAGAGGGTTAGCCGGCTTTATTGATGATTTATTGCTTTCCCAAAACGGTTGGGGCAACTAAATTAACCCCGTATATGGCAAGTTTATACTTTGAGGCAGTGTCAATGCCAAACTATACTTAAAAATGATAGGCCAAACCATGCAAGAATTGAGTCATTGTTGGATTGAAACATTGAATCATTTAATGAATAAAAAATGATTGGTCAAACCGTTTCGCATTATAAAATTCTCGAAAAATTAGGCGAAGGGGGGATGGGGGTTGTCTATAAAGCTCAAGACACTCGATTGGGTCGTTTAGTCGCTTTGAAGTTTTTGCCGGAGCATCTCTGGAAGGATTCTTCCGCCAAAACCCGCTTCATTCGCGAAGCTAAAGGGGCCTCGGCCATCAATCATCAAAATATCGCCACGGTTCACGACATCGACGAAGCGGAAGGAAAATCCTTCATCGTTATGGAATACATCGAAGGAAAAACCCTGAAAGAACTGGCCCAAGAGGGGTTAAAGCTAAACCAAGCCTTAGAGTTGGCCCTTCAGGCGGCCGAAGGTCTTTCCGCCGCCCACAAAAAAGAGATCCTGCACCGGGATATAAAGTCAGACAACATAATGGCTACCAAAGAGAACCTGGTCAAGGTTATGGACTTCGGCCTGGCCAAGTTAAAAGGTGTTTCCAGGCTTACCGAATCCGGCGCTACGGTTGGCACCATCGCCTATATGTCCCCGGAGCAGACCAAAGGGGAAGAAATCGACCAGCGCAGCGACATCTTCTCTCTGGGGGTGGTTTTGTATGAACTAATCACCGGCAAATTGCCCTTCCCGGGCGACCACAACGCCGCCATCAGCTACTCCATCTGCTACGAAGAGCCGGAGCCTTTGGCCCGCTACAAGTCGGACGTTCCGGAAGGGGTGCAGAAGATAGCCGATAAAGCTTTGAAGAAGGACAAAGGCCTCCGCTATCAGAGCGCGGCTGACCTTTTGGCCGATTTGCGAAATGAGAAGAAGAATTTGGAACAAGGAAAACCGCTTTCCCAAAAGCCCAGAAAGAAGTGGCTCCCCTTTTTAGTTCCGGCTGGAATCGGGCTGCTGGTTCTGCTCTTCCTGATTTTCAAGCCGTTCAGTATTGAGATAGGGACGGATAAGGAAACTGCCGCCGCCGAGAATTCTCTGGCAGTTATGTATTTCGAGAACGTCGCTGACCCGGAAGACAAAGACAAAACCGCCCAAATGATGACTTCCCTTCTAATCACCGGCTTGTCCGAGTCGGAGAATTTGCGTGTAATAAGCCGGCAACGGTTGTACGACATCTTAAACTTGATGGGTAAAGGGGATATTAAAGTCATCGACCGCAAGCTGGCTTCGGAAGTGGCCAAAAAAGCTGGGGTAAAATGGATTTTGACGGGGGAAGTGCTTCAGACCAAACCGAATTTAGTTGTGACAGTCGAGGTATCGGAAACGGGGGGAGGAAGGGTTCTGGCCTCCCAGCGGGTAAATGGAGCTTCCAATGAGGACATCTTTGCCGTAGTGGATAAGCTGGGGTGGGACTTGAAAAAGAATTTATCTCTACCTCTAAAAGCCGATACAGAGAAGAATAAATCCGTAGCCGAAGTTACCACCCATTCGACAGAGGCTTATCGGTACTATCTAGAGGGGCTGGATTACGAGAACAAATTCTATAATTCAGAGGCGGAAAAAAGCTACAGGAAAGCCCTGGACTTCGATTCCACCTTTGCAATGGCTTATTTCCGGCTGGCCCGGGTCGTAGTAGGTCCGGAGGCGAAAAAACTGATTGCCCAAGCAGTGAAATACTCAGATAGGCTTAGTCAAAAAGAAAAGCACTACGTAAAAGCTCGGGAATCAGTCCTCTCGGGCGACTCTTTACAACGAATCAAAGAACTACAAAAAATAGTGGAACACTATCCGGACGAAAAAGGGGCGTTCCTCTATTTAGGAGAAGCTTATTATCAGAGTAGAAAATATCCAGAAGCGATTCGCGCTTTAACCAAAGCGATAGAGATTGACCCTCTTTATAAGCTGGCGTATAACCAGCTTGCCTATTCCTATGATAAAGCCGGGGATTTCGAGAAAGCCATCTGGGCTATCAACAAGTATATAGAGTTAGCACCAGGGGAAGCCAATCCCTACGACAGCCGGGCAGAGATTTACGCCAATAACGACAAGATAGAGCTGGCGATTGAGTCCTACAAAAAGGCGTTAGAGATAAAGCCGGACTTTTACGGATCCTTGAATGCGCTGGGAGACCTTTATGCCCAAGCCGGAAAGCTGGACCTGGCCATTGAATGTTATCAAAAGACTCTGGAGATAGCACCGGACTGGTGGGGCACTCTGGCCAAGGTGGGGAATATGTACCTGTTTAAAAGAGATTATGTCCGGGCCGAAAGCTGTTACCGGGAACTTTCCTCCTCCGGGAGTAAACGTTGGATTTCCGAAGCAAGGTATCGTTTAGCTTCAATCCCTCTTTATCAGGGGAAATTAGAGAGGGCGCTAACGCTTTTGGACCAAGGGATAGCGGTGGATGAAATGGAGGGGGCTGAAGAGGCATCGGCGATCAAGCATGTGGGAAAAGCGGATATTTATGAAGGGAAGAAAAATCTGAAGATGGCTCTGGAGGAAGTCGAAAAAGCCGTGGAAGTTTTTCACCGGACTAATCCAAATGACCCGGGTTATAGTAGGGCACGCTATGTTAAGTTTCTGGCAGCAACGGGTGATTTTGTCAAAGCCGGACGAATTGCCGAATCTTTGAAAAACGATATTGAAGAAAAGAATCCATCCCTGATAAATGACTACTGGTATGCAATTGGGACCATCGAGTGGGCTAAAGGGAATAAGGAGCTGGCGTTGACCCATTTTGATAAAGCATACACAATCAAGGCCCTTCCGAGCTTTCGTCACCGCGTGTATTACGCCGTCTACAATCTGGAAGCCGACCGCCTGGGAGAGGCGGTAGCCGAGTTGGAGAAGGTGCTCCCCAGATACGACGGCACTCGGACAGGAATTTTTGGAGGGGAAATTTACTATTTTCTCGGTTTGGCCTACGAAAAATCGGGCTGGAATAAAAAAGCAATAGAAAAATATCAAGAATTTCTGGAAATCTGGAAAAATGCTGATGCGGGGATAGCGGAAGTTGAGGATGCCAAACAGAGGTTGGCGATGTTGAAAAAACCTCACCCCTAACCCCTGGCCGTAGCCAGAGGCTACGCCTCGGGCAGGCCCTCTCCATCGAATGGAGAGGGGGAGGGCAACCACAGGGGGTTGCCCCTACGGTTCAAAATGGGGGAAGGGCGAACATCCCTCGGCTTTCCTCGACTATGCTCGTTTACGCTGCGCTCAACGCAAGCGGGACAAGTCGCTCGGAACGAGCCGCTCGGGACAAGCAAGGTTCGCCCCTACCGACGGCAAAGAAGGGCGCATCCTTCGGCTTTGCTCAGGGCAAGTTGCAATGCGCCCCTACAAAAAAACAGGGATTGGGGAATTAGAATGGAACAGGGCGAACCGACAACCGGTGGGTTCGCTTCTACAAGAGAAAAAGATTGAATTATTGACGCACTGAAAATTGAGTCATTGGATGATTGAAACATTGAATCAAAGAGAAAATGAGCGAACGAATCAATCAATGAATAAATGAATCAATCTTTTCCGCTTGTCAGCCGTAACGGCAGCATTTAACTTGAACGTGATGCCATCCGTAGCTGTCGCCGTCAACGAGCGGCTGAAAAAATCGGTTTACGAAGCGCAAGGAATAACCGCCTTTGCCAGCCAGGTTTTTTCCAAGGTTTTTGCGCCTCCCTTTTACTGGCGGGACTTGTACGAGCAGATTCATTTTTTAGGAATCGGTTCGGTTTACCTATGCGTTTTCACCGGCATTTTTGCCGGGCAGGCGATGGCCTTGCAGTTTTCCAAGGAGATGGCGGAGTTTGGAGCCAAGGATTATATGGGACGCATCATTACGTTGGCCAACGTGCGGGCTTTGGGCCCGGTTTTAACCGGCCTGATGGTGGCGGCGCGCTGCTCTTCCGGCATCGCCGCTGAAATCGGGGCGATGAAATCCTCCAATCAAATCGACGCCTTGATTTCTTTCGGCACCGATCCCATAAAAAAACTGGCGGTGCCGCGGCTTTTGGCGCTTTTTTTGATGATGCCGATTTTGACCATCATCACCGATGCGATTTCCATTATCGGCGGCTGGATTGTTTCGCACTACATTGTCCACGTTTCCGACGCCTTGTACTGGACCAACGTCAAACAGAGGCTTTTGTTTGGAAATCTTTTGGTGGGGATGACCAAGCCGTTTGTTTTCGGCATCATCATCGCCATCGTCGGCTGTTACAAGGGATTTTCTTCCGAAGGGGGAACACGGGGCGTCGGGCGCGCCACGCGCGAAGCGGTGGTGATTAGTTCCATTTCCATTTTAATTGCGGAGTTTATGATGACCAAGGTGCTTTTTTCCTTTTTGGGGTGGTAGAAGGAAGGGCGGTTCTTGAACCGCCCCTACAGACAAAGGAAAATGATACAGCTCGAAAACATAAATCTCTCCATCGCCGGGAGGCCGATTTTGAAAAACATCAATTTTTCCGTGCGCAAAGGGGAGACAAAGGTTATTTTGGGGCCTTCCGGTTCGGGCAAGTCTTCCATCTTGAAAGTGATTTTGGGATTGTGGAGGCCGGATTCGGGAAGAATTGTCGTTGACGGCGCGGATATGTCCCGCGCCTCCAATGAAGAATGGAACGACGCCCGTTATCATATCGGGATGATTTTTCAGGACGGCGCCCTGTTCGACTCCTTGACCGTGGGAGAAAATATCGGTTACTGGCTTTTTGAGCATACCAAAATGACGGAGGAGGAAATCGAAGTGAGGGTTCGCCGGGCCTTGCAAGAAATCGGTTTAGACCCGGAGTTGATTGACTGGAGACCGGATGAGCTGTCCGGCGGGATGCAACGAAGGGTAGCCATCGCCCGTGCTTTGGCCTCGCTTTCGCCTAAAATAATGCTCTATGACGAGCCGACCACCGGTTTGGATCCTTTGGCGGTGGAAACCATCACCGATCTTATCATGGCTTTGCGGGAGCGGATGCAGGTAACTTCGGTGGTGGTGACGCATGATATTCCGGACGCATTGAAAGTTTCCGGCCGCTTTGTGGTGATTGCCGGGGGTGAAATCATTTTTGAAGGAAGCTCGGAAGAGCTCAAAAATTGCCGGGAACCGTTCGTGGCCCGTTTTTTGGAGCCGTTTAAGAATACCCTGTCGCATGCCTTCGCTTCATTTGGAGAAGAGAACGGATGAAAAGGACGGGAGATATTAAATGGGGGAGCTTGAAATTAGGGATTGTCGCCTTAATCGCCCTCGGGCTTTTGCTCTGGGCATCCTTGATGGGAGGGGGGAGTTCGCTCTTGCGCCCCAAAAGCACGATAAAGACCTGGTTTCCGACCTTGTCCGGTCTGGTGGTGGGATCGCCGGTTTGGATAAACGGTGTGGAAGTGGGGCAGGTTTCGGACATTGCGCTGGATAAATTGGTAAGCGAGGGGAAAATCGAAGTTGCGATGGGGATAAACCGGAAATATTGGAATCTTTTGCGGCAGGACAGCCGGGCGCGTTTGGGAACGGTCGGTCTTTTGGGCGATAAGTTTGTCGAAATTTTTGCCGGAACGGCCGGTTCGCCGGAGTTGAAATCGGGAGATTTTATTGTAGGAGAGCGGCCGTCCGATTTGGCGGCCACTCTTTCTTCCACGCCGGAGCTTTTGAAAAACGCCGACCGTCTTTTGGTCAGTTTAACTTCCATAGCCGACCAAATCAATGCCGGCCGAGGCAGTATAGGAAAACTTTTCCGAGATGACCGATTTTACGTGGAAAGCCGGGATGCCATGGCGCGGATAAAAGAGCTTTCCGCCAACCTGAACGAAACCCAGAGAAAAGTGGGAGACCGACTAACCTCCCTGGCCACGAGTTTGGACAGTTTTGTTTCGGCTATGAACCGGGGAGAAGGTTCGCTTGGGAAAATGGTCCGGGATTCGACTTTGTTTGTAAATCTCTCCCGTTCAGCAGCAAGGATGGACACTCTTTTTGCCCGGATGGGAAAAGGGGAGGGGAGTTTGGGGCTTCTCTCAAAGGACGAGAAGCTTTACCGCGAAGCTCACCAGACCTTAAGCGAATTGAAGCGGCTCCTGGCGGACATTCAGAAAAACCCGAAAAAATATGTTAAGCTAAGTATATTCTGACCGTGCTGGGACTGGTAAAAGAAAAACCGAAACTTTCCAAAAGCTGGCCAAAAGGGTTGCGGCTGGAAGAACGCCCTTCTCCGAATTCGCTGGCGCCGGACGAGGTGAAAATCGAAGTTCTGGCGGCCGGAATCTGCGGCACCGATATGGGAATTTACAACAACAAGGATTCCATCCGCCACGAGATGGAGCGGGCTTTTGTTGACCCGGTCATAATCGGGCACGAGTTTAGCGGGCGGGTGGTGGACGTCGGGCCGAAGGCCTTGGAATTTTTGAGAACGCTTCCGGCTTTTCGGGATTTTACGCGGGAAAATATACTCTCGCAGCTGGCGTCGGAGTTTTTTGCTTCGGCGGAGATGCATATCGTCTGCAACCGCTGCCGGGCCTGCCGGATGGGGCAGAAGCATGCCTGCCAGAATACGGTCATAAAGGGAATTCACGAGAATGGCGCTTTCACCAACTTTTTGACCGTGCCGGTTTCCAACCTGCAGCTTTTTTCCAAAAAAGAAATTCCTCTGGAAATCATCGCTTTTATGGACGCTTTGGGGAACGCCGTGCACACTGCGCAGGAGGAGCCTTTGATGGGGAAAAGCGTCGCTGTCCTCGGCTGCGGGGTTCAAGGTTTGATGGCGACGGCGGTGGCCCGGCATTCGGGGGCCGCCACCATTTTTGTCACCGACGTCTCCAATCCGGAAAAAGGTTTGACGCCGGAGAACGTGGAAAAGCGCCGGTTTGAGATGGCGCGGAAATTCGGCGCCAATTTCACTTTTGATTTGGGGTTGAAAAACGGGCGCAAGGAGATGCTGGACACGGTGCGCTGGGAAACGGGCGGGGATGGGGTCGATTTGGTTTTTGAAATGTCGGGCAGTTACAAGGCCTATGCCGACGCCTTCGATTTGGTGCGCGCCGGCGGGACGGTTTTGCTTTTGGGAATTCCGGAGGGAGAAACTGCGATGAGTTTTTCCGACCGGGTGATTTTCCGCGGAATTACGGTCAAAGGAATCATAGGGCGGCGAATGTTTGAATCCTGGGAGACGATGAAGGATTTGCTAAAAACCGGCCTGTCCGATTTGTTCATCAAATCCGGCTTTGTTTCCCACCAGCTGCCTTTATCCCGCTTTGAAGAAGGTTTTGCCGCGATGCGGGCCGGGGAGGCGTTCAAGGTTTTGTTGTTGCCGGAGAAGTAAGAGGGCACGTTGCAACGTGCCCCTACAGAGCGAAAATGTAATAATTAAAAACGTAGGGGTGAACCTTTAGGTTCACCCTGGGCGAATACGAGATTCGCCCCTACGATTTTAAGATGGAATAACGGAGAATAGATGATTTCCCAATTAGGAAAAATCGAAAAGGCGCTGGCGGATTTGGAGACGGCCAAGACCTTCAAATACGAAACCGAGCTCGAAGGGGCGCAGGGGGCGCGCGTTCGCGTCAACGGGAAAGAAATCATTATGCTGGCCTCCAACAACTACCTGGGGCTGGCGAACCATCCCAAAATCAAAGAAGCCGCCATCCAGGGCATCAAAGAATTCGGCTTTGGGATGTCCTCCGTGCGCTTCATCTGCGGAACGCAAACCTTGCACCGTAAACTGGAGCAGAAAATCGCCGCCTTTTGCGGGACGGAGGATGCCATCCTCTATTTGTCCTGCTTTTCCGCCAACGAAGGATTTTTTGCCGGGCTTTTTGCCGAAAAGCTGGGATACGATTCCTACAAGGACGTGATTTACTCCGACCGTTTAAACCATGCCTCCATCATCGATGGCAACCGGCTGACCAAAGCAGAGACGACTGATAGAAAAATTTACGCCCACGGCGATGCGGAAGATTTGGCGCGGCAGCTGGAAGAAGATAAAGGCAAGCCCTACCGCTTCCGCGTTGTCGCCACCGACGGCGTTTTCAGTATGGAGGGGGATTTGGCCCCCTTGCCGCGCCTGGTTGAGCTTTGCCAGAAATATCAGGCGATTCTGATGGTGGACGACTCTCACGCAATGGGGGTTATAGGCAAAACCGGCAAAGGAACGGCGGAAGAGTTAGGCGTTTGGGGAAAGGTGGACGTTATCACCGGCACTCTGGGCAAGGCCTTGGGCGGGGCGGCGGGGGGCTTTATCGCTTCCAAGAAATCTTTGGTGGAATACCTGCGGCAGTATTCGCGGCCGTACATTTTTTCCAATTCTCTGCCGCCGCCGATTTTGATGGCTTCGCTGGAGGCGTTTTCCATTTTGGAATCGGATTATTCTTTGGTAGAAAAGTTGCATTCCAACACGGCCTATTTCCGCAAGGAAATCGTCAATTTAGGTTTCAAAATCATTCCCGGCAGCCACCCCATCGTGCCGGTGATGCTGGGCGATGCCGCCCTGGCGCAGGATGCTTCCGCCCTTCTTTTGAAAGAAGGGGTTTACGTCAAGGGGCTCTGGTATCCGGTGGTGCCCAAGGGAGAAGCGCGGCTGCGGGTGCAAATCTCCGCCGCTTTGGAGCAAAAAGATTTGGACGAGGCGCTGGAGGCGTTTGGCCGGGTGGGGAAGAAGTTGAGTATTATTTAAAGGTTCTCAACCTTACCGAATTTATCTTATAGTTCCAAGAGAAAATTCTTAAGGTTTTCCTTTTTGATTCTTTGTAGCGACAGATGTTCGCGGATTTGTTTCAAAAAAGGGGACATAGCTTCCTCTTTTAACAGTACTCGTTTGGTAAGATCATATTTTTCGTGGAATGTGAGAATAGTGTCTTGTTTGGCTCTGGTCATTGCCACGTAGAGAACTCTAAGTTCCTCACGTGGGTCTCTACCTGGAGCAGGCAAGAATGTGTCATTTAACCACATTATGAATACAAATTCGGCCTCGAGCCCCTTCGCAGAGTAAATAGTTGTTACTAAGACCTTATCTTCCTCTGGAATATCTCCTTCAGGTTCAAATAGACCAAATTTTTCGTAAATAAAACGAATGACTGAATTTACAGCATAAGGCCTCTTAGTGAGTTCATTGATAGTAATATGAACTTCTGGAAAAAGGGAATCTTCGATGGAAAGTCTGGGAAATTCCTTGAGAGCTTGGCGGAATTCTTCAAGATCATCAACTGTCTTACGGAGTCTTTCGAGATTAGTGAAAATCGTTTTGATAGCAGGCAGATTGAGTTCCGAGCAGTGATAAAACAAAGATTTATCCGATTCCATTGCTTCTGTTCTTATTTCGCTAATTTCGCTCTGTTCCATCCCCATGATTTCTAACCATTGCCTAAGAGCAAGACTGTCAGAGTAGTGAAGCATTCTTAAAACTAATAATAACCTCCAATGATCCTCGGGTATGTTGCCTTTTTCTTTTTGCTTCGTTGGGATTTGAAATTGTTTTTCTATGATTTGAGCAACCTTTTTTGCAAAAGCTGAAGTCGGGCAGAGAACCATAAAATCATGGTAGGAAAGGTTACGACCATCACGAGCATTTTTTTTCTTCATTAAATGTTGAATCAACAGAGCAATTGCGTCAATTTGTAAGTCGCTCGTTGTACATTGCAGGGTGGGTATTTTTTTACCGGTATCTTTTGGTATGTTTACTTTTCCTCCCAAGTAGCCTTCCTTAGAAATTAATGCTTGAGCTGCCCTAAGGATGTGAGTTGGCAGTCGGTGGCAGTCCGGGAATGGTATTCTATCCCATTCCGTCGAATTCCAAAGATCCCGTATGCCTTCTGGATGTGCGTGGCGGAATTGATAAATGCTTTGTGCATCATCTCCTACTACCACAATCTCACTCCCCTTGACTGAACCAATATGCGAAATCAACTTTTGATCAATCGTATTTAGATCCTGGTATTCATCTACTTGAAGAAATATAGGGGGCATGGCGAGGTTCTTATTTTTTGATAAAATGTCGCAAGCTGTTTTAACGAGAGCCTGCATGTCAAAGGTGTTGTAAAATCTTGAAAGTAGATCCCAATGATTGAGAACTTCTCCGCGTTTTTCTTGCGGGAAAGGACATTTATCGGGGAATGCTCCTGTGCAGTGGTAATAGTAAAGGGCTTTTTGTAATTGATCCAAATCTACTTCGATGCTAATGTCTTCAATTAGTTCGGAAAGCAGTATCCGATGTTCACCTTTTTCGTGAATTAAAACCGAGAATCGAGGGTCTCTTTCAGCCGAATCTGCAAATTTATGGACAAGACTTTTTGCATATTTATGGAGGGTACTAATTCGTGGGAAAATTAGGTTCGGGTTTTCAAAGATTTCTTTTCCAATCGCAGTTTTTAGCCGGTTTTCTGTATCTCGCTGACTGGTTCGGGTGAAAGTTATGAAGGACACTTCTCGATTTGGATCTTCCTTTAGTAATCTTATCATTCGGGTTACAATCGTACTTGTTTTCCCTGTACCCGGTGCGGCTATAACGACGAGCGGGCGGTCGGCATGGTCTATGACTGCTTTTTGCTCTTTGCTTGGGAAACCTGGCATGGTTGTACGAATAAACTTTCAGCACCCAAATTGTGCAAGTGTGGGTTGAAAGTAGCCAAGGGCGCATTGACTGTTTAACTAAAAAGTTGTAGAGTTATTTGTTGATTAAGGTGAACAGAGCGAAATTAGGAGGACCGAAAATGGAAGATAAAATTCCTGAAATATTATCACCGAACTTAGATTGTGTTTCAGATAAGTTGAATCCTGTTTTTAATTTCTTAGGGAATCCGAAGGGTGAATTTGCCAGTTATGCCCGATCTTTCCACCGGTCAGGCAAAATACTTGCTGACGAGTTGTTTTCGAAAGGAGGCTTTAATGATTTAGATGCATGCCCAGTTGTCTTTCTCTATAGGCACTCCTTTGAGCTATACCTGAAGGCAATAGTTTTGACTGGTTCCAATTTTTTAAAACTTTCAGGTAGGGATGACCTGAATGATAAAACCTTTCTCCGGAATCATTCATTACCAAAGTTATTACCAGTTATAAAATCAATTTTTGAAGAGGTAGAGTGGGGATGGGATTTTGGCAGAGACGGTTTTCGTAATTACGATGATTTTTGTAGTTTTGTTGACCGTTTAGAAAAAATAACTGCCAGTAGCCTTGCTTTTCGATATCCAATCAATAAGAAAGGTGAATCCTTTTTACCAAAACATTACGTTATCGATATCCGAAACTTTATTGAAAGCATGAATTTCATTCTCAATATGTTTGATGGTGGAACTGCAGGCCTTGAGGAAATGTGGGATACAGTAGCTGAGGAAGCTTACATTACTCAATCATCAGGGCTACCGTGACAAGGAAATTTTTGATTTCTACAACTTACTACAGGCGGGGCCGGTAAATAGCGACTTCTCCCCTGTGTCCCCTCTCTCCCTCGACTTCGCTCGGGACAAGCGGGGTGGAGAGGGATGGGCACGGCATGCCTTGCCCCTACAAAATCACCCCCTGTCCGCCGAAGGCGGGCGTCCCCCTTGGTAAGGGGGACAAAATAAGGGCAGGTCGCCCCTACAAATTCAAACACCAAAAACGAGGGAGGTTCCATCCTTGACAAAGTTTTGGTTTTGGATAAGTTAGGGGGCTTGATTTGTTAGGAGTTTATCCAGAGCGGAGTCGAAGGAGATAATGCGTAAAGAAAACGGCAAAAATTTCTTTTTCACCTCGGAATCGGTAACCGAAGGGCATCCGGACAAAGTCTGCGACCAGATTTCGGACGCCATTTTAGATGAAATTTTAAGAAAAGATAAAAAAGGGCGTGTGGCCTGTGAAACATTTATCACCGTTGGCTTGGTCATCGTCGGCGGGGAAATTACCACGCATACTTACGTTGATATTCCCCAGCTGGTTAGGAATTTGATTCGGGATATCGGTTACACGGATGCTAAATACGGATTTAACTATGAGACCTGCGCGATTTTGAACGCGGTAGGTCGGCAGTCGCCGGACATTTCGCAGGGCGTCGATACCGGCGGGGCAGGGGACCAGGGGATGATGATTGGCTACGCCTGCCGGGACACCAAGGAGCTGATGCCTTTGCCGATTCAGCTTTCGCACGAGTTGGCGCAAAGGTTAGCGGTGGTGCGCAAGAAGAAAATCCTTCCGTATCTCGGACCGGACGGGAAGACGCAGGTGACCGTCGAATATCGCGATGGCGTTCCCTACCGCGTCGATACGGTGGTCATCTCCTCCCAGCATACGGATGAGATTTTGGACCGCACCGGGCACAAAATTACCAATCGGGCCAAAGAAGAAATCGTCGAAAAAGTGGCAATGCCCGTGATTCCGAAAAAGTATTTGGATTCGAAAACACGCTATTTGGTCAACCCCACCGGAAAGTTCGTTGTGGGAGGGCCGCAGTCGGATACGGGAATGACCGGACGGAAAATCATTGTCGATACCTACGGCGGCTGGGCGGCGCACGGCGGCGGGGCATTTTCCGGCAAAGACCCGACCAAAGTGGACCGTTCGGCCTGTTACCTGGCGCGGCATATCGCCAAAAATATCGTCGCCTCCCGTTTGGCGGACGAGTGCACGGTGCAGTTGGCCTACGCCATCGGCGTGGCGGAGCCGGTTAGCGTGATGATTGAAACCAACGGCACCGGCAAAGTGCCGGATGGAAGGCTTACGGAATTAGTGCGCAAACTTTTCCCGCTGACGCCGCGCGCGATTATCGACTATCTAAAGTTGTTGCGTCCGATTTATTTGAAAACGGCGGCGTATGGGCATTTTGGCCGTAACGATTCTGATTTTAACTGGGAGAAAACAAACCGGGCGGCGGAACTCGTCCGGGTAGCATAGAGGATGGAATGGCAAAAGAGTTTGATGTAAAAGATAAAAAACTGGCCGGGTTGGGGCGATCGCGCATCGCTTGGGCGGCGCACAATATGCCGGTTCTGGCTGACATTCAAAAACGCTTCTCCAAAGAAAAACCGTTGGCGGGCGTGCGCATTGCCGCTTGTCTGCACGTCACCACGGAGACGGCCAATTTGATGTTAGCTTTGAAGGCCGGCGGAGCGCAGGTGCGCTTGTGCGCTTCCAATCCGCTTTCCACGCAGGATGACGTGGCGGCGTCCTTGGTTTTCGACTACGGCATACCGACTTTTTCCATCAAAGGAGAAAACAAAAAACAGTATTACGATCACATCGAATCCGCTTTGGACATCAGGCCGGTGGTTACGATGGATGATGGCGCCGATTTGGTTTCTTTGCTGCATTCTTCGCGGAAAAAGGATGCCGGACGGGTGGTCGGTGGCACGGAGGAGACGACGACCGGCGTCATTCGTTTGCGGCAGATGGAAGAGAAGGGGGTTTTGCTTTTCCCGGTGATTTCGGTCAACGATTCCAAAACCAAGCATCTGTTCGACAACCGCTACGGTACGGGACAGTCCACCATCGACGGAATTTTGCGGGCGACCAATCATTTGATGGCGGGCTCGAAAGTCGTGGTTTTCGGCTACGGCTACTGTGGGCGGGGCGTGGCGATGCGGGCCAAAGGGATGGGAGCCATTGTTCACGTCTGTGAAATCGACCCGCTGAAAGCATTGGAAGCGGTAATGGATGGTTATCCGGTGATTTCTTCGAGCGAAGCGGCCAAGGTTGGAGATGTTTTCATCACCGTCACCGGCAACCTGAACGTTTTACGCCGGGAGCATTTTCTGACGATGAAAGACGGAGCGGTTCTTGCCAATTCCGGGCATTTCAATGCGGAGATCGACATTCCGGCTTTGCAAAAAATGGCCAAAAAGCGTCGCGAGGTGCGGCCTTTTGTGGAAGAATTCACTCTTCCCGGCGGCAAACGGATTAATCTTTTGGGAGAAGGCCGGCTCATTAACCTGGCGGCGGCAGAAGGGCATCCGGCGATGGTGATGGATATGTCCTTTGCCAATCAGGCCTTGGGAGTGGAATATCTAGTTACCTCCGGCGGCAAGCTGGAAAACCGGGTCTATCCAGTGCCGGAATGGATTGACAAAGAGATTGCACGTTTGAAACTGAAGTCAATGGGAATCCGAATTGACGATTTGACCCCGGAGCAGAAGAAGTATCTGGCTTCCTGGGAAATGGGCACTTAGCTTTCTAAAAAAGGAAGCATTTAGTATTTTTTTTCAGTTTTTAACTATTCACTAATCCCTGCTCCCTAATCCCTGTTTTTAAACTCCCCCGGCACCTTCGAAGGAGGCAACGACAAAGGCCGCGAGGTCTCAACGTGCCAAAGCCGGGGGATTTTTTTATTTGACAGAATGGCTTAATATAGCTTAATTCCTTTGGTTAAGGTTGATTAACCAAGGAAGAAACGGAATGCGAACGGGAAGCAAATATTCGGCTATTTTAACCGGAATGGTCTGGGCCTTTGCTCTGGGATGCGCGGCGGCGGTCTTGCTGGGAGCGGCGGCAGGCTGCTCCAAGCTTTTGACCGAAGCCCCCAAGCCGGAGGAAAGTTTCGATTCCCCCATCGACGGGCTTACGCCCGCTCAACTGGGGATTTTTGCGCGGGGGGACGAGGCCTTTGGCGAGGTTTTCACCTTCAAAACCGGCCTGGGGCCGCTTTTCAACAACACCGCCTGCGAACGCTGCCACGTGGGGGACGGGCGCGGGCATCCTTCCGTCAACCTGAAGCGGTTCGGAAAAAACCTGGGTGGCGGACAGTTTGACGTTTTGGCGCAATACGGGGGGGCGCAGCTTCAAGAAAGAAGTATCCCGGGATACCCGGCGGAAGTAATTCCGGCGGAGGCAAACGCCATTTCTGAGCGGGGTGGGCCTTTGGTGATAGGGTTGGGTCTTATCGAGGCGATACCGGATGCGACTATTTTGGCAAACGTCGATTCATTGGATACGGACATGGACAGCATCTCCGGCCGGGCGAATTTCATCGACCCGCCGCCGTTTTTGAATCTGCCGCCCGGGCCATACGGCGGCAAGTATATCGGGCGCTTTGGGCGCAAGGCGGGAGCGATGAATCTGCTCCAGCAAACCGTGAATGCCTACCATCAGGATATTGGGATTACCACCGACTTCCGCCCGGAAGAAAATCACAATCCTCTGGCTGGTGGACGGGGAGGCGACCCGGTTCCCGACCCGGAGCTTTCGGCAGCTACCGTCAACGATGTAGTGTTCTATTTACAAACCTTACGGCCTCCTTTGCGCCGCAATGAAAACGACTTAGAGGTAAAGCGCGGCGATTCGCTCTTCTCGACGATTCTCTGCGCCCGCTGCCATACTCCCGCAATTACCACCGGAACTCATCCGGTTGCCGCTTTGAGCAGCAGAACCGCCAATCTCTATTCCGACCTGCTATTGCATGATATGGGGCCGGATCTCGCGGATAACTTCATCGAAGGTGAAGCGACCGGCCGGGAATGGCGCACCACACCGCTCTGGGGGTTGGGAATTGCCGAAAACGTTTTGGGCGGGACGCCGTTCTTTCTGCACGACGGGCGCAACTCCGATTTGCGCCAGGTCATCAACTTCCACAAAGGGGAAGCGGACTCCAGCCGGAAACTCTTTTTCTTGCTTCCCCCCTCCGACCAGAACGCCCTCATCAAATTCTTGAAGTCGCTCTGATGAACCGGAAAGAGTTTTTGCAGGCGGGGCTTTCGGTTTTGGCGGCGGCAACGCTGGTTCCGGTTTCGACCATCTTATCCGGCTGCGCAATTAAATTTCAAACCGTGCGGGCGGATGTTAAGGAGAAGAAAATCCTTCTGACGTTGGCAGAACTGACCAAACTTTCCGAGCCGGAGGGTTTCGTCAAAGTTTATGCCGCCGGCTTTGCGCATCCGATAGTGGTCTTCAACCATTCTTCCGGCGAAGTTTTTGCCATTTCCACCACCTGCACCCACCGGGGGTGCGAAGTGCGCAAAACCAAAAACAGATTTGAATGCCCCTGCCACGGTTCGCAATACGACCTCTCCGGCCGTGTCCTGCGCGGCCCGGCCCCCGAGCCGCTGACGCGCTTTCCGGTGGAGAAAAAAGGTGAGGTTTTGGAAATCGATTTGGGAGCGGCATGAAAAAACTAATCCTTGCAGTACTTTTCGGCTTTTCTGCCGAAGTTTGGGCGCAAGCGGTTGATACAACAAAAAAACCGTTCGTCAAAGGGGGCATCTACGACAAGCCGTATCTTTATCAGCCCAGCGCCCGGCTGGCCATTGGCGGATATGCCGAAATGCTTCTGCGCTCCGATTACGAAGCCGGAGTCCACGAAGGGTATTCCTTCGAAGCCCGCCGCTTCAACGTCTTTATGTTTTCTTCCATCTCCGATTTAATAAAATTGACTTCGGAGCTGGAGTTTGAGCACGGCACGGAAGAAATCAAACTGGAAATGGCTTTGGTCGATTTGCAGTTTTCGGAGGCCTTGAATCTGCGGGGCGGGATTTTGCTTTCCCCCCTCGGCAGGTTCAATTTGGCCCACGACAGTCCGAAAAACGAGTTTGTTGACCGCCCGCTGGTTTCCACCCGTGTTATTCCGGCCACCTTGTCCGAAGCGGGGCTGGGGTTTTACGGCTCTTTCTATCCTTCGGGAAATAATCGGCTGACTTATGAGGCGTATCTGGTCAACGGCTTGACCGATGGCATCCTTTTGGGCGGCGACGGCACCACCATCCCGGAAGGACGGCCGGAGGCGTTTGAGGAGGACAACAACGGCAGCCCGGCTTTTGTCGGCCGTGCCGCCATTGCTCCTGCTTTTGGCGGAGAGTTGGGACTCTCCATCCACTCTGGCCGCTACAATACCTATAAAGCCGAAGGTTTGGATATAGACGAACCCCGCACGGCCACCATTCTGGCCGCCGACGCCGAATACGAAATCGGCCGCTTGAATTTACAGGGGGAAGTTGCCCGCGCTTCGCTGGAAATTCCACAATCGCTTGTCGGGCTTTTCGCCGAAAAGCAGTGGGGTATTTACGGTCAAGCGGTTTACCGCCTCTTTGACAAGGTTCTGCCGATTTTCCCCCAATCGGCCCTTTTTGTCGGCGGTCGCTACGATTACGTCGATTTGGATGCCGACATAACCGGTGCTAATTTGCACCGCGTCACCCTCGGCGTAAACTTCCGCCCCGTTCCGGAAACGGTTTTGAAGTTAGACTACCTGCACAACTGGTCTTTCGACCGCATCAACAACGAAACCCGCTCGGCGGCTCTGCAGTTTGGGATTGCGACGTATTTTTAGTTCTTAGTCTGCCCTTGACCGCGTTTTTCAAGCGGTGTATTATGTTGCCACTACAATGTTTTCTTTAGCTGACCTATCCTTCTTTTTCCGCCCTGAGAACGAAGCGGTACAGTTTAAAGATATACTGGCCGAGGAGCTAATAGCTATTTCCGCCAAGCGGAAAAAGTGTAGTTCCGAGGATGGCAGCGAACACCCGGAGAAAAATCTTTTCGGCATTGCCCTTTCCGGCGGGGGCATCCGTTCGGCCACGTTAAATCTTGGCGTTTTAGAAGTTTTGAATCGCGCAGGGATTTTGCCCAAAGCGGATTACCTCTCTACCGTTTCGGGTGGCGGGTATACCGGGGGATATGTTCAGGCCAAGCTGCGAAACGAGCCGTCATTTGAGAATCTTTTCAAAGACGTTGAACAACTAAAAAATAACGGTTTTTATTTAACACCGGGTAAAGGATTTAGGAAATTTTTGAACGAATGGCGGTTTTGGGGGGCCTTTGCGGCCAGCTTGATAATGAATTGGGTCTGGATTTTTTTGTTTTTCCTCTGGCTTTTATACATACCGCGCCTGGTTTTAAGACCGTTTTTTGAGTTGCCTTTTATGCCCAATGCTTTGTGGATTGCTGCCGGCGTTGTTCTTGCGGTTCATTTTTTTCTGCACAGCTTGCGTCATCTGAAAATCTGGTCGTCGGATGCTCTTAATCGAATCGAGGGAGCTCTTTTGTTTCTTATCCTTGCCTACTTGGGTTATCAGGTTTTGGAGAGTTTTTCAATCGCCAATCTTTTTTGTGAGCTTTTTGGTTATTGGACTTTTGATTTTTCCTACGGATTGATTGTTTTAGACTTCTTGATAATTTGCGCACTCTTAATTCTAACCGGATTTTTTGCCAATCCGAACATCTTGAGTATGCACCGGTTTTATCGCGACCGGCTGGCCTCGGCTTTCCTTAAGCCGGCCTCAAAAGGAAGCGAAGTCTTGCGTTTGAATGAATTAAATCAGGGGACAATAGCAGAAGATTGGGGGATGGCTCCCTATCCTTTGATAAATACTTGTCTGAATCTTATGGGGGAGAGAGATGAGGGTTTCAAGGGGACCAAAGCCAGCGACTATTTTCTTTTGTCACCGCTTTTTTGCGGGTCGAAAAGGACCGGCTACCTTGAGACCAAAAGTTCCGGCTACCGCACAATGACGCTTTCCACCGCCGTTGCTGTTTCCGGCGCGGCTTTGAATCCGAGTATGGGAACGAAAACCAACCGTTTCTTAAGCTTTTTTATGACCCTTTTTAATCTCAAGTTGGGATACTGGGCATTAAATCCAACGGCCAGAATGAAATCGCGGATAACTTGGTGGCCGCCATACCTGCTTTCGGAGCTGCGAGGCCGGACGGATACCAAAATGTGGCGGGTGAATCTTTCCGACGGCGGGCATATCGAAAACTTAGGTATTTATGAACTGTTGCGGCGGAGGTGCAAACTGATTATTGCCATCGATGCCGGGGAAGATTCAAAGTACGACTTTCCCGACTTGAGAAATCTGGTTGTCCGGGCCAGAAACGAACTGGGGGTTGCGATTAATTTTAAACCGCCGCCGGAAGAGATTATCCGACCTTCCTCTTCGGAGGGATTCTCGAAATCCCATTTCGTAATAGCCAATTTAGAAGAGCTGCCTGACCTTAATAAGGAATCGGGCAGGTGTTTCGGATTGTTGGTTTATTTGAAGTCTTCAATGAAAGAGCAAAAGCACTGGAAAGAGGTAAAAGAAAGTGACCCGTTGTCCAGAAGCTTCCATTACAAAACCTATCACCCGGAGTTCCCCCACGAGTCCACCGCCGATCAGTTCTTCGAGCCGGCGCAGTGGGAAGCGTATTACAACCTCGGTCGTTTTATGGCGGGGGATTTAATCAACGTTGATGTGCGGGACGAAATCAGGCTTTCGGAAGCCAAGGGGAATTTCAGTTCGAAGGGCATAGAAGAACTGTATGATTTCTTTTCCAGCAGAAATCCAGTAGAAGCACCTTAAATCCGGCCGAAAATTAAACCAAGCTTAAATTTTTGTTGCCTTTGGCCAAAGGCCGTATTAACTTTTCTTTCGGCAGTTGGGAAGACAGTCTCGACTTAGTGACAATTGATTTCTGCATCTTGGGTGGGATTGCTGCGTATAAAAGGGTAGGAAATAGGAGAGTTCCGCCGGCATCACCACGGCAATGCGCAGGGATGCGCATATAGGCAGCCCCTAACTCGAGCGTCTGCCTTGCGGAGGGGGGATGCCGGCTTGGTTTTTAAATCCAAAAAATCTAAAAAATCGTAGGGGCGTATCGCGATACGCCCTGTTTTTTTCATTGAAAAATAGAGCAGGCGCGGAGGCCTGCCCCTGCAAATGCGCAAAAGCGGGCGGGTTTGCCGCCCCGTTTCCTTTCCCCCTGAACCCATCCCTACAAAGGCTATAAAGACAGGGCTACGTCGCCTCCGTTCGTAAGGGGGGACAGGAAAAAAGTTCTAATCGGCAATAATTGACAAGCTTCTGCCGATAGACTAATTTGGGGCTGAATGACAAGAGTTTTAATCGACGGAAAATACGAACTTATCCGCAAACTTAAAGAGGGCGGCTTTGGAATCGTTTATTACGGCTGGGATTTGACCCTCGACAAGCCGGTAGCCATCAAAGAAATAGCCCCTTCGCTGGTGGGCGACCAGCAGTATATGGATATGTTCACCGACGAAGCGATGAACACCGCCAAGCTGGCCCACTCCAACATCATCCAGGTTTTGGACCTGCGCAAAACGGATGAGGGGCGGGTTTTCTTGATAATGGAATACATAGAGGGAATCGATTTGCGCTCAGCTCTGGAGCGCTGCGAGCGGGACCAGATCTTTTTCCCGCGCGATTTGGGGGTTCACATCGTGGCCGAAGTCTGCAAAGCTTTGGACTATGCTCATCAAGCCAAGGATAGGCGCACGGGCCATCCGTTAAACATTATTCACCGCGATGTTTCTCCCTCCAACATGATGGTTTCGGTTTCGGGCGACGTCAAATTGATTGATTTCGGAATTGCCAAAGCGCGCCAGCGGGTGGCCAAAGAGACCCGCACGGGAATTCTCAAAGGCAAAGTCAACTATATGTCGCCGGAACAGTTGGAAGGGAAGAAAATCGACGCTCGTTCCGATTTGTTCAGCCTGGGAATCGTTTTTTACGAAACTTTAACCGCGCGCCAGCTTTTCTCGGGGGAGTCGGACTATTCGGTGATGAAAAATATCGTCTCGGCGCGCGTAGATACCGAGCCGCTTTTGGAGAAGAACGTTCCGGTTCCTTTGCAGCGGGTGGTGATGAAGGCCTTGAAAAAGGATCCCCTGGAGCGCTACCAGTCGGCCGGAGAGATGTACGTCGATTTGTACAACTACCAGCGCACGTCGCCTTTGGAATCGCCGCAGGCGGAACTTTCCCGTTTTGTTAACTCCCTTTTGATGATGAACCCGGAGGAGCGGCCGCCCAAGGAGGATACCACCGACACCTTAAAACGGATTGCCGACAAGTCCAAGCAGATAATTGCTACCAGGGAAGTTCAGTTTAAGGGGGTAAAGGATTCGGGAGAGGAAGTTTCCGTCAAGGAAGCTTTGCAATCGGTTGGCCGGGATGTTGGGCCGGAAACTCATACGATGCAAGCCCCCAAGGTGCCAGCCAAAAAGCCGGTTTCTTCCGAAGCGCCAACCATGCTCAAAGGGACGCCGCCTCCCCGGCCGATGAAACCGCCCGCCGCCGCGGCCGGAAAAAGGAATATCATTCTGCCGATTGGAGTCTCGGCAGTTTTGGTCGTTGCAATTATTGGAACCTGGTTTCTATTTTTCTCCGGACATACGGTCACTCTGGCCACAACTCCCAACGGAGCTTCCGTGATTCTTGATGGAGAAAAGTTGGACGGCGTTACTCCCCTTGAAATAAAAGACTTAATAGAGGGGGACCACAATCTGGTTTTCACCAAACAGGGGCTGCCGGATTTGCTGGTGCGACTGGCTTATCCAAAGAAAGAGAAAAAAGATCTTTCTTACGTTTTTGAGGTTCCCCTGCAGCTGGCCACCGTTCCGAATGGGGCGGTCGCCATTCTGAACGATGAGGAAAAGGGAAATACCCCTTTGAACTTGCGTTGGAAATTAAACGAACCGCTCGATTTGAAATTCCGTTTGGCGGATGGCTGGCTGCTTTCCGGCTTCCGCCTGGACCCTTTGAGCCAAACCCCCGAGATGAGCGACTCCCGCCTCTGGCGCTTTGCTCCGAACAAGACGCCCTCTTTGTTCTTTAACATCACCGGTTATTTTAAAAAGGAAATCGAATTCCGCAGCGACCCTTCCGGTGCGACCGTCTTTTTGGACCGGGACGCGGCGGCATCCGGCAACACGGCCCAAAATCCGCGTCTGATGCTCGATTACGGCAAGCACCGCCTGCGCTTTGCCCTTTCCGGCTATGAAACCAAAGAGGTACCTTTCGACGTCAATGCCGCCACCGGGCCGGTTTATACGGCAACCTTGGCACAGGCAATGGCTGTCGTTCCGTCAAATCCAGTTGTAGCTAAGCCAAAAACGATGACTACTTCCACTCGTCCCATTCCGTCCCCCGAAAAGCAGCAGGATACACGTACGAAAATTGTGGTACGGGATGAGCGTGACAACGTTTTATCCGGCGTGCCGATTACCATCCGCAGCCGCAGGACGAAAGAAATTGCGGCGCAGGGGAAAACCGATGGCGGCGGGGTTTATTACACGGAGCTTTCCGGCGGTATTTACAGTCTCACCATTTCCCCCCCCGGGTTTGAGCCTTTTAACGAGCAATTTGCCGTTGTGTCCGGTCAGGGAAAAACCAGAACCTGCGTTTTGCGCCGTTTGGCCTCAACTTCCGGGCGGTAAACCGTATCGGTGGTAACTTCCCATGCCTAAAATCACGTTAAAAAAGGATGGCGAGGTAATTCAGATTTTCCGGCTGGAGGCGAAAAATCTGCGGGTCGGCTCCGACCGGCTGGCGGACGTGTTCATCGAAGACTGGACGGTGGGGAAGGAAGAAGCGCTAATCTGGCCGAAAGGGAATGGCTTTTTAATCAAAGGCGCCGGGGCTTTTCCTCAAGTTGTCGTCAACGGCTCTGAAATAAGCGGGGAACGGTTGTTGTCCGATGGGGATGAAATCAAAATCGGCCCATACTCACTCGTTTTTGCCCGTTTGCCGGAGGAGCTGGCAGGGTATGTCCCCCAGCCGGAGCCGGCTCCGGTTGAACCGGCAACCGGAAAAATTCTGGAAGCGCGGCAGGCGGCGGTAGTGTCGCAACCTCAACCTTCCCTTGCCACGCCGCAGCCTGCGCCAACTCCTTTGCTTCGTCCAGAGCCTGTGCACGACCCGGCTTCGGAAAAAACGATGATAGCTTCGATTCCGGAACGGACCAAAATCAGCGAAACGTATGAAGCTCCGGCCGGCACGGGTGAATATTACCTTTTGGCCGTTTGGGGGCCCATGGCCGGCCGGCGGTTTGGGCTCAAACCGGGAGAGACCAAAATTGGGCGGGATAAAGAGGCCAATCAAATTGTGGTGCGGGAGGATGAACAGGGAGAGCTGGATACCTCGGTTTCGCGGCGGCATGCTTCCTTGTTCTGGTCGCATCTTTTTATTCCGGGGGGGGAGGGAGCGGAATTTTCAATCATCGACGTTGGCTCCAAGTCAGGAGTTATGGTCAACGGGAAAAAAATCAAGCCAGAAAAGGGAGTGCCGGTGAAAGTCGGGGATGAAATCGGGATAATAAGCGAGAAGGATTCTTCAATTTTCCGCCTGGCTTCGGGCGCCCGCCTCGATTTTGCTCCGCCCCGTTTCGGGAAGGCACCCCAAAAGATTCCTTTTTATGCCCAAAAAAATTTCTGGATTATTGGCGGGATTATAATTTTATTGTTGTTTCTGGTTTGGCTGATTTTGAAATAGAGGAGCGTATTTGAAATTAGATGTCTATGCCCTATCGGACGTAGGGCGCAAGCGGGAGCAAAATGAGGATTCCTTTCTAACCCTGCCGGAAAAAGGGGTGGTGGCGGTTTGCGATGGTATGGGCGGCCACAAGGCGGGCGAGGTAGCCAGCCGCGCCGCCGTGGATGCCATTGAGAAAGTGATGGCCTTGGAGCCGCCGGGGCCGGAATTTTTGCCGGAGGATTTTGGAAAGGAGCTAGCGGCACCCATCCGAAACTTACTGCGGGGCATCCGCCTGGCCAATCGCCGTATCTTTCGCGCCTCCGCCCAGGCGGTCAAGATGCGCGGGATGGGAACCACGGTCGTTTGCGCCGTTTTTGTTCCCGGCCGGGTAGCCGTTTGCCACGTCGGCGATTCACGCAGTTATCTGGTGCGGGATTCGGTCATCCGCCGCTTGACCATCGACCATTCCTGGATGGAAGAGCTGATTGCCGCCGGGGAGCTCAAAAAAGAGGATGCCGGGAATTTCCCCGACCGTAACTTCATCACCCGCGCCTTAGGCATCCGCCCGGCGGTGAAGGTGGACGTCAATCAAGAGGTCGTCAAAAAAGGAGACCTTTTCCTTTTCTGCTCGGATGGCCTTTCCAGCATGCTTTCCGACGATGAGATTTTGGAAGTTTTGCTGGCCAATCAAAACTTGGAAAAAGCGGCCGCCGCATTGATCGCCCGCGCCAACGCCGAAGGCGGAGATGACAACATCACTGTTGTTCTGGTGCGGGTTTTGGAGGCGGATTCGGAAGGGAATGAGAAGCCCACGCTTTTTGCCACCGTTCCGGAAGAGACCGAAGTTGAGGCAGTTGCCGCCGACCAGCTTTTGGTAAAAATGTTCGGCAAGGACGACTTGATTTTGGACGACAAGGAGCCGACCCGCGAACTGAAGGATAAAAAGAAAAAGAAGTGGCTTATTTTTTAGGTTTTCATTATATTTTCATTTGAGTTTTAGGTAATAAATAAAGAGCTATATGAAGAGGATGGGCAGTTTTGTGGGGAGGTCGGCTTTGTTCTTTTTGGCCGGGGTCTTATCCTTTTCTTCGGTTAGCGCTCAAACTCCCGATTCCATTAAGTCCGGAAGGCCGAATTCCCTCAAACCCGGTGCCTGGGCTTTGCAGTTTCAAATCACTGAAAACTTTACCCTTCGGGACTTTCAGGGATTTTTGATTTCCGCTAAGCGCCACTCCTCTGCTAAGCGAGCCATTCGATTTGGCCTAGGTATTAGCGGAAACGTTTCGGATGTTGATTTTACGAGCACTATATTACAGAATGATTCTGTCATTGCGCAAGATGGAGAACATTTTGACTTCAAAAACGGCAGGTTTGAAGTAGTTGCTCAGTTTATTTCATATCCATCGCCTAATGATGAGGTAAATTTTTTTGTTGGCGCAGGACCACTTATTCGTTTGGCTTATAGCGAATTTAGCAGTCCCCGGGATAGTTCTATCGAAAAAACAAATGAAAGTTCTGGAGGTTTTGGTGCTTCCGGAGTTTTTGGGGTTGAATGGTTTGTCACTAGAAGAATCAGTTTTCTTGCCGAGTATGGGGTCTCTTTTCTGTACGCGAAACTCGTAAGAGAGGTAACCCAAAAAGAGCTTTTTGGTTCTCGGGAAGAGTTTAGCGAAATAAGTGAAATCTCTTCTACGCGGTTCGAACCGCTTGCTGTAAAATTTGGTTTGACGCTTTACTTTTCTAGAGGAAAGAAAGCCCGAGAAGACCTGGATTTTTAGAATTTGAGATTACCGAAATATTTTTGCTTTGTAAGGGCACAATATATTGTGCCCTATTTTGTTTCCGGATTTTCCTGCCTTTCCGGCTTTCCGGGATACACCATCACCGATTTAGAGCGCATCAAAACCACCAACCCGGGTTTGGCCTTGCGGGGTTTTTGCACGTAGCGCACTTCGGTATAGTCCACGTTAACTTTTGTCGAGTGGCGGGCTTTGGAAAAATGGGCCGCCGCGGCGGCGGCTTCGAGAATCGCCTCTTTTGAAAACGGACGATTCTCCGCCACCAAAATCACGTGCGAACCGGGGGATTGGGAAGCGTGCAGAAACAGGTCGTTTTTATTGGCCTCGCGCAAAGTTAGTTGGTCATTCTCTTGTGAACTGCGTCCCACTCTGAATTTGAAACCATCCTTGGTCCAAAATGTCCAGCCGATTTGCGGTTTGGTTTTGGCTTTTATTTTTTTGGCGACTGCCGGCGGTGGATATAAGCTCTCCAACTCATATACTAACTTCCATTTTTCTTCCGAATTCGCCTGAGTGGAAATTTGTGATAAAAGCGTATCTACTTTTTCGATCTCTTTTTCGGTTTCACTAATGCGTTTGGGCAAAAGCTCCAAGGCCCGGGCGGCCTTTTTGAATTTGGCAAAATAGCCCTCGGCATTTTCTTGAGGTGTTTTAGTGGCCTCCAACGGGATTTTGATTTCCAGCGGCGGGTTCTCGAACCAATCTTCAACGATTACTTCTGCGGAGCGGGGTTTTATTTTTTCCTTGGCGGCTAAAATCAAATCTCCCATTTGGCGGAGTTTTTCCGGGTTTTCGAAGGTTTTTAATTCTCGCCGGATTTTTTCTTTTCGCCCCGACAGGCTTTCTTTCTGGGTCAAAAGTTTTCTTTCATATTGTTGAAGCTCCAGGCCGGCGGCGGCATAGGACATCGCTTCCAAAAAGCCGGGAAAAGCGATTTGATTTTCTTTGGCAACCGTTTTTAGCTCGAAAGGAGAAATCCCTTTTAGTTGGCGCTTTTCAAAAACCAAATGCGGAAAGAAATTTTTATTTTCCAATAGAGTTCGGATGATTTCCCGAAGCGCTTGTTTTTGACTATCGGAAAGTTTTTGGAAAGGCGTTTCCGATTGAACTTCCATTTGATTTGAAAGTTCTACCGCCAAAAAACCGGGAATACGCAGCGCTTTTCTTAACGCCTCTTCCAACCCTTTATCGGAATGCTGATGTAGTGTTTTTTCGATTTCGGCTAAATCAAAGGTTTCCTCTGCGGTTCTGTTTTCATTCGCAACCTCTACGGGCCAGTTCTCTTTTGGTTTTTCCGCATCCGGCGGCTGCAGTAATTCCATCCGCGACTCTCTGCCAAATAAAGTGAAACGGAGCAAAAACTCGTCTTCTTTTAGCCCTTCCTGGCCGGTTAAAAGGATTTCAACTATGGAATCGCCGCCGCATTGTCGGACTGATTTTATGAATTCGCCTCCCTTGGACAATGCAAAATTTTCCCAACCAAACCAGCTTTTAGTTGGGGGAACAGGCGCCAGGTAGAAAAGCTGTTTTCCGGCTTGAAAAGAGAAAAACAGGTTGGTTTTTTCACTTTCGGCTTTGCCTTCTTCTTTTCCTTTTTTCGCGGATAAAATCAACCAGACGGCCTTTTTTGTTCTCGAAACTTTAATACCTTGCAGCCGGGCGCCTTTTATTTTGTTTTCCAATTCCCTGGCCGCCCAGGCGGCTAAAAGTGGATATAACAGCATACCGCAATTTAGTCTTCGTCTCCGAACGGGTCAAATTTGTCTTGAAAAGAGAGGAATGATGATTTGATACGTTGAACGCACGCCGGTTTTTGTACAGTTTCCAGACAAAGGTAAAACTTCTTCAACCTAATCCCTGCGCCGGCTGCGTAGCCCAGGGGCTTCCGCCCCTGGGGAAGCATACCCCCCCACAGAAGCCGGGAGGCCGCGCAGTTTTATAAAGCTACAGCGACTCAATGGCTCTATCGTTAAGGTTACCTATGCCTGAAAAAACTGGAGAATTTGAGCTTTTTTGACCCACCCTTACCTCCCCCAAAACCCAAGAAACCGGCGTAGGCTTCAGCCTGCGAAAACTCCCTCGCACTCTGAAGAGTGCGCCGGAGGGGAGAACCGGCTTTTGGCGGCATCGGTGCTTGGGTTTTTCTTTCTGATTCTCTGCTTGTAAAAGTGTTACTTATGTCTGGAAACTGCACAACGCACGCCGGTTTTTGTTTTGACAAATCGGCTTCGATTGGTAACTTCTTTTTTCTATGCTAAGTATGACCGGCTTCGGCCGGGCGGAAATAGAAAAGAAAAAATACCGCATTGCTGTGGAAATTTCCTCGCTGAACAGCCGCTTTTTGGAAGTTTCGCTGCGCCTGCCGCGCTTTCTTTCCGGGTTGGAATTTCCCCTGCGCGAGCTGGTAAGCCAGAAAATCGAGCGGGGGAAAGTGGTCGTGGCCCTGCAGTGGGAGGACAAAACCCGCCCGGCCGGCGCTTTTGACGATTCGCAGGCCAAGGCATTTCTCGACTGGCTGAAGGCGGCCAAGAAAAAATTCAAGCTGAAAGGGGAGCTTAAGCTCGAAGACCTGCTCCACCTTCCCTGGTGGGTCAAAGAAGAGGCGCAAGCGGCGCCGGAAGGGGCCTTGGAACTGGCGAAAGAAGCCATCGGCTCCGCCATCGAAAATCTGAATCAAATCAAAAAAGAGGAAGGCCAAAGGCTTCTGGAGGATTTCAAAAAAAGGTTGGTTGCGATTCGGCGCGAGGTGGTTGAAATCGAAAAGGAAACGCCGGGGCATAAAGAGGCCTACCGGCAGAAATTGGAAACGCGCATCAAGGAGCTTTTGGGCGAAGGAAAACACGACCCTTTGCGCGTGGCCCAGGAAGCGGCTATTCTGTCCGAACGCTCCGACGTTACCGAAGAGATTGTCCGGCTGAAAAGCCATCTCGATGGCTTTGATTCGGCTCTGACTTCCGCCGAACCGACCGGAAAAAAGCTGGGGTTTTACCTGCAGGAGATGGGCCGGGAGGCCAACACTTTGGGCTCCAAGGCGCTTTCATCTTCCGTTGCCCGCCGGGTGATAGCCATCAAAGAGGAACTGGAAAAGCTGCGCGAACAGGTTCAAAACGTGGAGTAGTTTTGGTTTCGAAAAAACCGCCCCCTCGACTTCGCTTCCTCGACTTCGCTTCCTCGACTACGCTCGTTCACGCTGTGCTCAACGCAAGCGGAACAAGTCGGAACAAGTCGGGACAAGTCTGGATGGTTCTATCCGCTCCTTCCGGCGCAGGAAAAACCACCCTGGTGAGAAAGCTGTTAAAAAAACATCCGCAATACGGGTTTTCAACCTCCGTTACCACCCGGACGCCGAGAGCGGGGGAACGGAAGGGTGGCGATTATCATTTTGTTTCGGTGGCCGAGTTTAATCGGCTGCGAAATTCCGGAAAACTTTTGGAATGGGCCAAAATTCATGGCCATTATTATGGGACTCCTTCCGCGCCCTTGAAAAGTAAAAAGAAATCGGAGGTTGTTTTCTTCGACGTCAACCGGCAGGGAGCTCTGACCATAAAAAAAGTTTGCCCGGAGGCGGTTTTAGTTTTTATCTTACCTCCCGGCCGACGCGCCCTGGCTTCCCGGCTTTCCGGACGGGGAACCGAATCCAAAGCGGAGCTCGCAAAAAGGCTGGCGGATGCCCGCAAGGAAATCGCCGCTTCCCGCTTTTACGATTACTGGATTATCAACCACACGGTGGAAGAGAGTATAAAATGTTTAGAGGCGATTGTTTTGGCCGAGCTTTCCCGTCCCCGGCGAAATAAGCCCGGGAACAAAAGATGAGCTTTCCCCGTTACGGGGGCGTGTAGTTTGCCTAACTTTGGTCGATTAAGAAAAGGAGAGAGAATGAATTTCAAGGCTTTGGATAAATTGAATCAACTTACCGCCAACCAGTACGAAGCGGTTATTTTAGCCGCCAAAACGGCGCGCCGGTTGAATCAAGAGCGCAGGAAATTGGAAGAGGGAATGGAAGCAATGGAAGCGGCTGAAGAGCAGCTGCCTTCGCATCGGGTTGCCACGGCTGCCTTGGAAGAGCTGGCTTCCGGACGGGTGGAGTTTACCCGTCCGTAAACTTTTTACGGGGGTTTTTAGCGTATGGCGAAAAATTTAGTCATTGTTGAGTCTCCGACCAAGACCAAAACCTTAAAAAAGATTTTGGGGCGGGACTACAACGTGGTGGCGACCAAAGGGCATATTATGGATTTGCCCAAAAGCCGGCTGGGGGTCGATGTAGAAAACGATTTTGAGCCGGAATACGAAATCGTTCCCAAACGCAAAGAGATTATCAGCGAGCTTAAAAAAGCGGCCAAGGAGGCTGAAAAAATTTATTTAGCTCCCGACCCGGATAGGGAAGGGGAGGCTATTGCCCATCACGTTGCCCAGCTGTTGAAGCTCAAAAAGCCGCTGCGTGCATCTTTCAACGAAATCACCAAAGAAGCGGTTAAGCGCGGAATTGCCGAAGCGGGCACTATCGATGCCCACAAAGTAGAAGCCCAGCAGGCGCGCCGAATTTTGGACCGGCTGGTGGGCTATCAAATCAGCCCGCTTTTGTGGAAGACTGTTCATCGCGGACTTTCCGCCGGGCGCGTGCAGTCGGTGGCTCTGCGCCTGGTCTGCGAGCGGGAAGAAGAAATCCAAAAGTTCGTCCCGAAAGAGTACTGGTCGATTAAGGGATATTTTGAAACCCCCAAGAAGGAAGTTTTTGCCGCCAAGTTAGCTAAAATAAAGGGAGAGAATTTTGAACTGGGAAACCAGGCGGCAACCGATAAAGTTGTCGAAGATATAAAGAAACAGAAATACGCCGTCTCCGATAAGAAAATCGAGGAGCGCCAGAAAAATCCATATCCACCCTACATCACCAGCACCCTGCAGCAGGATGCCAGCCGCCGGCTCGGTTTTTCCACCAGCAAAACGATGACTTTGGCCCAAAAGCTCTACGAAGGGGTGGAAATCGAGGGCGAATCGGTTGGTCTAATCAGCTATATGCGAACCGATTCGGTGCGGGTAGCCAAGGAAGCACAGGCGGCGGCGGCGGACCTGATTAAATCGGAATACGGCAGCAAATATTTGCCGGAAGAACCGCGCTATTACAAGTCCAAAAAAGGGGCGCAGGATGCCCACGAGGCGATTCGCCCGACTTACTTCGAATATCCACCCTCGCGGGTCAAAAAATTCTTGGAAAAAGACCAATATCGGCTCTACGAACTAATCTGGAACCGTTTTGTCGCTTCGCAAATGGCCTCGGCCTTATTTGATGCTTTGACTTTGGAAATTTCCGGCGGGGATTATCTTTTCCGCGCCAGCTCCCAGAATCTGAAATTCCCCGGTTTTCTGGCGGTTTACGAAGATTTAAAAGAGGAAGACGGGGAGGACGAGGAACAGTTTGAGATTCCGGTTCTGGAGGCGGGCACCAAGCTGAAATTGGAAAAAGTGGAACCGGCCCAGCATTTCACCAAACCGCCGGCCCGCTTTACCGAGGCAGCTTTGGTTCGGGAACTGGAAGCGCGCGGCATTGGGCGCCCTTCCACCTACGCGGCTATCATTTATACTATCAAAACCCGCAAATACGTGGATATCGAACAGCGCCGGCTTTTCCCCACCGACTTGGGAAAGACCGTCAATCGCATCCTGGTTACTCAATTTCCGGACATTTTCGACTACGAGTTCACGCGCCTTATGGAAGAGGAGCTGGATTCGATTGAGGAAGGGAAAGACGAGTGGGTGAAGGTTTTAAGGGATTTCTACGAGCCATTTGAAGAGGATTTGGCGGCGGTCAAGAAGAAAGAAAAAGAGATTAAAAAATCGACGCAGGAAAAAAGCGACGAGGTTTGTGAAAAATGCGGCCGCCCGATGGTGGTGAAATGGGGCCGGAACGGCAAATTTTTGGCCTGCTCCGGCTACCCGGACTGCAAATCGACCAAGCCGCTGGAGGGCTCGGAAGAGGCGCAGGAGACCAAAGAGGTTTGCGAAAAGTGCGGTTCGCCGATGGTGGTCAAGCGCGGGCGCTTTGGCACATTCCTGGCCTGCTCCGCTTACCCCGAATGCAAAAACACGAAGGCGTTGGTCAAATCTACCGGAGTCAAATGCCCGGAGAAATGCGGCGGCGAGCTGGTGGAACGCAGAAGCAAGCGCAAGCGGATTTTTTACTCCTGTTCCAATTACCCCAAATGTAAATTCGCCACCTGGGATAAACCGATGCCGGCCGTTTGTCCCAAGGGGGATTCCAAGTATATGCTTTTCAAATCGACCAAAACTAAGGGTGAATATCTGCTTTGCCCGGTCTGCAAGACCGAAGTTGCGCCACAGCCTGTTGCCCAGCCGGTGGGATAAGATGGCTTCGGAATCGGTTCAGTCGGTTCTGGGCGAATTTTTTAACTACTTAAAGCAAAGAAGCGTTTCCCCCAATACGCTACGAGCTTATCAAAAAGATTTGAGTTTGTTTTTCAGTTCGCTCGGCTACAAAGACTTTAGCTTTTCGTTTTCCAACGCAAGAATTAACAGCGACAGTTTGCGCGCGCACTTCGCCCGTTTGGCGCAAATTTCGGGCGAAAGCGGACGGACGCTATCCCGTCGGGCATCGTCCTTACGCCGATTTTTGAAGTTCTTGCAGCGCACAGAGAGAACCGCCGAGGACTTGGCGGTTTATGTCTCTTCCCCCAAATTTGTGCGCAAGCCGCCCAAAAGCTTGAATGAACGGCAGGTTCGGGAGCTTTTTGATGTTGGCTTGAAGGCTGTATCCGGCTCTGAATTTGAAAAACTTCGCGACCGCGCCATTCTGGAACTCTTTTATTCCTCCGGTTTGCGTTTGGGCGAACTCTCGACTCTAAAGCGCGAGGATATTGACCTGGAAAAGCGTTGGGTGCAAGTTTTGGGGAAAGGGGGCAAAGTGCGAGGCGTTCCCTTGACCGATAAAGCGGTTGGATCTTTGAGCGAATACCTTGCCTCGGTTGAGAAGTTAAAAAAGAAAAATCAAAGAGTTGCGTCAGGAGTTACCCCTGACGCAGATGTCGGGAATAATTCCCGACACAACTTGAGGGTGAAACGTTTTGGCAACTTTGAAGTTTTGTTCTGCAAAGAAAACGGCACCCCCTTTTCCCGCCGGGGCATCGCACGGATGGTGAAAAAAGCGCTTTTGTCCGTAGATGGCCGGCCGGAAATTTCCCCCCACGCCCTGCGCCATTCTTTTGCCACCCATCTGTACCGCCGGGGGATGGATTTACGTTCCCTGCAGGAGCTTTTAGGCCACAGCCGCATTTCCACCACCCAGATTTATACCTCCGTTGACCCGGAGTGGCTCAAAGAGCAGCACCAAAAGTTTTCGCGGCGCTGACACTTTACCTTTTTTACGTAGGGGTAAACCTTCAGGTTCACCCTTTTGGGCGCACCTGAAGGTACGCCCCTACGTTTCACCGATGGATTGCTGTTGGAGGCCTCACGCAGGTTAGATGGTTCGACAAGCTCACCACAAGTAAGACTTAACCTGCGCCACGGACTCCGGAGTGGCTCAAAGAGCAGCACCAAAAGTTTTCGCGATGCTGACACTTTACCTTTTTTACGTAGGGGTAAACTTTCAGGTTCACCCTTTTGGGCGCACCTGAAGGTACGCCCCCACATTTCGCAAATGGATTGCTGTTGGAGGGTTTACGCAGGTTTGATAAAACTTAACCTGCGCCACAGAAACCGGAGTGGCTGAAAGAGCAGCATAGGAAGTTTTCTCGGCGGTAAAGTTTAGCCGTTTTATTCGCTTTTAATCGGCCAAAATTCGCTGTATATTTTTGACCCTATGATTGGCCAGACCATCTCTCATTATAAAATACTCGAAAAGTTGGGTGAAGGGGGGATGGGAGAGGTGTTTCTGGCTGAAGACACTTCTTTGGGCCGGAAGGTGGCGGTGAAGTTTCTTTCTTCGGATAAAGCTTCCGACCCGGAATCCCGCCAGCGTTTCGTTCACGAAGCCCGGGCACAGGCAATGCTTTCCCATCCGAACATCGCCACTTTTCATGAAGTCGGGGAAGAAGGGGAAAAAGTTTTTATTGTAATGGAGTATATCGATGGCCAGACGCTTTCCCGTTTATCCAAAATCGAAAAGCTCTCTTTGCCGGAGGTTTTGGATTTGGCGATTCAGGTTGGGGAGGGGCTTGCAGCGGCCCACGAAAAGGGAGTCGTCCATCGCGACATCAAGCCGGAAAATGTGCTGGTTACGGCTAAACACCATGCCAAGATAACCGACTTTGGCTTGGCCAAGTGGAAAGGGGCTTCCACCCTTACGCAAACTGGTGCTCGGATGGGCACGGCTTACTATATGTCCCCGGAGCAGGTGGAGGGGAAAAAGGCCGACCATCGGACCGACATCTTTTCGTTGGGAATAATTCTCTACGAGTTACTCTGTGCCCGGCGGCCTTTTGAAGGAGATACCGAGACGGCGATTTTCTACGACCTCGTCAACACTCATCCCCAGCCGCTGGCGCGCTACGCCCGCAATCTTCCCGACCAGCTCGAAAAGATTGTGATGAAATGTTTGGCCAAAAAGCCGGAAGAGCGCTATCAGCATGCCGATGAATTGGTGGCCGACCTGAAAGCGCTAAGAAGAACAAGTGAGATACAGCACCTTCCGCTCCAACCCATCCAATCGGACGCGAATCGGAAGAAGTGGATAGTGATTTCAGTTGCGGCAGGAGTTATTTTGGTTGCGCTTGCCGCTTATGTGGTGTTGCCCCGCCTTTTTGCGCCGGCTGCCGAAAAGGCCGGTTCCAGAAAGATGCTGGTAGTTCTGCCGTTCCGGAATTTAGGCGCTCCCGAACAGGAGTATTTTGCCGACGGCATAACCAACGAGATAACTGCCAATTTGGCCAAAGTAAGCGGTTTGGGGGTTATTTCCAACACCAGCGCCATTCAATACAAAGGGAGTAAAAAGACGTTGGGGCAAATTGGCCAGGAGTTGGGGGCGCAGTATGTTTTGGAGGGGGCCATACAATTGCAGGCCACTTCACCGGGAAAGAGCCGCGTGCGGATAACCCCCCAGCTTATTCGGGTTTCGGATGACACCCATCTTTGGGCGGAGACGTATGACCGGGTTTTTGAAGAAATCTTTGAACTCCAATCCGACATTTCCAAAGAAATTGCCCTTGCTATGGACGTTACTCTGCTGGAGCCGGAGCGGAAATCGCTCCAAAACCGGCCGACCGAAAATCTGGCGGCGTATGATTTTTACCTGCGCGGCAACGACTATTGGAGTCGAAAAGGGCCAGGCGGGCTTGGAGAAGAGAAGAACTTGAGAATCGCTTTAGAGATGTATCAGAAAGCGATAGAACTGGATTCCGGGTTTGCCCTCGCTTACGCCAACCTATCCAGAGTCAAAACCGAACTGTACTGGCATTACGACGGAGAAAAAGAAGACTTAGTAGGGGCAAAGGCGGCCATCGACAGAGCGTTTCAGCTTGTTCCCGGTCTGCCCGAGGCGCATTTGGCTCTGGGGTCTTACTATTATCATGCCCTGGATTACGAACAGGCTCTAAAACAATTTGCCATCGCTCAAAAAAGCTTGCCCAACAACTGCGACCTTCTGGAAGAAATTGGATTTGTGCGAAGTCGTCAGGGAAGATGGAACGAGGCCCTGAATAATTTTAAGAGAGCCGCCGAGCTTGACCCGCGTCGAGCGGATCTCTCCAGAGCGTTGGCGGAGATTTACCTACGGCTGCGCAAATATGCCCAGGCAGAGCCTTATTTAGAACGCGTCATTTTGCTGGAGCCCGAAGAGGCGGGTGCCTATGCGCGAAAAGCGGAATTACAAATTGCCTGGGAGGGAGACACCAAAAAAGCCCGGAAAGTTCTTTCCGAGGCAGAGGGGAAAGTGGATGCAGTTGAACTGGAGGGTACGTGGATTGGGTTGGACTTTTTGGATGGCAATTTTCCCTTGGCGTTGAGCCGACTCACAGGGCCAGAAGTATATGACCATGATTCCACAAGTTACTATTTTGACAAAGCCCAAATATACGGATTGCTCAACCGCTCCGAGCCAAGGCGCGCCTGCTACGATTCCGCGCGGATTCTTTTGGAGAAACAGTTGCAAACAGATTCCGGGAATTATAATCTTCACAGTCAATTAGGACAGGCCTACGCCGGGCTGGGACGCAAGAGCGAGGCAATCCGGGAAGGCAAAAAGGGGGTAGAACTGGGAGCTGCAAACAAAGTCGCAGACGACAGCCTCTCTGCGCTTAAAAATTTGGCGCACATATATGTTATGGCAGGAGAATATGATTTGGCCTTAGACCAACTGGAGTACCTATTGTCTATCCCCAGCGACCTGTCGGTCTCTTTGCTTCGCCTTGACCCCACCTGGGCGCCGTTGCGCAATAACCCGAGGTTTAAAAAACTATTGACGATTGAAGATTGAGTCATTGACGATTGAAAGACCAAAAAATTGACGATTGAATCATTTAATCATTGTCAGATTGAAAAAAATGAGTCAATGAATCAATGACCCAATGAGGCGTTTTCGCCTCTACCGTTTCGGGCAAAACCACATATATTGTTTTACGGGAGGAAATATGATTTTTAAAGCGACAACGATTGTGGGGGTAATTCGGGATGGGAAAGCGGCATTAGGTGGTGATGGGCAGGTCACTTTCGACCAAACCGTAGTCAAGCACAACGCCAAAAAACTGCGGCGGCTGGCGAACGGTACGGTTCTGGCCGGGTTTGCCGGCTCCTCGGCGGATGCTTTTACCCTTTTTGAACGGTTCGAAAACAAAATCGAAGAATACAAGGGAAATCTTTCGCGCGCGGCAGTCGAACTGGCCAAAGACTGGCGCACCGACCGGTATTTGCGGCGGCTGGAGGCGCTTCTGGCCGTTATGGACAGCAAGCAGGCCTTAATCATCTCCGGCAACGGGGACGTCATCGAGCCGGATGATAAAATTGTCTCCATCGGCTCCGGCGGGCCGTATGCTCTGTCTGCGGCGCGGGCCTTGGCGGAACACTCCAAACTTTCGGCCAAGGAAATCGTCAAACAATCCCTCGAAATTGCCGCCGAGATTTGCATCTACACCAACGACAAAATCACCATCGAGGAGTTATGAAGGAGTTAACCCCCAAAGAAATCGTCAAAGAGTTGGACAAATATATCGTCGGGCAGGAGCGGGCCAAGCGGGCGGTGGCAATTGCGATGCGCAACCGCTGGCGGCGCCAGCAGCTTTCCCCCGAACTGCGGGAAGAGGTGATGCCCAACAACATCATAATGATAGGCCCGACCGGCGTGGGGAAAACCGAAATCGCCCGGCGGCTCGCCTTTTTGGCCAATGCGCCGTTTCTCAAAGTGGAGGCCTCCAAATTCACCGAAGTCGGCTACGTGGGCCGGGACGTGGAATCGATGGTGCGGGATTTGGCCGATTTGGCGGTGGCGCAGGTGCGCCGGGAGATGTCCCATAAGGTGCAGGAAAAAGCGACCCAGCAGGCGGAGGAGCGGATTTTGGACATCCTTTTACCTCCCCGCAAGGTCCCGGTTATGGAAACGGAAGCGCCCACCGGCAACGGCGATTCCACGCGGGAGAAACTGCGCCTGCAACTGCGCGAAGGAAAGCTGGCCAAACGTCCGGTCGAAATTGAAATTCCGGCACAGGCCTTTCCGATGGTGGAAGTTTTCACCCCGATGGGAATGGAAGAGTTGGGGGTCAACTTTCAGGAAATGATTTCCGGAATAATGCCGAAAAAAACCAAGCGGCGCAAAATGAACGTGGAAGAGGCGCAGCGGGTTTTGGCTCAAGAGGAAGCGGCCAAGCTGGTGGATATGGACGAAGTTATCGGCGAGGCGGTCTTTCGGGCGGAAAACTCCGGCATCATATTCGTGGATGAAATCGACAAAATCGCCGGGGAAAAATCAAAAACCGGGCCGGATGTTTCCCGCGAAGGGGTGCAGCGCGATTTGCTTCCCATTGTAGAAGGCTCCAGCGTAATGACAAAATATGGAATGATTAAGACCGACCACGTTCTTTTCATCGCGGCGGGGGCGTTTCATACCTCCAAGCCCTCCGATTTGATACCGGAACTGCAAGGGCGTTTCCCTATCCGCGTGGAGCTGGACAGTTTGACCACCGGGGATTTCGTGCGCATTTTGACCGAGCCGAAAAACGCACTGGTAAAACAATACACAGAACTTCTGGCTACCGAGGGGGTGGAAATCAGTTTTACCCAAGACGGTATCCAGGCCATTGCCCAAACCGCCTCGACGGTCAACGAGCGGACTGAAAATATCGGCGCCCGGCGGTTGCACACGGTAATGACCGCGCTTTTGGATGAATATCTCTTCAAAGCGCCGGATCCGAAGTTGAAGAAACTAAAAATCACCGCCGAATTGGTGGAGAAGACATTGAAAGTAATCGTGGAAGACAAGGACTTGAGCCGGTATATTCTTTGACCCTATGAAAAAAGGCTTTTTAGCGGTTACCGATTTTTCAGCCAAAGAAATTCACGGGGTGGTGCAAAACGCTCTCGGCTTCAAAAAGGGGCGGGTCAAATCTAAAGTACTGTCGGGGAAAAGCGCCGCTTTGATTTTTCACAAGCCCTCCCTGCGCACGCGGGTTTCCTTTGAGGTCGGAATTTCCAAACTGGGGGGAAGCTCTATATATCTGCGTCAGGAAGAGATTGACTTAGGCAAACGGGAATCGATTGCCGATGTGGCGCGCGTTTTATCCCGCTATGTCGGCCTGATTGTCATCCGCACCTTTGCCCACAAGGATGTTGAGGAGCTGGCGCGCTGGGCGACCGTTCCGGTCATCAATGCTTTGACCGATTATTCGCATCCCTGCCAGATTTTGGGAGATTTACTCACCGTTTACGAACGGCTCAAGAAAAAGGAGAATTTCTCCATCGCCTACTTGGGGGACGGCAACAACGTCACCAATTCCTGGCTGGAGCTGGCCTGCCAGATTCCGCTCGATTTGCGCATTGGCACTTCTGAAGAAACCTGGCCGGATAGAAATCTTATCGAGCAGGTAAAAAAAGCCGGTAAAAGTAGAATTACTTTGACCTCTAACCCGGATGAAGCGGTTGGGGGTGCGGAAGTGATTTACACCGACGTTTGGGCCTCGATGGGTCAAAAGCATCTGGCGGATGAGAAAAAGCGTCGACTAACTGCTTTTCAAGTCAATTCCGCTTTGCTTAAAAAAGCTTCGATGAAAGCCATTGTTTTGCACTGTCTGCCGGCCAACCGGGGGGAGGAAATCACCGATGAGGTGATGGACGGTCCTCGGTCGGCGGTCTTTGACCAGGCCGAGAACCGGCTCTGGATTCAGATGGCGATTATCGAGCGGCTTTTCAAATCGGCAAAAGGAAAAAAATAGCCGGCTTACCATAAAATTTATAGAAATCGCTGAACTTTCTCCTCTTTAAGCCGACAATAGAAGTAAAAAACTTAGGAGAGGAGGAAGAATGAATTGTTTCAAAGAAAACGTTGTCAAACGGAGATTTTTGCTGTTGGGGGGTATTTTTCTACTGCTTGCATTGAGTGTCGCCGGTTGCAGCGACAGCAAGGTAACCAATTCGCTGGGCAGCGCCAATGATCCAACGTTTTTAGCGGCTCAAGGGGTCGTGGATTCCACCCTGGTGCCGCAGGCTTTAGCAACCTTCACCGAGGATCTGAATAACCAGAACGGTTTTTCGCCGGATAGCGGAGGGTTTACCGGTTTTCCGCGGGTTGCTCCGGGCGGGTTGACCAGCGAAGCTTCTTTCTGGAATCTTTTGCGGCCATCCAAGGCGGCCGGTTCCATTCAGAACGGTTACCAAAACGGCTGGCATTACTTCATTTTTGATTCGACTGGAACTATGGATGGCAGCGGGACCACCGGCACGGTGCATTTCGCCGACAGCGTTCAGTTCCGCAACAACACCGGGACGCAGCAGTATCCCGATTCCACCACCAGCCGCCTTCAAGTGGTTCTGCTGCTTCAAGCCGCGCTGCAAAACGGTTCCGATTCAATTGCAGGGCAATTGTATTCCAATCATACTTTACAACGCGCCGGCAACACGCTCACTCTTAATGGGACCGAAAGAGATTCGGTTTGGCTAAGCGACGGAGCCAACCGGATCTTGGTGCGGTTCGGCCATACCATCACCGGCGTGAAATTTACCGGCGTCGTTCAGGGGGACAGCAGCGACTTTGACGACTGCCCGGTTTCCGGCACGGCGCGGTTTGTCGGTTCGATTGCCGCATCCGGTCCGAACGTTCCCAACGGCTCTTTCTTCGCCGCCTTGGATGTGACCATCACTTTCGAGGGGAACGGACAGATTAAGATAGTGATTGTGGACAGCAACCGTCATCTATTCTGGGAATATACCCGCAGCAATATCTGCTCGCCGGGGGCTTAAAGCTATCCGCGGCTAAATGACAAGGGAGTTTCGCCCAGCGAAACTCCCTTGTGTTTTCCCTCTTTTTGGCCTAGGTTTTTACCAGCAGTTCCTTAGCGCATACGGCCGCTCGCGGTAGCGCGACACGGCATAGGCCGGACGGTAGCGGTGGACTCTGTAACGGTATCGCGGATAGCTATACGTATAAACCACCGCAGGTCGACAATACCCGTATGAGTAAACCGGCCTATGGTAAGGGCTGCCGTAGCTAAAGCCGACGGAAACCCGGGTGCGCGCATCTGTCGATTGGGCGGCACCGACCACCAGCGCTACCAAAGCCAAGGCAATTATAATCTTCTTCATAAAACCTCCTTTGCTCTCCTCTACTTTTTAGACACTTGGGAAGCGGGGAAGGTTTGATTGAATTTTAGGTTTTTAAGGTGGGTTAGCGAAGCTTCGATGCCGCCTAAGTCTTTGACTTCTACAATCTTGTAAATCGGTTCGGCCTGCAAAACTTCGCCAAAACGTGCCCAGGGGATGGTTCCGGCACCAACCGGCAGGTGGTCGGTTGGACCTTTCCGGTCGTGCAGGTGCAGAACCTTGACCTTACTCAGATGGGAAAAGAAAAACTTCAGGGTGTTTTCCATTTTTTTGGGTGTTTCGGCGAAAGTATGGCCGATATCCCAAGTCAGTTTCAAATTGGTTTTTTCCAAAAGCCCGGCAATGACTTCTTCAAAAAAGCCTTCGAAATGGTTGGTGTTTTCAAAGCTAAGTTCCATTTTTCCTTCCGAAAATTCTAAAAGCCGCAGGGTCGAATCGCGGAAATTTTCGGCCAGGGATTTGAAGGGCGGGTTTTGCAAAATTTTCATTCGCCCGGAGCCCGAGGCGACCAATCCCACTTTTCCGGTATGCAGGGTGAAATAGGCCGCTTTTATTTCCTCCCCAAACTCCAGCATTTCTTTAAGCCTTTCCACACCCGCCAAACGGATGTTTTTATGGCGGGAAAGCAGATTCACATCGTCGGGAGCATGCAGCAAGAGTTCGATTTCGGCTTTCTGGGCAGTCTTTTGGATAAGAGTTCTTTTGGTTTTGTCCAAATGCTCCGGAAAATATGCGGAGCTGTTCAAATTGATTTCCAGAGCAGCGAGTTTCCACTTGGCGGCTTGGGCGATGCCTTCCTCTATGGAGACCTGCGGCTGGTGAAGCGAAAAGCCGAGGCGTTTCAAGTTTTGCGCTCTTTCTGGCGGGCGGCGGGAAACAAAACGTTGTTCAAGATGAGCCGGTAGCCGGGGGAATTTTTATGCAGGGATAAATCGGTGGGGGGATCCCCAATTTGATGTTCATAATCTTCCGGGTCGTGACCGGCCAAAAAAGTCCAGGTTCCCCGGCCAAAGTTGCCGTGAATGTAGCGCACCTCATCCGCGCCCGGAATTTCGCCCAGAATGGTGACATATTTTTTCACCAGGGAACGACGGAAAGCGGTGGTCAGCCCCATAAAACCGTTCACGGCTGCGGTGTGGTCTTGCACCAACATCGTGGGCACGGGGTCCAACTTGGCGGAAAATTCAAACAGGGTGAAAAAGTCGGCCCTCGGATTGGGGACCCAGCGGCTGCGGTCGTAGGTGACGTCGATATCGGAACGGCGATGGTCCAAGGGCTCGGGAAAGACTTGAAAGTCCTTGAAGGCCCAGGTTCGGTTGTAATTTAAGCGCTTGTTGTAGTTGGGATCGGGTGGGTCGCCGTCAAAAACGACGTCGCAAATATCGACCGAATCGGCGGCAAAAGCCATATCGAGAGTCTCTGTCGCTGAACACATCGCAAAAAGAAGACCCCCCCCGCCCACATAATCGCGGATAGTTTGCGACACCGCTTTTTTCTCCTCGGAAACTTTGGCAAAGCCCAACTTGTGGGCAATCGTTTGATTGGCGGCCACTTCTTCTTTGTACCAGTCCGCCGTTCGATAGGAGGCGTAGAATTTTCCATACTGTCCGGAGAAATCCTCGTGGTGCAGATGAATCCAGTCGTATTTGGCCAGCTCCCCGGCCAAAACTTCGGCATCCCACAAGGTGGCGTAAGGAATTTCGGCATAGGTCAAAGCCAGAGTCACGGCGTCATCCCAGGGTTCCTTGTTGGCCGGCGTATATACGGCGATTTTGGGTGATTTTTCCAACAAAATCACTTCCATATTGTTTTCTTCGATGGTTTGGTAAATCTGATTGGCTTCCGCTGCGGCAATGCTGGAATAGGCCACGCCTCTCAAGCGGCAGAGCTTTTCCACTTCGGGAGATGGGTCGGCCATAAACGACCCGCCGCGGAAGTTTAAAAGCCATTCCACGTTCTGGCCGTGGATTAAAACCCAGAAGGCCACCCCGTAGGCTTTTAAATGGTCGGTTTGCTGCCCGTCCATATAAATCAAAAGCTTGTCGGCCTGAAGCAAGGCGGGGGTCAAAAAGAGCGTCAGAATTATTTTTTTCAGCACAGCATCCCTTTCTTATGTTATACGCAGTAGCGGTTTAAAAAACTCGAATTAAACTCCGTAAGCTTCGGCCAAAATAGAGAGCGTGTGGCGGACTTGTAAGCGGGTTCCCTGGGCAATCTGCATATTGCAGGTGCCGCAGGAAGTGGCTACTGTGGTCACTCCGGTTCTCTTTATCTCCTCAAAAAGTTTATTGCCGATTTTCATAGACAAATCGAAATTTTCGGTCTTGAAGCCAAACGTCCCGGCCATTCCGCAGCAGGAATCGGCAATTTCCTCCACGACCACGCCCGGAATTAAGTGCAGAAGCTCAATCGGTTCTCTTTCCACCCCCAGAGCTTTTGAGTGACAGGGATTGTGCCATACCAGGTGTAAATCGACCGGCTTGAAATTACGATTTAGTTCTCCGCGTTGATACAAATCCCACAAGAATTGATGAATCTCTTTTGTCGCCTGGCTTACTAAATGAGCCTCTTCAGTATCCAAAAGTCTTGGATAATCTTCATAAATTGCCAGCGCGCAGGAAGGAGCGGAGGCAACGATTTCATATCCCTGCTTGACCAGCGGGGCCAGTTTTTCAACGTTAAAGCGGGCATTCTTTTTAGCATCCTCTTCGCTGCCCACGGTTATCATTGCAATGCCGCAGCATTTCTGTTCCGGAACAATTACCTCAATGTCATTCTTCTCCAACACTTTCAGGGTGGCCTGCGCTTCACCGTTGACGTCGTTGAAACGGGCGAAGCAGCCGGGGAAGTAGGCTACCCTACGTTTGGCCGCGTAGTTGGTTTGCTGGTTTAAGCGGAACGGTTTGACCGCCGGGGCCATCTCCCGTTGGCGATGAATCCCCAAAATCCGTTCCATAAAGATTCGATTTAAGCGATTGCTCATAGCAAAATTGGTAACTTTAGGCCAGATGGCGGCCAGCTTGGAGCTGGTATCGGCATGGCTTAAGACTTTGTTGCGGAGCGTCTGGCCGTGCTTTTCGGTGTACAGGGTACGCGCCAGAATGGCCAAATCGGGAACGTTCACCGAGGTTGGGCATTCGGAAAGGCACAGGCGGCAGTTGAAGCAGAGGTCGGCCACATTTTTGAAACGCGGGTCGAAAAGCAGTTCGGTCGGCAATTCACCAGTGATAATTCCCATTAACAGGTTCGGCTTGGCTCTTGCCGTGGCCGGTTCAATTTCGGTTTCGGCCGCCACCGGGCAATAGTTGCGGCAGGCACCGCAGCCGTGACACTTTTCGATTTCAATCCGCCATCTCGGCTGGTCGAAAACGGTTCCGGTCTGGATGAATTTTTTAGGAAAACGAAGGATGTTGACCGGAATGTGGTTGTTATCCGTCACGATTTTCCCGGGATTGAGAATGTTTTCCGGATCCCAGATTTTCTTCAGGCGTTCAAATAGGGGATAGGTTTGGGCGTATTGCTTTTTCAAATAGGGAGCGCGCATCACTCCGTCGCCGTGCTCGGCGGAAATTGTGCCGCCCAGTTTCCAGGTCAGTTCAAAGGCCTCGTCCGAAATTTCCACCAGCCGGTTTTCAAAATCCGGCTCGTGCGGGTCCATCAGCGGCGTGATATGCACGTTGCCGTTGCCGGCATGGCCGAAAATTACCAGTTCGATACCCCGTTTCCCCAAAATCCCTTTTAGTCCAGTGACATAGCGGCCCAGATTTTCCGGCGGAACGGCCGAATCATCGATGAAATTCATCGGTTTTTTCACCGGACTGGCCTTATAAACAATCGGCAGGGCCGCCTTGCGCGTTTCCCAGAGGGCGTTCTGCTCTTTGGCGGCAAAGGCGGCTCGTGTTCCAAATGCGAAGGGAGCGGCCGTGCGTTCTCCGGCGGCGGTTTTTTCTTTTACTTCCTCTTTGGTTTGGCCTTCGAATTCCAGCAGGATGACCGCCGCCGATTTCTCCGGCAAAAAGGGCCGCAACTCCCGCCTTCCTTTGCGCACGTAGGCTACAAAAGTTTCGTCCACCAGTTCCAAAGCGGAAGGTCGAAGTTTCAGCAATTCGACGACTGCCTGCGAGGCTTTTTCCCAATCATCAAAGTACAGAAGCGTTACGGCCCGCTCGGGCGGTTTAGTTTCAAGCTTGAACGTGGCTTCGGTGATAATTCCCAAAGTTCCTTCCGAGCCAATCAAAAGCTGGGTGAAGTCAACGTCGCCGTTCCGCAGGGCGCCATCGAGATTGTAACCGGCGGAGTTTTTGGTCACTTTAACCGTTGAATCGAGAATCGCTTGGCGGTTGGGGAGTAAGAGTTCTTCCGTTTGTTTGAGCGTTTGAGAGAGTGCATTGGAAATTGAGTCGTTCGCTTGCAGACCACTTGTTTCCACCAGAGAACCATCGGAAACCACAATTTCCAACGAAGCAGCGAAATCCCGGGTGGTGCCGTAAAAGACCGTGTGGGCGCCGGCGGAGTTGTTGGCCAGCATTCCACCAACGGTGCAGTAGGCGCCACTGGAAGGGTCGGGCGGCAGGAATAGATTATACTTGCCTGCCGCCTGATTAAGTTTGGTGTAAATCAGCCCCGGCTGAACGCGGATAGTTTTCTCCTCCGGGTTTATGCTCACCACCTTGTTCATATAGCGGGAAAAATCAACCACTATTCCTGCACCGAGCGCTTGGCCGGAAAGACTGGAGGCTCCGCCTCTTGGGGTCAGCGTGATTTGGTGGGCACGGGCATATTTTGCCAGATTGACAACGTCCTGCTTGGTTTTGGGGCATACTGCCCCCAGCGGGCGGACTTTGAATATGCAGGCGGCGGTGGCGTATTCCTGACGGGAAAGCTCATCAAAGAGCACATCCCCTTCGATTAGTTTCCCTAAATCTCTGGCTATTTTGCCCGCCATAGGCGGGCCGGTTACCTGGCCCATATCAGTAAAAAACGGTTTGGAAAACCTTTGGGCAAGACCTATTATTCCGCCCGGAAGGAGGAAGTATGACTGGCGAAGTTTTCATTTTGATATTCCCTCTGTTGTTTTTATCGGAAATTCCCACCAAGCCGGTTAGCTCTATTTTCAATCCTTACTTTTCCACCTTCTCGATTGTCGCCTGCGACCCCAAAGCCGAGCTTTGGGGCGTGGCGGTGCAATCCAAGTTTCCCTTCGTTGGCAACGGGGTGGCCTGGGCAAAAACTGGTGTTGGCGCGGTAGCCACACAGGCGTATGCCAACTTAGCTTTCGGGCCGGATGGTTTGGCAATGCTCGAAAAAGGGTTTTCCGCTCAACAAGTTCTGGATAGTTTGTTGGCACAAGACACGCTCAAGGAAGAGCGGCAGGTTGGCATTGTGGATAAATTTGGCGGTTCGGCCAACTTTACCGGCAAGGGATGTTTTGACTGGGCCGGAGGAAAGGCGGGTAAAAATTATACCTGTCAGGGTAACATTCTCACAGGCCCGGAAGTGGTGGAAGCGCTGGCCAAAGCGTTTGAAACTTCAGAAGGAAAACCTTTGGCCGAGCGGCTGGTTATGGCTCTGGATGCGGCCCAAAAGGTGGGAGGAGACCGGCGGGGCAAAGAATCGGCGCACCTTTTGGTGGTCAAGAAAAACGGCGGGTATGGCGGATACGGCGACCGCTGGATAGATATCCGCGTGGACGATAATCCCGAACCGATTGACGAATTGAAGCGGCTGTATTACAACGTCCATCAATTGTACTTTGGCGAAACCGATCCGAAGAAGTTAGTCAATATCGACAAGGACATTTGCACTGAAATTCAAAGCGTCCTAAAAAAGCTCGGCTATTACAAAGGCGAAGTTAACGGAACTTACGACGAGCCGACCCGCAAGGCATTATCCGACTGGCAGGGGTGGGAAAATTTGGAGATGCGCTGGCGGGCTGACGACCAAATAGATGGTGTGGTTTTGGATTATATGAGAAAACATTACAACGATAGAAAATAACATTGAAAAAAATCTTTTATCTTTTCACAAAAGGAATCGGAACCTTGCCCCAAAAGGGGCCCATCTCACGATATGTTTCCAGTTCTAAAGGCAGTCCGGAGGTTTCGTGTTCCCCCTCCTCCAATACTGCGACTATCAGAATAGTGTTGTTAACGTATATAGAATCTAAACTGGCATCCATCACTCGGAGTGAATTTTCGGCTTTTGAGCCGAAGTATGGACCGAAAACTACCTGCGGCCAATAGGCAAAATCCACCAGCCAGCGAATACCCTTTTTTCGAAAGTACTCGAGCCCTTTCCTTTCTTTATAGTAGGGTAAAACCTCGTTGTTCACCAGACCGTCTAAATTGATAACCGTCCGGTCGGTGAAATACTGACAGTACCCGGAATTAAAAACTCCCACCCGATCGCCTGTGGGAATATGCTCCCTGACCGCTTGCAGCATAATTTTGAATCGGTCAAACCTTCGGAACAATTGCGGCGACCAGGCATCCGAGCCAATCGGAAGAAGGGCCAAAACCATTCCCAATGCAAGTAGTCGGCGGTTGAGTTTTTCTAAAGCCAAGGCTACAACCGGCAGGGTGAGAACGAAAATCGCCTGGGCATACCAGGGACGCACCGACCAACGGAAAAAAATATGAAAGGATATAAACAGCCCGGCCGCCACTGGTGCCCATAGAAGGGGTCTATAATCTCTGGGCCAACCTTTAAGCCGATACAACAAAATCCCAATGATGAGCAACGTCAAAATCCAGTTGCCGTAATGATAGGCATTTAAGGCAAACGAATAAAAACCTTTCTTCAGCAGAAACCATATCAAATGAAAAGAGAAAAAAGTTTGATATTCATTCAAATATTGTTGATGAAGATGAAAGGGATAGGCCGTGCCGGAAGTCTGGACGATGCTGCCGAAGGTAATAAAATTGTAAACCAGCCAGGGCAAAAGAAGCAAAGCGGTGACCGTTCCAGTTTTGGTCAAATCTATAAAATTCCTTTCGCGCCAAAAAAGATAAACCAACAGAACAGCCACGACGAAAACATTATCGGTGCGGGAAAGAAGTGTCAAACCGCAGACCGTTCCGAAGAGAAACCAGCCCGTCTTCAGCCATTCAGCCGTCGCTTTGAGCGAAAGAAATACCAGCAAAGCCAGAAAGAAATTGTTCTGGGCCGTTTCCAAACCGTTCATCGTATAAAACAAGCCGTACGGGTTGACCAAGTAGAAAGCAGCTGCCCAAAAGCCGACGTTCGGTTTTCCCAAGTTCTGCAGAGTTTTGTAGATAAGAAAAGCAACCGCTACATCGAAGAAAGCCGACAGCATTATGACTAAATGAATGCTTAACCAATGATACGAATGAAAAAAAAGATAGATGGGGGTGATGACGAAAAGCCAGAGCGGATGAAATCCGTTGGTCAAATTCAATCCGTCGGCAGAAAACATTCCCCGGGTTACTAAATTTCTGGCTATCGAAAAATAATAGTAAGCGTCGTCGTAAACTATGTAGAAGAAGTATTTTTCCGGCAGCCAGGCCAGAACCAGGCGGATTAAAAGCCCAAAACCTAAAAGATAAAGGACTCTCTTGGGTAGCAGATTTCCAAATTCCATAAAACGAAGATTGTCGTATGCTTGGGGTAAGTCAAGTTTTGCCGCCGACTTCCTCTGTTTTTTGTTTGCAACCTTGACTTTACCGCGTAGATTTTTAACTTCAATTTTGATGAATACATTTGCCGTTTTCCCTATGGTTGTCTGGGCTGTAACCAAGGAAAACGCTCAAACCTCTATAGAGGCGGGTTGATTAGCCGATAAATTGATAAATGGATAAATTTGTCATCTTCGGAAAAAAGAAGCTTTCCGGCTCGGTGCCTATCGACGGCTCCAAAAACGCAGTCCTTCCGATTTTAGCCGCCTCTCTGCTTTTGGAAAAGGGCCAATGTGTCATAGAAAACGTGCCCAATTTGGCGGATGTGCATACGATGGTGCAGGTAATGGAGGTTTTGGGCGCCAAGGTCGAAAAAGATATGGCCGGAAAACGGCTGATGGTGGATGCTTCCGGTGTTAAAAACACAACCGCGCCCTACGATTTGGTGCGCAAAATGCGTGCTTCCTTTTTAGTTTTGGGCCCACTTTTGGGACGCTTTGGCAAAGCTAAAGTTTCGCTGCCCGGCGGGTGTGTTTTGGGACAGCGGCCGGTCAATCTCCACCTTTATGGTTTTTCGCGGATGGGGGCGCAGTTTGAAGAAGAAGGGGGCTACATTATCGGCAAAGCCAAAGAATTGACTGGCGCCACCATTTTCTTCGATAGACCTACGCACACCGGCACGGAAAACATCATCACCGGCGCAGTTTTGGCCAAGGGGAAAACGACCATCCTGAATGCCGCCTGCGACCCGGAGGTAGTGGATTTAGCAAACTTCCTAAACAAAATGGGAGCGAAAGTTGAAGGAGCGGGAACTTCCATCGTTGCCATAAGCGGTGTCAAAAAATTGGAATCGGTCGAGCACCGCGTGATTCCCGACCGGTTGGAAGCCGGCACCTTTTTGGCTGCGACGGCGGCGACGGGCGGTTACGTGGAATTGACCGACCTGTGCCCCACTCATCTGCATATGGTGTTAATCAAACTTTCCGAAATGGGCGTGCACGTGGAAATCAATAAAAACAGCCTGCGATTGAAAGGCCCTGCGCGCATGAAAGCTTTTTCGATAACCACTTTCCCTTATCCCGGTTTTCCCACCGACCTGCAGGCGCAGATGATGTCTTTGGCCGCCGTTGCCAACGGCACCAGCCATATCCGCGAGACGGTTTTTGAGGACCGCTTTACCCACGCCGCGGAGATGACCCGTTTGGGGGCCGACATACAGATAACGCACGATGAGGCCACCATTAAAGGTGTGGAAACGCTCAAGGGCGCTTCCATAATGGCTTCCGACATCCGCGCCGGCGCCGGTCTGGTAGTCGCCGCCCTGGCTGCCGAGGGAAAATCGGAAATTTTGCGTGTGTATCACATCGATCGCGGCTACCACCAAATCGAGTTGAAACTCCAGCACCTGGGCGCTGATATCGAGCGCGTCAAGGCGGATTAAAACGTATTATCCTGAAACGATTATTCTTGGTCAAGGATTCTATAAGAAATTTGCCTGTTAAGGCAATTTAAAGAAACTTGCGCGGAAATAAAAAAGCCCCGTCTTGCGACGGGGCTTTTTTATTTTTACCGGCCTACTGGCATCCCGGAGGGCATTGATTCAAGAATGTGCAATTCAGATGAATCACCACATCTGCGGCGGTTAAAATCCCGTCGCCGTTCATATCGTAGCAGCGGCGCGGATTGAGAGCCTCGACATTCAGGAAAGTCAGGTTCAGCCCCTGGACCACGTCGGCAGAAGTCAATATGTCGTCGTTGTTCATGTCGCCCAATTTGCAGGCTATCTTCTTGCAAACGGTGGCCTCTCCTACCACAGTTCCGGCCGGGTCGGTGACAATTAGAGTCACACAACCGATCTGGCCTTTCACCGGGTTGTTGTCCGTGCAGATAACCACCATGATTACACCGGGACCGGGAGCCGGGAAACAAGCGGGCAGAGCTGGCACATAGGTAGCGGTCCAACCCGGCGGGAGGTTTTCCACCGGCGTCACGCAGTACGTCGCCCCGGCTGGAATCTGAATCGGCACCCGGAAGGTGTCGCAGCGGCGGCCGCAGTTGTACGGGTCGTAGTCCACGTCCAGATTATGCTGCACGGTGTCGTTACAGCAATCGGAGAACTTCAAAATCCGCACGCAGCCATGTCCACCCGGCAGATTCGGCACGATATACTGGAAGTAGAACTGGGCCGAATCCCCCGGCGGTATGCAGGGTATGGGTGGCGGGAAGTTCAGGGTCCCGATGGTCGTCCAGGGACCTCCTACGGCATTGAAGCCAGCTTGCTGGAGAACCAACGAATCGATGTAGCAGGTGTCGGGTGTATTGTTCAAGATAAACAGGCAAACCCGGCAGGTGTCACCCGGTATCAGTCTGTGCGGGTCGCAATCAGGGAAGCGGATTTCCTCGCGGAATTGGTCGCAGGGGACGCAGTGGTGGCCCTTATGCTGGAGCCAGAAGGCCTGATCCAACTGGTCATACGTTCCATTCCAGTTGTAATCGTTACACTGGGGATTCGCGATTAAGTCGCTGTTCTCGACCACCAAGTTGCAGTTGATGTCGGTCGAGGTTACCCGGTCAATGACGTAGCAACAGGTATCCGACCCAGTCGGGGTGTTAAACACGATGCAAAGCTTGACCAGGCAGGGTAGGATATTCGGGCAGCGGAAGCCGGCATCCACATACCAGGTGGCCTGCCCAAGAGCGTTCGACGGTCCATTAGGATAAACCAGTGGCCAGGGTGGCACCGCCTGCTCGGGGCAGGGGCAGACGTTCGGACACATCGAGAAATCGAGCCACATCTGCGTGGCCGGATGGCCGCCGACCGGATTGCCGTTGCAGTCCTTCAAAGTGATGGTGTACGGAACGTCCGATTCGGGGCACATCACCAGGCAGTTCGGAACAATCGTTGAATCGCAGCAGACGGTGTCCTGCGGCGGTTGTTCGCAGGCGTCGTCTATGCCGTTGGGCGGATTGACGTCACCCAAACAGGCCGCCACGACCGTCCCGCCAAAAACGGGCACGCATTGGCCCGCCGGCACCAGCGCGCAGATTAGACTCCCACCCGGGCCGGTATAACAGCAGGCCTCTTGAGCCGGCGTAAATCCCAATTTCCTGGTCGGCACCATCAAAAACTCGCTGATTTGGACGTTCATAGCGTGGATCCCAAACTGGTCTTCCGTATCCACCGTTCTCGTGTCGATATCCTGGGGGAATATCCGGTACGCTACGTAGTGGGTAACGGTGTCGTACACCGGCTCGCTATTTTTTTGCGCAGGCGCTAATAAGAAAAGCGGCAGCAAAGAATCGATGAACTCAAAACTCGGAACATCGAACTGGTCTTGCAGCTGGACCGGCTTTCTAATCATTTTAGGGTTCTGAATCCGGTATCCGGTATAATGGTCCATCCTTTGCGGTGCGGGGTGCGGAAATTTTCTCGTGGGGACGCAAAAGTATACCAGGTTGTCAATAATCACGGTGGTGGATTCGAATTGATTCTTATATAGCACGCTAAGCGGCGGTGTGGGAGTAAGGATATTGGTATGATACCAGTTCAGGTGATCGTCCGGCCTGAAGAAATTAAAGATTTTCCCGTCAACTGTCTTTTGAACCGGATTGGAGAGGTAGTCAATCTGGTTAAGTTGGAGCTGATTGCTCCCAAACTGGTCTTTAGCAACAGCCGTAAGAGGGGGGACGAAGGGAACCGGCTGCACCCGCCAGACTTTAAAGTGGTTTGGCTCTATGATGGTGTGCCAGACCCGCAAAATTTGGCCGACAATCTGGCCCGTCTGCAAATCGGTCAATGGAACCGAAAAAGGTACCGGCGTGCAAAATCTTTCTCCCGGTCCCGGGGGAACGCAGCGCAGTGACTCATTGACCACGCGCACCGGCAGCGGTTGAATACTGGCTGGATTACCCGGCTGCTGTGGAAAACCGGAAACTAACCGCATCCCCAACATTGGTAGATCAATCTCCACAAAAACATCAAAGAACGAAAGAGCCGGTAAATCCGGAGGTTCTTGAAGGGCTGTGGTTCGCCCCAAGGACGGGGGTGCCGCCGGGTTAAGCATCAGGTCAACCGGCCCTAATGTAGGTGAAACGCTGTGCAAGGAAAGCATAAGCATTTCAGTTTCAATGTAAGGGTAGGGAGGGGGAGGGCCGGGGGGATTTATTCGGGGGCCGCGCTGTACGATGGTGCCGGTGCGCTCACCCAGCAAATGCAAATCTAAAGTTTGTGGTCCGATTTCCACCAAGACATCCGCCGTGGAAGGCATCGAATCTCTTCCCGGCGGAGGGAAATTGGGATTGTCTCCCCAAGCCAATGAACTTGTGCAAAGCAGGATACCGATTGCCAGTAAAGCCAGCCAGCTTTTCGGGCTGGTGGACGATTTTTGGGTGCTACACATAAAATATACCTCCTACGTTGTATTTTTCTTTTGGCGCCCGCCATTGGCGAGCGCCGGTTTTGAACTCTTGTATCGGTTAAGTAACTTTTAAATAATAGCTTAGCCGTAGCGAGCTTCTCTGAACCAAGAAAACCCGCTTTGTCTTTGCAAACCTCCTTATAGTAAGGGTCAGTTCTTCTTTGCCCGGATGCGGTCTTTTCTTTCGGTTTGGTTAAAATGTCTCCCTCAAACCATCTGTCAAAACGAAAGAACCAACCCCATCCACGCCCACACCTATAAAACCTACAAAATACGCAGTTATAATTTACCATCAACCCAAAATTTGTCAAGCTTTTTCGGAAAATAAGTTAGAAATACCCTAAGCCCTTGTAACTTATTAGCCTACCGATACTTTTTTAGAGAAGTGGTTTCTTCCAAATTATTTTACTTGAAAACACGGTAAGCAACTACAAGACAATGGAATAGAGCCTATTTTATTTCCTGCCGGTCGGCCAGGGCGCGCAAGAGCGTTCCCTGGTCAACGAACTCCAAATCGCCCCCTACCGGCACGCCGCGGGCAATGCGGGTGACGCGCACGCCCGACGACTTTAGCTCGCGCGCCAGATAAGTAGCGGTTGCTTCTCCTTCAGTCGAAGGATTGGTGGCTACAATTATTTCCTTGATACTCTTTTTTGCCCGGTTCAACAGCTCTTTTACCCGCAATTCTTCCGGCCCAACTCCGTCCAAAGGCGAAAGCACCCCGCCCAAAACGTGGTAGAGGCCGCGGTACTCCCCACTTCTTTCGATGACTGCCAAATCGGCCGGCTCTTCCACCACGCAAATGACCGAATCATCCCGCTTGGGGTCGGTGCAAATCGAACAGGGGTCGGCCTGCGTGAAATTAAAACAAATCGAACAGGTGCGGATTTTGCCTTTCAAATCCGAGAGCGCTACCGCCAGCTCCAAAACTTGTCCTTCGTCCGCTTTCAAGAGGTGAAAAGCCAGCCGTGCCGCCGTCTTTTTCCCAATCCCCGGCAGCTTGGCAAATTCTTCAATGAGCCTATCGACCGGCGAGCCGCCTGCCCGTTCTCCTTGCCCATCTTCTCCGCGGCCAGGGTTGGTATTCATACCCAAAGTATAACATTACCGGCAAACGCTGGCAAGCTGGTTAACAAGTGCTTGACAAAAAATAAGTACATACTTACTTATATCCTTGTGCCGAAAAAGTTTTAGTTAAACCAAGTAGTTCTTTGTCAGAAAGGAGGTTTATTGATCAGCGATAAAGACCTTTTTGCGCATGGTTTCTGAGACAGGCCGACAACTTTGTTTGTAGGGTTATAATTGGATTATCGCCCACTGCCTGAGAGACCCGCCTGTAAAGGTGAGTTTTTATGATATAGAAAACAGAACTCAGTAAGACAAAGGAGACCTATATGCTGTACTGCTTAAAACAAGAGGACGAGTCCCCATCTTTGAGAGACCTTATCATACATTTTTGCAAGATTTTCTTAATCCTCCTATTGTTTGCTTCCATAGCAAACGCTAGCCATCAGTTGGTTTACAAAAAGACTGGAACGAATGCTGACGATTACTTTGGGTATTCAGTGGCTGGGGCCGGAGATGTTAATAATGATGGAAAAACAGACTTCATTATTGGCGCACCTCAAAACCTTCTTGGGCAAGGTGAAACTCATCTAAACCCGGGATATGCACGAGTTTTCTCGGGAGTAAACGGTAATCTATTATACACGAAAAACCCGCCTGACTCGGATCCCTGTAGTGACTTGGATTTAAATTTTGGCCATTCCGTGGGTGGGGCCGGCAATGTGGACGCTACAGCTGGAACGGAGATAATTATTGGCGCAGCCTTTTACAATCATCGGTATGGTGCAGCTTACGTATTCCGCGGGACAAATGGTTCTCTAATATACCCAAAATATGGTTCGAATAGCTGCGGTTGTTTTCCAAGTTGTTATGTGACGGGAATTCGTTTTGGCCAGAGTGTCGCAGGTGCTGGAGACGTTAACGGGGACGGCAGGTCCGATTTCATTATAGGTGCGCCATTTGATAATGGAAACGGGCAACAATACGCGGGCAAGGCCTTTGTGTATTCCGGACTCGATAGTTCCCTTCTATACGAAAAACAAGGCGGTGCTGCAAACGATTATTTCGGGTGGTCAGTGGCAGGAGCTGGGGACGTCAATAACGACGGAAAAGCAGACTTTATTGTAGGTGCTTGGGGCGATGACGAAGTAACCTTTGTAAATAGCGGCTCAGCTTTTGTCTATTCCGGTGCAACAGGTAATTTACTACGCTCCGAATTTGGTATAGCGGATGGTCAAAGATTTGGCTGGTCAGTAGCCGGTACCGGAGATGTAAATGGCGATGGAAAAGCCGATTTCATGGTGGGGGCTCCTGGGGCTGGTAGCGGAAGTGGAAAAGCTCAGGTTTTTTCTGGAGCAGGTGGCTTAATTTACACCAAAAACGGCTCGTCAGGTGGGGATAGTTTGGGCTATTCTGTGGCTGGAGCTGGAAACAGCGATGGTGATGGAGTTCCTGATTTTATTGTCGGTGCACCCAATACAAGTAGTGGAAGAGGTTCAGCATATCTCTATTCGGGCATCAATGGAGGTCTGATTGTCAGTATAAACGGTGAGGTAACCGGAGATGGGTTTGGAACATCAGTTGCGGGGGGTGGAGACATGTTAAACGATGGAACTGATGAATTTCTCGTCGGAGCTCCGTACGCGGATGATGATCGAGGTTCAGCCTACGTTTACCATATCATAGCTGTCTTGGGTCGTGCGTCCTCTAATTCCAAGCCGGTTTCTTTTGGCTTAGAGCAAAACTATCCCAACCCGTTTAATCCAAACACTACCATTAAATATACACTTCCGCAGGCTGCAAAAGTAGAGCTAAAAATTTACAACATTTTGGGGCAAGTGGTTAAAACGCTGGTGGAGGAAGAGAAACCAGCGGGGTTTTATGAGGTGAATTGGGATGGAAGGGATGAACAGGGCCGAAGCGTGTCCAGTAGCATCTACTTGTATCAAATTAAGGCTGGAGATTTTGTGGAAACGAAAAAGATGCAGTTAGTGAAGTAAACGAGTCAAATGTTAAAAAGCCGCCCTAATCGGGGCGGCTTTTTAATTCACCACAGTTTATTTCCTCAAGGCCGGAAAGCGCTTGACAGTTTTCTTCCCGTCCGGTAGTTTTGCTCCACCTTGCTAAACCACAAGACAGGAGGAGCCCGTGCCGGAAGTAGCTAAAGAGACTGCCGAATTCAAACCGTACGTTTCCCATAGCGAAACCATTCCCGAATTCACCCTGCGGGCGATTATCGTCGGCTCGGCTTTGGCTCTGGTCTTCGGCGTGGCCAACGCCTATCTGGGGCTGAAAGTCGGGATGACCGTTTCCGCCTCCATTCCGGCGGCGGTGATTTCGATGGCGATTTTGCGGGGGATTATGAAAACCGGAACGGTTTTAGAAAACAACATCGCCCAGACCATCGGCTCTTCCGGCGAATCTTTGGCCGCCGGGGTGATTTTCACCATACCGGCTTTTTTAATCTGGCAGGGCTCGGAGCCGAATTTCGATTTCAAAATCGCCAACTGGCAAATCATTCTGCTTTCGATTTTAGGCGGCTTTTTGGGAATTTTGTTTATGATTCCTCTGCGGCGGCACTTAATCGTCAGGGAGCATAAGACGCTCCCCTATCCGGAAGGGACCGCCTGCGCCAAAATTCTGATGGCGGGGGACGAAGGGGGTTCCAAAGCCAAAACCGTTTTTTGGGGCATTGGGATTGGAGCGCTCTACAAGATTTTGATGTCCGGCCTAAAGCTCTGGCCGGAACGTTTTCATCTTACTCCAATTTTTTTCAAAGGTTCGCAGTTGGGGGTGGAGGCGACTCCCGCTTTGATGGGTGTCGGCTTCATAATCGGCCCGCGTATCGCCCTTTTAATGTTCGCCGGAGCGGTTTTTGGGTATTTGGGAATCGGGCCGCTTTTAGCTTTTATTGGAAATCATACGACCACGCCGGTGCCGCCCGCCACCCTGCCGCTTTCCGAACTTTCCCCCGGAGACCTGCGCAGTTACTACATCCGCTACATCGGTATCGGGGCGGTGGCGATGGGCGGGTTTATATCCTTGATGCGCTCTTTGCCCGCTATAATCGCTTCTTTCAAACATGTAATGGGGGGGTTGGGAACGGCGGCTGGAGAGAAAATCCGCACGGATGACGACCTGCCCCAAAAGCTGGTCTGGGGGGGAGCCCTTTTGGTGGCAATTGCCATCTGGCTTTTGCCCAAAACCGAAATCAGCCTGTTGGGGGCTCTTTTGGCGGTCATTTTCGGCTTCTTTTTTGTGACCGTATCTTCCCGAATGGTCGGCATTGTCGGCTCCTCTTCTCTGCCGATTTCCGGCATGACCATCGGCACTTTAATTGTGGTCTCCTCAATTCTGCTGGCCTCGGGGGTAACCGGCACGGCCGGAATGGTCGCCTCGATGATGGTCGGGTCGGTGGTCTGCATTGCCGTATCGATGGCCGGGGATGCCTCCCAGGACTTGAAAACCGGATTTTTGGTCGGTTCAACGCCCCGCCTGCAACAGCTTTCCGAGTTTATTGGAGTTCTCATCCCGGCTCTGGTGATGGGCTGGGTAATTATGTTTTTGAACAAAAGCCACGGTTTTGTGGGGGAAGGAGCCTTTGAGGCGCCCCAGGCCAACGCAATGGCTGCAGTCGTTAAGGGGGTAATCACCGGCGTTTTGCCTTGGGCTTTCATTATTACCGGCTTAATCGTAGGGTTGATGATAGAGCTTCTGGGAATCCATGCCCTGCCGGTGGCGATTGGGCTGTATCTGCCGCCGGAGCTTTCCACTCCGATTGTAATCGGCAGCCTGGTCTTCTGGTTTGTCAATAAGTTCTCCTCGGAGAACGACAAGCCTTGGCGAACGGAAAAAGGGATTCTATTCGGCTCCGGCATGGTGGCGGGCGACGCCTTAATGGGAGTGGCGGTCGCCTTTTTAATTGGAAGCGTAACCAGCTACCAGAACTTCTTTCAGAACAGCGACAATTTCGGCTGGCTGGGGGGTGCAGGCAACCTGTTCACCCTGCTGGTTTTCCTTGCCTTGGGAGCGGGGTACTTTTTCTACATATGGAAAAAGAATTGAGATAAGTCTGGTGCCGTCGGAACGCAACGTTCCTTGCAGCCGGAACCTGGTTGCTCCGGCTCTTTCTGTCGAAACCGCCAATCCGGGGGTCGCTGCTACGGCGGCCGAGCTTCTGCCGCTTTTTATGCGGGATTTGAGTTCCCTGCAAACCGAGAAATTAGCCCAATGGTTTGACGAGCAAAGCGTGCTATGGCTGCCACCCTGCGCCGCGGTAAGGGGCGAACGCAGGATTTTGGGACTTTTTGGCCTTATTTTCAAACGTTACGGGGAGCTTTTTTGGAAAGTTACCAAGGTTTATCCAATTGGGGAACTGGAGCTGATTTACCAAACCGATTCCTGGGGCACTTTTGCAGACGGACGACCGTACAAAAACAGCATTATCACGGTAATTGAGTTTTCCCCTATCGGTAAAATTTGCCTTCTTTCCGACTATTTCAAAGACACCGTCATCTTCGGCAAGACTTGAATTTCCCCAAGCTCCCGGCTTAGCGGGAAAATGCGCCTGCAACCACCTCACTCTGCTCTGCCTTGAGTGAATGTCAGATGCTCAACCATCCAACTCTCCAACACCTTTTTGGTAGGGGAAGGGCACTTTTTCCGGCAAAATGGGGCAGTTTCAGAGCGACAAGTACCCTTTCCCGGCCATTTTCCCCAGCCAAAAGCCGCCGCTTCCGGGGGAAAAATCTGGCCGTTGGGCTCGTTTTCCTCTGGAAATTCCCCCTTTCATAGGGGAAAAAGCCTCATTTTGGCCATTTTCCCTTGAAAAACGCACTTTTTTTAGGAAAAAATGCAAATTCTTCTTGACAAAACAGGCGTTCACCCCTAAATTCTCCCTTGGTGAAACCTAAAACCCCAAAAAAAGGAGGAAGTAATGCCAACTAAACGTAAACCGAACGCCGCTTTTATGAAACCGGTGCAGCCGGATACCATGCTGGGCGAAGTAGTCGGCTCCAAGCCGATTCCGCGCACCGAGGTGACCAAGAAAATCTGGGCCTACATCAAGAAAAACGGCCTGCAGGACAAGAAAAACCGGCGGATGATTAATGCCGACGAGAAGCTGAAGGCAGTCTTTGGCGGCAAACGGCAGGTCAATATGTTCGAAATGACCAAGCTGGTTAGCAAGCACCTGAAAGCACCCAAGTAGCTTTTAGCTTTCCTTGTAAAAGGCGCGGGTGACCGCGCCTTTTCATTTTGCAAAAAAAGCTGGCCAAATTTGCGCCGGTTGCGTATCTTACAGGCCAAGGAAAGGGAATGGCTACGATGAAAACATACCGCTGGACGATTTGGATGGGGGTTTTTGCAACTCTGCTTTTGATGGCAACAGAGACCATAGCTTCTCATTGGCGGTTTTTCTTGCACGGCAAAATCCAGTTTCCCGAGGCGGCCGGCAATGTCGGCGGCAGCGACTGCTGGGGTTGGACGGCGCCGGATGGGACCGAATATGCCTTTATGGGCGTGCGGGATGGCATCGCAGTGGTGAATGCCCAAACCCTTCAGGTTATAACGGTCGTCCCCGGCCCGACCTTGAACGGCTCCTATTACTGGCGGGATATTGAGACTTATCGACATTATGCCTATGCGGTTGCCGAGGAAACCGGCACCAACCAGGGAATATCAGTTATCGACTTGCAATATTTGCCCGACAGCGTCCACTTTATCGGGAGCTTCCCTTTGAACTTAAGCGGGGCCGTGACCGCTCACACCGTCTCGATTGATACCTTAAAAGGATATGCCTATGCGGAAGGGAACAGCACCCAGCCGGTGCGCATCTTAAGTTTGGCAGACCCCGAAAATCCAACTTTCGTCGGTTTTTTGGGGACGGTCGGAGCGAGCATCCACGATATGTTCGGCCGCAACGACACGGTTTTTGTGGCGGAAGGTTCGGCCGGCACCTGGTCGGTCTGGAACGCCGCCAATAAGGCCAGTCCGACTATGATCACGCGGGTCACTTTTACCAGCCCTGGCTACGTGCACAACGTCTGGGTATCCGAAGACCGCCATTATGCTGCCACCACCGAAGAGACCTCTTTCAAAACGGTTAAAATCTGGGACGTCTCCAATCTTGCCAACATTCAGCGGGCGGGCCAGATGCTGGGGCCTTCGCAGCTGGCCCATAACGCCTACTACAAAGGGAATTTTGTTTTCTGCTCGCACTATGAGTCGGGGGTGGTCGTTTTCGACGTTACCAATCCGGCCGCCCCCGTCCAGGTTGCCGACTACGACACCTACCTTCCCTCCAGCAACCCCGACTATCACGGCTGCTGGTCCACCTATCCTTACACGGCCAACGGCTTTGTTTATACTTCCGACATTGAGGGCTGGCTCACCGTCTTGCGCTTTGCCCAAAACAGCGTTCCGGTTTTAACACCGGTGGATACGCAGAACGTTTTGGAAGGCAGTACTACGCTTTTACATATCGTTTCGACGGATGCCGACACGGTGGACAAGCCCGGCCTGCAGCTCGTAGGAGCTCCAGTCTGGGCGGTCCTATTTGATTCTGCCAATGGCCGCAGCCGGTTGACTTTAAACCCCGGCAACTCCGATTCCGGCACGGCGAGCTTTAAACTGATAGCATCCGACAGTTATGATGCCGACACCGAATTCGTAGTAGTCAACGTCGGCAACGTGAATCATCCGCCGGTTTTGACCACCGGCTTGGCGGCCGATTCTATAAATAGCGGGCAGACTTTTACCTTGAGTCTTTCTGCCACCGATCCCGATGGACAAGCCGTATTTCTCTCGGCTTCTGGGCTAAAACCCTACATCTCTTTTGTCGATTCCGGCAACGGCCGCGGCAGTCTCACTTTCGCCCCACCCTGCACTACACCCACGACCACGGACAGCGTTTTGGTTATCGCCTCCGACGGCGCCGCCGCCGACAGCGAGCTAGTAGTAGTGACCGTTTTGAGCCGCACGCTGGTAAAAGGAGACCTGAATTTTGACGGCATGTTTACCTCGGCGGACGTGGTGTTAACGCTCAATTGTGTTTTTCTCGGTTTGGGCTTCTGCTGCCCCGAATTGCTCGATGCCAACTGCGACTCTCAATTAACCCCGGCCGACGTGGTTATCATTATTAACGTTACCTATCTGGGAGATCCTTTCCCCTGTTAAGATAAAAAACTGAAACTAAAAAAGCCCGCCGCAAGGCGGGCTTTTTTTATGGATGGTTGGATAAACCGTTGGTTTGTGTTATATTGTCTGGCTGGGAGTTTTTGTGAGCGGATTTGCACGACTAAGAAAATATTTTTCAAAGCATAAAAAGGCGCTGGTTTGGGGCGGAGTGGCGGTTTTGCTTACCAACCTGTTCACCCTTTTGCCCCCCTGGTTCGTCAAGCTGGCCGTGGACGGAATCCGCGAAGGAACGACGGTTCGGCAGCTTTTGATTTACGCTTTTGGAATAGTTTTTACCACGCTGGTTCAGGCGTATTTCCGCTATATCATGCGCCAGACTTTAATCGGGGTTTCGCGGCATATTGAATACGAGCTGCGCAACGATTACTTTGCCAAGCTTTTGCGGCTGCCGAAAAGTTTTTACAACTATACCAAAAGCGGGGAAATCATCTCGCGCGCCAACTCCGATTTGGACGCGGTGCGCAATCTTTTGGGGCCGGGGATAATGCAGTCGGCCAACACGGCAGTGGCTTTGGTCGGCAGTTTTGCTTTTATGTTAGCATTGAACCTCAAGCTTTCGCTTTTGACCCTTTTGCCGATTCCTTTTCTTTCCATCGCGGTTTACAAATTGGGGCAGTCGGTGCATAAAAAATTCACAAAAATTCAGGAACAGTATGCGGTTTTGTCCGGCCGTGTGCAGGAAAATCTTGCGGGGGTGCGGGTCGTCCGCGCTTACGCGCAGGAAGAAGCGGAAATAAAATCGTTTGAGAAAATCTCCTGGGAGCTTTTGCAGCGGACGATGTCGATGGTCAAGGCCCAGGCGCTGTTCTTTCCGGTTTTGTACACCTTGGCGGGCGGCTCTTTGCTTTTGGTGGTCTGGGTCGGCGGAAACGAGGTGATGGCCGGTAAAATGACATTGGGCGGTCTTTTGGCCTTTTTGCTGTATTTGTTGAACTTAACCTGGCCTTCGATTGCTCTGGGCTGGATTGTCGGGTTGTATCAGCAGGGGAGAGCCTCGATGGCGCGGCTGGAAGAGATTTTGTCGGCAGAAGAAGAGCCAACGGGAGGAGATTTTATTGTTCGTCCAGAGCAAATTCAAGGGGAGATTGAGTTCCGCAATTTGAGTTTCAGCTACGGGGCGGATAATCATATAGTTTTAAAGAACATAAGTCTGACCATTCCGGCGGGGAAAACGGTGGCGATTGTCGGCAAGACCGGTTCCGGAAAGTCAACTTTGGTCAACTTGATTCCAAGAATTTTTTCGGTCAAAGATGAAAAGATTTTTATCGACGGGGTGGACATCAACTCCCATCGCACCGATGAACTGCGGCGGCTGATAGGATTTGTTCCGCAGGAACCGTTTTTGTTTTCGGCCACAATTGCCGAGAACGTGGCTTTTGGGCTGTCAACGCTTGATATGGAGGGTGTGGTTTTCAGTTCACAGGCCGCCGGGCTGGAAAATGATGTGGTCGATTTTCCGAATCGGTATCAAACCATCGTCGGAGAACGGGGCATTACCCTCTCCGGCGGGCAAAAGCAAAGGGCTACTCTGGCACGGGCTTTGGTCACCGCTCCCAAGATTTTGATTTTGGATGACGCCTTTTCGTCGGTGGACACCGAAACGGAAGAGCGGATTCTTTCGGGATTACGGGCGTATCGACAAGGCCGCACCGTAATTTTGATTTCGCATCGGATTTCCACCGTCAAGGATGCTGATTTGATTGTGGTTTTGGATGAGGGGGAGGTTGTGGAAAAAGGAACCCACGAAGAGCTTTTAGCAAAAAATGGCCTGTATTCCGAGCTGTATGAAATGCAGCTTTTGGAAGAAGAGTTGGAGAGGATTTAGGAGCTAGCAATTGCAGGATGATGAAGTTTTAGGCAAAGCCTACGATGCGCGCTTGATGCGGCGGCTTTTGCAATACCTAAAGCTGTATCGGCTGGAAGTCGTCATCGGGGTGCTATTGATTCTGGCGTCGGCTTTTTTGACTTTGAGCATTCCCTATCTGGTCAAAGAGGCCATCGACACCGGCATTGCCAAAGGAGATTCTCAACGGTTAAAAATTCTAATGGGATGGGTTCTGGCGGTTTTAATAGCTGATTTTTTGGTGCGTTATGCCCAGACCTATTTGGTACAATGGATGGGGCAGCGGGCGGTTTTTGATTTGCGGCAGCAGATTTTTACGCATTTGCAAAAATTAAGCTTGTCGTTCTATGACAAAAATCCGGTGGGGCGGCTTTTGACCCGGGTAACCTCGGACGTGGGCGTCATAGGGGAGCTTTTCACCTCTGGCGTGGTGGCGATTTTTGGGGATGTGTTCACCCTGTTTGGAATCGTTGCCTATATGCTCTATCTGGATTGGAAGCTTTCGCTTATCACCTTCACGGTGATGCCGTTATTGATTTATGCCACGATGATTTTTCGCCGCAAGGCGCGGGAATCGTACCGGCAGGTGCGCTTAACCATAGCCAGAATCAACGCCTATTTGTCCGAACATATTGGGGGTATCATCGTGGTGAAGCTTTTCGGGCAGAAGGAGCGGTCGTTTGCCCGTTTTGAGGCTCTTTCCGGCCAGTTGCGGGATGCGCATTTGAAATCGGTCTTGTATCATGCGGTCTTTTTTCCGGTGGTTGAAGTCATTGGAGCGGTTTCTTTGGCTTTGATTATCTGGTATGGCGGTGCGGGTGTTTTGGCGGGAGCTTTAACTTTTGGAACCATCGCCGCCTTTGTTCAATACGTGGACCGGTTTTACCAGCCGATTCGGGATTTGGCGGAGAAGTATAACATTCTGCAGTCGGCGATGGCCTCCAGCGAGCGGATTTTCGGTTTGCTGGACACTAAACCGGAGTTCGATAATCTTCCGAAAGCGCAAAAAACCGAAAAAGTCAGCGGCGAAATTAGATTTGAGAACGTTTGGTTTGCTTACCGCCCGGACGAGTGGGTGCTGAAGGATATAAACCTGGCCATCCGACCCGGCGAAAAAGTGGCCATCGTCGGCGCCACGGGCGCGGGGAAAACTTCCCTGGTGGGGCTTTTGACCCGTTTTTACGACTATCAGAAAGGGAAAATCTTTCTGGATGGTGTGGAGCTTAAAGAAATGGATATGCAATCTTTACGGCGCAACGTGGGGCTGGTCTTGCAGGATGTTTTTCTTTTTTCGGGCGACATTGCTTCCAATATCCGCTTGGGTTCCGACCAAATTTCCGATGAACAAGTGGAGCAGGCGGCCCGGCGGGTGAATCTGGATTCTTTTATTCAACGTTTGCCCGGCGGTTATCGGGCGGCTGTGGAAGAACGCGGTTCGACACTTTCGGTCGGTCAGAAGCAGCTTTTATCTTTTGCCCGGGCTCTGGCTTTTGACCCTAAAATTTTGATTTTGGACGAAGCCACTTCTTCGGTGGATACCGAAACGGAGCTTTTGATTCGCGACGCTCTGGATAAGCTCTTGGCCGGGCGGACCTCCTTGGTGATTGCGCACCGGCTTTCCACCGTGGAAAAATCGGATCGAATCATTGTTTTGCATAAAGGAGAAATTCGGGAAATGGGCACCCATTCCGAGCTTTTGGCGAAGCGGGGGATTTATTATCGGCTCTATCTGCTCCAATACAAGAAGGTTATGACAAACGAGAAAATTTCGGCTTAAGGAGGTGTAATTAAACCAGTTCTTGTCAATCGCGCACTGAAGATTGCCCAAAAGACCGCTCTGGAGGCGGGAGAGCTTTTGGTCAAAACTCAAAAAAAAGGTTTTACGGTCGAGCTTAAGGGAGAGATCAACTTAGTCACTTCCGCCGACCAGAAAGCCGAGGCGCTTATTGCCAAGCGGTTGACGAAAGCTTTTCCGGAATTTGCAATTTTAGCAGAAGAAGCCGGTAAACAAACAAAGCTGGCGGACGCGATATGGGTCGTTGACCCCTTGGATGGAACGACCAACTTCGCTCACCGGCTGCCGGTTTTTGCCGTTTCCATCGCTTTGTGGGAAAATCAAAAGCCGGTTCTCGGAGTGGTGTTTAATCCCACGTTGGATGAACTTTTTTGGGCAGTTAAAGGGAAGGGAGCTTTTTTGAACAAGAAGAGGATAACGGTTACCAAAACGGCCAATCCCGATTCGGCGCTTCTGGCCACCGGTTTCCCCTATGATTTGCGGGAAAGCGAAGAAAATAACCTGGATTATTTTGCCGCCTTTGCCACGCGGGTGCGGGCCATCCGGCGAATGGGAGCGGCGGCTTTGGATATCGCCTGGATGGCGGCGGGACGATTCGACGGTTTTTGGGAGTTGAAGCTGTATCCCTGGGACACCGCCGCCGCCGTAATTCTAATTTCCGAAGCGGGCGGCGAGCTTTCTGATTTTGAGGGCCGACCTTATCGCTTGGAAACCCGCAATTTGGTGGCCTCCAATGGAAGGCTGCATCGATTTATTTTGAGTATAATAGAGGAATGCCGGCAGAGAAAAAGAGCTTTGACAGGTGTAATGAGATGAATTATTTAAAGAAGGAGGAATGAAATTGAAAAGGTTTTTTTGCGCGCTTTTGATTTTTGTTTTTTCGTTTTCCACCGGAAGGGGAATGCTCTCCGGGCCGATGAAGGACTTTTTTGCCCCCCGGCCGGGGGATACCACCGCCATCGTTTTTGGGACTAAAGGAATTCCCCCAGCGCTTTTGAAAAAAATAGAGCTTTTAGCTTATCGGAACGCTGATTTTCTGAAACAGAAAGATCCTTCCCGGGTGGTGGAAGTGTGCGCCGACACGGCCATGCCGCAGCGTTTAATGTTTAACCGCACGCTGGTTTTGATGGGCAGCACCAGGAGCCATCGTCTGCTGGCGGAATGGAAGGAACTTTTGCCTTTCATCATCAAGGATAAGCGTTTTAACATTGCCGGACTCCGGCTCTATTTCGGCGAGGATATGACTTTATCCTTCGTTTTTCCAAACCCCCTTGCCAACAATCGCTACGTTTTTGGCCTGGTAGGTGTATCGGGCTGGAATTTGCCCTCGCTTTCGGATTGGGAAGGGGATTACGATTACTACCTGGCACAGCGGCACACCTTCCCGGAGAAATTTGCAAACCGCGGAAGGTTTGAAAAGCCTTCCGACCCCTGGGCTCACACGTTGACCGATTATGAGCCCGCTTCGGGGGATACCGTAGTTTTAGTAAGTTTGGTTTATCCCTATGGGAAAGTCTGGTACCCGGTAAGCTGGGAATTGACGGGTCGCTGGAAAGACCCCATCCCGGATCGAATCCGGTTTTTGGCCAGCCTGCAACGCTTGCTTAATATTTTTTCCACAGAGTTGGGAATTTCCCCTAAAGGTGACATAGATTTTCATTTGTCGGAAGATTATCCGCAAAACCTGGCGGCTGACCCCATGGGCCGGGTTTTCGTCAAAACCAGCCCGGAAAAGATAGATTCTTTGGCCGTTTACTCCTGGGGGTCGGCGGTAACGAAAGCCATCATTCCCTGCAGCGACGCTCCTTTGGATTGGGAGCTTTTCTGTTATCGTTATTTGATTTATGAAAAGCTGTTTTCTCCCCAAATTGCCGAACCGGCTTCCGAATCTAATACCCCGGCTACGCAGAAAGTGGCGTCGCGCGATTCCAATCGCGGACGGCGGTGGCTTTTTGACATCACGGATCAGGACTCCACCTATCTTTCTTTCCTGCGGGCTGTCGATGCGCGCTATTTGAACAAAAGAATCGGTGAGGCGCTGGATTCGGTTATGGATGGGGGAAAGCGATATTCCTTTAAGATGAAGGATTTTGTGGAGGTGATGGCGCGTTTGACGAAGGATACGACTCTAATCCGATTGTCAAAAGCTCCCCTGCGGGCTTTGCCTTATGACCAGAAGCCGGAGTATGAACTGGGAATCAAGAATTTGGGAAACTTGTTTTTAAACCGGGAGGTGATTCTGAAGGAAATGGCGCAAGGCGGCAAAGCGTATGTCGCCGGTTTACGAAAAGGGGACAAACTTATTTCCGTGGATGGTTTTTCCACCTCGCGCAATCGCTGTCAGGCTTATTTGTCCTGGCTGGGTAAAAAGGCGGGAGAGACTTTGAAGCTGCAAATTATGCGCAATGGAGTAAAGCGAACCGTGGCCGTTCCGGTCGGCTGACATCGGAGTATACGAAACAAAAAAACCCCCGCTAAGGCGGGGGTTTTTTTGTTTGGATAGCGCTGCCGTTACGGTTTCAAATTGAAGTAATAGGTCAGCCCGCCGCCAATCTGCACAAAGCGCAGGTTTTTGACCGTGTTCCCGAAGTTGTTGGTGTCTTCGGCAAACAGAAAGTGGTATTTCCCTTCGGCAAACAAAGCCCAGGTGCCCTTCGGCATAATCTCCACGCCGGCGGTGCCGTTTAGGCCAAAGCTGGTCTTTTTGACCGGGTTGGTGGAGCCGGTACCGGTGCTGACCGAGTCGGGGTCGCCGCCCGCTCCGTTTAAAGTCTTTTTCCAGGGATACATTCCCACGCCAACCCCGATATAGGGATTCACAATCTTATTGGTCGGGCCCAGCATTGGACCAATGTTCATATTTACGCCGGCAGAAACCTGCGGCATCGTAAAAGCCGGGGTGGTGGTCGGGGTGCGGAAGGCGTTTTCGGCTTTCATAAAACCGTAGTTGAATCCGCCCCAAACGTTGATTTTGTCCAAAACTCCGAATTTGAGTTCGGCGCCAAAAGTCGGGCCGGTTTTGAATTGGTCGCCCACCGTGGCCGTTCCCGTAGCAGTCGGCAAGTCCCCGCCGGAGGGGATAACCAATCCACCTCTTAGCGAAAAGCCGACTTTTCCCAGAAAGCTCATCTGGGCGGTTGCCGGTATGGTTAGGGCTAACAGAAGTCCCAGAATGGCAGTGCCGGTCAAAAAGCGTTTCATATTCTCCTCCTTCGCCGGGTATTACGGTATGGGAGTTTTCCAATACCTTCCGGCTGTTTTTATTATCGGTAAAAGAGAGCAAAAATAAAGAGCCCTAAGAAAAGGGCTCTTTATCTGCAGGTATCGAATGTACTACCAGAACCAGCCGACATCCAGTGCGATGGAAAAGTAGTTGGTGGAGAAACCGTCATAGTCCTGGTAAATGAACTGAGCCATTGGGACAAGAGCGAATTTTCGAGCCAAGCGCAGTTCGGTTCCCAGACCGCCCATAAGACCGAAGCCGGACTCCGAATCGGTGCCCCCGTTGCCAACTACCGTCACCGCGTATGATGGCCCACCTTTTATAAAGAAAATATTGGATGGGTAGTAGGTTACGGCGGCGGCATAGTTGTTAAACTGAATAAATCCACCGCTTTCGTCCTTTCGCCAGGCGTCGCCTTCAAATCCCAAGAGCAGCTTCTGGGAAAGCGCACCTCCCAGGCGAAGGTTGAAGGTTACACCCCCTTCCCGATCAGTTTGAAAACCATCAACGTTAAAGTCAGCTGAACCTCCACCAAAACCGAAGTTAATGAAAAACCCGTTATGGTTTGTGGGCTTAAGTTCTCCGTAACCTATGGAGAACAGGGTTGTTAGTAAAAACACAGTTGTAAGAAAAAGTCTTAAGGCGCGCATTGGTCCTCCCTTCTTTTAAGCAGGCGGAATTGCCCACTTTTAAAGAAATAAGAATACGACCAACAGATTGTCAACCGCTTTTTAAGGAATGCCCATAAAACCAGTCATAAAAAAACCCCGCTCAACAAAAAAGAGCGGGGTTTTGGTTAAACGGTTGAGTTACTCGGTGCCGCCGGTCGTGGTGGGGCCGCCGAACATAAAAGATAATCCGGCATTGACCGCCATGTAGTTGGTTGAGCTGACATCGGTAAAGATGTTGTGGTAGGCGCCTTCGACGAAGACCGAAGCGGTGGGAGAGACCGCAAAGCCGACCCCCAGCCCGCCGTTGAGCCCCATGTTGGTGCTGCTGGCGCTGGAACCGCCGGAGACCGACACTTTGCTATTGTAGAATCCCACTCCGGTTTTCAGATAGGGCGCTACTCTGCTGTTCTGCATTTTGAACATATACTTTCCGAAAGCGCCGAACTGAAGGATGTTGAATTTGGCGTCGCCGACGCCGGTGGTGTCGTCAATTTTGTTCTGGGAGTAGGCACCCGTGGCGCCAACCATAATTTCATTGGTCACGCAGTAGCCCACGCCGACGCCGGCTTTCCAGCCCAGCTTGAAGGCGTCGCCAAAATCACCCATAGGAAGCGTGGCCACGCCGCCCAGGTCCACACCGAACGTTCCCTTCCGCTCGGTGGCGGAAGCGCTGGCGGCCAGTACGGCCACCAAAGTCAGCGCCACGCCTAAGATAAGAAGTCTTTTCATTACGTTACCCTCCTTTTTGTTTCCTTCTTTTTTCTCGTTTTCAAGATTTGCATAGTTCCTTTTTCTCCATACTGCACTGCCTTTTCTTTTCCGTTGCATCCTCCCTTTGGTAAAGGGTTGAAAATTACCACCCAAGCGATAAATGCCGCTAAATCTGGTCGGCATATTTTATATCGGCAAACGCCAAAGAAACTAAAGTGGTTAGTTGGTGGAAATCAGGCCGGGAATCCAAGGAGGAGGGAGCGTAAAAAAACCCCGCTCCGGTAAGGAACGGGGTTTGGGGTAAAGGATTGAGTTACTCGGTGCCGCCGCCCCCGCCCGAACCGCCGAACATAAAGGCTACGCCAACCTTGCCTGAAACGTAGTTAAGTGGTGAAAAATTCTTTTTGGCATAGTTATATAAACCTGCTTCAGCGAATATCGAAGCAGTCGGAGAAACCCCAAACATAGCGCCGGCTCCAATGTTAGCGCCCATAAAGGTCTCCGATTTGCCGCTACTAAGTGAGTCAGGCGTCACTTTATCCTTAAAGCTAGTGCCGCCTACTCCCAACTTAACATAAGGAGAAACCTTTTCACTCTGCATTTTGAAGAAATATCTCACCCAAGCGCCAAATTCAATAAGTTGGGTCTTGAAGTCGGTTACTGGGGCAACAATACGAGCATCTTTGGCCTTATTCTGGCCAAACGTTCCTTCGGCACCCACAGCCACTTGGTCAGTGGCAAAGTAGCCAAAGCCGGCTCCCGCTCTCCATCCCAATTTGGAGCCGTCTTTAAACTTGCCCAAGGGAATACCAACTCCGCCTCCCACGCCCACGCCAATCATTCCTTTACGCTCGGCAGCAGAAACTCCAACGGCCATAATGGCCGCCAGGGCTAAAGCCAAACCGAAAATAAAAATACGTTTCATTGTGTTATCCTCCTTCTTTCTTTTTTTCAACCTACTTTTCAATTTCCGCTTCTTTTTTATCCTTCCCTCTTCCCGTGCATCCCTCCTTTGGAAAAGGGGTAACAAATCGGGGCAAAAATATGTGATGATTATTGTTTTGTCCAGCACTTTTTTGAAGTTTGTTTGCAAAAATCCTTTGCTCGGATGATTGTGAAAAGCTGGGAGGTTTTGAATATATTAGCGGAATGCGAATTTTGGGCGTGGATTACGGCCGTAAAAGAATCGGGTTGGCAACATCCGACCCTTTGGGGATGGCGCACCCTTTGAAAACAGAGCAAGTTTCGGGCAGAAGGGATGCAGTTGAGAAAATTTTGAAATTGGCAAAAGAGCAGGAATCTGCCGAAATAGTTATGGGGTATCCCTTGAAAAAAGACGGCAGCGTGGGAGAGATGGCTTTGGAAGTGGAACAACTGGCTGAAATTTTAAGAAAAGAGGGGTTGGTTGTCACCTTGTTGGATGAACGCTTTTCCTCTGAACAGGCGGTGCGCTCTTTGCATATAATGGGTAAGAAGTCGGGAAAGCACAAAAAAGACATCGATGCAATGGCCGCGGCACTGATACTACAAGAATATCTCGATAAAAAAAGCAGGGCTAAAAGTTGAAGAGAATTTTAATCTGGATAATCGCTTTATTTTTTCTTTTCGCAGGTGTAATTCATTATTTGTTATTCTGGCCGGTCAAGTGGGAGGGTGCTAAAAGAGTAGTTGAGGTAAAGCAGGGGGAAGGAGCGCAGGTTGTCGCTGCGCATTTGAAGGAGGCGGGGATAATCCGCAGTGCAGAGACCTTTCGCTGGCTGGCGCGGCTCACCAATGCAGATAAGAAAATCAAAGTTGGGTTGTATTCATTTTCCTCCGGTACATCGCTGAACGAGGCGTTGAAATTTATGGCTTCGCCCAAGGCGGGTGTGATTGTTCTAACCGCTCCAGAAGGAGCAACCATAAAGAAGATTGCCGGCTTGGCGCGAAATTCTCTGGGAGTCGATTCGATTGCTTTTGTTGCCCTTTGCCAAAATAGAGCGTTTGTGCATTCTTTGGGGGTTTTTGCTTCGAGCCTGGAGGGGTATTTATTCCCTTCCAGTTATGAATTCTACTGGGGGGTGCCGGCGCGCGAAGTGATTGAAAAGATGTACGCAGGATTTGAGAATGCTTGGGATGAAGTTGCAGATACCACAATAAACCTGGACACTCTGAATGTTGCCAAAATTTTGACGATGGCCTCCTTGATTGAAGCCGAAACCGGCATCGATTCCGAGCGGGTATTGGTTTCGCAGGTTTTCTACCGCCGACTGAAATTGGGCTATCCTTTGCAGTGCGATCCAACGGTTATTTATGCCTTGGGAGAGACCAAGCGGGCATTGGGTCACGAGGATTTGAAATTTCGTTCTTACTACAATACCTATCTTAATTACGGCCTGCCTCCGGGGCCGATTTGTAATCCCGGCAAGGCGGCCTTGAAGGCGGCCTTGAATCCGGCCTCAACCAAATATCTCTATTTCGTCGCCAACGGGGATGGGGGCCACATTTTTTCGGAGACGTTAGACGAGCACAATCGGGCGATTTATCGATTGAAGAAAGAGAATCAACAATAGAAAATGCAGGGCACGGCATGCCGTGCCCCTACATCTTTTTTAGCACCGCCACCATCTGTGCGGAACGTGGGGAATTATCTAATTTCTGTTTGAGGTTTAAATCGCCCAAAAGCGCGACAATTTTAAAAACGCCCGAGAGGCGCACCAGAAGTTTTAATTCGGAGAGGGTGAGCATCCGTTCCGGGGCAACCGAGCGCAGGCGATATTTTTTGCCGTTTTCCTCTATTTCCAAGTTTGCCTGCATTCGAACCACCTGGGTGAGCGGGTCCAACTGTCGGTCGGTAAAATCTCCCCAATTTACGGTAATCTTAATTCCATCCTTCTTAACCGTCCACACCGGTCCGAAGGAAACTTTTTCGGTAAAAAAATCGCGGGGATGGATTAGTTCCAGAACAAAAATTCCGTTTGGTTTTAGGTTTGCGGCCACAGTTTTGAAATGCTGCAAAATTGTTTCGTCTGTTAAAAGGTAAGTCAGCGAGTCCATCATCGATATGGCCAAATCGACTTTTTGCGGAAGATGAAAATGGCGCATATCGCGCTTTAAAAAATGCACCCGGCTTTCTTCTTTTCTCGCTTTCTGGCGGGCGTAGCCTAACATTTCGGTCGATTTATCCAGGGCAAAGACGGTTGTGCCCCGGCGGCCGAACTCGATGGCATGCGCCGCCGGCCCGGCGGCCATTTCTACTATCGACGCAAGCTTGCGGCCGGAAAATTTTTTAACGCAGGCGGTCAAAAAGTCGCATTCTTTTTTGATGTTGCGGAAGCCAAAAGCGATATCGTACCAGCGGGGTTTTTGGTAGATTCGAGCGTGTGTGGTCACTTTTTCTTTATCGACAAACCGAAATGTGGGGTTATTTATCGGGAAAGAGAGGAATTTTTACCTTTTGCTTTTTGGCCGTATTCCAGGCCTCCGGATAACCGGCATCGGCGTGGCGGAAGACACCGGAAAGCGGGTCGTTTGTCAAAACGCGGTTTAGACGCACATCCATTTCTTTCGTGCCATCGGCCACAATGACCTGCCCGGCATGAATGGAAAGACCGATGCCAACTCCACCGCCGTGGTGCACCGATACCCAGGAAGCGCCGGAGACGGCATTCAGCAAAGCGTTTAAAATCGGCCAGTCGGCAATGGCATCCGAACCGTCACGCATAGCTTCGGTTTCGCGATAGGGGGAGGCGACCGAGCCGGAGTCCAAATGGTCGCGGCCGATTACTATCGGAGCGGATATTTTTTTCTTACGAATTAGAAAGTTAAGTTTTTCGCCAAAAAGCGCCCGTTCACCCAATCCCAGCCAGCAGATGCGCGCCGGCAGGCCTTGAAATTTCACTTTTTCCTGCGCCAAGCGAATCCAGCGAGCCAAAGCCTGGTTTTTTGGGAAAGTTTTTAGGGCCAGGTCGTCTGTTATGTAAATATCTTCCGGTTTTCCAGAGAGCGCCGCCCAGCGGAAAGGCCCTTTTCCTTCGCAAAAAAGGGGACGGATGTAGGCCGGCACGAATCCGGGATAGTTGAAGGCGTTTTCTACGCCCGCTTTTTGGGCCTGGCCGCGCAGGTTATTGCCGTAGTCGAAGACCACAGCCCCACGTTTTTGAAACTCCAGCATTGCCTGGCAATGGACAGCCATCGATTCCATTGAACGGCGGATATAATCCTGTTGATTTTGTTTGCGCAACGATTTGGCTTCATCCAAAGACAATCGCGCAGGAACGTAACCAAAGAGTTCATCGTGAGCAGAGGTTTGGTCGGTCACCACGTCCGGCTGAAATCCTCGTTGCAAAAGTTCGGGCAAAACCTCGGCGCAATTGCCCAAAACTCCAACCGAAAGCGGCTTTCTTTCTTTTCGGGCGGTTTCAACGAGTTTGATTGCCTCGTCTAAGTTTTCTGCTTGGAGGTCGAGATATTTCGTATCCAAGCGTTTTTGAATTCGCTCCGGGTCAACTTCCACACAGAGCGCCGCACCGCCGTTCATTGTTACGGCCAAGGGCTGGGCACCGCCCATTCCCCCCAGCCCACCGGTTAGAACCAAGCGACCAGAGAGGTCGCCGGCAAAATGGGTAGCGGCCAGTGAAGAGAAGGTTTCATACGTTCCCTGCAAAATTCCCTGCGTGCCGATGTAAATCCAGCTGCCGGCGGTCATTTGGCCGAACATTATCAAGCCCAACTCTTCCAGTTCACGGAATTTTTCCGGCGTGGCCCAGGCGGGAACTAAAAGGGAATTAGCGATAAGAACTCGCGGCGCCCATTTGTGCGTTTTGGCAATGCCGACCGGTTTGCCGGACTGCACCAAAAGGGTTTCGTCGTTCTCCAGCTTTTTTAAGCTGGCGACGATGGCCCAAAGCGAACGCCAATCGCGGGCGGCTTTGCCCCTCCCGCCGTAAACAACCAATTCTTTCGGATTTTCAGCAACCTCCGGGTCAAGATTGTTCATTAACATCCGCAAAGCGGCTTCCTGATGCCAGCCTTTGCAGGAGATTTTGTTGCCCCGCGGCGCTTTCAGAGGCTTATAGCCGAATTCAGCCGATTTTACGTTCGATTGCGTTATAGTAGGCATCGCTTAGGTTTTCCAGTGGAAGATCAAAGTGCGGCGCAAATGATAAGGCAGAGCCCCCGATTGTTCCCAGTTTGATAAGAGGAATGTTTTCCTTCTTGGCCGCTTCTTCGAGTTTATACGCCAGTTGCGGTTTGACTTCAACCACAAAGCGGGATTGCGATTCGGAGAATAAAAACAAGTCCGGCCGCATTGAAAAAGTCGCTTGGAGCTTAAATCCGCGCAGCTTTTCGATATTTCCGATGCACATTTCGGCTAAAGCCACCACCAAACCGCCATCGGAGCAGTCGTGGCAGGCTTCGACAATCCCGCTTTTAATCAGTGATAAGACGAACTGCTGAATCTTTTTTTCGTTTGGCAAATCGAGTGCTGGCGGTTCTCCGGCTACTTTATCGGTTGTAAGCTTCAAATACTCCGAACCGCCGATTTCCTCCTTAGTTTCTCCGATACTATACACCCAATCGCCATCGGCTTGGAAATGAGAGGGAGTGGCCTGGTCGATATCGTCGAGGACTCCCAGCATTCCAATCACTGGCGTGGGATAGACGGTGCGGGTAGGGTCTTGGTTATAAAAGCTCACGTTTCCTCCCGTCACCGGAGTTTCCAGTACCCGACAAGCTTCTCCCATTCCGGCAATCGCTTCCGCAAAAGTCCAGTACACTTCCGGGTCGTTGGGATTGCCAAAGTTCAAACAATTGGTTATCGCCACCGGTCTTGCCCCAACGGCCACCACGTTCCGAGCCGCTTCGCAAACGGCAATGGCGGCACCCCGGCGCGGATTCAGATAGCAATAGCGGGCGTTGCAGTCCGTTTTAACCGCAATTCCTTTTTTGGTTCCGCGGATGCGCAAAAGTCCGGAGTCGAAACCGGGACCGAAAACGGTGTTGGTGCGCACGGTCGAGTCATACTGCTGAAAAACCCAGCGCTTGGAGGCAATATTTGGAGAAGAGAGTAAATCTAAGAGCACTTTGCCTAAATCTTTTGGCTGTTGGGGGAACTTGAAATCACGAATACCGTTTTCCAGGTAAGCCGGCTTTTTTCGTGGCGGGTTGTAAACCGGCGCGCCGCCACCCAATACCAGACTGTCGGCGGGAATATCGGCGACAATTTTGCCTTGGAGTTTTACTGTCAGCTTTCCGGTATTGGTTACTTCCCCGACTTGGACGCAATTCAAATCCCATTTTTCAAAAACTTCCTTAATTTCCGCTTCTTTTCCCTTCTTTCCAATCACCAGCATGCGCTCCTGCGATTCGGAGAGCATAATTTCATAGGGTGTCATTCCTGTTTCGCGTAAAGGGACTTTGTCCAAATCGATTTCTATGCCGGAATTTCCCTTGGCGGCCATTTCGGAAGTGGAACAGGTCAGCCCGGCCGCTCCCATATCCTGCATTCCAACGACTAAATCTTTTTCAATGACCTCCAAGGAGGCCTCAAGGAGCAATTTTTCCGTAAACGGGTCGCCGATTTGCACGGAGGGGCGGTCTTCTTCGGATTCATCCGTAATCTCCTTCGATGCAAACGAAGCGCCGTGAATGCCATCTTTTCCCGTGGAAGAACCAACAATAAAGACTGGATTTCCCGCACCGGTCGCTATTGAGCGAACTAACTTTCCCCGCTTGGCGATACCTACCGCCATAGCGTTAACCAAGGGATTGCCCTGATAACAATCTTCAAAATAAACTTCGCCGGCGACGGTTGGGACGCCAAAAGAATTACCATAATCGCCGATACCTCTGACCACTCCATCTAAAAGATAGCGAACGCGGGAATCCTCAAGATTTCCAAAGCGGAGCGAGTTCAAAGCGGCAATAGGGCGGGCGCCCATCGTAAAAATATCGCGCAGAATTCCGCCCACGCCGGTGGCGGCGCCCTGATACGGCTCCACCGCCGAAGGGTGGTTATGGCTTTCGATTTTGAAAACGATTACCCGTTCGTCATCCAACGCAATTCCGCCGGCGTTTTCCTCGCCGGTTTTGGTCACCAGAGCCGGCCCTTCACGCGGCAGAGTTTTTAACAGCGCAATCGAGTTTTTGTAGGAGCAGTGCTCCGACCACATCACCGAGTAAATCCCCAGTTCGGTATAAGTCGGTGTCCTTCCCAAAATGCCCAGAATTTTTTGGTATTCTTCTGCGGTCAGCCCCAGCTTTTTGGATAATTCTACATTTACTTCCGGCTCTTTCATCTGAACTAAATTAGCAAACTGGAGAGGATTAGCAAGGGGGAGCTCAACTAAGTAGAAAGAGCAATTTGTGTAAGAGGGGGCTTGTTATTCCTCGATGAGGTCGGCTATTTGATTCGCCAACTTTCCATCTAAGTTTTTTAAAATGTTGTATTGCTCTAAAGCTGAGCTTCTGTCACCGCTGCTCAAATACGCCAAGCAAAGACGGTAGCGAGCTTCGGCATAGTCGGGGTTTTTCTCTACGGCTTTTATATATGACGACCGTTCCTGGGGGTAGAGACCCAGATAGCTGTAAGCAACGCCTATATTATAGTAAGCCTCGGCAGCAAACTCACTTTTTTCGAGGGTGTAGAGGGCCTCAATTGCTTGGAAATATTTTCCATCTTTCATTATTAATTTCCCGAACTCAAGATATGCCTTGGCTGTTTTATTGTCCAAAATTGGAGGATTTACTATGTCCCCCCTGCCTCTTACATAGGCGTTCACTGCTTCATCATATGCACCAAGTTTCGCTTTTGATGCTGCCAATCGAATGTATGCTCGAGATAGATTGTCGTGAAACGAACGCCAATCTGAAAGGTAATATTTCCCTTTTTCGTATGCATCGACAGCCTCCTGAAATAATTCGGATTGAAAGAGAGAATCGCCCAGTTTAGCATATGAACGCCCAAGTTCTTCATTTTGTGCTCTTCTGGTTGAATCTTCCTTTGCCCTTCTAACGGAATCCTCTTTCGCTATTACCTTTGAAAGGTTCTCAATTTCCTTGCATGTTTTTTCCGCTTCTTCTGGGTAGTCGAGTTCATTTTGGCAATAGGCAATAAGGTGTCGGGCCAAATCATCTCGGGGATATTTTTCGATGGCTTTTCTAAAAAGCGATATTGCGTTCTCGTAATTTTGTGCGTATAAGGACGCAATCCAGATAAAAACGAGAACTCGTATCCTGTTGAATCTTTGGGTGACGAGTTTTCCTTCCAGTAAGTGAATGAGACCGTTTTCCCTACCATCATTTTCGGTGGGGGAAAGTTGCGGGCGGAAATATTTTCTACATGAATAATTGTAGCCTGCTTTTGTCCTTTTTTGATATCCGTTGGTAGAAAGCCAATTATTTTGAGGCCGGCCTGTGAAATCACGGGACTGCCAGCGAGGCCAGAGAGTTCGGTCCCGGTTATTTTTACGATTCTCCCAATTGGTGTGTCGTGAATAGACGAAACGATGGCTTCGCTTATTTTCATTTTTTCGTTAGGTAATCCACTCACAACATAAATTTTTTGCCCCTCAGAAGACTGGCTGCCAGCAAAAAAGTTTTGGGTAGTATTTGCAGTATCGAGAAAAAGACAGATAGGGCTCGAATTCAAGCCAATGCCACCAAAGATGGGAACTATACCAGTAATGGGATAGATCTTACCATCTTGAGTTCTGACCTCTACATGATCGACACCCTCGAAGAGAAATCGACTGGAAATGATGTAATTTGGTGCAGTGAACAGCCCGTTTCCTTGATTGACGATGTTGTTAGCGCTATCATAGACGGTGATTGATGCGATTGTTGACCCTGCTTGCTTACGTAACTTGCGGAGATTGTTCTGGGCTTGCACCTGCACTACAAAAGCGAAACAGCAAAATAAAATTGTTCCCTTAACAACTTTTCGTTTCAAGTTTAGGGCGTTCAAATGATTTCCAGCCATTTTCTTCTCCCAATACATTATACACAAAATATAGGGCGGGATAAAGTCCGGCTTTGGCCCGCCTCTGGCGGGTATCCTGTGCTTCGGTCGCAAAGGGCAAATGCAGGTTAAAAAAACCTAACCTGCGCCACACTTAAATTGAATAAGGGAACTACAACTGAATCTTCGCTGCCGCCAAGTGGTCGAAATAATCCTGCGAGGTTAGAAGCAGAATCTGGTATTCGGAAGCTAATTTGACCAACAACTCTCCGGCTTTCTGGCGGCGCTGGGGGTCAAAGTTGGCGAACGGTTCGTCCAAAATCACCAGCGGCTTTTGGTCGGGAAAGATAAACTTGAGCAAAGCCAAGCGGGCGGAAAGGTATAATTGGTCGCGCACGCCGGCGGAAAGCACTTTGTGCGGGTTGACGAAATCCTTTTTCTCTTCGGAAAAGACTTCAAAGTTCAGATTCTGCTTGTCGAAGCGGGCTTGGGAGTACCGTCCATCGGTGATTTCGGAAAGATGCTTGGAGACTTCGGTGTCCAAAACGTTGGTGGCCTCGACCAAAACTTTCTTGTGAGCTTCTTCCCAGAGTTCCAATGTTTTCTGACAGACTTTTAGCTTATGCTCGATTTCGGTAATTTTCTTGTTTTCTTCTTCGAGCCTTTCTTCCAAGGCAACTTTCAACTCCACCCCGTCTTCGGTCTGTTCCAGGTGGCGGGCGATGGCGTTGCGGGCGGTTTCCATATGGCGGCGTTCCTCTTCCAGGGCGGCCAATTTCTCTCCCATCACTTCCAGCTCTTCGGGGGCAACCGGATCGAAAACCTCCAACGGGTTTTCACGCAGTTCCGACAATCTCCGGGAAGTCGCCTTCAATTCCTCTTCCAGTTCGCCGCGGGTGCGGTCGGAAAGCCAGTTTTCATAGCGCATCGTTTCTTCCTTTATCTGGCGGGCCCGGTCGCGGCTGGTTTCAAATTTCTCGCGCAGTTCGTTGGTGGAGGTGACGCGGTAGCGGGCAAACAACTCATTTAACTCCCGCTGGGTTTTTTCCAGATCGGACATTAGCTCATCCCGCTTGCCGGAAGAGTTTTTGTATTGCCATTCCTTTTGTGCCGATTCGCGGAATTTGCGCATAAAAGCCAAGCCGGAAAAAGCCGACCAGGCGGCGCCCAAACCGACTCCCACCCAAAAGGTTTTCTGTGCTACAAAGGCGGCAATCAAGCAGGCAATAGTGATTCCCAATCCGACTAAAAAGGGAACGGGAGTTGGCAGTTTGGGCGGCTCGGCTGTCAGTGGCCCCACCTCTTGCCGTTTGGATTCGAGATAACGCAAGCGCGCTTCGATTTCGTCCAATCGGCTGAAATCCTCGCGTAAAACGTCTCCCTCCAGCGCGGCATCCTCGCGCAAGCGCTGGATGGTTTTTTCGGAATGCTCCACTTCGCGCAGGCGGGCGGTCAAATCATGGAATTTTTCTTCGACCAGCACCAATTCCTCTTTGGAATTGCCTGGATGGCGGCCGCGCTCGATGCGGATGCGCAAATCTTCGGCCTGACGGCTGACCTCCATAAAGGTTTTTTCGATTTCCGCCAAATCGGAGCGGTTGGAAAGAAGGTTTTTAACCTCTTCGGAAACAACGTTCAATTGATACTCAATTTCCTTTTTGTACTGATGGGCAGTGCCCAATTCCCCTTGTTCTCCAAAGTAGGCGATCTTGGCCGCCATTTTTTCGGCTATTCTTTGGGCTAAAACTTCTTCTCTGCCGCCGGTGATGGCCTCTTCCAACTTCTGCCGCCAGATCTGCGGGTTTTCGGAAACCAGGGCCAATTCCCCTTGACGGATGAAGGCGGTGGCCCAGAACAGCTCCTTTTTGGCCAGCCCCAGGCGCGAAGAGAGCACGCCCTCGATTTCGGAAGCGGCGTCCCATTTTTCAGCGGAGCCGACTTTTTCTAATTTTACTTCCCCTTTTTCAAAATCTTTGGAAAGTTTCCAAGATCCGGTGCCGTCGGCCAGTTCCAGCGAGACTTCAAACTTTTTATCCGAACCCCAGGTCGTTTTCTCCTGAACTTCGTGATTTAAGCTTTGGGGAGTTTCGAAAAATCCGACTCCCAGCGCTTCGACGAGGGTGGATTTGCCGGCTTCGTTGGGGCCTTTGACCACATTCAGTCCGGCGGCAAATTCGGCTTTGAAGTTTTTCAGCTTTCGGAAACGTTTTACTTCGCAACGCTCTAATTTCACCTGTACTCCTTGGAGATTGGGGAAGCCAGCGAAGTTCCCAAAGAGAGAACTTCCTGGTAAAATTCTTTTTCTTCGGGCCGGGATTTTTTCAGGTTTTCTTCAACAACGTGAATAAACTGCCCGGCCACGGTCTGGAGAGGGAATGGAGCCTTGTTCGCTATAAACTTGCGTTCATCCTTTATGTTCAAAAACAGAAATTGGTCTTTGAACCCCTTTATGGTTTCGTCGAGCTCGAAAAATCCGTTTTGATGTTCGCCGGTGAGCCGAACTTGCAAGAGCCGGTTTTCTCCCCGTTCTCTCTCCAACAAGCTTTTAAGCGACTCGACACTGCTGGCCGTTTCTTCTTTCCAGACGAGAACTCCAAGCGGTTGGAATTCAGCGGTTACCGGCTTTTTAGCCAGGTCAACTATTACTATTCCTGCCGCGCCGGATCCTGAAAATGAGGTGGCTTCCGGCGGGCCGGAGAAAGCATAAGTGATTTCTCCACCAACACCGCTTTTAAAAGATGGCTCGCCGCCCAAGGCGACGTAATGGGCGCCGGTTTTGGCAATTTCCGATTCGGAAATCGGATGATTGTCGCCGTGCCAGGTGCCGGCAGCTACGATTACGGAAAATCCATCCTTGGGCGCCCGAACGCCGGAAAGCGGCGACTCTTTTGACTTCGGTCCGAAAGCGGGACAGCCGATGACGGCCAGATTCAGCTCTTTAAGTTTCAGTGTTTCGTTTGGTGTGACAATTACAAAAAGATTCTCCGGCCGTTCGATGAGGTCGAAGTGATAGTAAAGAGAGCCTTTCCCCAAATGGTCACACATCCCCGGCACCATCACTACCGGGACTTTGCCCAGCCGAGCGATTTCTTTCAAAATGAACTCGATCGCCGGGCGGGATACTTCCGATGAGTCAAAAAGCCCGCCGGCCACGATAACGGCGTCCACCTTTTCAGCTATGGCGGTTTCGATAACCGCCGTCCAGCTCCGTTTAAGCTGGGCGCGGACTTTGTCGCCGGCTCTGCCAAAGCCCAAAAACTTGGCTCCCAGGCGCAAATCGGCGGTGTGCAGGATTTTTGGCATACTCTTCTATAATATCGGAAGGATAGGTTTGAATCTTAAATAGCTGGCCGCTTTTTTAACGCCCCAATTCAATAAAGATTTTGTAGAAAAAGGTCGATAGAAAAGAAGGTGAAGAAGAAAATGTCCACTCCGGCTAAAATTTTGATAGTCGATGACGAGCGTCTTATACAAGAGCTTCTGGTAGAAACTTTGAACGCCGTCGGCTATGAAACATTTGGCGCTTACGACGGCCGTGAAGCTTTGGAACGGCTGAAATCTGAAAAGTTCGACCTGGTAATTACCGACATCGTAATGCCGGAGCTAAACGGCATTTCGCTTTTAATCCGGATTCAGAAAGACTTTCCCGACCTGCCGGTGGTGATAATCACCGGGCATGCCTACGAGAACGTCATCAAAGAGGTGGAACGAGCCGGAGCGGCCGCTTTTCTGGCCAAACCTTTCAGGATTTCCAAAGTGGAGCAGGTGGTGGAATCGACCTTGGGAAAGAAAAAGGAGTCGATTGCGGTTTTGGTGGTCGATGACGACCCTGTTTTTTTGGATTTTCTGGGCGACAGCTTGAAATACAAAGGTTATGCTCCATTAAAAGCCCACAACGCCGAAGAAGCTTTGTCTTTTGCCCAGCTATATCCCGTTCGTTTTGCCATTGTGGATGTCGGTTTGCCGGGCCGTTCTGGATTGGAGCTGGCGGAGCGATTAAAGGAGATAAACCCCAATTTCCCGATTGTTTTGGTTACCGGGCAGAGCATAAGCGAATTAAAAAAGACCGCTGAGCAAGTTGATTTACTTTTGAAAAAGCCGATTGCTTTGGAAGAGCTCTACCAGGCCATCGAGACCATTCACCCCACCGAGTTCACCGGCAATCAGCCCGAACCGGCGGTTTAGTTTTTTCCTCCCCCAAATTTTTTTATCGTTTCAAAGAAAATGGAAGGCTGAAGCCTTCCGCTACCCACCTATTGATAAGAGACCTATTGCTTACCAAAAATGCTTTTCTTATATAACTCTCGTGCCAATCAAACCGGAAATCTTGGAAGCCTTTGACAACCAATACCCCGGACGGGAGTACGTTATTTCCATTTCCTGCCCTGAATTCACCTGTGTTTGCCCCCGCTCCGGCCTGCCCGATTTTGCCACCATTAAAATCGACTACGTGCCGGATAAAAAGTGTTTGGAACTAAAAGCGCTAAAATTTTACATACAGAGCTTCCGCGACGTCGGCATTTTCCACGAAAACGCCGTCAACCGGATTTTGGAGGATTTGGTCAAAACCTGTTCCCCGCGCAAAATGACCGTCATCGGCGATTTCAACCCGCGCGGAAATATCCACACGGTGGTGACGGCGAGTTACCCGGATAAAGTTTAGTTCGATACGCGTATTTCCCATTCGTAGGCCGGGTTTTCAACCCGGCAGCGGCGTTGGAAACGCCGCCTACGGATGTAGTGCGGGATGGTTTTTGCATCCCGCAAAACAAAAACCCCTCGGCTTTCGGCCGAGGGGTTTTTTGTGTTTCGTTATTCCGGTTTAGTACATATCTCCGCCGCCGTAGCCACCAGGCATCGCCGGGGCTTTCTTATCCTCCGGCTTTTCGGCGATTATCGCTTCGGTGGTGATTAAAAGCGAAGCGATGGAAGCGGCGTTCTCCAGCGCTGTGCGGGCGACCTTGGTGGGGTCAATCACGCCGGCTTTGATTAAATCCTCATACTTCTCGGTGTCGGCGTTGAAGCCGTATGCACCGTCTTTGGATTTGACTTCGTTGACCACCACGCTGCCTTCGTGACCGGCGTTGGCGGCAATCATCCGCAAGGGCTCTTCGAGTGCTTTGCGCACGATGTCCACGCCGATTTTCTCGTCCCCTTCGACTTTGACTTTATCCAAAGCCGGAAGAGCACGCAGGAAAGCAACGCCGCCGCCGGGAATGATGCCTTCCTCAACCGCCGCGCGGGTGGCGTGCAAAGCATCCTCCACACGCGCCTTTTTCTCTTTCATTTCGGTCTCGGTGGCGGCGCCAACGTTGATGACGGCCACTCCGCCGGCCAGCTTGGCCAGCCGCTCCTGCAGCTTCTCTTTGTCATAATCGGAAGTGGTATCTTCAATCTGCTTTTTAATCGAGCCAATCCGGCCTTTGATGTCGGCCGGTTTGCCGGCGCCCTCGACGATGGTGGTGTTGTCCTTGTCGATGGTCACCCGTTTGGCCCGGCCCAAATCGGCAACCTGGGTGTTTTCGAGTTTGAAGCCGGTCTCTTCAGAAATTACCTTGCCGCCAGTCAAGGTGGCGACGTCGGCCAGCATCTCTTTTCTGCGATCGCCAAAGCCGGGGGCCTTTACCGCGCAGACCTTCAAGGTTCCGCGCAGCCTGTTGACCACCAGAGTGGCCAGGGCTTCCCCTTCTACCTCTTCAGAGATAATCAAAAGCGCCCGGCTGGATTGGGCAATTTTCTCCAGAACCGGAAGCAGTTCTTTCATCGAGGAAATCTTTTTGTCGTGAATCAGAATGAGCGGGTCTTCCAGAACCGCTTCCATTGTGTCCGGATTGGTCACGAAGTAAGGGGAGAGGTAGCCCCGGTCGAACTGCATCCCTTCCACGAATTCCAACTCAATGGCAGTGGTTTTGCCCTCTTCGACGGTGATGACACCGTCTTTGCCGACTTTTTCCATCGCTTCGGCAATCTTGTCGCCTATCGATTTGTCGTTGTTGGCGGAGATGGTGCCGACCTGGGCGATTTCGGTTTTGCCGGAAACCGGCTTGGAAATCCGTTTCAACTCCTCGATGACCGCGGCCACCGCCTTCTCAATGCCGCGCTTCAAATCCATCGGGTTGGAGCCGGCGGTTACGTTTTTCAGCCCTTCGCGGAAAATCGCCTGAGCCAAAACCGTCGCCGTGGTGGTACCGTCACCGGCCACGTCGGAGGTTTTGGAGGCGACTTCCTTCAGCATCTGCGCCCCCATATTTTCAAAGTTGTCTTCCAGCTCGATTTCTTTGGCCACGGTGACGCCGTCTTTGGTGATCGTGGGGGAGCCGAACTTTTTGTCGATGACCACGTTGCGGCCTTTGGGACCCAGAGTCACTCTGACCGCATCGGCCAGTTTATCGACTCCACGTTTCAATTTCTCGCGGGCCTGCGAGTTAAATTCCAACATTTTTGCCATATCTTTTTATCTCCTTTTTTTATTTACGTTTTTTATAGGGGCGTATCGCGACTTATCCTGAGCAAAGTCGAAGGATACGCCCATGTTCCCCTATTTTTCCACAATCGCCAGAATATCCGTCTCGCGCAGAATCAGATAATCGTTGTCGCCAACGGAAATTTCGGTTCCGGAATACTTGCCGTACAGCACCTTATCTCCCTTTTTCACTTCCAGGGCGATTTTTTTACCGTCATCGGTAATCCGGCCCGGGCCGACTTCGATGATTTCCCCTTCCTGCGGTTTTTCTTTGGCGGTGTCGGGGATTATAATCCCGCCTTTTTTGACTTCTGCTTCGTCAATCGGCTTTATGACCACACGGTCAGCTAATGGTCTTATCTGCATACACTTCCTCCTCTTTGGGTTTATCCTGTTGTTTTACAATAACTTAAACATTATCATTAGCACTCAATTCTATCGAGTGCTAATACTATATACAGATTGTCGACTCAAAAATCAAGTAGAATTTTTAAGGAGTGGTATATTCTATGTTGCGTAATCCGGGATGACTAAGAAGTAGGAAATTTCTTGCTTACCTAACTTCGCTACCTTAGAAAATGCCGCGATAAGTCGGATAAGTTGCTTAGAGGAATGTGGTTATGGATGAAAATCAAACAAATTTTGGGGCATTTTTTTCGGACCAATCGCGCAGAACCTGGCGGACTTTGGCCAACGCACGGCCGCGGTGGGAGATTTCGTTTTTTTCTTCCACCGAAAGCTCGGCCAGAGTTTTTTCCAGCCCGGGAACATAGAAAATCGAGTCGTAGCCGAAACCACCGCGACCGATGGGCGCGGTGGTAATCGTCCCTTCGAGCGTGCCTTCGACGTAGCGTTCATCCGTGGGGGAAAAAACCAGGGCGATCACGCAGCGAAAGGTGGCCTTGCGGTCGCGGCCTTTGATGCTCCGCATCATTTCCAAAACTTTGGCTACGTTTTCGGCGTAGGTGGCCTCCGGCCCGGCAAATCGGGAAGAGAAGGCCCCGGGCTGGCCGTCCAGATTTATGATTTCCAGGCCGGTGTCGTCGGCTAAAGTCGGCAAGCCGGTGGCCAGATAAAAAGCGCGGGCTTTTAAAAAGGCGTTTTCAAAGAGAGTTTTACCGGTTTCCTGCACTTCCGGCAGTTGGGGGAAATCTTTAAAACTTTTCAGTTCAATGGAAAGCCCGGACAAAGCTTCCGAAATTTCGCTAATTTTGTCTTCGTTGCGGGTGGCTAAAAGCAAGGTTTTCATTACAGCTTTGCTCCAACCGGAATTTTCGGCTGGCCGGAATATTTTTCGATTTCGATTAGCTCCGCCCGCTCGATTTTATCTCCCAAAAAACGCTGGCTCACTTCAACAAATTTCTCCGGCGTGTCAGATACGTAAAATTCCTGTTCAGCGTGGCCGTCGGTGCGCAAAAGATTCAAGCGCGATAGCTCCTGTTTTACTTCTCGTGCCGTTTCTTCGGCAGAATCAACCAATCGTACCTGCGGGCCCATCACTTTTCCGATGGCTTTCTTCAAAAGCGGATAATGGGTGCAGCCCAGAACCAAGGCGTCGATGTCATGCTGTTTCAGCGGTGTCAGATATTCTTCGGCAATCAAGTGAGTAGCCGGTTTATCGGCAAAGCCCTCTTCGGCCAGCGGAACGAAAAGCGGGCAGGGGAGCGAAAAGACCCGCACTTCCGGGGCGAGGCGTTTAATCGTCCGTTCATACGAGCCGGAGCGGATGGTTCCCAGAGTGCCGATGACCCCGACCTTGCGATTTTTCGAAGCTTGCGCCGCGGCGCGGGAACCCGGCTCGACTACACCGATAATGGGGACGGAAAATTCTCTCTGCAGAACCTCCAAAGCCATTGCCGTGGCGGTATTGCAGGCGACAACGATGAATTTAGCCTCTTTTTCCAAAAGAAAATGCACCGCTTGACGGGAAAAACGTTGAATGACGGATTGGCTGCGGACGCCGTAAGGATAGCGGCCGGTATCGCCGAAGTAGATGATTTTTTCCTGGGGCAGTTGGCGGAACAACTCGGCGGTTACGGTCAAGCCGCCAATGCCGGAGTCAAAAACTCCGATCGGTTTGTTACGCGCCGGCTCGAACGGCACTACGGGGCCTGCCGTTCTATTTTGGACTTGAAGGCCAAAATACCGCGATAAATTCCGCGCGCGATTTTTTCTTGAAATTCCTTTTTGCGCAAAAGCTGCTCTTCGGGGGGATTGGAAATAAAGGCGGTTTCCACCAAAACCGCTGGCATATAGGCGCGGTTTAAGACAAAAAAGCCGGCTTGGTCCACCCCTCGGTCCGGGGTACGCAGCGAATCGGCCAATTCTTTCTGAATTGATTTGGCCAAATTTTCCGATTCCTTTTGATGCTCGTTCTGCACCATATCGAGCAAGATGAAGGAAAGGTCATCGGTTTCTTCCAAATTCTGCGCGCCATTTTGCTCAAAGCGGATGGAGGAGTTTTCGGTCACGGCAAGTGCGCGGGATTCGTCGTTTCTGGCTACATCCAAAAAGTAAGTGGTAACGCCGGAAAGATTGCGCTTGCGATTGGCGTTGGCGTGAACGGAGACGAACAGGTCGGCTCCCGCTTCGTTGGCGATTTTGGTTCGGTCGGCGAGGGGGATAAAGGTATCGTCCTTACGGGTTAGAACCACTTCAAAATGGCCGTCGGATTGTAAAATGTCGGCCAGTTTTCGGGCAATGCCCAGACAAACATCTTTTTCTTTCGTCCTTTTCTTGCCAATCGCTCCCGCATCCTCTCCGCCATGGCCGGCATCCACTACGATTCTTTTGATGGCAGGGGGGGGAGGAGCTGTTTTTTTTGTTTTTTGGATTGGAATAGTAGTTGTGTCGGTTAAGGCGGAGGTGTCTTCCAACGCTATCTGAATGCGAAAGGGGTCGGTCGCTTTTGTCTGACGGTAATCGCCTATCGGTTTGGTGAGACGGAGGGCGAGCTGGGCGGAATTGTCGAACTGATAAGCGCGTACCTCGGCAATCAAAGGCGGAAATTTTTTGCCGTCGAAATTGGAAGGAATCAAGCGCCCCCCGAAGATGGTGACGTTTAACCAGGGGTTGGAAAAATAGGTTTCCGCCTGCATCGCCTCGGCCGTTACGATTTCCACCAACGTACCATTTTGCCGGCGAGAGGTATAGACGTCCAAAATATTCGAGGTCGATTCTTCTAACTTCAGAGTCTTATCGTTCTCGGAATAGAGGAATTTTCCACCGGTCATTTTTTCTAAAGCGGCAACGATGGTTATGGCCGGCAGCCAGAAAGTTCCCTGGTCAAAAAGCGGGCCGTAGGAGAGATTAAAAGGCACTTTATCTAAAATTACATAGGGGGAAAAGACCATCAATTCGAGATTGTGGGTGCCGACGGTTAAAGTCGCGCGTTGATTTTCCGGGTCGAATTTAATATCACCGCCCAATGCGGCGGCTAAATCATTAATCAAAAGATAGTCGATTTCACCCTGGCGCTGATAGCGTATTTTGTTCTCTTTGCCGCCATTTAAAAACGTAATCTCATCCGCCCAAAGCGAGGCGGCAAAGAATAGAGTTAAAATCAGTAATACGGCTTTTTTCATTCTTTTTTGCCCCGTCTCTCCCTATCTTCTTCTCGGCGCAAATCTCTTTCTTTTATAGTCTCCCGGCGGTCAAAAAGTTTCTTGCCGACGGCCAGGCCGAGCTCCAATTTTGCCCGGCCGTTGGAGAAGTATATCCGCAATGGCACCAAAGTCCAACCTTTTTGGGAGGCTTTTGCCAAAAGTTTGTGGATTTCCCGCTTGTGCGCCAAGAGCTTGCGCTTGCGAATCGGGTCCAAATTAGCCCGGTTTCCCGCTTCGTAGGGGGAGATGTGCAGATTGTAGAGCCATAGCTCTTCATCCTCGACCATTGCATAGGAATCGGACAGGTTCGTCTTTCCCGCTCGCAGGGATTTGACTTCCGTTCCAGCCAGAACCATCCCGGTTTCGAGTTTATCCTCAATATGGTAGAAGTGAAAGGCCTTGCGGTTGGTGGCCACGGCTTGGATTTCATCTTTTTTCTTCACGGGGCGAATATACCTTTCACCGATAGTTTTTACAAAAAACTGTTTTCCGTCCAATTATTTCCATTTGCTAATGTCGTCCAAGCTATTACTTTATTGCTACCGATGATAGGGCAGACGGTCTCTCACTATAAGATTTTAGACAAGTTAGGCGAAGGGGGTATGGGGGTGGTCTATCGCGCCCACGACACCAAGCTGAACCGGGAGGTGGCCTTAAAATTCCTTCCCTCTTACTTGGCTTCGGAGGCGGGGCAAAAGGAGCGCTTCTTCAACGAGGCCCAGGCCGCCTCGGCTCTGAACCATCCCAACGTTACCACCATCTACGAGATTGACACCCATTACGACCAAATCTTTATCGCTATGGAATTAGTGGAGGGGAAAACTTTAAAGCAGTTAGTCAAAGAGGATCCCCTTCCAATCAAGAAAGTGCTGGAGATAGCCATACAGGTTTGCGAAGGTTTGACGGCGGCGGCGGAGAAAGGGATTGTTCACCGGGACATCAAATCGGATAACATCATTCTGACTCCCAAGAATCAGGTTAAGATAATGGACTTTGGTTTGGCCAAGTTCAAAGGGGCGGGGAAACTTACCCAGACCGGTTCGACGGTTGGGACGGCGGCCTATATGTCGCCGGAGCAGGCCTCCGGCGAGGAAGTGGACCATCGCGCCGACATTTTCTCCTTTGGAGTCGTGCTCTATGAACTGCTTACCAGCCATTTGCCTTTCCGGGGGGAGCATCCGAGCGGGTATATCTATTCCATTTTGAACGAAGAGCCGGAGCCGGTGGCGCGGTTTAATGACAAGGTTTCGGATGACCTACAGAGAATTGTTGCAAAAGCGCTGGCCAAAGATAAACAAGAAAGATACCAGCATATTGACGAGCTGGGAGCGGACTTAAGGCGTGAAAGAAAGAATTTGGAATATGCCAAGTCCTCCACTCAACCGAAAGCGGAAGCGGTTCACAAACCGAAGATGAAGATTTTCAAAATCTTAGTCCCGGCTTCTGCGGTGGCTGTGCTTTTACTTTTGTTTTTGATTTTCAATCCATTCAAGGTTGAAGTGTCCAGGAAGCAGGCCGCCGAGGCGGCGGAGAATTCGCTGGCGGTGATGTACTTTGATAACGTAGCCGACCCGGAGGACAAAGACCGGATTGTGCAGATGATAACCGCCCTTTTGATAACCGACCTTTCGGAGTCGCAATATATGCAGGTGGTCAGCAGGCAAAGGTTGTATGACATTTTGAAGCTTTTGGGCAAGGAGAATTTGAAGTCGATTGATAAGAGCGTGGCTTCCGAGGTTGCTCAAAAAGCGGGAGTGAAGTGGGTTCTGACCGGCAGCATCTTGCAGACCAAACCAAACCTAGTTTTGGTTGCGGACATAGCGGATGCCATTTCGGGCAAAGTTCGAGCCACCCAGCGGATAACCGGAGAAGCGGGACAGGATATTTTTGCGGTGGTGGACCGGCTTTCGGCGGAGATAAAAAAGGATTTGGCCCTGCCGGCCCAGGCGGCCAATGAGCCGGATAAGCCGGTGGCCAACGTCACCACCCATTCTTCAGAAGCGTATCGCCACTATCTGGAGGGACTTGACAACTTCAATAAACAGTATTGGCCAGAGGCGGAGAAAAGTTTTAGAAAGGCCGTCGAGCTGGATTCCACCTTTGCGATGGCCTATTGCCGATTGGCGATAATTCATCAGGACGACCGGGAGGGGAAGAAATTCTTAGCCAAAGCGGCGCAATATTCCGATAAAGTCAGCCAGAAAGAAAAGCATTATATGAAAGCCCTGGCCGCGGGCTTGTCCGGAAATGTTGGGGAGTGGATTGGCGAGCTTAGGAAAATAGCGGAGCGCTATCCCGACGAGAAAGAGGCGTTTTACGTGTTGGGCCTTGCTTATCGGGGCCAATCCGACTATAAAGAGGCCGTCCGCAACCTTACCAAAGCGATTGAAATAGACCCCCTTTATAAGCTGGCGTATAACCTGCTGGCCTATACCTATGACCAGATGGGAGATTTTGAGAAATCCATCTGGGCTATCAACAAGTATATCGAGATAGCACCGGAGGAAGCCAACCCCTACGACACCCGGGCCGACCTGTATGCCAATAACGGCAAACTGGACTTGGCGATTGGGTCCTACCAAAAGGCGCTAAAAGTAAAACCGGACTTCTATTCTTTGCCCAAGTTAGGACATATGTACCTGTTCAAAAGGGACTATTCCCGGGCGGAAAGCTGCTTTCAGGCGATGGCTGCCAGCAGCGAGAAAGATACGCGTTCGGAGGGGAGGCTGTATCTGGCCCAAATTCCCCTTTATCGGGGTAGATTCAATGAGGCCTTGCAGGTTTTGGATCAGGGGATAGGCGCAGACAAATTCGAGCGGGTGAAGGAATTCCGACTGGAGGTCAAACATTCAACTAAAGCTACTGCCTACTGGGAAAAGAAAAACCTGAAGCTGGCTATGGAGGAAATCAAGAAGTGTATGGAGATTGGCCATAAGGCCGACCCTAAAAACTTACTCTATTGGCGAGATTATTATGCCGTGCTTTTGGCCGAGAATGGCGAATTTGCCAGAGCCGAAGAGGTCGCTAAAACTCTTAAAAATGATATTGCAAAGAAAGATACCACAGCCATGAAAGATTACTGGTTTATGGCCGGGTGGATTGAATTGACTAAAAAAAACCTGCCGGCCGCCATAGCCCACTTCGAAAAAACGGCCAAGGCCACCGCTGGATTCCCCGAGCACTATATGCTTGCCAAAGCCTATCTGGAAGCGGGACGCTTGGGGGAGGCAGTGACCGAGTTCGAGAAAACACTTTTGAAATACGATGAAAGCCGATCCTATTTACCGAACTGGGCGGTGAAGGCGTATTATTTTTTGGGTTTGGCGTATGAAAAATCGGGCTGGAACCAGAAGGCGATAGAGAAATATCAAGAATTTCTGGACATCTGGAAGGATGCCGACCCGGGAATTGCGGAAGTGGAGGATGCGAAGCGGAGGTTGGCGAAGTTGAAAAAGAAGGTGTAGGGGCGTATTGCAATACGCCCCTACGGACCTAACCCCTTTATCCCCTTCCCGAAACAGGAAGGGGAAGGCACGGCAGGTTGTGACCCTACAGCGCTTGTCGGCGGGGAAAATAAAATTATATTTGGTTTGAGCCGAAGTGGTGGCAACTAATCTCTTCGGCGCAGGCTTTAGCCTGCGGAAGTGTTATAATTGCCGAAGTGGTGGAACTGGCAGACACACGGTGTTCAGGGCGCCGCGCCCAAAAGGTGTGCGGGTTCGAATCCCGCCTTCGGCACTTTTGTTCTGCGGCATTGCCCCTCAACTTCGCTCGGGGTGAAAAAATGCTGCCTACGAAAACTTTTTTCAACTCGTAGGCCCGGTTTCCCTGGCCGGGCAGGCCAACCCGGCGGACGTGCGATTCGCCTGCCCGAGTTGAGGCCCGGCCCCGGCCAGGGCCTGACCGAGTTAAACTCGGTTTCGGCCAAGGAATCCCGCCTTCGGCAGTGTTAAAAACATAGATTCTACTTCCCTGCCGCCTGGATTCCAGGAGAAATGAATTTTAATTCAAAAACTTTACGGAGGGATTTGAATCGCATAAAAAGAAAGATTTTCCTTAATTTCGCTTCGAGAAAATCCGATGTAAAGTAGCGTATCCTCAATTGACAGAAAACTATCGAAAGGATAAATTGATTTGATGAGCGAACAAATTATGAGCTTTTCCGGGCCGGCCTCGCTGGAAAAAATTGTCTGGCGGCTGGGGCATTTACACCGGGCGCGCAACTACCGCGAAACCACCCGGATTTTTTTAGAAATTTTCCGGGAAAATTTCCCCCCTAATCAGCTCTGGGGAGCTATCGTGCCGCAAATTAAGGGTGGTTTCCTCTTAACCGGCTGGGATTTCGAGAAAAAGGAATTGCTCTGGGAAACGCTCAAACCAGAAGTGAGCGATTCGTTGCGTCCGCTATTGGTCGAAACCTTGTTGGAACCGGTGAAGGCGCCAGCCGTTCTGGCGGAAGTGTTAGCCCGCCGAGGTTGCCCCGAGGCGGTGCAAACGGCCGGCTTTCCTTTAATTCCTATTCCGGGCGGCGCTGGAAACGCCGGTTTTCTCATCGGTTTTCCTTCCGACGCAAACCCGAGCGAGCCGACTGTTTGGGAGCGGCTGCTTTTGGTTCTCTTCGGCCTTCATTTGGAAATGCACAAAAAGGAAGAGAAGCTCAAAGCCGAAGGATTAGGTAAAGAGCTGCTATATCAAACCAGCAAAGTTTTAGCCAGCCCCCTGGAGCTTTCCGAAGTTTTAGAATTGATAATGGATGCTCTGCGAGTATTGATCCCCTACGACGCGGCCGGAGTTTTTATAATCGACAAGAAGAAACAGGAGGTGGCGGAAATTGCCACGCGCGGCTACGACGCCGCTTTGGAAAGCGACATACGTGTTAAGCTTGGGCAGGGTTTAATTGGCTGGGTGGCTAAAACCGGTGAGCCGGTCATCGTCGCGGACGTTTCCACCGATTCCCGCTATATAAACGCTCGGATGGAAACCCGCTCCGAGATGGTGGTGCCGATTATCTCCGGAGGCCGCACCATCGGCGTTTTCAATCTGGAGTCCGACCTGCCGGACGCCTTTGGGGAGCCGGATTTAAAACTGCTTTCCGACTTTGCCGTGCAGGCGGCACTCTCCATCGAGCGCGCCCAGCTTTTCACCGAGCGGATGGAGCGAAGAAGGTTGCAAGGGGAGCTGAAAATCGCCCGGCAGATTCAAACTACTTTTTTCCCCAAACAAAACCCGCAGATGCCGGGGTTTGACATATTCGGCGGCAACGTACCCTCCGAGCAAGTGGGGGGGGACTACTACGACTTCATACCGATTATAGAAAACCAGATCGGCATCGCCATCGCCGACGTTTCCGGCAAGGGGATTCCGGCCGGTTTGATTATGGCTGCCTTCCGCGCGAGCTTGAAAGCCGAAATCCGCAATAACTACGCCATCCGCACCATCTTGGCCAAAGTCAATGTGCTGCTTTTCGAATCGATTGAGGCGGGTAACTACGTGACCGCCTTTTACGGCGTTTTAGATTCTAAAAACAAAGTTTTCACTTACTCTAACGGCGGCCATAACCCTCCTTTGGTTGTGAAAGCCGACGGCAGCCGCAAGTATCTAACCGAAGGGGGGGTGGCCCTGGGGATTTTTTCCGATGCGGCCTATAAAGAAAAAAGGTGTTCTTTGCAACCCGGGGATATCCTGATTTTTTACACCGACGGCGTGACCGAAGCCAGAAACGAGCGGGAAGATGAGTTCGGTTTGGAGCGGCTGGAAAAGCTGGCGCACGCAAACCGGCATTTGCCGGCCCAGGAAATTTATCTGGAAATTGAGCGGGAGGTTTATTTGTTCCAAAACCATCAACGTCAGGACGATTTCACTTTGATTGTCTTAAAAGTTTTGTAATTTCCCTTTCGTGGAAAACAAGCATTCGCCTTCGGCTATTTTCACTCTTGTTTTCGCCACCCTGCTGTGGGGCGGGTCGGCCCTTTACTTTAACCTCATCGCCCCCAAGCGGTTTCAGCAGGCGCGAGACGGCGCGGAGTGGAAACCGGCTCCCGGCGGTCTGGTTCCCGACACCATTCTGACGGGCGGACCGGTCGACCGGGCCGGAATTCGGATGAACGATACGTTGCTTTTGGCCAACGGGGTAAGCGTTGCATCCGATGGGGCCCTGCAGCAAGTTATCGACCGGGTTCGCACCGGCCTTGCAGCCCGTTACACCGTCCGCCGGGGCGACCACCTCGTTCAACTGGAAGTGTTCATAGAACGGGGCTGGTCCGAAATCGTCCTACACTGGCTTTTCAAACTGGCCGGTTTCCTCTACATCTTTATGGGAATTTTTGTTTTCTTCAGAAAACCGGAACGGGAGAAAGTTGGGATATTTTTGATTTTCACCTCCGTCGCCGGCTGGCTTTTAGCGGTCGGGTCGGTCAACGCTTCCTGGCTGGCTCCCACCCCCAAGCTCGTTTTCTATTTGATGCTGTCTTTCAACGTCTTTTTCGTTTCCCCCTTCTCGCTCGATTTCTTCCGCCGTTTGATGTTCTTTCCGCCCGGCTCTCCCCCTCCCCAACGGCTGACTTTGCTGACCTACCTGCCGGGGCTGGCCGGACTGGCGCTCTTTTTGACCCCCGTCATCATTTCTTCCTTCCAGGGCAAGCCGGATCTTTTTGTAGAGGAAGGCCTTTGGCGAAAGATCCAGCGTTTTTCGGTTCCGGGCGTGATGGCGGTCTACCTGGTCTGGTTTATGTCCGAACTCTTTATGCGCTTCAGCAAAAAACAGCAGGTGATAAACCCGCGGCAGGGGAAATGGCTGGGATTGGGGACCGGCATTCCGATGGCGATTTTCATCCTGTTCGACCAGATTCTGAAACCGGTGCTGAATCTGCCCGTTTTGCAGTGGGCCCAGTTGATGCTCCTCATCCCGCCGTTCGTTCTGTCCTACCTGATTCTGAAAGAACGGCTTTTGGACGTCGGCGTGGTCATCAAGCGCTCCGTCATATATGCGATTTTAAGCGCCCTTTTGATCGGAACTTTTGTCGTTTTGATTATGGCCATCAGCGAACTGGTGGTCTTTGTGACCGGGCAGGAATCGAAACTGGCCATCTTCGCCGCCGCTCTTTTAACAGCCGTGGTGGGAAATCTGTACCGGGAGAAAACCCAAAACTACCTTGACCGGAAATTTTTCAAAGAGCGCCACGATTACCAAAAATCGTTGCTTGAGTTCTCCAAAGACCTCTCCCAGCTGCAAGAGGTGGAACCGCTTTTGGCCAAAGTATCCTGTGAATTTGCCGGGGCGTTGCACCTCTCGAACTGCCTACCGTACGTATACGATCAAAGAACCGATGCCTATGTTATGATAGCACCCTACTGTCTTTCCGACCCGCAACTTTTAAAAGTGCGCTATTCCGCCTCCGAGTTTGGTCTTACCACTCTTCTGGTTAAAGAAAGAAGACCTTTGGAGTTTTATGATTTGGAAACCAACCCGCTTTTTACCCACCTGCCAGTGGCCGAGAAAGTGGCCCTAAAAAAGACCGATACCGCCGTTGCCGTACCGCTTTTAGTCAAAGAAAAGCTGGTGGGAATGTTGCACCTCGGGAACAAAAAGTCGGGGGATTACTTTAATCCCGAAGATTTGGATTTCTTTGCCACCCTTACCGCTTCTCTGGCGGTGGCGGTCGAAAACGCGCGGCTCTACAAAGAAGAATTGGAAAAAAGGGAAATGGAACGGGAGCTGGATGTGGCCCGCCAAATTCAGGAACGGCTGGTGGCCTCCTGCCGGCTGCCCAAAATCCCCGGCTTAGATTTGGCAACCACCTACCAACCCTCCAAACAGGTCTCCGGCGACTTGTTTTCCGTCATTCCAACCAAAGGGAATCAATTAGCTTTGGCCGTTGGGGATGTTTCCGGAAAAGGGATCCCTGCTTCGCTGCTTATGGCTACCGTTCAGGCAACTCTTTCGGCTTTGGTTGAGCAAAAGCTTGCTCCCATGGAGATTATGCAACGCCTGAACCGGTTGGTGCACGAAAACTCCCAACCGGAGCATTTTGTCACCTTCTTTTTCGGCCTCTACGACCTTTCCACCCGGCAGTTGACTTACGTGAACGCCGGCCACAACCCGCCCCTTTACTTCCCGGCCAACGGGAGCCCCAAAGAACTTTCTGAAGGCGGACTGCTTTTGGGAATGTTTCCGGAAAACCACTATGAGACCGGGCAATTGGTCCTGCAGCCTTTGGCTCCGCTTGTTTTCTATACGGATGGTGTCACCGAGGCAGAAAACCATGCCGAAGAGCAGTTCGGCGTTAGCCGATTAGCGGAACTGATACGCGAGCAGAGTCACCTGCCGGCAGAACTATTGGGAGAAAGAATTCTGGCCAGTGTCCGACAGTTCTGCGACGGCCGCGAATTGGGGGACGACCTCACTCTGGTTATATTGAAAGCGGTATGAAAAAAGCGTTAACCGTCGATTTGTGGGATACTTTGATTTACGACGAACCGGAAATAGATAACGCCCGCCGTGACCGGCGGCTGGCCGATATGGCGGCAATTTTGAAACAATCTGTTGGATTCGATAATCCAGCCAGAATGCTGGCAGCGTATGAAACCTCATGGGAAATCTATGAGAGCACCTGGCAATCCGGCGTCGAATTAATTCCCGCCGAACAGCTAAAAGTTTTCTTAGACCTCATTTTTGACGGCCAAACGCCTGTGAATCTTCCTCGAGAAGAACTGCTACAGGCCTATTTGGAGCCGATTTTGGTTCATTTACCCCTTTCAATGCCGGGTGCAGGGGAAGTTTTAACCAAGCTTAAATCGAAGGGATGGAAACTTGGGCTGATTTCCAACACCGGCCGCACTTCGGGCCTATATTTACGGAAAGTTCTGCAAAGGCACGGCATCTTCGATCTGATTGATGCTTTCTTTTTTTCAGATGAGTATGGTGTTCGCAAGCCGCATCGTGAGGCATTTACGAAAACACTTGAGCAATTGGATGCCAGGGCCGAAGCAAGCTTTCATATTGGGGATAACTGGGAGGCGGATGTGGAAGGTGCTCGAAAGGCCGGTCTGACTTCGCTTTGGTTCTGTCGCAACGGACAGCAGCCCCTCGACCCGACCGTCAAAAAAGTCAAGACTTGGTCAGCACTGGAATTTCTGTTGGAGATATAATTCAAGCGGTATGTTATTCATCTTAAAACCGACCTACAAAACGAGTAGCTCAGGGGCTTCTGCCCCTGGAAAATTCTCCCTCCGGCAGAAGCCGGAGGGCTACTCCAATTTAGATTTTATATTGATATCGCAATTTCCGCTTCAATTATGCACGTCGGGATCTTGACCGGCGGAGGGGATTGCCCCGGGCTGAATGCGGTAATTCGCGCCGTGGTTCGTAAAGGATTGAAAGAAAACTGGGAAGTCTGGGGAATCCTGGAAGGCTGGCGCGGCTTGATGGGGGATGGCTGGTTTGAGCCGCTCACGTTGGACTCCGTCTCCGGCATTTTGCGCCGGGGCGGGACCGTTCTGCGCACCTCCCGCGACAACCCGTTTGACATCCCCAAAGGGGCCGACGAGGTTCTGGCCAATTTGAAAAAACACCAAATCGATGCCCTGGTCGCCGTCGGCGGGGAAGGGACGATGAAACTCTCCAAAAAGTTTTTTGACTTGGGTGTAAAATTAGTTGGAGTGCCGAAAACGATAGACAACGACATCTGGGGCACAGATTTAACTTTCGGTTTTGATACGGCCGTCAACACGGCCATGGAGGTAATCGACAAGCTTCATTCCACGGCCGAAAGCCACAACCGCGTACTAGTTGTAGAAGTAATGGGGCATTTTACCGGCTGGATTGCCTGGGCGGCCGGCATCGCCTCCGGGGCCGACTTAATAATCATTCCGGAGCATCCGGTCTGTTTGGATGAAATTTGTGGAATAATTGAAAACCGCTTTTCCCGGGGCAAGTATTTTTCCATCGTTGTAGTAGCGGAAGGAGCCAAGATTTATTTGGATAAAGCCCGGCCGGAAGAGTATATTTGGCAGGCAGAAAAAGATGCCCGCGGGCATCTGCGAATGGGTGGTATAGGTGAAGTTTTGGCCAGGAAAGTTGAGGAAAAGACCGGGTTTGAGGCCCGACCGGTAACGCTCGGATACATCCAACGGGGCGGTTCTCCAACCGCATTCGACCGGGTTTTGGCCACCCGCTTTGGCAGTTTTGCCGTAGATATGATTAAAGAGAAAAAATTTGGTTATATGGCGGCTTTGAAAGGGAATGAAATTGTCTCCATTTCTCTTGAAGAAGCGACTGCGAAATTGAAAACCGTGCCGGAAGAGTATTATAAAACCGCCGAGGTATTTTTTGGCTAAAAGTTTTCGAAACTTTCTGGTGGTTATCGGAGCCGTTTTGGTGACTAGCCAACTCTCGGTTGCTTCAAACTTGGCCATTCGTCTGGGCTTGTGGCACCTGACCAAGCCCGACTTTACCAACGAGCAGGGGATTACATCTGAAAACAAACGGAACTTTTTTTATCTCGAAGCTTCCTATCAAAGCAGGCTGAATCGATTGCTAACTTTCAACGTCAACCTGGGCACTATTTTCCGGGGGACGATACGGCATCAAACTTCAAACGGCATTATTTTGGGCAGCGCGAATGTTCTTCCTATAGGTGTCGGTTTTACGCTTTATCCAATCCCTGTTAACATCGGAATAAAACCGTATTTCCGCGGGGGTGGAACGGTAGCCATCGGCAACTCCAACTCCGGAAATTTTTCCGGTTTTGATGCTTATGGCAATCCGATTTTCGATTCCAAAACCCGTTTGACGGCCGGCGGCTTTGGGGCTTTCGGGTTTTCCCATCGGATTATGACCAAAATCAGTTTGCTAACCGAAATTTCGTATTATCATTTGAAGTTTTCCGGCCCGGTGGCGGGGATTTCGAATCATTCCGGCTATCAAGTTTTGGCCGGCCTAAGCATTAACTACAAATGAACGGGGAGGAGAGATGAAAATCGCCATAAACGGTTTTGGGCGCATCGGCCGGCTGGTTATGCGCGCCGGTTGGGACAACCGAAATTTAGATTTTGTGGCCATCAACGACATAACCGATGCCAAAACGCTGGCGCATCTCTTTAAATACGATTCGATTCATGGCCCGCTGGAGATTCCCGTAAAGTCGGAAGGGAATTCGATTGTTGTCAACGGCAAAAAAATCGATGTGCTTTCTGAAAAAGAACCGAAAAACCTGCCTTGGAACAAAATGGGAATCGACATAGTGGTCGAAGCCTCCGGCAGGTTCACCGACCGAGACGGAGCCGCGCAACATCTGACCGCCGGGGCTAAAAAAGTTTTGATTTCCGCTCCAGCTAAAGGGCACGATGTAACCATCGTTTTGGGCGTAAATCAGAAAGCCTACGACCCATCCAAACATCAGCTGGTTTCCATAGGCTCCTGTACCACCAACTGCCTGGCACCGGTGGCCAAAGTGTTAGACGAAAACCTTGGCATCGTTAAAGGTTTTATGAACACCATCCACGCCTACACCAACGACCAGCGCACCCAGGACCAGCCGCATAAAGATTTGCGCCGGGCGCGCGCGGCCGCCCAATCTTTGATTCCGACCACCACCGGCGCGGCCAAGACGATTTCGGAGGTACTGCCCAGCTTAAAGGGGAAATTAGACGGCATCGCCGTGCGGGTTCCGGTCTCCGATGGTTCCCTTTTGGACCTAACCTGTCTGGTCAATAAGGAAACCACTGCGGAGGAAGTTAACGCTGCTATGAAAAAAGCGGCGGAAGGGGAATTAAAAGGAATTCTGGAATATCAAACCGACCCGATTGTTTCCGCAGACGTCATCGGCAACCCACATTCGTCGATTTTCGACTCGCTAACCACGGCGGTCATTGGAAAAAATTTGGTGAAAGTTCTGGCCTGGTATGATAACGAGTGGGGTTTTTCCTGCCGGATGGTTGAGTCACTGGAGCTGATGGGGAAAAACTTTGCCGACTGAAACGGCTGCCGTTCGGAAATTGGGGCTGGATAAATTGGAGGTAGAAGGTAAACGGATATTAGTTCGGGTTGATTTCAACGTCCCGATTGAAGCGGGTGTTGTGGCGGATGCCACGCGCATTAAAGAATCGCTGCCTACCATTCAAAAACTTATCCGCGAAGGCGCCAAAATAATTTTGATGTCCCATTTGGGCCGCCCCAAAAACGGTCCGGAGCCGCAATTTTCCTTAGCGCCGGTGGTCAAAAAGCTTTCCGAGTTATTGCATCAGCCGGTTGACTTTGCCTATAATTGCATTGGCGCTGAAACAGAGGCTAAGGCTAAAAACTTGAAGCCGGGTGAAGTTCTGCTTTTGGAGAATGTACGTTTTCATCCGGAAGAAGAAAAAAACGACCCGGAGTTTGCTAAAAAGTTAGCCTCGCTTGGAGAAATTTACGTTAACGACGCCTTCGGCTCGGCCCACAGGGCACACGCTTCGACGGAGGGTGTCACTCGTTATTTCGAAAGGCGGGCCGCCGGCTATCTGATGCAAAAAGAGTTGGATTATCTGGGTCAAGCGCTCTCCGACCCGCAACGTCCTTTTGTTGCCATCCTGGGTGGAGCCAAAGTCTCCGATAAAATCGTGGTGATTGAAAATCTTCTGCCCAAAGTCGACCATCTTCTAATCGGCGGGGGGATGGCTTACACTTTTTTGGCGGCAACCGGCAAAAAGGTGGGGAATTCCATTCAAGAGCCGAAACGTTTTGAATTGGCCCGGCAACTTTTGCTGAAAGGGAAGAATAAAATCGTTCTTCCGGAAGATTCTTTTGCGGCGCCGGAGTTGGTGGCGAACATTACCGTACAAATCGTCCCTTCCGGAGACATTCCGAACGGCCTGAAAGGATTAGATATTGGCCCACAGGCGGTTGAGAAATTCTTGTCGATATTAGACCAAGCCAAAACCGTGGTCTGGAACGGCCCGATGGGGGTTTTCGAAACCCCTCCCTTTGACACCGGCACCAAAAAAATCGCCCAAAAGTTGGCGGAAATCACCGGTCGTGGCGCCATCACAGTAATCGGAGGTGGTGATTCAGCGGCTGCTTGCGCGAAATTTGGACTTTCGGACAAAATGTCACATATTTCCACCGGCGGCGGGGCATCGCTGGAGTTTCTCGAAGGCAAAATCCTCCCTGGCGTAGCGGCTCTTTCAGACGCTTGAAAAAATCTGGTTTCTCGCTGGCGGCAATTCATGAATTGCCCCTACAATTTCAAGAATGAAGCGCACCCGTCTTGTTGCCGGTAACTGGAAGATGTTTACCACGCCAGAAAGCGCCGGGGCTTTGGCCTCCGAAATCGTCCAACATAAATTCGAATTCCCGCCGGTCGAAGTTGCCCTCTGCCCGCCGTTTACTTCTCTTGGTGCAGTGCGAGAGGTCATCAAGGGAACGGAAATCAAGCTGGGCGCCCAGAATATGCACTTCGAAGAGGAAGGAGCTTTTACCGGAGAAGTTTCGGCCCAAATGCTTTTGGCTTGCGGGTGCTCGCTGGTAATAGTCGGCCATAGCGAGCGGCGGCAGCACTTCGGGGAAACGGACGAGATTATCAATCGCAAACTGAAAAAGGCATTGGAGGTCGGCTTAATTCCGATCTTTTGTCTTGGAGAAACACTGCAAGAGCGAGAGAACGAAAAGACTTTCGAGGTCATTGAACGACAGCTGACGGTTGGATTAAACAGTCTTAGATTTGATGATACTCAATTGGTCATCGCCTACGAGCCGGTTTGGGCCATTGGTACAGGAGTGAATGCTAGGCCCCGGCAGGCGGTTGAGGCTCACCGGTTCATACGGGACAAGTTGGCCAAAATGGCAGGTGCTCCAATTGCCCAAAAAATTCGTATATTATACGGCGGTTCGGTCAAAGCCGATGTAGCCGGGCCGCTTTTTGCCGAGGAGGAAATCGACGGCGCCCTGGTCGGCGGGGCGAGTTTGAAAGCTGGCGAGTTTGTAGAGATTATTAAGAAGGCGAAGTAAGGAGGATTTGTGCATACGTTACTTTTGATGATACATATCGTTGTGGCGGTTTGTTTGATTATTTCAATTCTGATGCAGTCGGCCAAAGGCGAGGGGCTGGCCGGAGCTTTTAGCGGCGGGGCCTTTTCTGCGACCGTATTTGGCGGGCGGGGGGCGGCCACTTTTCTGGTGCGCGCTACGGCGGTTCTGGCCGTGCTTTTAGCCTTGACTTCGATTGGGCTGACCTTCTCCTCCCGTTCCGCAAACGTGCAGAGCGCCGTGCAGAAGGCGGCGGGGACCATTCCGGCGCCGCAACAGCCCACCTCGGGCGGGCCGATTAGCACGCAGCCGCAGAGCCAGCCGGAACAAACGCAGACCGGGACGGCAAAGGAACCGAATATTTTTGACGTCAATCAACCGGCTGGGCAAAAGGCTGGAGAACAAAAAAAGACCGACCAGAAAACAAGCCAGCCTCCCAAATAATTTTTGCAGGGGTTTAATATATTAAACCCCTGCAATCGATTAAATTTTGCCGAAGTGGTGGAACTGGCAGACACACCATCTTGAGGGGGTGGCGCCGAAAGGCGTGCGGGTTCGAATCCCGCCTTCGGCATTAAGCTAAAACAAGAAAGCCTGCTGAATTCACATCAACAGGCTTTTCCACCAATTTTTTTTCTTTACTGTGCCGTAATGTAAGAGGCTACTTTAGAGCTTATACACTATCCGCTACAATCGGTTATCTCCTTGAAACAAATTTCCCGGAATTTGATGAAAAAGCTTGACTTTTTGCATTTTATTGGTTTTATTGGTTTTGTCTGACTTGAGCCAGCTCTTTTGGTGACCCCCTTCGGACAGCCTTTAAGTCGAGAAAATTGAATATGAGGCACAGAAAAACTGTCGCAGTTATTGGATGGGGAGTGGTGTTGCTCTTTTTTGGGCTGGCCGGGTCGGTTTTTGCCCAGCTCGCGCCCAAGTTTATGCCACCGGTGAACTTAGGGCCGAAAATCAATACTTCCATGGAAGAGTCCGACCCCTTTTTGACCTACGATGGAAAGAAATTGTTCTTCGTGAGGGAGGGGGATATCTGGTTTGCAAACTGGACCGATACCGGCTGGACGAATCCAATAAAGTTAGGGCCGCAAATAAATATCGCTCCGAGCGGCGAGTATTCTCCCAGCGTTTCTCCGGATGGAAAAAAACTGTATTTCGTGGTGGATGCCCGGGCCGGCATTTCGTGGGACATTTGGGTTTCTACCTGGGATTCTTTGGCCAATGACTGGGGAAATCCGGTTGCTTTAGGCCCCCCGGTACATACTCCTTTTAGAGAGTTTTCGGCCAAGATTGGAGCGGACGGCCAGCATCTGTATTTCAGTTCCGGGTGCGGTTTTATTTATGTGAGCCAATGGAACGGCTCCAGCTGGTCCACCCCCCAGCTTTTGATATCCAACTGCGGTTTTTTCGCGAATTACCCCTCAATAACCGCAGATGGGGTCTGGCTTTATTACGACCACTATGTCAATGACGGAATCAGCACATTTGTGCGGCATTGGATGGGCTCGGCCTGGGGGCCGGAAGTTGACCTGCGGCCGCAGATAGGTGAAAGAGCCGTTACTCCCTCCGTTGTGGCCTCAGGCGACAGCCTGTTTTTTGCCACACCAGCGCTGACCGGTTTTGGCTCCCGAGACATTTGGTTGATGCAAAGAATCGTTCCACCGAAAGTTCCGACGCTGGATAAGAAGCTTTTGCCGTTGCTGATAATCCTTTTAGCAGCGGCGGGCGTCTTTTGGATAAAAGTTAGAAACTGGTGAAACCTTAAAGAGAAGGAGGGACAATGGATTTTATCTAACGGCAGCATGCGTTTATTGGATGAATGTTGGAAGCGTGTAAAACTCTAAACCAAGGAAGGTCTATGAACTCCGTTCGTTGTTCGCTTGTCAAGCTTGTCCTTTTAGGAGTAATACTGTTTTGTCCCGTAGTTGGCTCGGCTCAAGAAAATATTTCTCCATTACAATGTGTTTTTGAACCGGACACCCTGTGTTGCAGCCACACTGTTTCACCCACCGACACACTTAACGCGATTGTCATATATGCCTGCAGCACAGGCGCCCCGCTGGGCACGTTGCTTCCTTCGTGGAAGGACGATATTTGGAACCCAAATGTTCAACTAAGCGTTCCTCGGTTTTATTTGGACAATTCCGCAGGCAAGTATTTAATAACCGCCGCTGCCTATGGCCGGGATAGCACCCACTGTTTTACTTCCTCCGTGGCCGGAGCCACCTACTTGAGCTACGGTTTTTTCAAGAGTATAATGGATACCGCCGACGTTTATATCAACTTTGGCAACTATGACACCGACGGCCCGAACGGTTCCCCGGATGGGGTCGTGGATGGGCTGTTTTTCGTGGTGGTAAATCATAATGCAATGGGAGGCACCGAGGGTTTCAATTATAGAACCCACGATGTAAACTCACACGGTGATACGGTAGAGGTCAGCCAATACCGTTCAATAAGAGGCACGGTTGATTACAGCAACAGTTGGGATAGGGCGGTATACCTCTGTGCGCACGAGTGGGGCCATCGGCTTGGCCTGCCGGATTTGTATGGTACATTCATTTGCGACTCGCCCTGTTTTAAGCCACTGTCGTGGGGTTTAGGCTCTTTTTCAATAATGGGTCAGGGTTTTCCCGTCCTGCGGCCGGTTCCCTTCGACCCTTGGAGCCGGATTAAATTGAACTGGATTACTCCCACGGTAGTGACCGCGCCCATCTATCAGCAGTCCATACAGGATTGCATCAAGACCGGCACGGTCTATAAACTGACGGTAAGCGACAGCGAATATTTTTTGGTTAGTAACCATAAGGGAGTCGACCTGGCGTTTGACTCATTAGGCTTTTGGGAAGCACAAATGCCCGGTTCGCGCGGTGGCCTTATGATTTGGCATGTGGACGAAACGCAAAAGCTTCCAATTCAGGGAGGCAAGAAAATCGACGCAGAGTTGGCCCACGGGCTTTGGAATTTTCCTGCCCCCTATTTTAAACCCGATACGCTCAATCCCAATCCCAGCAGCGGCAAGGACAGTCTGGACATAGCCATTGTGACAATAAATTGGGATCAGGATACGCTGATTGGCTATACCTACCCCACTATTGCCAGCGCCACCTGCTACTGGAATCAAGACACAAAAATCAACTTTGACGGCCTTAGCAACCCCTCCAGCGACGGCTATAATCCATCGAACGTGAAGACCCAAAATGTTCCCACGCACTTTGCCGTCCGCAATGTTTCAAAGGCTACTAAATCCAATGCCACTGCCGACCTTTTGGTGAACAACTGGTATGGGCATATTACCGCAAACACTACCTGGGGGCCGGGGGTATATGCGATTACCGGGGATGTTACCGTGGATTCCGGGAAAACTTTGACCATAGCGGCAGGGACAACTATTAAATTCCAGAAAGACTACGATAATCAGCACTCCGGTGGAGATACCACCAAAAGTCGGATTATCGTCAAAGGCACTCTGACCGCTTCGGGAGATGTAAGCGATTCGATAATTCTGACTTCTTCGGCTTCTTCTCCAGCAAATGGAGATTGGGGCGGGCTTTTCTTTGAGACTTCCGGCAGCGGAACTCTGGAATTTGTCCGCATCAGCTATGCGGATACAGCTATTAGGGCCAAGAGTGGGTCTGGCACCGTCACGGTTCGCAACTGCACGTTTAACAAATTCAAGTCGATAGCGGTTTACAGCCAGCGGGCTACGGTAAACTTGGGTAAGACAACAATCTCGCCCCCCGATTGCGGCAAGAACAACATTTTGATGAAAAGCGCCACTTCCGGGGCGAAGGCGGTTACCAACGCCGCTTCGTCGGGAACTTTGTATGCCTCGGGCAACTGGTGGGATACGACCTCTGTTCCATCATCCTGGTTTAGCGGGAACGTGAACAAAGACTGGGTTTTTTCCGGGCCAGCTACCCCGGATTCCTGTCCCAACGACTTCAACAACGGCCCTTCGCAGGGTGGAGGTGACCCGAAAGTTGCCGTGGTGCCGCTGAAGTTTGAGCTTAGCCAGAACTACCCCAATCCCTTCAACCCAACCACTACCATCAAATATTCTATTCCCAAAGAAGCAAAAGTAGAGCTGAAAATCTACAATATGCTGGGGCAACTGGTTAGAACTTTAGTCAACCAGGAGCGGGAACCTGGAGTTTATGAGGTTTCTTGGGATGGAACGGACCAGTCCGGCAGAAACGTTTCCAGCGGGATTTATCTCTATCAAATAAGGGCTGGGGATTTCGTCAAAAAAATGAAGATGACGTTAATGAAGTAATCAAATACCTCGCAAAGAAAAAGCCGCTCGTGGCGGGGCGGCTTTTTTTGTTATTAGCTAATTTCAAAATAAGTTGCTTCCGACTAAAAAACCGGTATTTTGATTAGTGATGTCGCAGCAAATTCTCCTCCCGCCACAAAACGGAAAGTTTGGCGTATTATTAAATGAGGATCGATGGACCGCAATTTAGCATTGGAACTGGTGCGGGTGACGGAGGCCGCCGCCTTGGAATCCGCCCGATGGATGGGGAAAGGAGACGCTCATAAAGCCGACGAAGCGGCCGTGGAGGCTATGCGTAAGGCCTTTTCCGCCATAGACTTTGCCGGAACTGTGGTTATTGGGGAAGGGGAACGGGATGAAGCTCCTATGCTGTATATTGGGGAGAAACTTGGCAACGGTAAACGCCCTCGCGTGGACATCGCACTGGACCCCTTGGAATGCACCAATTCGGTAGCTTTTGGCCGTTCCAACGCCTTGTCGGTAGTGGCCTTGGCCCAGCACGGGCACTTTTTGCACGCTCCCGACACTTATATGGAAAAAATAGCGGTCGGGAAAGAAGCCCAGGAGGCCATTGACCTCGAAAAAACGATTGAGGAGAATCTAAAAAACATAGCCGAAGCCAAGAGTATGCCGGTAGAAAACTTGACGGTGGTTATTTTGGATCGGCAAAGGCACGAAGAGTTGGTGCGAAGGGTTCGTAAACTTGGATGCCGGATTCAGCTAATCCCGGATGGAGACGTTTCCGCCGCCGTTGCTACGGCCCTACCGGACTCTGGCATTGACGTGCTTTTGGGAACCGGCGGAGCGCCAGAAGGAGTTTTGGCGGCGGCCGCTTTGCGCTGTTTAGGCGGGGGCTTTCAAGGACGTTTGGTCTTTCGCAATGCGGATGAAATCAAACGCGCCAAAAAAATGGGCATTAAAAACATTAACCGAATTTATAGCTGCGAGGAGCTGGCCAAAGGAGACAACATAATGTTCGCCTGCACCGGCGTGACCGACGGGGATATGCTCAAGGGAGTGCATTTCTTTGGCGGGGGCGCCGAAACCCATTCTTTGGTGATGCGCTCCAAGAGTGGCACCTTACGGTTTATCACCACCCGGCATTCGTTCGACCAAATGCCGGAATACGAATAAGAGGAGGTCTTTATGCAACTGCGGATAACTGCCCGTCATTTTGAAATGAACGGGAATCTAAAGGAGTTTGCCGAAGAACATTTCGGAAAGCTGGACCGCTATTTTGATCACATTGTTGATTGCCGGCTGATTTTGACCAAAGACGGCTATCGGCAGATTGCGGAGGGAAATCTGAAGGTTTACGGCACGATTATAACCGGCAAAGTTGCCACCAACGATATGCCGGCTTCGATTGAAAAACTGGCGCAGAAAATGGAAGCCCAGTTGAAACGGTATAAAGAAAAACTTAAATCCAAAGATCAGAAAAAACTAACGGAACTGAAGGAGGAGGCGGGACGGCCGGCCGCCGAAGAGGAGGAAGAAGAGTAGCCGGATGCAACCCATTACGGTTGAAGCCCTTTTCAACGAGAAAAAGGAATATCTGGAGCTGTCGCTTTTGACCGGTTCGGTCGGGCTTACGAAAAGCATCGCCAATAGCGAGATTCACCGGCCCAGCTTGGCTTTGGCAGGTTTTACCGAGCGTTTTGCTTCCAAGCGCACCCAAATTTTGGGCGAGACTGAAATTGCTTTTTTGGGAAGCCAAACACCAACCCAAAGGCGCGAAAGCTGTATGCGTCTTTTCTCTTTCAATTTACCGGTGGTATTCGTTTCCAAAGGACAGCCCCCCCCTACTGAACTTTTGGATGCCGCCAAAGAGTGGGAAACGGCCGTTTTGGGATCCAAGCTGACCACTACTGAATTGGAAAGCCGCTTGGCAGTTTACTTAGACCATGTTTTTGCACCCTCCACGACCGTTCACGGCACACTAGTGGACGTTTACGGCGTTGGGCTTCTCTATACCGGTAAATCAGGAATCGGAAAAAGCGAAACGGCCCTCGATTTGGTCGAGCGGGGACATCGGCTCGTCGCCGATGATATGGTGCGGCTTATCAAAAAAGCGCCGGAAGTTATTGTGGGGACAGGGTTTGAGCTTTTGGGCCATCATATGGAAGTGCGCGGGATAGGGATTATCGATATCGAAAAGCTCTTTGGCATCCGCTCGATTCGGCTGCAAAAACGGCTGGAGGTGGAAGTGCGGCTCACCGTTTGGTCGGAAGAAGAGCAGTACGAACGACTCGGTTTGGAAGATAAACATACCACCATTTTAGGGGTGGAGTTGCCGGTAGTTGTCATTCCCCTGTCCCCCGGGAAAAACATCACGGTCATATCGGAAGTGATTGCGATGAACCATATGCTCAAAGTGTACGGCGAAAACACTGCCGAAGGGTTTGCCAAGCGGTTGTCGGAGGAAATCCATCGCCGAAAAATGACCACCCGCTATCTGGAAAGCGATTACGAGTAAGCCGGTTTTGGCCGATACCTTAAGGGGGGTATGAGTCCAAAAACGGCCGAATGGAAAGTCGGGCTGGTAATTTTAATTGCCATCGCCCTTTTGACTTATGGTATTATCTGGATTAAAGGCGCCCGCTTTGGGCGAAAAACTTATCCTGCAGCCGTGGTTTTTCCCAATGTCGGCTCGTTATCCGTTGGCGATCAGGTTTCCGTCTCCGGCGTGCAGAAAGGAAAGGTTCAAAAAATCGATTTGCATAAAGGCGACGTTTTGGTGAACTTTTCGCTGGAAAAAGATGTTGTTTTGAAACAAGATGCCCGCTTCACGGTTATGAACATCGGGCTTATGGGAGAACGTTTTGTTTCGGTTGAAACTGGAAAATCGGACACGCTTTTGGCCTTGCAACCCTACCCGCACGGTTACTACGATACTGGAATTCCGGAAGTGATGGGAATGATGGGGCGGATGATGGACGAGGTTCGGCAGTTAGTGGAAGCCTTGCGGGGCAGCATCGGCTCGCCCGGCTATTTGAACAAATTGACTTCAATTGTTGACCAGGCGGAGGAAACCAGCCGGCGGGTGAACCGGCTTTTGGCCAAAAACGAGGACAAGGTTACCGCCGCCTTTGACGACCTGTCTCGCGCGGCTCATCAATTAAAGACCGTAATTGCCAGAAACGCCGGGGCCGTCGATTCGGTCGTAACCAATCTACATTCCGCCTCCCAAAAAATAACCCCGCTGGTGGACGGGATGGATTCGCTTAGGTTTTCGTTCAAAAAAATCGCCGACCAGATTGAAAACCAGCAGGGAACGCTGGGCAAGCTGATTAACGATCGGACGCTCTATGAACAGATGCGCAAAACCGCCCGCGATTTAGATTCTTTGGTTCTGGACATCAAAAGAAATCCCCGCCGCTATTTGACCATCAAGATTTTTTAATGCCCCAAACGCTTTTTTTTGCGGTTCACAACCATCAGCCGGTTGGGAATTTCGACTCGGTTATTGATGACGCTTTCGAAAAGGCCTATCTGCCTTTTTTGCGGTCAGTGAGACAATTTCCAGATTTCAAATTCGCCTTGCACAACTCCGGCATTCTTTATGAATGGGCGGAAAAAAGAAAGCCGGAGTTTTTCGAGCTAATCGAAGAGCTGCTCGAGCAGCGACAAATTGAGCTGTTGGGCGGCGGTTTCTACGAACCGATTTTACCGGCCATTCCGGAAGCCGACCGGTTGGGCCAGATTTTGAAAATGTCCGACTATCTTGAAAAACGGTTCGGCCAAAGGCCCAAAGGAGCCTGGATAGCCGAGCGGGTCTGGGAACCGAATCTACCCAAAACTCTCTTTCAGGCAGGCATTGAATATACGATGCTGGATGATACTCACTTCAGATACGCCGGTTATAACGGTCCTTTGACTTCCGGCCCTTTATTAACCGAGGACGAAGGTCGAGCGGTTTACGTTTTTCCCATCTTGAAAGAGTTGCGTTATAAGGTCCCCTTTGGTACGATTGAAGAAATTAAAAATCGGCTTTTTGAAAACTTGAACGAAGTTAAATGCTGGGTATATGCTGATGACGGTGAAAAGTTTGGGGTCTGGCCGAAAACGTACGAGCATTGCTACATCAACGGTTGGCTGGAAAAATTTCTGGAGGCTGTTACCTCTGATGGCAACCGGCTGCAAGTTCGCTTCTTCAGTGAAGCGTTGAAAAATGGCGGCTCTGTGGACCGCGTTTATCTTCCTCCTGCTTCTTACGAGGAGATGCTGGAGTGGGCTTTACCGCCGCAACTGCAACTGGATTATGAAACGGTCAAAGAAAAACTTAAAAGTATTGGGGAATGGGAAAAGGCCGCTCCCTTTTTGCGCGGTGGTTTCTGGCGAAATTTTCTTTCCAAATATCCGGAAGTGAATCATATGCATAAAAAGATGCTGTTTGTAAGCCATAAATTACAGGGATTGAAGGACAGCCCCCAAAAAAATAAGACGAAGTTGGAGGAGGCTCGTAACCTGCTTTATAAAGGACAGTGTAACTGTCCTTACTGGCATGGGGTCTTTGGGGGGGCTTATTTGACTCACCTCCGCGCAGCCAACTACGAGGCCTTGATTGGTGCCCAGAACCTCATTTACGAATTGGATGGAAAGGCTCAAATCTCGGTCGAAGAAATTGACTTCGATGCGGATGGATATAAAGAGGTAGTTGTCGAAACTCCCGATTTGTTCTGTGTTATAAATCCCTATAAAGGCGGCTCAATTTCCGAGCTGGACTTCAAAGCTAAACAATTTAACCTGCAAAACACCTTTGCCGGCCGTTCGGAGGCTTATCATTTGAAACTCTCTCAATCTGCCAGGTCATCCGAACAAGTAACCACCATTCACTCCCGAATTGAGGCCAAAGACAAAGAGTTGGAAAAATATTTGCATACTTTTAGCCAACCGGTTTATCCAAAATGGAGTTTTTACGAAACCATCGACGAGGTGACGGGCTACCGAGTTGCTTTTCAATCTAAAATCAAGAAGGAAGCGAAGCAAGCGGTCGTTTCCCTTGAAACTGAAAACTTCAACGGCTTTTCCCTGCAAAAAACCCTCTCATTTGAAGTTGGCCGACCGCGAATAAAGTTTAGTTATCAACTGAAGAATCTGCTGGCAAAACAAGTGTCGTTTATTTTGTCCAGCGAATTCAATTTCAATTTTGAGGCGCCCTATTCACCCGACCGCTACTTCAAGGTCAACGGCCAAAAATCTGTGCATCCCACGCTTGAGGCGGAAGAAAAAGTTGCTGATGTGAACAGCGTCGAACTTGTTGACGAATGGCGCAAATTGGCGGTGATTTTTCGTTTTCCCACCCCCATCCGGTTCCAACGTCTTCCCATTTTTACAGTTTCTCTTTCAGAATCGGGCGTGGAAAAAACTTATCAAGGCTCCACTTTGCTTTTTAGTTTCCCTATGCATTTAAAACCGGAAGAGTCCGCTGCGGTGGAATTCAAACTGGAATTGCTTTCGCTTTAGTTTTCTTTTTCGTTTCTTATCTGTATGTCTTTCGGGCTTTATCTGCATTTTCCCTTTTGCTCAAAAATCTGCCCCTATTGTGATTTTTACGTTCTAAGGGTTTCCAAAACGAAAAGAGAGACCTTCATACCTTTTTATGAAACGGAATTACAACTTCTCTTGAAAGAAAAACCGGAACTCTCCGACCAAAAACTGGAAACGGTTTATTTCGGAGGCGGCACTCCTTCTCTTTTAGAATCAGAACAACTGGATGAGCTTTTTCGGGTGACTAAAAAGTTCTTCGCCATATCCTCAGAAGCAGAAATCACTTTAGAAGCCAACCCAAATGACATTTTGGGTAATAAGTTGGTGACATTTCGCAAGCTCGGTGTAAATCGGCTTTCCATCGGAGTTCAAAGCTTGAATGATGAAGAGCTAAAAACTTTGGGCCGAGAGCACACAGCCATACAGGCATTGGATGCGGCAAGGAATGCTCGAAAATCTGGTTTCGAAAATCTTAATCTGGATTTGATTTTTGGAGTGCCCGGGCAAACTCTCAAATCCTGGCAAAAAACATTAGAACAGGCGATCAAAGCGAGGCCATCTCATTTCTCAACTTACAGTTTGACTATTGAAGAAAGGACGTTTTTTTTCAAACTTCAGCAGCAAGGAAAACTTCGTCTGCCGCCCGATGATGCTTGCCAGGAAATGTATTTAACCGGAGTGGAATTTTTGGAAAAGGAAGGCTACCGGCAATATGAGATTTCCAATTTCGCTCAACCCGAATTCGAATCAAAACACAACCGCAACTACTGGGAAAGAAAAAGTTACCTGGGGATAGGCCCATCGGCGCACTCCTTCAATGGCGCCAAACGATGGGCCAATGTTCGAAGCTTGAATATTTATCAAGAGAAACTTGGAAAGAGCATATCGCCTCTGGAATTTGAAGAAATCATAGACTTAAAACAAGCGCTGGAAGAAACCATCTTTCTTGGCTTGCGGCAGAAAGAGGGAGTTTGTTTTCAAAGCTTGAAGAATGAATTCAAATATGATTTGGCAAAAGAAAAAAATGACTTAATCCACAAGCTGGTGGCTCAAAACTATACCCTGAGCGAAGCTGGAAGGCTGAAGCTCACCACTCTCGGATTCTATATTTCAGATAAAATTGCGTCCGAGCTTTTTCCGTAAGTAATTTTTCAATCCCGCTTCAAAATTCTGAATATAGCTGATTGAATTCTTCAGCAAGTTTTTCGGGGGAGAATTTTTGAATGTAGGTTTGGCAGCCATTTTCTCCCAATTTTTTGCGTAGAGAAGCGTCCGCAAGAAGCTTTCTAAAAGCGACAGCGATTTCTTGGGGTTTATCCGGGTCGGCCAAAAAGCCGTTTTCGCCGTCGGTTACAATGTCAGTAATTCCACCGGAACGGGCGGCGACTACCGGCTTTTTAAAAAGGAAAGCTTCCACTAAGACCAACCCAAAACCTTCGTTTTTTGAGACCAAAGTTACAATTTCGGCCGCCTGATACAAACTCCCCAATTTGGGGGGCGGCATCGAGGGGAAAAATTCGACTCGTTCGGCCAACCGCAGCTTTTCAACTTGGGCTTTCAGTTCGGTTTCCTTGGGGCCGTTGCCAACGATGACCAGTTTAACGTTGAGGAATTCAGGAGCGATTTGTGAAAAGGCGGTGATGAGATTGGATAGATTTTTTTGTTCAATCAGGCGGGCCGGGCAGAGTATGAAGCGGTTATTTCGGGAAGCCTTTGGTTCCCTTTGCAGCACCTGCGGGTCGATGGGCATTGGGATTACGGCGGTTTTGTTTTCAAGAAACGGGAACAGAGATATAAGTTCGGCTCTTAGAAAATTGGATACAACTGTAACTTTGGCTGCGCGTGTGAAAACATTTTCTGCTTTACGGCGCAAGAAGCTATTTTGGCGCAAGAGTATCAAATCGGTGCCGTGCAGCGTGACGATATAGGGGATTTTGCAAAAGAAAGAATGCCAATAGGCTACCAAGCCGGCCGGTATCCACCAGTGGGCGTGAATTAAAGCCGGCTTTTCTTTTTTTACTTCCTTTTTGGTTTTGAAGAAGAAAGCGACCATGAAAAAAAGAAAGATGATTTTGTAGAAAAGGCTTTTTCTAACTCGCTCGGCCATATCGCCAACGTAGGCCAAAGTTTCCCAGCGCTGGAAGGAGTAGCGAAAGCGGGAGATTTCGACCGGGCCCAAGTTTTCTTCGACGGCCAGACCTTTGGAATGAGGTAAAACAATTTTTATTTCCCAACCTTTTTGGAACAGCTCGCGGGCCAGGGTGTTGATGTAATGGGAAAGGACTTCGGCTTTGAACGAAAAAAAAGAGTGGCTTAAAAAAATGACTTTTTTTTCGGCCAAATTTGGGTTCAAGCGGATATCAATCGCAATTCACTTTTTAGCGTAAGAGGAAGTTTGAACTTCTTCATATTTGGAAATTTGTTTCAATTTTAGCGCGTGCAACCGGTAGAGAAAAAGGGCACACAGAATGTGCAGACCGTATTGGATGGATTTAAAAAATCCGATGGAAGAAGCCTCATTAAAATAGCGGGTGGTTATGGGGGCTTCACCGATCCGAAAGCGGCCGGCGACGCACTGGATGATAATTTCGGTGTCAAAGACGAAGTTGTCGGAGTTAAGCTCAAACGGAACGCTGTTTAAAAAATCTTTGCTGTAGGCGCGGAAACCGGAGTGATATTCACTTAGATGCAAACCCAAGAGCAAATTGGCGAATTTGGTCAGGCCGATGTTGGGGAAAAATTTCCAGTAGGGCATACCGCCTTCCAGGGCATTTCGTCTAATTAGCATACGAGAACCGAAAACGACGTCTGTTTCTCCCTGCAGAATTGGGTTAATCAATTCGGGAATAAAACTGGGGTCGTATTGAAAATCGGGATGAACCATTACAATCGCATCGGCACCCCGTTCCAGAGCTTTACGATAACAGGTTTTTTGGTTTCCTCCGTATCCTTTGTTTTTTTCGTGGCGAAAGACTACCATGCCTAATTTCTGGGCAATGTTTACGGTGTTATCGGTGCTTACGTCATCCACCAATATGATTTCATCCACCCAGTCTTTGGGAATATCGGCGACGGTGCGCGCCAGGGTTTTTTCGGCGTTGTAAGCAGGTAAGATGGCCGTAACTTTTTTAGTTCGGTCCGTTCTTATCAGCTTGGTAGTGTGGCTGGGCTGGAGGGTATCCAGTGTGGCCGTTTTTTTGTTTGATTTTGGGAAAATCATTAATATGGACAACTAATTAGCTCTTTCGTCCTTTTTGGGCAATTCGACAATGAAAAGCGTTCCTCTCGGCAGGGCATAGCTTTTCCAGATGCGGCTTTTATTCAGGATTTCAGGATATTTTTCGGTAAAATATTTTTGTTCCCAACCGCCGCCAAAGACGGCCAGATGCGTTACTGGGAAGCGTTCCAATACTTTATTGACGTTGCAGAACTGCTGCATCTCGATGGCTCGCACGGGGGCTTCCAGCGTAATGGCTCCCGCCCAGGGGCCGGCCACTGCGCTGCCGGGAGGCAAGTTGCGCAAATCGCGCGAGGCTTCAATCACCGAGTAGGTTACATTTTGAGACCAGGCCGCGTATTGACTGATGTCCGAGATGGTCGACAGGCCAAGTAAAATTAAAACCATAGCGGGCGCCAGTCGAAATTTTTTTTCCCGTTTTGACGAAGGTCTCCAGTAACTTAATCCTATCCAAACACCCAGCCCAAGCGTGGAAGCGATTAAAGCGCGGGGCAGAAATTGGCTGAAATTTTGCAAGCGGCTTTGAATTTCCTGGGCCCACTGCATTGGGGAGGAAGAAAAGGATAGAATCGAGGAATGATTTAAAATGAAAAGATCAATTGTCCACAAAATATTATAGGCGAAAAATGAAAGAATTATCCAGCGCAGAGCCCAATCCAACGGACCTGCTTTTGAATTTTCTTTAATTTGCTGCGGCTGCCAGAGGCGGTCAAGCATCAAACTGACAAGAATAAATGCCGCTGGAAGCAAAATCATCTGATAACGAATGGGGCGGTAGTTCATACTGGAAAGCAAAAAAAGAGCGCCCAGAAACCAGAGTGCGGAAATGAATTCCAGCGGAGAAGCCCGTTTTATTCTTTCTCGAATGTTTGCTGTCCAGAAAAACAGGGCAATAATGGCCAGCGGGAAAATAATCCAGGCGCGGGGAGTTAAATGGTCGTTGGTGGCCAGGGTGAAAATGTTTTTCAAAAATTCTCCAATGGATTTAGGATGTCCGCCGGCCGATTCGGTCGAGCTGGCGGCCAAAATGGTGCTTACTTCCTTTGGGAAAGGCAAATAAACGGATACGAACCATATCCCCGCGGCTAAAATTCCGCCGGAGATGAAGAGAAGAATTGGTCTGAAGTTGAGCGGCTTAATTGTAGAATCGTTCGCCAGCCAGCGCTGGCGGATGAATTCCAAAGGCAGAATCGGCAGAAAGAAAATCCCCAATAATTTGACAAACAGCACGGCGCTTACCGAAAGAAAACCAGAGACGAAAAATTGGTATTGTTGAACCGGAGCCTTAATCCAGAATAGAACTGCCAAGAGAAGTACTAATGCAAGAAAGGACTCCTCCGTAGCCATCCGGTTTTGCATTATCCAGAGATAGCTGGTGGTGGCCAGCAAAGCGCCGATGAAAGCCACTTTGGTTGATGAACTTTTGCGCAGCAGAAGGAAAATCAAATAGGTAACACCCATGGCCGAAATCACGGAAACGATGCGAGCTTGAAAGTAGCCGAATCCGAAAAGCTTAAATACGACAAACATCACAATGCTGAAAAGGGGAGAGACGCCCATTCGAAACCATTCATCCAACATCCAGTGGCCGAATAAAATCTCGTTTTTTGCATTTACGACGTGGGCACCTTCGTCTGTGTAGGGAGCCAGACTCCAGCTTAAGTCCGGCGGCGGGTCGGCGGTGAGATGATTGAAACGCAGGAGAAAACCAACGAGAAGCAAAACAATCAAACCTATGGCATAAGTTTTTTCGCTAAACATAGCGCTTGAAGCCGGTTTGGTCTCGGTCGGGATGGAGTTAGGTTTTGATTTAGCTTTGGTCGCCATAGTTTCAGACCGTTTCGGCTAAGACGATGGCTTCAAAGCCGGCCCGGCCACGCTTAAAAGGTTTTTGCACGGCGTAAATCAACGGCCAGATGGGGATTTTGCTTATAATGGTCGAGGTCTTTCCCATATCCCAGGCGCTTTGCAGCGAACTTTCAGATGTATTTTCTTCCTTGGTTTCTCCGCCGGCTATTTTTTTTGGAAGAATCCGAGTGTAGACCCGCCGCAGCGCCCAAAAAACCGGAAAGGTGTAGTTCCAGAATTCCAGCATTTTGAAGCCGCAGCTGGCCAATTGTTTTTCAAGCGATTCTTTTTCGTAGCGGCGGTAATGGCCGTAAAAATCGTCGTCCCAGCGCCATTCTTTTTTGGGGTTGGTCGGCATTGAAACGATAAAGTATCCTTTTGCACCGTCTTTGGGATAACAAGTGCGCAAATGTTTAAGTATGGCCGTGTCTTCCTTGATATGTTCGATGACCGTAGTCATCACAATGGTTTTGAACTCCCCTTTGACTGCGAATAAATCCATAGCTTCGGTTCTTACTTTGTAAGGCTGCAAATTCTTACGACAGATTTTTATGGCTTCCGGAGAGAAATCGACCGCCAGCCCTTCCCACCCCCGTTTGGCCAAACGAAGCGAAACGTCACCGATACCGCAGCCGGCATCCAGAAAGGGGCCGGTGAGATTATATTGGTCTATCATCTCATCCATCAATTTTAGGATATATCTTTTTAGCGGTTCAAAATTGGCCATATCGGCTCGTTTTTACTCGGAGAAAACTGGTCTTAATGTTGGATTGGACATCGTTTGGCAACTTACCCTGCTCAAGGGTTTTTGTCAATCGAGGTCTCTTTGATGGCGTAGTTTATGAATGTGCCGTTCTGTTTGCTTATGCCATCGATGACCACCATTGTTAAGGCAATTAATCCAAGAGGCAGAAGAAGCAAAAGAATGCCGATAGCTTGAAGAAGTTTTTTAAAGGTAAACTCTTGCCACCAGTCCCGGCGGCGAATCATTGTGTAAAACAGGTTGTGTTCAAAACCAAGTTTATTGTAGAGGGTCTGCAACCAGCAATAGGGGTCAAATTCCCAGGAAAGATGGGAGGAATCAACGGTATCGAAACCGTATTCAATTAGAAGCTTTTGCAACTGTACCGGCGTGAAATGCATCAAGTGCCGAGGGGCGTCGAAGTTAAACCAGTTTTTTCCGCCAAAACGGGCCATCCGGCTGTCGAAATTATGCAGGGCGATTATCAAAAGTCCGCCCGGTTTGATGATTCGCGAAATTTCAGTCAAAATTTTTCTAGGATGATAGGTGTGCTCAAAAACGTGCCAAAGTGTGGCGCAGTCAAAATTCTTTTCGGGAAGTTTGAGGTCGAATATTTCTCCAACCATAATGTTTAAGCCGAGTACTTCTTGTGCATCGTGCGCTGATTCTTCTGTCCATTCCGTGCCATAAACTTCCCACCCCCGCTTGCGCATTAACGTGAGCATTTGCGCCCGGCCGCAGCCCAAGTCCAGAATTCTTCCTTTCTTTTTGTACCGTTCTATATTTTTTATGCGACGGAAGCGAAAAAAAGTTTCAATCCATTCAATTGGACCCATAAAACGGCGGTGTTTGGGGCCGTAGTAGGCTTCGCCATAGAACCGGTTCATATCGGTCTCGGTCGGACGAGAGTTGGTATAAACCAGTCCACAGGCCTCGCAGCGAACTATGCCGAAAGTAAGGCCAAATTCTAAAGGCTCGGAAGGAACGTCAAATAGCTTTTTGTATCGAGGAGAATTGCAAACCGGGCAATTGACCGCTTCCAGCGCGATAGCCACCGGATTTTTTTCGGAAACCGCTTCCACATTGTAAATTATAACTCCCCTTTGAGTGCGGTCAAACTGAAAAAGAGGGATTATATTTGAATTTGCCCTGTAAATTTCAGATTATAAAGTAGCAGCGATTAGGGTGAGCAATCCAGCGGTACCCCCAAGAAAACGGCATTCAACAGAACCACCACATCAACCGAGTTCAAAATTCCGTTGCAGGTAACGTCGGCAAAGCAAAGATCGCAGCTGCCGATTCCCAAAAAGGCGCAGTTTAACATCAAAACCAGATCCGCGGCGGTCAAGCTACCGTCGGCGTTCACGTCTCCCCTGGCCGCACGACAGGCGGCAAACGGCACGGCCCCCATATCATTCCGGCTCTCGTCGGGGTCATTGTAAAGCGTATCGGGGTCTCCGGCATTTATGCAGGGCGAGCCACCAAGTAACGTATGCTGCGCGGAGAACTTGGGATCAGCCGCGATTGTGCCGACGCCCGAATCGGCTATTTCCTGGTACGGCACCGGGTTTCCAAAGACGTCGTTATAGGAGAGAAGCGGCTGTGCCACACCCGGCAGGAGCCCTTCGCGATGTATTCCATAGTGGCCGTTGAAGGCGATGATGTTGTTCTTGATGGTGGGCGCCTCAGTCGAAAAGGTGGAGATACCGCCGTTGACACAGCTAACAATAGTGTTGTTAACGATTGCCGCCGGAGAGGTTCCCAGCGTCGCGTAGCCATTGCCCCCTAAAGAGATAGCGCCCCAGTTGGGTACCTGCTGCCCCACGAGCATATTGCGTTGGATAGTCGGGCCGGAGTTCTGACAGAGCACCCCGATGTTGCCACCCTGTAACTTGAATCCCTCAAGAATTGAGCCCGAAGCGGCGGCCCCGTTGAAAGTTACCAGGTTTAGGTTCGAGCTATTCGTAATGGTTGTCTGAAGGGGGCCGGCCGTCGAGCGGATTACAACTGACTTTCCATCGACCAAAATACTTTCTGTGTATATTCCAGGAGAGACAAGAACTGTATCGGCTGAAACCGCGGCTTGCACTGCAGCGGTTATTGACGGATAATCCAAGGGGACCCGTAACACAGTTGCTTGAGATATGGCTGGCACGGCCAAAAATAAGGTAGAAAACGTACCGACCAAGCCAATAGCTTTTAGTAGGCCAAGATGGTTCATCTTGCCTCCCGCTTTCCATTCTGGTTGAGAAGTTGTTTGTTTAAAGAACACGATGCTTCAAAAAAAATTATTGAACCGTTACCTTTCATACCATCCAAAATATCGCCACCTCCGACCGAATTGTCAAGCTTGTCTACCGCTTATCGTGATGTATTGTTTCCACACATGGGTAACAGTGCGGTTTGAAATCCTAGGCAGAAACGGTGAAGCTTGCACAAATTTAAACTCCCGGGATGGAAAGGCTCAAAAACTGGCTTCTAACGGTCAAAGTAATCCCTTAGAGGGCTTTTGGTTGGAGGAGAGGCGCCGCTTCGCCTACTTAGCTCCAGAGCGCTCCAGGGTTGGGGAGGAAAGATGCTCTGTGGCTGGTGAGAAAAGCTTACTTTCCTTAGCTGAAAAAGTGTTACCCATGTCTGAAAACTGTACATACCGCTTATCGTGACCTATTGACAAAATCTAAGTTATCTTCTAATTTATCTCGGTGAATGTGACGCGTCCTGGCGCCGACCCCCCTCTTCTGGCCTCGGAACATCGAGAAAAAAGCCGACTCTCTGCCCTGCCTTTCGATGAAAAATATGAGCAGCAGGTTATGGACTTATTTCGGAAATTTAGCCCGGATCATCCCGAACTGGTCGAAGCAGAATTGTTCCGCTGGCAGCACTGCCGACGTTTTATCGCCCTGATGGGGAATAAAGTAGTAGGGCACATTGCTCAGATTCCGGCGGTTTTTTACCTGTCAAAGCTAAGGAACGAAATTGCCTGGGCGGCAACTTTTGTAGTTGACACTTCCAATCCGTTAGTACAAACCTTTGCCGGCACAAGCCTGTTAAATGAAGTAACAACCCAATCGACGCTCCCCTTCGCCGCCGTCGGGGTCGTTCCTCAAATTGAAGAAACTCATCGCCGCCGGGGCTACGTCCTAAACCGTAAAGCCGTGGCCATGTATTCGCGATTTTTTCACCCTGAAAAAGCCCTTCGTTACATGGACAAACCATCTTTTCTTGGTACCGTGATTGCAGGCATCAACCGGCTATTTCGTGAACAAAAACAGACTATAGACCATGCGAAAGCGATACGCCGGTTTGACCCTGCCTGGGATCCTATTTGGTTAAGAAATCTGTCTCTGCATTACCATAATTTCGGTGAAAGAACAGCCGAATATCTTAACTACAAAATAGCACAACCAAACAAGCAGTATAAGAACTACATTCACTTAGACCGCTTGGGTAATCCCGACGGTTACATCATTTTTCGTTATGCCCAACACCGTACGAAGGATTTGCGCTTGGTAAAAGTTTGTGATTTAGTCGGGACCGCAGTGGCACGGAAAGAAATGTTACAGTTGGCGTTCGAGTATGCCGGGCAGCAAGAAGCATATGGTATAGTCGCACTGGGCTCCGTTACCGATGCCAAACTGTTTAGAATAGGGGGAATGTGGCTCAAACAAAGTTATACCGTGGTCTTTCCCAATCAGTTGGCCGGGGCCACGCAAATAAGTTTTTTCGATTCCGATCTTGATAATCTATGGTAAATATCTAAGACCCAACACCATAAAATGAAACAAATTAACAATAACTCGAAGATGGAACTTAAAGAACAAATTATTAAAACAATTTACGAGGTTGTGGATGAAGTCAACCGAGACCTGCCTCCGGAGCAGCAACTATCAAAATCACAAGAGACTGTTTTATTCGGGCAAAATGCCACATTGGATTCGCTTGGACTGGTCAGCTTCGTTGTCGCCGCCGAACAAAAAGTCGAAGAGAAATTTGGAAAGCCGGTTACGTTGACCGACGAACGGGCCATGTCACAACATAGCAGCCCGTTTCGTTCGATCAATACTCTTATCGACTATATAGCCGCACTATTGCAAGAGTCTTATGATGACAAATAGAGGAGTGATGCTTATAACCGGCACCAGCAAGGGGATCGGGCATTTTCTTTCCCTTCATTATCTTGAAAACGGCTGGACCGTCGTTGGCTGCAGCCGCTCGCCGGTAAACGATATCAAGGGAAAATACACGCACTTTTCTCTCGACGTCGCCGATGAATCAAAAGTGAAAAAGATGTTTTCCGACATCCGTAGAATGCATGGCCGGGTTGACGTTCTAATTAATAATGCCGGAATCGCCTCCATGAACCACGTCCTGCTCACCCCGCTCAGCACTTTGGAAAAAGTACTGCGGACCAATGTTATCGCCACGTTTCTTTTTTCGCGCGAAGCCGCCAAAATGATGCAGTCAAAGAAATCCGGCAGAATCGTCAATTTTGCCACGGTTGCCACTCCGCTCAAATTGGAAGGGGAGGCGGCTTACGCATCTTCAAAAGCGGCGGTCGAATCGCTCACCGCGGTTATGGCCCGAGAGCTTGCCGACTTTGGCATTACCGTAAATGCCGTAGGCCCCACCCCAATTGAAACAGACCTTATTAAGTCTGTGCCCAAACAGAAAATGGATGCGCTCATTGGTCGGCAGGCGATTCGTCGTTTCGGCGAATTTCGAGATGTAAGCAATGTAATTGATTTTTTCATCTCGCCAAAAAGTGACTTCATTACTGGCCAGATTGTCTATCTTGGTGGCATTTAATGCCGGTTAGTTTTCTTCTTGACGTTTTCCGCGAGAATCTTAATAACGAAGCAATCGTCTGGAAGGATGAGGTCTCTACCTATAACCTGCTTTTGCGTCGAATCGATGATTGCCGTGCAGTTTTAGATAAACATCCTGTCAGATCTGGAGCGGTTATTGCCATACTTGGTGACTTTTCGCCAATGTCGATAGCCATGCTCCTGGCGCTTGTTGAGCGCGGGGCCGTGGTTGTGCCGTTTGCAAGTTTTGTGGATTTCAAAGTCACAGAATTAATGGAACTGGCTCAAGTCGAAAATACAGCCGAGATAAATGAAAAAGATGATTTCTCGCTCACTGCGACGGGCCGTCGAGCGGACCATCCCTTGTACCATCAATTAATCAAGAGCAAGCATCCAGGCCTGGTTCTCTTTTCTTCCGGTTCTACCGGAGTCAATAAGGCTGCCGTACATGATTTTGCGAAACTTCTTGAAAAATTTAAGAAACGCCGTCATAACTTTAGAACCCTGACCTTTTTACTGCTTGATCATATCGGAGGCATGGACACCCTTTTCTACACCCTCTCAAATGGAAGTTGCGTGATTACCGTTCGCGACCGCTCGCCCGATGCTGTTTGTTCGGTTGTTGAACGCTGGAAAGTCGAAGTTTTACCGGTCACACCTACTTTCCTCAATCTTCTTTTGATAAGTAAAGCCCATGAACGCCACGATCTCTCATCGTTGAAATATATCACCTATGGTACCGAAGTAATGCCTGAGTCGACCTTAAAACAGGTTGCCCGGCTTTTTCCAAACATTATTCTTCTCCAGAAATATGGCACCACGGAGACCGGTACCCTGCGCTCAAAGTCCCTCGACTCAAATACCACCTGGGTTAGGATTGGCGGCGAAGGCTACCAAACCCGCATTGTCGATGGTATGCTCGAAATAAAAGCCGAATCCGCAATGCTTGGCTATTTGAATGCTCCCAGCCCCTTTACGTCGGATGGCTGGTTCAAAACGGGCGACCTGGTAGAACAACAGGGCGACTATGTACGCTTTCTGGGACGGAAATCAGACGTCATCAATGTCGGTGGAGAAAAGGTCTTTCCGGCTGAAGTGGAAAATATCATTCAACAAGTTGAAAACGTTGCCGAAGTAACCGTTTTCGGAGAGAAAAATGCTTTGACCGGTAATATCGTTTGTGCGGAGGTTCGGTCTAAACAGCCCGAGGACTCGAAAGAACTCATTCACAGGATAAAAGCGTTTTGCCGGGGAAAGCTCGAAAACTATAAGATTCCAATAAAGATTACAGTCATAAAGGAATCTCGCTTCAGCGAACGCTTCAAAAAATCACGGCCCAAGGAACGGGCGGCCGAGTAACCGTGCCGAATACCGTTTATGTCGTCATCGGCTGTGATGCCGACCCCGACCGGGCCAATTTCGTGAAAGAACCAATCGAAGAAGCTCGCAGTTGGCGTGGTATGTTAGAAGGGATTCCCCGAGCGAAAGGTCGGGTCAAAGAGATGGTCGACATTGACGGTCACCCTCCAATATTTACATGGTGCTTACGGGTGGATTACCAAATGCGTTTTCTCTACGGTTCATATGCTTACGTGCTCGAAACACACAAAGATTTCCTCCTGGGATTGGAGCAGTCGGGGGACGAACTCGCGTGGCATCCCCATTTCTGGAACTATGATGCCCACTCAAATAGATGGTACCAAGAAATAGCTGATGTGGATTGGCAAGTCCGAATGTTGGAAGAAGCTTTTGCGGCGTACACTTCGGTTCTGCCAGGACGGGCAAAATCTGTAAGAATGGGATGGGACTATCACAACAATAAGACGATTGCGGCTCTTGCATCCCTCGGTGTAACCGTGGACTTCAGTGCCATACCCGGCCTTAGAATAAAGCCAAAAGGCAAGCTCTCCCGAGGGGAAAATTGTTTTGATTGGCGTATCACTCCCAATCGACCCTATGTTCCATCGGTTCTCGATTACCGGCGGCCCGTTCGCAAAGGGGAAGCAAGTGTGCCCCTCCTTGAAGCTCCGAACTTCGTATCCAATTCGCTCGTCTGGGGTTTCGTGGCGGGGTTGGCCCTGGCCAAAAAAATGAAGGATCCAATGCAATTATTGAGCGTTCTTACCCGACCAACTTACTGGATAGGCATTACCGGCAAACCAGTCTTTTTCGCCCCACTAATCGCACAACTTGAAAGGGCATTTAAAGAGAAGGAAACCATTATATTTGTGAATTACTTCCATCCCGATGAGCTATTAGAGAATGACCAATCCCTTTACTCCTTTGAGCATATGGTTGATAACATTCGGTATTTGAAGGAAGTGATGACAGATTTAGGAGTGTCTTTAAAATTTATTAAGGCTTGCGACATTCCTAAAATTATCCAGTTAAGTCTTTGACAAAGAAACTTTTTTTTCTTGTACTTCCACCAAGAAGGTGTGAAGAAGTAAAGCGCGAGAAAATCCCTTCTAAGGAATCCCTTTAATCTCTTTATATTTTAATACGCAGCGCTAAAAGTGATGCAAGAATATCGCTAACCGTATTCCAGATCCGTGCCAAGACCGCTATCCCTGCCGAAGCAGGCCCAAGGTAAGGCGAGAGGACCCCGATTAAGACCAATTCTCTGGCGCCAAGCCCACCAGGAGTGAAAACGGCAAAGTATCCGATCTGATATGCCAGTACGAATGCCCCTATGCATGACAGAAGTGGTATTCTTGGACTAATCGCTATGGAATTTACGAACAGCCAGAAAGCTATACCATAGAAGATCCAGCAAAGCATATATCCAAAATATACTAATAGTGCGAGGCGTACAGAGAGGTTCAATTGAATGAGTGGACGTTTCAGCATCTTCATCAAGGTATTTACACCAGATAACGTTAGACGTGGAACAAAAACTAACAAGAGAGAGAATAAAAGTGTCACCAATCCAAGCACATGTAGTCCGCTTCCGAGGTACGGACTAAGTTGGGGGGAAATCATTTCGGGATTAAGAGCAAGGACGCTCAAAGCCACGAGAAATGAAGGGGGAATGGCGAAAAGCGAGGCGACACCCCATGAAGCTACCGCTGCCTCTTGCGTTATGTTAATTTTCTTGGCCAAGTAAATCATTCCAAACAACGGCCAAATTCTGCCGGGAATGTATCTTCCTAAATTGGCTATATAAGCGACCTTGAATCCATGCCTAAACGGAATTTGGTACCCAAAACCGCGCATTAAAATGCACCAGACTTCAGCAAACAGGGCGAAGGTTACCAGGTGCATCGCGAAGGATGCGGCCAAAAGAGGATAGCTTATTTTCCAGCGATAGGTTACCACCGCCGACCAATTGTCAATCAGCTGTTTTCCAACAAAATAAACAACCAGAGAAGTCAGAAGAATCTTGAAAAGAGCTACGGAGACCGATCGCCGGGTCCACTTGTCGTCTGGACTGTTACTCTTCCGTGAATCAGCAACGTGCAAGGTTTGAATCTCCGACCAGCATGGGGGGCTAATCATAGCACAAACAGGCAAAAACTTCAATAATCAATTGCCGGTGGAAATTGCCGGCGGAAAAAGCTTTACAAATTCGGTTTGGCTTGTAAGTTCCAGATGGTTCCTTTAAACCGGTCCGGTGAGGCCCGAAAGGAAAAGGATGCAAAAAGAAACCCTTGTTTTAGACGAACGCCAAATAGCCCGGGTTTTAGCCCGCATAGCCCACGAGGCGGCCGAGCGGAACGCCGGCGCCAAGAGCTTAGTAGTTGTCGGTATTCAAACCCGTGGCGCTTATTTAGCCCGAAGGCTGGCCAAACTGCTTTCGGAGTTGGAAGGTCTAAAAGTTCCAGTGGGGGAGATGGATATTACCTTCTACCGGGATGACATCGAGCAACGTGCCGATCGACCGGTGGTCAAAAAAACCAATCTCCCCTTCTCTATAGATAATAAAATTGTTGTGCTGGTCGATGATGTTTTGTTCACCGGCCGCACCGTGCGGGCGGCTATGGATGAACTGATTGATTTTGGCCGTCCCAATCAAGTGCAGTTGGCGGTTTTGGTTGACCGGGGGCATCGCGAATTACCCATCCGGGCCGATTACGTCGGCAAAAACCTGCCCACTTCACTGATACAAGAAGTAGTCGTGCGCCTGAAAGAAGTCGATCGGCAGGATTCGGTTTCTATTAAAGAAAAGAAAAAAACCGCCACCAAGAAATGAAAAAATTCAAATACAAACACCTTTTGGGGTTGGAAGGACTAACACGCGAAGAAATCGAATTTGTCCTCGACACCGCGGTAACTTTTAAAGAAGTTTTGGAGCGCCCAATCAAAAAAGTGCCGACTCTGCGCGGTTTAACCGTCGTCAACCTCTTCTACGAAGCTTCCACGCGCACGCGGATTTCCTTTGAATTAGCGCAGAAGCGGCTCTCCGCCGATACGGTCAACTTTGCCCCCTCCGCTTCCTCGGTTAAAAAAGGGGAAAGTCTGCGCGACACGGTGCGCAATCTGGAAGCGATGAAAATCGATATGGTGGTGGTGCGGCATTCCTCGGTGGGAGTGCCATATTTTCTTACGCAATGCTTGGATGCCTCGATAATTAACGCCGGTGACGGTGCTCACGAACATCCCACCCAAGGACTTTTGGATATTTACACCATCCGTGAAAAATATGGCAAAGTGGAGGGGCTCCGAGTGGTTATTGTCGGCGACATCAAGCACAGCCGCGTGGCCCGCTCCAATATTTGGGGATTAAAAACGATGGGGGCAACGGTCGCCGTCTGCGGGCCTACTACACTTTTGCCGGTTGAGGTAGAAAAAATGGGGGTTGAAGTCTATTCCGATTTGGATAGAGCCCTCTGGGGGGCGGACGTGGTCAACGTTTTGCGCCTGCAGTTAGAACGGCAGGAAGTCGGCTATTTGCCTTCGCTGCGTGAATATTCGCGCCTTTTTGGAATTACGAAGGAACGCTTGGCTCTGTTGAATAAAAACTATACCATAATGCATCCCGGGCCGATTAACCGGGGAGTGGAAATCACTCCGGAAGTGGCCGACTCACCCCAATCGGTGATTCTGACACAGGTGACCAACGGTGTAGCTGTTCGGATGGCTGTGCTTTATCTCCTTTCCGGCGGCCTAGAGGTGGCAGTTGCCTAAAAAAGCTCCTCCATCAACATCAACCGGGGGATTTCCCCTGGTGCCTTCGGTAATTGCCGGCGGGCGGATTATTGACCCAAGAACCGGAAGCCATAAGAGCGGGGATATCTATATTGTGGATGGGAAAATCGCACGCATCGAATACTCCAAACCGCTTTCAAGAAAATCTATTCAGTCTCTTGGCTCGGAAAAGGTTCTGGACGCTTCGGGCAGAATTGTCTGCCCCGGGTTTGTCGATTTGCATGTGCATTTGCGCGAGCCGGGAAGAGAAGATGAAGAAACCGTAGTTTCCGGCTCCCAAGCGGCGGCAGCGGGCGGGTTCACTTCTATTTGTTGTATGCCCAATACCGATCCGCCCTTGGATAATCAGGAAAATATCCGTTTTGTGATGGAGCGGGCTAAAAAAGGATACGCTCGAGTTTTCCCAGTCGGGTGTATTACACAGGGACGTAAGGGCGAAAAGATTGCCGAAATTGGCGACTTAATAGAAGCCGGTGCGGTTGCCATTACCGATGACGGTTCGCCGGTGATGAGCGCTTCGGTAATGCGCCTGGCTTTCGAATACTCCAAGATGTTCAAAATCCCCGTGGTCCAGCATGCGGAAGATTTAAGTCTTTCCCAGGGCGGAATAATGCACGAAGGCTTGGTCTCGACTCTTCTGGGTATGCGCGGCATACCCGCTGCAGCAGAAGAGACGATGATCGCGCGGGATTTGAGGCTTTTGGAATCTTTTGGGGGACGTTTGCATGTGGCCCACCTTTCCACGGCCGGTTCAGCGGAGCTTATCCGTCAGGCAAAGAAACGTAAACTGCCAGTCACTTGCGAGGTAACCCCCCATCATTTGGTTCTGACCGATGAAGAAATCAAAAAAAGTTTCAACACCAACCTGCGGGTTAATCCGCCCCTCCGTTCCAAGCAGGACGTGGAGGCCTTGCGCGAGGCTTTGGCGGATGGCACCATTGATGCCATCGCCAGCGACCATGCCCCGCATTCCAGAGAAGAGAAAGAAGTAGAATTTGATGCCGCCCCAAATGGAATGATTGGATTGGAAACCGCCTTTGGAATCATACTGACCGAACTGGTTGGCAAAGGTTATCTGTCGTTGGCCCAGGCGGTTGAAAAGTTCACTTGGGGCCCGGCACGAGCGTTTGGTTTGCTGGCAGGAGAGTTAAAAGTTGGTTTGCCTGCCGACCTTACCATTTTTGACCCGAATCACTCCTGGACGTATAGAGCTACCGAAGGATTTTCAAAATCCGTCAATTCTCCCTTTGAGGGTTGGAGTCTCAAGGGAAAAGTAAGCTATACGTTGCTTGGCGGCAGAACTGTTTATCCGTTTGAACCAAGACCTGAAATAGAAACATTGCCCAAGAAAAATGTGATAAAGTTTGCGATAACGGGCCAAAAAGCCGGAAAGAAAAAGTAATTAATGAATGCCGCTTATCTGCACCTGATTCTGAATCATTTTCCAATAGTCGGCACTTTTTTTATCCTGTTGGTCTTGTTGATTGGAATCTGGTTCAAAAACGGCGCCTTGCAAAAAACGGCTCTGGCTCTTTTTGTTTTGGTGGCGTTAATTTCTGTTCCGGTTTATTTGTCCGGCAAGGGCGCAGAAGATATCGTAGAAAAATTTCTGGGCGTAAACGAGGAAGCCATCGCGGTTCACGAGCGCTCGGCGGTGCTGACTCTGTTGGCTATTGAGGTTCTGGGAGTTGTATGCCTTTTGGGGCTCGCCTTTTTCGGTCGGGGGGAAAAACTGCCCGCGCGATTTTTAGTTGCCGTTGTTGGTTGGACCTTAGTTGCGGCCGCGCTGACGGCACAAACCTCCCGTTTAGGCGGCAAGATTCGACACTTGGAAGAAATGGGAGCTTCCCTGGTAACTGACTCAAAGGCGACGGGAGAGTGACGTTTTTTTTTGACTTTGCGGCGAATCTAAATAAGTTAGGGAACGCTACATTGACAAAAAAAGGACGGTTTTTTACTTTCAAAGGCTTGGAGTGTAAATGGGAAGCGCAGAACAGATTCGCAACATAGGGTTAGTTGGGCACGGCGGGGGCGGCAAAACTTTGCTGGCGGAAGCTTTTCTTTTTTTGGGTAAGATTACCACCCGTTTGGGCAAAGTGGATGACGGGAATACCGTTTCCGATTATGCCGCCGACGAAGTGGAGCGCAAAATTTCCATCTCCGCTTCGCTTTTGCACTTTGATTGGAAAGGGCAGAAGTTCAACGTTGTGGATATGCCCGGCTACACCGATTTCATCGGGGAGGTGGCCGGAGGGCTTTCAGTTTGCGAAACGGCTTTGATTGTCGTAAACACGCAGGCGGGATTGGAAGTTGGGGTGGAACAGGTTTTCAGATACGCCGACCTGTACAAAACGGCCAAGATTTTCTTCTTCAACCGTTTGGACAAGGAGAACACCGATTTTAAGAAGGCTTTAGACCAGTTTGTTCTGCATTACGGCAATGGCGCGCTGCCGCTTTTCTGGCCGGTAGGGGAAGGTCCCACTTTAAAGGGAGTAATCGATATCATTTCCCAAAAAGCCTACACCTATGAAGGCGGCCAGACCAAGGAAATGCCTGTTCCGCCTTCCGAAGCGGGTAAAATTGATGAGTGGCGTCAAAAAGTTTTAGAAGCAGCGGCCGAGTCGGACGATGCCCTTTTGGAAAAATTTTTCGATTCCGGCACCCTTTCCGATGCCGAGTTAAAGCAGGGTCTTCGAAGAGGAATCCAATCCGGGAAAATTATGCCGGTTTGTTGTGGCTCGGCGGCTAATTTAGTCGGCGTTGCGCCACTTTTGGATTTTTTGGCGGAGTTTGTCCCATCCCCGGCTGATTTTCCAGAGGTAGAGGGCATACTCCCCGGTACGAATCAAAAAATCGCCCGCAAAACGGCAGGGTCCGAACCGCTCTGCGCCCGAATTTTTAAAACCATCTCGGAAGCGCATATCGGCGAGCTTTCTTTTTTCCGGGTTTTTTCCGGCAAGGTTTCTCCGGGGGATGACGTTTACAACCCCGGTCGGCAGGCCACGGAGCGTATCGGCCAGATTTACGTTATGAACGGCAAGGAACGCAAAGAAATCGGCACCGTTTCGGCCGGCGATATCGGTGCTTTCGTCAAGCTGAAAAACAGCCACACCGGCGATACTTTGTGCGATAAAAAAGCCCCTATCCAGCTTCCTGCTATTGAGTTTCCCCGGCCGGTCATCAACCTTTCCATAACTTCCAAAAAGAAGGATGAGGAAGAAAAAATGGCCGTGGGGTTGACGCGTTTGCACGAGGAGGATCCCACATTTTATATGGCCGTGGACGGCGAGATTCACCAGAATATCATTTATGGCCAAGGTGAGCTGCATCTGGAGGTGGTAGTGGGGCGGCTAAAACGGAAATTCGGCATCGAAGTGGATCTGGGCAAACCGAAAATCCCCTATCGGGAAACTATCAAAGGAAAAATCGAAGTTCAGGGAAAACATAAAAAGCAATCCGGCGGCAGGGGACAGTACGGCGACGTTTGGCTTCGGATCGAGCCTTTGAAAAGGGGGACCGGGTTTGAGTTCGTGGACGATGTGGTGGGGGGTGTGGTTCCGTCCAAGTATATACCTTCGGTGGAAAAAGGGGTAATCGATGCCATGCATGAGGGGGCTCTGGCAGGCTACAAAGTGGTTGACGTGAGGGTAACCATTTACGACGGCTCCTACCATACGGTAGATTCTTCCGATATCGCCTTCAAAATCGCCGGCGCGCTGGCTTTCCGGACCGGCTTTATGCAGTGCCGGCCCGTGCTTTTGGAACCGATTTACAACGTGGAGGTTTTGGTGCCGGGCGAATATATGGGAGACGTAATGGGGGATTTATCTTCCCGACGGGGAAAAATTTCGGGCATGGAGGCCGACGGCGGTTTTGAGAAAATCAAAGCCCAGGTTCCTCTTGCCGATTTGTACAAATATTCCACCACCCTGCGTTCGCTCACCCAGGGGCGCGGCCACCACACCCGGGAATTTTCGCACTACGAGGAAGTGCCTAGGGAAGCCACGGAGAAAGTCGTTAAGGAGGCCCAAGCTGAAAAGGCCAACGGAAAATGACCTCTGTCGCATCAGGCGGTTTTCCCTCCATCTTTGGGTTTCGCATTGCCGGTGTAAGTTTAAGTCATTTAGAAAGATATCACTATTTATAGAGGGAGGTGAAAAAAAGGTTGCCTTTTTGGATTTAACGTTTATTTTTGCAAAACCTTAACCGAGGAGGAGGAGAGATATGAAGAGATTTTTGATACTGGTTTTAACAATGGTCTTGGCTGCAAGCATCAGCGCTTCGGCCAAGGCAAAGCCGTCAGGCTTTGGGGGTATGAACCGGATGCTGGTTTTCACCCCAATGGGCGGCCTGGTTCTGCCTACCGGCGATTTCAGCAATGGAGCTGACATCGGTTTTACGACCGGCGGCAATTTGGAATACTTTGTGGCTCCCCGCGTGGCTTTGACTTTCAACTTAAATTGGCAGTCGTTCGGCAACCCGTCGCTGATCGGAGACGGCGCCGACTTTTTTTTCATTGGCGCAGGTGCCCGCGGCTTCTTAATGGACGACGCCACGCTTAACCCCTTTGCACGGGTAGCGGGCGGGCTATACCAGGGCAACAGCGAATCCAACGCCGGCATCAATTTTGGCGGCGGGTTTTTGTACCGGACATCCGAGAAACTCGGAATTTTTGGAGAAGGTTCCATAAATTTCGTTTTCGGCCAGGGCTCGGGAGCCAGCACCACGGCCACCTTCTTTGGCCTAACCGGCGGTCTCTCCATTACCATTCCGACCGGGAAAAAATAGAGACGTTGTCTTTGAATCATAAATCCGTCTTCCGACCGGCAAGTCGGGGGACGGTTTTGTTTTTATGAATTATGGCAGCTTTTTGGCCTGCGGCTTTGACGGGTTTTCCGTCCCGGCCGATTTTGCCTGCTTTGTTAAAGCAGAAAAACCGGGCGGCGTTATTCTTTTTGCCCGCAACTACGAATCGCCAGTCCAACTTAAGGCGTTAACCTCCGAGCTGAAATCTCTTACCAATTTGCCGCTTTTCTTAATGGTCGATCAAGAGGGCGGAACAGTCGTGCGGTTCAACGAAGGATTTCCTGCCGTTGGTTCGATGCGAACTTTCGGCGAAGAACGAGATTTTGATGGGTTGTTTTCAGCTTGCCGAGAGACGGCTGAAGCTTTGAAAACGGCTGGAATTGATATGAATTTGGCACCGGTTGTCGATGTTATCACGGAACCGAAAAACGAATACTTAAGGCCGCGCACTTTCGGCGATGAGCCTTTTATTGTTTCCCAGCTGGCCGCCTGTGCCATTGAAGCTTTGCAGGCCGGCGGGGTTTTGACCTGCGCCAAGCATTTTGTAGCCTTAGGAGATTCCGCCAAAGACCCGCACCAGCTTTTACCGGCTTCAGATGTTTCAAAAGAAAAGTTGGAAGTTACCTTTTTCCCGCCCTTTCGAGCCGTTATTGCCGCCGGTGTCGATTGCGCGATGACCACGCACATTCGGGTGCCGGCTTTAGACGAAAAAGAGCCGGTTGTTTTTTCCTCCAAGGCCATTTCGGTTTTGCGAACCGTTTTAGGTTTTGAAGGCGTTATTTTGACCGACGATTTGGAGATGAAAGCAATCGCCGACCACTGTGGCGTTCCCGAAGCGGCTGTTTTAGCTCTTGCGGCTGGGAATGATATGGCTTTGGTTTGCCACACCCTGGAATGGCAAGAGACCGCCCTTGAGCTGATTACCAAAGAGGCGGGAAAGAGCGCCGTCTTTGCTCGCCAGCTTGAACAAAGTCAGAAGAGACTTGAGTCGCTCTGGAGTAAAAAAAGGGTATGAGCGCGCTTTTCAGTTTGTTGCAAAAAATCCGCTCCGGCCGCAAGGTGCTTGGGCTTGGCCTTATGTCCGGCACCTCCGCCGATGGCACCGATTTGGCCCTGCTGGAATTTTCCCAAAAAACCAAGCCCAAGCTTCTTTGTGCTAAAACTTACTCCTTTTCGCCGCGCTTGCGTCGGAAAATTTTGGCTTTGCAACAAGCCCGACAAATTTCGCCGGAAGAATGGATACTGACTTCTCAATTCCTCGGAGAGTTCTGGGCGGGAGAAATTCGAAAATTCTTGAGGATGGCTAAAAGGGTGAGACCGGACTTTATCGCCTCCCACGGCCAGACCGTCCGGCATATCCCCGTATTTCAAAATCTTCTTGGTCGCAGTTTGAGAGGAAGCGGCCAATGGGGGGAAGCCGATATTCTGGCCAAGCGTCTGAATACGATTGTGGTTTCGGACTTCCGAGCAGGGGATGTGGCACTGGGAGGTTCTGGCGCTCCTTTGATGCCCTTCGTTCACAAATTCTTGTTTTCCTCGCCCAACGGGGTTCGGGGTGTGCTCAACATCGGCGGGATCGCCAATCTGACTTTTTTGGGACGCAAAAACTTTTCGGCTACCGACACCGGCCCCGGCAATTGCTGGGCAGATTATCTGGCCCAAAAATTTTATCGAACTTCCCACGATGCCGGAGGTAAGAAAGCGCTTACCGGGAAAGTTTCGCCTGCTTTGCTGGCGGCGCTCAAAAAAAACAGTTTTTTTGCGCGTCCTTTTCCGAAGTCCACAGGCAAGGAAGATTTTTCGGTAGTATGGTTGGAAAGAGCTCTTCGAAGCTTTAGAAGCTTGCCTCGGGAGGATGTTTTAGCCAGCGTCGAAGCCGTAACCGCTTGGGGAGTAGTGGAAGCCATACGTAGGAACGCAGCAGAGAAACTGAATGAACTGTATTTAGCCGGCGGCGGAGCTAAAAATCTTTTTTTTATCAAACAGTTGCAAAATTACCTGCCGGGTGTTTCTTTTTACCTCACCGACCGGCTGGGATATCCGGCCGATTTTTTGGAGGCGGTCGGCTTCGCCGTCTTGGGTTGGTGGTGTTTGAGGGGTGAAAAAGTCGGTGCCGCTTCGGTGACCGGAGCAAAGAAGAAAGGAGTTTTGGGAAAAATCTCGCAGGTATGAAAAAGTTAGCACTCGCTTTATCAATTTTATCATCGGCAGTTTGGTTGGCCGGTTGCGGCAAGCCGCCCCGAACGGTCGAAAAACCTTCCCAGATCCTTCCCGCCTTTGTCAAAGTCCGCCTTCCGGTAATTAACAATGCTTGCGAAGTTCGTTCCGACAGCCCCTGGAAATTGCAAATTCATAGCGCCGATTCCAGCGAAGAATGGTTCGAGACCGATTCCTATTTTCAATTCAAAAGCGGAAAACTCTCTCTTAATCTTTTTGAAAATGGTAAAACCCAGTTTGAATCTTATGTGGTTTGGGCGCGGATGCTGCCTGCGGCAGGCAAGCTTTTGTCCGTGGATGGCAAACGGTATCACGGAGAGTTATGGGCCAGTGCCGATTCATTTGCTAATTTGATACTGGTCAATCAGGTCCCTTTGGAAGAATACATCAAAGGAGTTTTGCCGCCGGAAATCGGCAAACGGGGCCCGCAGGAAATGGAAGTTTTAAAAGCGCAAGCAGTTGCCGCCCGGACTTACACCCTGTCCCATTTGGGGCAATATCCCGGCAAGCCATGGGATATGGAAGCGGACGTCAAAGACCAGATTTATCTCGGCAGTGAAGCGGAAGATCTGCTGGCTTCCCAGGCGGTAGATGAGACCGACGGAGAGGTGGCGACTTACAAAGGGAATTTTATCAATGCCTACTACCATTCCACCTGCGGGGGCAAAACCGATTTCATCTCTGAAATTTGGCCGAATAAACCGCAGGAAGATTATTTAGTATCGATTGATGACGATACCTTTTGCGTCTGGTCCAAAAACTATCGCTGGCGGGAGGTTCTAACCGAAGATTGGCTCAATCGAAAAGTTAGTTCCTACCTTAAATCAAAAGGCCAGTTGGCCGAAGGCGAAATGAACCCAATTACCGATTTGGTCGCGGTTGACCGCACTAGCGTTGGACGTCTGCGAGCGCTCAAGATGGTTACCGAGGAGGAAAACTACCTTATTTTAGCGGACTCCATGCGCTGGGCTCTGGGGCGGCCTTCTTCGCCGAACCTGCAGGCGATTTTGCCTTCCACCTGGTTTGAAATCGAAACCTTTCGTTCCCAGTCCGGCCAGTTGGATAGCGTGGTTTTAACCGGCCGCGGCACCGGCCACGGGATTGGGATGTGCCAGACCGGGGCCATCGGCCGCGCACGGGCCGGGCAGACTTACAAGCAGATTTTGGAGCATTATTACACGGGTATTCAGATTGAGCGAAAACGCCAGTGGAGGAGCAAATAGAGCCGAATATTTTAGGTTCATTTTACCTTTAGCATCCCGGTCTTTGGCTTAACCCTTCAAAAAATTCGCTTGTAAATTTTAATCTTATTATTTAACTTTAATATCCCGATACTCTTAAAGAGGGGATGGGTTTCGGCTTTTTGGCAGCTTTGTGGAGAAAGGGGTTATGTATAGTCGTTGCGAGAAAGCAGTCCGTTTGGCTTTAATCGTAATACTTGCATTAGTTTTATTCCCCGCTTTACTTTTTGGGGCTCAAGCGGTTACCGGCCGACCAGGAAAAGCAGACTTAAAAGCATCTGTTAATTTTTCTGAAATCGTCAGGAAGGCGGTGCCGGATTTGTCGCAAGAAGAAGAGGAAGCTGATAAGGAATTTTTGACCGCTCCCAAAAACCGCCCGGTTCCTTCTAACTCAGCCAACCTCTGGCCGGATTTAAGCCGCATCGGCAGGCAAGCTCCTCTCGTCGCTATGCCGCCGCCCGTTTCTCCACCCCCCTCCGCCAGCTTTGCGGCCTTGGGAGACAACAACACCCGAATTCCCCCCGACGTGCACGGAGCCGCCGGGCCAAGCCATTTGATGACCACTTTGAACTCCCAAGTACGCATCCAAGACCGTACCGGCGGGGTTATCAGCACCGTTTCCCTCAACAGCTTTTGGTCCTCTTTAAGCAGTCCCAGCGCCTTTGATCCCAAAATTTTGTACGACCCCTATTCTAACCGTTGGATGTTCACCTCCTGTTCCAACGCCCGCACCTCCTCCTCGTCGGTTCTCATGGGGGTTACTCAAACCAGCGATCCCACCGGTACCTGGAATCTGTATCGCATCGACGCCGACCCGGCCAATCGGGTCTGGGCGGACTATCCCAGCTTTGGGTTTAACAAAAACTGGATAGTGGTACAGATGAATATGTTTACCGTGGTCGGCGACACCTTTATACGTTCCAACATTTACGCTTTTAACAAAGCTGACCTGTATGCCAGCGGCAGCGGCTTATTTACCTTGATGACGGATACCACCGGCGGATTTTCACAAGCTCCGGCAATAACTTACGATACCACCCTTTCCACAATGTATATGGTGGAAGATTGGTTCGGAAATTCCGGCGGCAACGGAATTTTGCGCATCTCTACCATCACCGGCTCGGTCGGCTCGGAGGTGTACACTCCCGACGTCTCTTTCCCAACCGTCGCTGACCCGTGGGAGGACGTCGGCTCCACCGGTTTTACCGATTTTGCCCCCCAGTCCGGCTCGGTAGAAAAGATTATGTGCGACGACGCCCGGATGCAAAATTGCGTCTATCGCAACGGGTCGCTCTGGTGCACCCACACCGTTTTCCTGCCGGCCGGCTCCGGCACGCACTCCGCCGTCCAATGGTGGAAGCTTTCCACGGCGGGAGCAACTTTGCAACGCGGCCGAATTGAAGACCTTTCCGGCACGATTTTTTACGCCTTTCCCAGCTTGGCCATAAATAAAAACGAGGATGTTTTAATCGGACACTCCCGCTTTTCCGCTTCCCAGTTTGCCGGCGGCAATTACTCTTATCGCGCCGTCGCCGATCCGCCCAATACGTTCGAGACCGACACGGTTCTGAAAGCGGGCGAGGCTTCCTACTACAAAACCTTTTCCGGTACCCGCAACCGCTGGGGGGATTACACCGGCACGGTGGTTGACCCGGTGAACGACGTTGATTTTTGGACAATTCAGCAATATGCCGCCACCCCTTCGGGGGGAACTGACCGCTGGGGGACCTGGTGGGGGAAGGTTGTCCCGCCTGTCGATCCCTGCTCTCCCGACACGGTAAAGCCATCCGTTTCCTGCCCGGCTAACATCGTAAAAGCCAATGACCCCGGCCAGTGTAATGCTGTGGTAACTTATAGTGCCAGTGCATCGGACAATTGCCCGGGTGTTTCATTATCCTGCACACCTTCATCCGGCTCAACTTTTGCGTTTGGAGTGACTAACGTGAAATGTATAGCTACCGATGCTTCCGGCAAAAAAGATTCCTGCCAGTTTACGGTAACGGTTAATGACACCGAAAAACCAACTGTTTCTTGCCCGCCCAACATAGTTGCCAATAACGACCCCGGTCAGTGCAGTGCCGTTTTTAATTACTTCACCATCGTTTCCGATAACTGTCTCGGCGTTTCCCTTTCCTGCACGCCCTCTTCCGGTTCAACTTTTCCGGTTGGAGTAACCAACGTCAAATGCATTGCCACCGACGCTTCTGGCAATAAAGATAGCTGCACTTTTACGATTACGGTAAATGACACGCAAAAACCTTCCGTTTCCTGTCCAGCCAATTTCTCTCTGGCCGCCAGCCCCGGCCAGTGTGAAGCGCTGGTTACTTACAACGCTACAGCTTCCGATAACTGTCCAGGAGTTTCTTTAAGCTGCATTCCGCCATCCGGCATACTCTTTCACGTCGGCGTGACTACGGTCAACTGCGTGGCCACCGATGCTTCCGGCAACAAAGACTCCTGTCAATTTACCGTGACGATGAACGACACCGAAAAGCCCGTGGTCAACTGTTCCTCTAATATTACTGTCAATGCGGCTCCCGGACAGTGCACTGCCGCTATCAGCTATTCCGCCTCCGCTGCCGATAACTGTGGCCCGCCGATAACTCCGGCGCTAGTGTTTTCCTGCAGCCCGCCCTCCGGTTCTTTATTTGCTGTAGGCATCACCAACGTAAAATGCGTGGCCACCGATGCGGCTGGGAATAAAGACAGCTGCACGTTCACGGTTACAGTCAATGATACTCAAAAACCGACCATCACCTGCCCAAGTAATATCACTGCCTATCGCTCCGCCAGTCAGTGTGACAGCGTTCCGGTAAGTTTTTCGGCGACGGTCAACGACAATTGCCCGGGAGTGATAAAAACTTGCACCCCGGCTTCCGGCTCAAACTTCCCCTTGGGAGTAACCACTGTTATTTGCGTCGCCACCGATGCCTCTGGCAATCGGGATAGCTGCAGCTTTACCGTCAGAGTTTCCAAAGGAGATATGGATGGCGATGGAAATTTGACCTCCGCCGACGTGGTTTTAATGCTGAACTGCGCCTTCCTTGGATTAGGCACCTGCGATCCCTGCTTTGCCGACCTCGATTGCGATGGAGTTCTGACCGCCACCGACGTGGTTATAGAATTGAACTTAGTCTTCTTAGGCGTCCTTACAAACTGCACGCCGTAGATTAGGACAAAATTATTTACCGTAGGGGCACAATATATTGTGCCCTGTTTTTATTTTCCCTTTAGTTTCTCCAAATCTTCTCCCTCCAGGACTGGCCCAAAAGCCCTCATTGCTGACCGCCAAATCTTATTATCTTTTGGCTTCCATTCTTGGAAGTAGTTCGTCGCTTTATCGAAGCGGTAAATTTGAAGTTTCTTTTCCGGTCCCTTTTCAAGCTGTGAATGCCACTCCGGGTCGCACTTTCTTTCAAATAAACGCGCAATTAAAAGGGTATCGGATTTTGGAAGACGCACAAAACGGAATTTTTCATTTTCAGAGCAAGAATAGTCGAAAGTCGAAGTTTGCATTACTAGTTTAGTTCCTGGGAAAATTTGGAAAAAACTTGTAGAATTATTACAAAAACCATGGCAATAGCTTTGCTTATTTACGAGTATGACACGGTTAGGAATCAAGCTATCAATAAGCTCAGCGGCAAAAGTTGCTCCTGCACCTTCATACGTGGATATAAGTAGCTTAAGAGAATCGTTAAGGCGCAAAGCTACAACTGTCGTTCCATAAATTCCACCTCCTGCCCCCGTCATATCTGCATAGTTTACACTGGCAATTACATCTAAAAGACCATCTTTATTAATGTCATATGTAAAAAGTGTATCATAACTTTCTATTATTCCAGAATGGTCAGACCAGGCAGGCTCCTTAAGGAGACGTTTCCATGTTTCGGCTATTGCTGGCACACTGGCCACCACTTTGCCCAGTCCAATCGTATCTTTTGGGTTCACTTCTGCAGAAATGGGAGAGTCTGCAATTGGTGATAGAATAGTGAGTAAAATTAAAAACCAAAGTTTCTTCTTCATTCGGAGTTTATATTATGCCAATCCCTACTCCGTAGGGGCGCACCTTCAGGTGCGCCCAGAGGGTGAACCTAAAGGTTCACCCCTACGTAAAACTCCCCACAAAACCAATCCGAATCCAAACAGCAAAACGGCAATCAACTGGTTGTACGTCCAGCTTGTGCTGCCTAATTTGAAATACATTGCCGGCTCGTATGAGCGGATGAATTCGATTAAAAACCGAAAAGCCGATTCGGCCATCAAAAATATAGAAAAGGTCGCCCCGTCAAATTTTTTCCTTTTATTGAAAAAGACCAAAAACCCAAAAAGGGCCAAACCGAAAGCTGAACTGTATAGCTGGGTGGGGTGGATGTGCCGGCCCGGGAATTCAAAATCCGGTATCGAGCCGGTAGGGAAAACAACCCCCCAAGGCAGGTTGGTCGGCGTTCCGTAGCAGCAGCCGTTCAAAAAGCAGCCGATGCGGGTTAGAAAAATTCCGAAGGCGATGGTTGGGGCAAAAATATCGGCTGTTTTCCAGAACGGCAGGCTGGCCTTGTGCATATAGTAAAATCCTAAAACAATGGCCAAAACAACGCCCGTATAAAGATTGAGTCCGGCAATTCCAAAAGTTCCGCTTTGAAATGGATTGAAAGTCGCCGTCCAGTTGCCGCTAAATTCTTCGAGATGAAAAAGAACATATCCGGCTCGCGCCCCCGCAATTCCGGCGGCGATTACGATGAAAGCCAGGTTGGCTAACTTATCCGGGTTCAACCCTTCCCGGTTTCCCCAGCGGCGGATGAAAAACAAGGCGATGAAAAAAGAAGCCGCCAAGGTAAGGCCAAAGCTTCGCAAAGCAAACGGCCCGATGTGAAACAGTTCAGGAAACATTCGTTCTCCAATAAAAACGATTCAGCCACCAGCTGGCAAGCCCAAAAGAAAGCGGCGTAAGGGTTAAACCTACCACCACGTCGGAGACATAATGAAACCGGCCGTAAACCGTTCCAACCATCAGTCCGATTACCAGAGGGAGAAGAGCCCAGAACCACCTCCGGGCCCCTCGATACATTGCCACCAGAACAATGACCGCCACGGCTACGTGGCTGGAAGGCATACAGCCGCCATGAATGGCCCATTTGTCCATCTCGAATTTGACCACCTTCACGAAAAACGGCCCTTCCAGCGGAGGCGGATGCAAATGTGGAATAAAGAAGCGGGGGCCTTCCACCGGGTAAATTGAGAACCCTAAGTACGAAATGAAAAATCCGATGCACACTGCTAGTAGCATATGCTGAAATTCTTTGGTTTTTTGTTTAGCCCACAAAATTAAAGCGCCGATGGGAATTATGAAATAGTAGGAGAGATACCCGGCCATTACCATCTCCGAAAGCCAGGGGCGGGCGTGCTGGGCCAGCCAGACCGACGGTATGGCGCCGGTCAATCGAAACTCCAAGGCGACAAGGTGAGGGTCAAAAAAGTCGTCAAAAAAAAGATGCAAAAAATAGCCGGTCTCCTCGTACAGAAAGGTGAAAAGCAAAATCGGATATCCCCAGCGCAAAAGCCCTTTCCAGCCGGTGGAAGAGTCATTCAGGGTAATTGCCAGAGTTAATACAGTTCCGACTATGACGGCGTGGAATACCAGAAACCACCCCCAGTTTGGTAGCCGGCGATGAAAGATTAAAATTGAAACGGTCTGAATTCCGAGATAAATAAAAAGCGAAATATCGACAGGCAAAAAAACAAATTTTTTAGCCGTTTGGCCGTTTTGGGTTTGCCGTTCTGGCTGCTGGATGCTAATCTCCGGTGTCAGGGCTTACTCCTTGCACTACTACTGTAATCTCTCCTTTGGGCGGGTGAGCTGAATAATATTTAGCCAGCTCGCTCAAATTCCCGGTATTGGCCTCCTCAAACTTTTTCGTCAATTCCCGGCAGACTGCCGCCGGGCGGTCGCCCAAAACTCCCAACATTTCTTCCAATAGTTTTATCAAGCGATACGGGGATTCGAAGAAAATTAGTGTGGCTTCCAAATTTCGCAATTTTTCGAGGCGGGCCCGTTTTTTCCCCGGCTTTTTAGGCAGAAAACCTTCGAAGAGAAATCGATTGGTCGGCAATCCGGAAGAAGCCAAAGCTGCCAGAACCGCCGATGGGCCGGGAATGCTAAAGACAGGAATTTGATTTTGGTGACAGGCTTTTACCAGGACAAATCCTGGGTCGGAGATGGCGGGTGTTCCTGCATCGGAAACCAGCGCCACGGCCTGGCCCGCTTTCAGTTTCTCCAAAAGCTCCGGCGTGCGCTTTTCTTCGTTCTGCTCGTGGAAAGAAATCAGCTTTCCTTTGATTCCGAGCCGGGCAAGCAGTTGCCCCGTGTGGCGGGTGTCTTCGGCGGCAATCCAGTCAGCTTCTTTTAGAACTCGCTCGGCTCGGTGGCTTATGTCCTCTAAATTTCCAATAGGCGTGGCGACCACAAAAAGGGGCAACTACCGGCTCCAGTCGCGCGCGAGCTGAAAATCAATCCCCACCGTCCGGCGAGAGAGCTTTGCGATGGTTGGCAGGGCCCGTTTGAACTGGCTGGCTGCTACAATCTTTTCTATCCTCAAGACCGTCTCGGATGGGAAACCGGCTTCGATAATTTCTTTCGGCCTCCAGCGTTCGTCCACCAGCAGATATAAAATTTGATCGGCCAGTTCGTAGCTGAATCCTAACTCACCTTCGACAGTTTGCCCTGCCCATAAATCGGCGCTGGGAACTTTTTTTAGAATCTTTTCCGGCACACCTAAATGGGCTGCCAATTGACGTTCCTGGATTTTATATAAATCCCCCAATGGATTTATGGAGCTGGCCATATCTCCGAACCAGGTGCCGTAACCCAACATCAGTTCGCTTTTGTTGGAAGTTCCAATGACCAAAGCTTTCTCTTTATGAGATTGGTCGAAAAGCACAATCATCCGGCAACGGGCCATTACGTTGCCCCTGCGCAATTTGTCCGCCTCCGGCACGGTGTCGAGATAGGCATCCACCATCGGCGTTATATCTACCTTCAAGCTGCGAATACCGGTTTTTTTGACCACTTCTTCGGCGTCCGTAATCGAGGTGGAACTGGAGGTTTTGTAGGGAATCAAAACTCCCAGAACATTCTCCGGACCGAAGGCTTTTGCCGCTAAATATGCGGAAACGGTTGAATCCAATCCCCCAGAAAGGCCGAGGACTCCTTTGGAGAACTCAAACTTTCCGGCCTCCCGTTTCAAAAAATCGACTAAAATTTCGGTTACAAATTTGGGGTCGATGTCTAAATCAACCTTCATTTTTTCACCCGTTGACGCGCCTTAGGTCGAGCGGTTGATTTGGGTTTCGTTATCGGCGGACCGGAATGGTTCCCGCGAATGCGCAGAAGCTCGTTTATTGCAAAATCCAACTTTTCATCCCGCAGAAGCGGCGTGCGCAGCCGCGCCCGGCGCACTTTACCCAAAGAAATCTCCACCATCTTAAAATCTTCCTCAAAATACGGGAGCTTCAGCTCCGGCTGCCCGAAGGGGTCGATAATTTCCGACCCTCCCCAAAAACCTACTCCATCTTCAAAGCCGATCCGGTTTACGAAAATCCAGTAAAAAGCGTGCAGGTCGGAGTAAAACCGATTCATCTTTTCCCAAATGGCGGAAGACCCCATCCGGCTTTTTTCTTCCAATCCCCGCGCCGTGCCGTTGGCAATGTTGGCGACCAGAACTGCCCCATCCAACATCAAAAGATAAGGACAGAAAGAATGCCAGGCCTCCTCGCAAATTAACATTCCGACTCTGCCAAAACGGGTGTTGAAGGCGGTCATGTTATTCCCCGCACCGAAAAAACGTCCTTCGTCAAACATTCCGTAGGTCGGCAGAAAGACTTTACGGTGCATATGCACGATTTTCCCTCGGTCGGCAAAGCAAGCCGAATTGTAATAAACGTAGGCCGGGTCTTCTTCCACCATCCCAAAAATCACCGCCATTTTTTCGGAAGCTTTTAAAATCTTTCCAATTTCAGCCGAATTGGTTCGAAGTGACGCTTCCGGCACCATATCCTTGAGCAGATACCCGGCTAGTGAAAGCTCCGGGAAAACCACCAAATCTGCGCCTTGGTTTTGGGCTTTGGCTATGGTTTTTAAGTGCAGTTCGAGATTGGACTTAAGGTCTCCTAACTTGGGGGCGATTTGCGCTAAGGCGATTTTGATTTTATCCGGCATCTTTACCCTCGCTTAAATATACCAAGGGGATTGACAAAAGCAAAAGGAGAGTGTAGCTTGGGATGACCATATTGTGGTACAAATAACAGATAAGGAGTAGGTATGGCTTCGGTAAACAAAGTGATTTTGATTGGCAATCTGGGGAAAGACCCCGAACTTCGTTATACTCCATCAGGGCAAGCGGTGGCCACCTTTTCTCTGGCGACCACCGACCGGTATAAAGACAAAGACGGCCAGATGGTGGAGCGCACGGAATGGCATAACGTTACGGCTTGGGGCAAACTGGCGGAAACGGTTAAAGAGTACCTCAAAAAAGGACGGCAGATTTATGTGGAAGGGCGGATTTCCTACCGCACCTATGACGACAAGGAGGGAGTGAAACGGTATTTCACCGATATCGTTGCCCAAAATATTCGGTTCCTGGGCCGCCGGGAAGAGGTGCCCGAACCGGTTGGCGCAGGGGCCGAGGCGGAAGTCGAACCGGTGGCCGGCGCCGGCGAGGAAGAAAATCTCCCGTTTTAATTGAATGGTTGATTTAAGAAAGCCAGCCTTTTCCAAAAGTTGGATTGGGCTGGCTGTCTTTTTGGCCAGTTTTAGCGTCTATTGCCTGACTCTTTCCCGCACGGTTCGATTTGTTGATTCCGGCGAGCTGGCCTGGGTGTCTTATTCTCTGGGTATCGCCCACCCCACCGGCTACCCGCTTTATACGTTGCTTTCGCATCTATTCACTTTTATCCCCTTTTTTGAACCAATTGTCCGAATTAATCTGTTCTCGGCATTGGTGACGACCGCTTCCGCAGCTGGTTTTTTTTTGTTTTAACATACTTTATTGAAAAACGGAACTGGTTATCCCATACCGTTGCCGGTCTGATTTCCCTTTCCGCCGCTTTTTCGCCCCTTTGGTGGAACCAGGGGACTGCCAACGAAGTCTATGCCTTGCACCTTTTATTTTTAGCTTTAATTTTTTTGATTCTATTACATTTAGAGAAAAGTTCAAACCCTAAGCCTGTCTTTGTGTTGCTGGCCTATCTGGCCGGCCTTTCCTTTACCAATCACTTACAGACCGTGCTTTTATTTCCAACTCTGTTTTTTTTCTTCTTATCCCGACGTAAAGCCTGGGGAGTTGGGATAAAGGAGCTCGTAATTAGTATTTTCGTTTTTTTATTGGGACTCTCAATTTACCTGTATTTGCCGGTCCGCTCGGCGGCTCACCCGTTGGCCAATTGGGGGGCTACTTCCGAATTGGATAACTTCCTCCGCCATGTCTCCGGCTGGCAATATCGCGTCTGGATGTTTCATCTTTCTTCGAGTCAAGTTTGGGAAAATTTCCTTTCCGCTTTAAAAATCATTGCCGGACAATTTCACTTACTTTTTTTCCTTTTCGTTTTAATAGGATTGATTTTTTACAGAAGTTCCAAAGTTTTTCTCCGGGGATTATTGCTGTTAACTGCGGTAACGGTTTTCTATAACATTAATTACGACATCAACGATATCGATGTCTATTATCTGCCGGCGGTTTTTGTTCTATATTTACTTGGTGGGGTCGGTGCTTTGTCGATTTTGGCCCGCATCGAAACATTAAAGCAGAAGTCTAATTTCACAAAAGCGTTAACACTTCTTCTTGCACTTTTTTTCACTATTAATTCCTTGGCAAGTGGTTGGGCAAAAGCCGACCGTTCCCAAAATCGCTTTGCTCAGGATGCCGTTGAAAATATCTATCTGTCAGCCCCTTCGGGAGGCTTAGTTTTCACCCCTATCTGGGACCATTACGCTCCCTGGCTCTACAATCATTTCGTTTTGGGAAAAAGACCCGATTTGATAATGTTAGATATTTCCCTGGCTAGGTATTCCTGGTATTTGGATTTTCTCAAACCAGCTTATCCCGACTTGGCAGCGGGAACTGAAAAGCAGATGGACTCCGCCCGCACTTTAATTCATCAATTTGAAAAAGGGCTCCCCTTCAATTCTTCAGTTATAGAGGCGGCCTACCAATCGATGTTGGCCTCCATTCTGCGCCGAAATATTCAAAAGCATCCGGTCTATTTCGATGTTGCCACCCGATTTGACTCGGCCGCAAGTTGGTTTCCAATTCCGGAAGGCGTTTTGTTCCGCTTGTATCCAAAGTTAGCTTATTACCCTTTTGAAACGCCAAGGCTGGGTTTCTTGGAGGCGGAAAATTCAATGTTTCTCGAGGATCCGATTGTAAAGCGCGAAGTTGAATCTTTAAATCGAATGCTGGATTTAAGAAAAAGCTACGAAACTGCCGTTGCGGGTTTCAAATCAAATACGGGGAATAAACCGAGCCGGCCTTAACCCAGGCCAGCTCTTTCCGGTTGCCGAAATCTTCCACTAATTTCAAAATCCAAAGCCGGAGCAACTGGTAATCGGCGCTGATTTCCGCCGTGACCGTATCGGCAATCTCCACCGCCCGCCAGGCCGGTTGGGGGGAAAACTCGACGCACAGAATATTCTGTTCCGGGTTGGTCAAATATTCTTCCCCTTCTTCGCGGCTGGGAACCGGGAAGAAAGCCGTGGAACGATATAAATGGGAGGGAGGGATGATTCGCGGAACGGTCAGCCAGTTTTCTTTTGGCTGGCGCACTTCGATATGGGTAAGTTCTCCCCGGCTGTCTAATTCCAAGCTTAACTTCTCGGCTTCGATGGAATAGTCGAACCTTCTTCTTGGCCGGAAGGAGACACCCAAAATTCCTTCGATTGACTCGTAAAACCCGACCACCTCCGGAATTAAATAACAGCCCCGAAAAGCAATCGGAAAAAGATTCATTTTTTTCTTAAACTGGCCAGGCGGTCTTTGGCCCGGCGGGCTTCGGCCGAACCGGAGTAACGCTCTAAGATGGCGTTATAATTTTTGGCTGCCGAAGCTTCTTTTCCCGTTTTTTCAAATTCCTGCGCAGCTTTAAACAAAGAAGTAGGCGCCTTCTCACTTTTTGGAAAGTTCTCGGCCACATATTGATAGCGACTAATGGCCGAATCCGTTCCCCCTTTGTTGCTGAATGATTCGGCTATCCAAAAATGACAGTTGGGAGCCAGCTCCGAGCTTGGAAAGGTGGCCAAGAACTCTTCGAACCCGGCGATTGCCAAATCATATTTTCCACGCCGGAAATCCAAAAAGGCGTTGTCGTACAACTGTTTGGGGTCAACCCCCACGTTGGACAAAGCCGGGGTGTTATTCCTTTGAAGCAAAGAGTCGGGCGGCGGCCGAAGGTTTTGCAACCGGGATTTGAACTCCTCCCAATTTTTGAACATATAATCAAAGCGCCCGCCCACATCTTGGACTTGCCCGTTTACGGCGTCCAGTTTCTGGCCCAAATCGCGCATAGAGCTTTTCAACTGTGCCCCCAGCTTTTGATTCTCTTCGAGTTGATTTTTGTAGGACGCTTCCAAAGCCGTTACTTTCCGTTGCAAGGTATCCACGGCAAAGCGGAGCGAATCGACTTTGGAATCCATCCAATTAATCTGCCCCGGGGAAACACAGCCAAAAATAAAAAACGGGAGAGCTCCCAAAACACATAAGCTCCCCGTTTTTAAAATTCGTTTCATTAGCGCGTGGTAATTACGAACTCATCCCGGCGGTTTTGTTGCCAGGAAGCCTCGTCGTGCCCAAAAGCCACCGGCCGCTCCTTGCCGTAGGAAATGGTGGTTATCCGGCCCGCCTCAATTCCCAAGTCCAGCAAATACTGCCGGGCCGCTGCCGCTCGCCGTTCGCCCAAGGACAGGTTATATTCCACCGTTCCCCTTTCATCGCAATGCCCTTCAATCTGGGTTTTGATGGAAGAATTTTCGCGCAAAGTCCGGGCGTTGTGCTCCAAGGCCGCTTTGGCGTCGTCGCGGATATTATACTTGTCAAAATCAAAATAGATTTTCTGAAAAGCGACCTGTTCTTCCGTTACCTTACCTCCATCAACTGGAGGGGGTGGGGTTGTGGTATCTTGGGGCGTTGGCTTGGTCTCCGTGACCGGCGGTTTTTCGTCTACCGGCTTTGGTTTTTTTCCACATCCGGAAAAATAAACCGATAAGGCCAACCCTAAAACTAAAAGTCCAATTCTTTTCATCATTCCCTCCACTCTTTTACTCCGTTTCTGCTTTCCAAGTTTCGTTGTCTTTTCGGCTTCAATAACTTGCCGGTTTTTAAAGAGCCTCAATATATGCCTTATGCTCCACCGCCTAAAATACTTCTTCAATGAAAAGCTTGTCAACAGAAATCGGCGGAAATAAATTTGTTTTGTTTACCCCCCGCTCTGTTCCACGTCGTGAAGCAACTTCCCTGCAAACTCCTTCAAATTTTCAGCCAATTTCTCTTTTTCTTCCGGCTGAACGGCATAAAACGAGACGAAATCACTCCCGCAAACGATGTTATTTTGAATTTTCCACTCCCCAACCTTAACCCACTCTGCCGGTACCCCGCCTATGCCGTATCGCGCAAACCACTCGTCGTACAAAATTGCGATTTTCACTCTTCTCGCTTTCCCCAGTTCGTAAATTTTCCGATTATCGTAATTGCCTTGCAATTTCATCTGCGCCACCTCTTTGTTTGCTAACCCCCAAAGGTCTAAGCAGTCGATTTCCGCCAGATAGTTAATAGCCCCAATATCGTTTGCCCCCACCCTCTCCCCGTGGTAATATTTTTTCAAAAATCGCCCGATCTGATGCTGCTGCTCATAAATGTTCGTGGTTGCCTGCGGCGTTTTAACCAGAAGCGCCGCTCCGCGCAAAATTGGCGGCGACACAAAAGCGAGTAAAATCCCCGCCAGAATGGCGTTTTCGACGACATTTTTTTCTCTATATGAATTTTCTCCGGCCAAAATTCTTTTGCCGCAAAACTTAAAACAAAAAGCCCCAGCACTACCAAATACGCTTCATGGCGAGCAAACGCACCAATTACAGCAAACTGCAAATGCAAAAATGTAATCCCCAAAAAAATCGCCAGCATAATTGCCGCCTCGTCCCAAAAACTCTTCTTCTTTCGCAGCAAGAGGTAAAGACTTATCAGATTCCCCAATACCAGCATTAAAATAGTGGTGTTTTTTTTCAGCTGATATGCGAAATAGGTGAGGAATCGGATAATCTCAACCAGCGAAGTAAAATGCGGCAAATTCCCCTTGATAAGCACCGGATTGGGAAGAAAAAACCATCCCTTCGAGACCGAAACAATTCCATAGACAACCGCAGGCAAGAAACCAGTTCCCCAAATAGCCAAGCCCTGCCGTGGTTTCCTTTTCACGATAAACAGCAGGCCAACCGTAAACACCAAAAATAACCCTTCATACCTAACCGTAGTCACAACCAACGCCAGCATCAACAACGGCGCAAGTTGTCCAATGGCGGTCGCTTCCTTTGAAAGAATTTTCGCCGCCAAATAAACAAAAGCGATCGCAATTAGCGTATGTAAAATATGTTCCTGTCCACAAAAAATCAGCGAATGAAACGGCGTACAAAAAGCGATTAAAAATACCGAGAGAAATACAAAATAATTCGGCAACTCCTTTTTTCTCAAAATGCCATATACCCAAACGCAAAGCGCCGTGGCAAAGGCGATATTTAATATAAGCGGTATAACATCGTTGACCCCGAAGGCGAAAAAGAAGAGCGAAAGTAATGCCGTCCAAAGCAAGGAAGAGGAGGGGGAGCTAAACCCAAATGGTGTTACCTCCCCAGACCCCGTGCTGGCTAAAATTTTTTGCCATCGCCATATGGATGTAGGGGTCATCAAGTGCATAAATCAAATGTCCATCGTTTTTCTTTAACGATACCATCAGCATAGTGCCAACTATCAACCACAAAAACCCGACACCTGCAATAAGCGGCCAGTGTTTTTTCACCCATTTTCCCATTAACCCCGCCAAGTAACAGTCATTCGTTTGCTCCTGTCAATCCCCGTTTTTCTAATTCAAAATCCTGTTTTTCGTATGGGCAGACCAACAGCTTTGCCCTTTTTGTTTGCTTGTTTTTGGGTTGCAGCCGAGCTCAACTAAGGAAGGAAGTTATTGCACCGGTTTTGGTGACCAAACCGGGTTTGAAGCCTTTCCTAAGCGGGTTACCTGCCTCAGGCCGATTCCATCGTAGGCAATGGTGTAAATATCGCTTTGCCCACCTTGACGCCGGGAAAAAACGATATGGTATCCATCCGGTGACCAATGCGGGTTTTCGTTTGACCCGGAATTGGTCAAAATCTGCCTTGACCCACCGGTGGAGGGCATAGTGCAAATGTCGAAATCGCCCCTCTCGCTTCTGGCCACATAAGCAATCATTGTATTAGCGGGATTGGGAGACCAGCTTGGCGAGTCGTTGTAGTTGCCCTCGTAGGTCAGGCGGGTAACATTCAACCCATCCGCGTCCGCCACATAAATCTGCGGCGTGCCGGAACGGTCGGAAGTGAAAGCGATGTAACGCCCATCCGGCGAAAAAGTAGGTGAGGAATCTATTCCTTCATTATAGGTTAAACGGGAAATTATTTTCCCGGATGGCTCAATAAGATACAGCTCCGAATTGCCGTCAATGGTTAAGGTCAAAGCAATTCTTCGGCCGTCCGGCGACCAGACCGCTCCGGTGTTCACTCCCTTGCGGCTGGAAATCGATTTACTTTTACCGGAAGAGAGGTCAAAAAGCCACAAATCGGGATTGCCCGATTTAAAGCTGGTGTAGCTGATTTCGGAAGCATCCGGCGCAAACGCGGGGGAGATATTAATCGATTTGTCAAACGTGCGTTGGTTCACATTCTCGCCGTCGTAGTCGCAGATGAAAATTTCCTTGTCTTTGCTTTTTTGCGCGGCAAAAGCGATGTGCGTGGAAGAGACCCCTTTGTGCCCGGTCAATTGCTCGATGATGGCATCCGACACCGTGTGAGCTAAACGGCGCTCAAAGTTGCGCTCGGTTTTGAACCGTTTGCTCAAAACTTCCCGCCGGGAGTTGGTTTCTATCAGACGAACCTGTGCCGAAAGCTCATTCGGTTTAAATCCGAGCTTGCCATAGAGCACAAAGCGGGCTCCTACCTTCAGCCAGTCGTCGATGGTCGGGTCGGTTACCGCAAAAACCCTTTTGTAGGTGGAGTCGAAATCGACTATGTTGAAAAAAAGAGAAAATTCCAGATCGTTTTTGATGATTTCCGGAAAAGTGGAAAGTAGGAGCGCATCGCCGGAGGCGATGAGGTTATCTTCCGCTGCGAAGTTCTCGATGGCAATCGCGAACGGTTCCTGCCCAGTTGGGGTGCGCTCTAGTTTTAAACGGAACTCATTACCTCTTACGGTGTCCGGTGGTGTTTGGGCATTGGCGACGGAAACGAAGAGAAGTGCGAAAAACAGGGTTTTCATTTTTTCCCTTTACTGTTTGAATTCAAGATGGATTCCCAAGTAGGTATCACTGAAATCGGCGGGCAGAGGAGCAAATGGATCGGAGGATAAGAGCGCGCGCTTGCAGGCGTTGTCAAATTGCGAAATTCCAGAGGGGGCTTCAATACTCAAATCGGTCAAGCGGCCGTCCTTTTGAATGCGAAAGTAAATTACGGTGGAAAGCGGCAGATCGCTGCGCACTGGATTTTCCCAGGCCTGGTCAATTTTGTTCAACATCTGCTCAATGTAATACGAATAAGGAAAATTCGGGTTTTCCAGCACCGTTTCGCCAAATGGGGTGTTGGATGGGGTCTCGATAACGTTAGGTTGCGATTCAACTTTCTTTTCCTGTTTGGGCGGTTCCGCTTTGGTAAGCTTTTTCTGTTTTTTAATTTTTTCCACCAGTTTCGGCCCGGGCGGAACCGGCTTTTCGGGGGTCTTTTTAATCTTCGGTATTACCGGAGCTTCCGTTTGAGCTTGGGGTGGAGGAGAAGAAGCCCGAAAATGAATCTGGATGGTTTGGGATGGAGGTAGAAGCGGTTTTTTAGCCGCCGGCCAAAAGGCCAAAATCAAGATAATTGAGAAATGAATTACGAAAGATATGAAATAGGGGGATCTCACTTCAATTTTTCCGGCTCCGTAGCTAAATCAACCGCATCGATGCCCAAGCCCCTAATTTTTCCCATAATGTTCACCACAAACCCATAGGGGACATCCTTGTCGGCGCGCAGAAAGACCGTTTTGGTTTTGCCGGCCCGTTTGAGCCCGGCCAGCCGCCCCTCGAATTTTTCCAGGGATACGAACTGGTCGTTGATAAAAATGGCTTTCCGGTTGTTGATGGAAATCACCGCCCCCTGACTGGCGTCCTTGGTCTCGCTTACCGCTTTGGGCAAATTCAATTCAATGCCGGATTGCAGCATCGGAGCGGCTATCATAAAAATTATCAAAAGCACCAAAACCACGTCCACTAAATTGGTGACGTTGATATCAGCCAGCAAACGGTAATCTTTCGGTCCGGAGTCGAATTGCACGCTCATTTGCCGCTTTCTTTCCAAAAGGCGGTCAGAAGCTCCAAAGCAAAGCTGTTGGTCAAGGCCGCCGTTGCTTTTAAGCGGCTATTACAGTAATTATACCCCATTACCGCCGGTATTGCGGCTGCCAGCCCGACAATGGTTGCTATCAAGGCCTCGGCAATTCCGGGCGCCACGACCGCCAAAGTTGCCTGCCCGCGAATGCCGATAGATAAGAATGAATCCATAACCCCCCAAACCGTTCCCAAAAGTCCGAAGAATGGGGCGGTATTTCCGGTGGTAGCCAAGAAAGAAACATTTTTTTCCAGCTTGGCAATTTCTTCTTGCGAAACTCGCTTGAGCGTGATGGCAATCGTATCCAAATCGTCCTTGGTCAAATATCCTTCAATTAGGGGAGAAGCTTCAAATTTTAGTTGCGGGTTGGGATTGGACTTGGGGGCGGCATTCTGGCTATGCCGGCGTGAAAGTTCGTCGCGGTCTTTGGCCCCCTGTTCCAATATATGGGCCAAAGGGGTTGTCCGCATTCCGGAAAGGGGGGTGTAAACTTCGGAAAGATTTCTGCGTCTGCGGAAAGTATGCAAGAACCGTTCCGATTCGCCCCTCACTTTCTTGAATTGTCGAATCTTGGTGACAATGATGCCCCAGGAGAAAATGGAAAGTACGACTAAGATTGCGAGAACAGTTTTTGAAAACAGGTCGGCCGAAGTAACCAGTTGCCAGATTTGGTTTTCCAATAACAGCATAGCGCTCCTTTCTTGCCCGCTTATAAATAGAAAGTTCGGCCAAAAGGTCAAGCGGAAGTTTTTAAAAATTTGTGGAAATTGTGCTTGACGATTTGGTTGGGAGGGATATATTCCGCGTTACTTTTTAGGCAAGTGGAAGAAAAAGAAAGGTAGGAGTTGGAAGGATACAGTTTCGTTGAGGAGGTGAACACTTAGAATGAAGCGTTTTATAGCGATCGCAATGATTGGTTTGTTCTGCTTCGCTCTGGTAACCGGATGCGGCAAAAAGCAGGAGGAGCAACCGGCTATGGAGCAGCAGCAGACGATGCCGGCCGACACAATGGCCAAGCCGGCGGATACCATGATGATGACGGACACCTCCGCAACCAAGTAATTCCGGTTGACAAAAACAAAAACGAGGCCGGGACTGGGCCTCGTTTTTTTGTTAGGCAAGAATATTAGCAAAACGAATTAGGCTTGCCCCGAAGTCCTTGACAATTGCATAGAAAAGCCTATAATTGCCGTTTTAGTCCGGGGTAGCGTGGAGAATAAACCCCAGGGAAAAAAGTGGAAGGAGTTCCGGCGGGCCGGGTATCTGGCGGTCATTCCAATTCTTTTGGCGGTCGGACCGGTTTTGGGCTGGTTTTTGGGCGACTTCCTCGATAAGAAACTTGGTACCGGCTCGTGGCTAACCTACATCGGGATTTTGGTCGGTTTTGTGGCGGCGGGGATGGAAGTTTATCGTTTGGCAAAAAAGGCAGGCGAAGATTAGCGGCATAGAAACAAAGCCGGAAACAGAGACGTAAGAAATAGAGGATGATTATACCAGCTTTCATAAAACGGGTTGTAGTAATGGCGGCAATTTTATCGGCCGTTGGCTTTTTGTTTCTTGCGACTTATTATCAATTTGCGTTTGCTTTGGCGGTTTTGTTGGGAGGGTTGTGGGGCGCCCTTAACTTTCTGGCTTTGACCTTTATGGTGCAACAGCTTCTGCGGCCGACGCCGATTGACTGGCCGGCCGCCCTGGCTTCCGTTTTCGTCAAGCTTCCATTATTATACGCGGCCGGGCTCTTGCTTATAATGTGGGATTTTCTCCCCAAATTGGGGCTGGTCGCCGGTTTTTCAATTGTTTTTGCCGTCATAATTCTCAAGGGTTTGGGACGGATGCTTTTGAAACTGGACGAAAGAGAAACCGATTTTGGAACCGGAGTGAAACGGGCTTAAATTTTTTTTGGATAGTTAAAGAAAAATTTCACAAGCGATAGAAGATGATTTTAAACCTACTCGAAGAAACGGGCAAGCGCCAGGAAGAAGCGGAAGAGCTTCCTAATATTCTTACACTCGTTTTTGGACATCACCCTCATTCGGCGGTTGGCAGGTTTTTAATTGAATACCAAAACATTTTCTTCGCCTGGGTGGTGGCGGGGCTGATCTCACTCGCCTTCTACCTCGCCTACCGGAAGCGGGAGATGATTCCGGGGGGCTTGCAGAATCTTTTGGAGCTTGCCGTCGAGGGATTGGACGGTATCGTCAGCGGAATTTTAGGGAAAGAGGGGCGCCGCTACCTGCCGTTTTTGGGGACCCTTTTCCTTTATATATTGTGTATGAACCTTTTCGGCTTAATTCCCGGCTTACTGTCCCCCACGGGCGGGCCTTCCGGCGTCAACATTACCATGGCTTTAGCCATCTGCGTTTTCTCTTATGTGCAATACACCGCTATCACGCGGCTCGGTCCGTTTAAATATCTGTATCATTTGATGGGTGAACCGAAAGGTGTGGTGGGGTGGGTAATGGTGCCTTTGATTTTTCCGGCCCATCTGGTGGGGGAAATTGCCAAGCCGATGAGTTTGGCCTTCAGGCTATTCGGCAACATCACGGGGGAAGATATTTTGATTTTGGCTTTTGTCGGGTTGGGAATTTCTTTGACCAGCTTTTTGCCGGTCGGGATTCCATTGCAGGTGCCGTTCCTTTTTATGGCGCTTCTAACCTCCACGATACAAGCGTTAGTTTTTACGTTGCTTTCGACCGTTTACTTTTCGCTGGTTTTACCGCATGAAGAAAATGAACATTAAACACGAGTATACGTGCAGGATACCCTTCGACTTCACTCGGCTTCGCTTTCTCGGCTGCGCTCGGAACAAGTCGGGACAAGTCGCTCAGGGCAGGCAAAAACCATCCTGCACTACGGTAATTATACAGGGAGAGAAGGAACATTAAACCAAACAAGGAGGAGATATGGATTATCATGTTGCGTTAGCTTTCGCGCTGCCTTTGGCCATCGGAGTGGCCGCCATCGGCTCGGGCTTGGGCCTGGGCCGCGCCGTGCAAGGGGCATTGGAAGCTATTGGCCGGCAGCCGGAAGCGTATGGCAAGATTCTGACCGCGATGATTGTCGGCGCCGGGCTGTGCGAGGCTTTGACCATTTATGCGCTCATCGTCTTCTTTATGATGCGCCCCGCCATCGTCCCGGTCTGATAAAATGAACCTGGTCTGGCAGCAGGTTCTAACCCAGATTGTCGGTTTTTTAATCGTTCTCTGGGTTTTAAAGCGCTTTGCCTGGAAGCCGATTCTTAATCTTTTGGAAGAGCGCCGCCAGAAAATTAAATCTGAGTTTGATGAGGCGGCCCGTCGGAAAGAGGAGGCTAATCAGCTTCTCGCTTCCTACGAGGCGAAGCTGAAGGAAATCGACGCCGCGGCGCGGGCCAAAATTGCCGAAGCGGTTTCCGAGGCGCAAAAAATCGCGGGCGAAATCAAGGAGGAGGCGCGCAGGGAAGGGCGAGAGCTGGTGGTTCGCTCGCAGGCCGAAATCCAGCGCGAGATTGCCAAGGCGAAAGTCCAGCTGAAAGAGGATATGGTAGCCATCAGTTTGATGGCTACGGAAAAAATTATTGCCCAGCGGTTGGATGAACCGGGGCACCGGCGCCTGATTGACGACTTTTTGGCCAAAGTCGAGCGGGTATGAAGAAAGCAGGCGTTGAGCGGGTAGCGCGACGCTATGCTCTGGCGCTTTTTAAGTCGGCCAACGGCAAACTGGACGACTACTTTAGCGAAGCCAAAGAGCTTTTGGCGCTCTGGCAGGCGGAGCCGAATTTTCCGCGGCTTTTGCTGGCGCCGCACCTTTTGACCGAGGAGAAAAAGGGGTTTTTGGAGCGTCTTTTAAAGGGTCGGGTCGATACGGTCTGGCTCGGGTTCTTCACTTTGTTGATTGACAAAGGTAGAATCGGCTTTTTTCCGCAGATTGCCGAAAATTTCATTTTGATGGCGGAAGAAGCGAAAGGGATTGTGCGGGCGCGGGTGCAGACCGCTTTGCCTTTGTCGTCCCGCGAGGCGGAAAACCTGAAAGCGAAATTGGAGAAAAAGACCGGCAAGCAGGTTTTGATTTTGCCGGAAGTAAAGCCGGAGCTTCTGGGCGGGATGGTCGTTATTCTGAAAGACCAAATCATTGACGGTAGCGTGCGGCAGAGATTGACGGAATTGAGAGAACAACTGTTAGCGGTGAAGGTGGCGTAAGGATTGGTTTTGGGTAGGGGCGAGGCATGGATTCGACCATGCTCACCACAAGTGCCTCGCCCTTACAGAAGGGCGACCGCCGGTCGCCCCTACGGCGAACGTTGGTATGGGAATTGGGGTAGGGGCAATTCATGAATTGCCCCTACAATTGAGAGGCGTTGAAAAGGCCAAAACAAAAATAGTCGGGAGCAAAGATGGCGATTAAACCGGAAGAAGTAAGTTCGATACTACAGAAAGAAATCAACCAGTACCAGACCCGGCTGCAGATGGAGGAGGTCGGAACCATCTTGCAGGTAGGCGACGGCATTGCCCGCGTTTGGGGTCTGGAAAACGTGATGATGAGCGAGCTGGTGACCTTTCCGCGCGACATCGTGGGGTTGGTTTTGAACTTAGAGCAGGACAACGTCGGCGTGGCGATTTTCGGTTCCGACCGGGAAATCAAGGAAGGGGACACGGTCCGCCGCACGGGGAAAATCGCGCAGGTTCCGGTCGGCGACGCGATGATGGGGCGAGTAGTGAACGCTTTGGGCCAGCCGATTGACGGCAAAGGTCCCGTCGTTACCGATAAATTCCGTCTCTTGGAAGGGCGGGCGCCCGGCGTTACCGAGCGCCAACCGGTGAACCAGCCGGTGCAGACCGGGCTCAAAGCGATTGACTCGATGATCCCCATCGGCCGGGGGCAGCGGGAGCTAATCATCGGCGACCGGCAGACCGGAAAGACCGCTTTAGCCATCGACACCATCATCAATCAAAAAGGGAAAGACCTGTATTGCATTTACGTCGCCATCGGGCAGAAAGCCTCCACCGTGGCGCAGGTGGTCAAAACGCTTTCGGATTACGGCGCGATGGAATACACAACCGTTGTGGCAGCCTTTGCTGCCGACACGGCTCCCTTGCAGTATATCGCTCCGTATGCCGGATGCACCATCGGCGAGGAATTCCGGGATACTAAACGGGATGCTTTGGTGATTTACGACGATTTGTCCAAGCATGCCCAGGCCTACCGGCAGCTTTCGCTTTTGCTCCGACGCCCGCCGGGACGGGAAGCGTATCCGGGGGATGTTTTCTACCTGCACTCCCGTTTGCTGGAGCGGGCGGCCAAGCTTTCGGACGCGAACGGAGGGGGGTCGCTTACCGCCCTGCCGGTCATCGAAACGCAGGCGGGTGACGTTTCGGCTTATATCCCGACCAACGTCATTTCCATCACCGATGGGCAGATTTTCTTGGAGTCCGACCTCTTCTATGCCGGCATCCGTCCGGCAATTAACGTCGGTATCTCCGTTTCGCGCGTGGGCGGTAAGGCGCAGACCAAGGGGATGCGCCGGGTGGCGGGGCGTTTGCGGCTCGATTTGGCACAGTACCGGGAGTTGGCGGCCTTTTCGCAGTTCGGCTCCGATTTGGACGAGACAACCAAAGCCCAGTTGACCCGCGGAGAGCGGACCGTCGAGGTTCTTAAACAGGGGCAGTATAAACCGTTCCCCCTGGATCGGCAGGTGATGATTATTTACGTCGCCACGCACGGATATTTAGATGATTTGCCGCTGGAGGCGGTGAGGCGCTTCGAGCAGGAATTTTATCCTTTTATCGAAAAAGAATACCCGGACGTGGCCCACACCATCGCCAAAACCAAGGATTTGGACAAAGCGACGGAGGCAAAGTTAGACGAAGCGGCCAAGAAGTTCCACGAACGGTTTAAGGCCGCTTTAAAGTAGGTAGGGAGAGGTCGGAAAAAAGAGAATATGCCATCCATTCAGGATTTAAGGCGGCGCATCCGCTCGGTTTCCTCCACGCAGCAGATTACCAGGGCGATGGAGATGGTTTCCGCCGCCAAGCTGCGGCGGGCGCAAATTCGCCTGACCCAAGCTCGTCCCTATGCCGAAAAAGCGGAGGAGATTTTGAAAAATCTTTCCGGCGCCGCGGCGGGGGTTTCACACCCGCTTCTGGAAGTCCGGCCGGTTAGAAAAACCACCCTGGCGGTATTCACCTCCGATCGGGGATTATGCGGCTCTTTCAATTCCAATATCATTCGCCGGGCCGAAACCTTCTTGAAGGACTATAATTTTGACAACTGCGAGCTGGTTTTGGTCGGCAAAAAGGGGTTTGACTACTACAAGCGCCGCAAATGGACGATTCGGAAAACCTTTGCCGATTTTGGCGGGAATTTGCAGCTCGCCAAGGCGAGAGTTTTGGCAAATGATTTAATGTGCGCTTATGAAAATAAAGAAACCGACCAGGTTTTTCTTTTGTACACCCACTTTGTTTCCACCACCACGTACCGGGTGACGTTGTCACTTTTTTTGCCTTTGGTTCCGGAAAAGAAAGAGGGGATTACGGGGGATTACATTTTTGAGCCCTCCCCGGCGGAGATTTTTGAACAGTTGATACCGCGTTTCTGCCTCACCCGCATCGTTCTGGCTTTGGCTGAATCTTTTGCCTCCGAAAACGGCTCGCGGATGATTTCAATGGGAGCGGCTACTAAAAATGCCGGAGAGATGATTGAAAATTTGACTCTGGTGCGCAACAAGGTGCGCCAGGCGGGGATTACCAAGGAGATTTTGGAAATAGTAAGCGGCGCCGAAGCTTTACAGTAATCCTTTACGTTTGTAAGAACTGGTCTTATATTGAATACAATTTAGCTTGAGGAGAAAGAAATGGCGGATGCGGTTGAAAAAACGATGATTAAACCGGAAACGGAAGACGGCAAGAAAGTTGGAGGCACGGGCAAAGTGATTCAGGTAATCGGCCCAACGGTGGACTTGGAGTTTCCATCCGACCAATTGCCCAACATCTTAAACGCAATCAAAATCGAAGACCCGGCCCGGGGAATAGACTTAACCGTTGAGGCGGCTTCCCACATCGGAGACAATTTGGTGCGTTGCGTGGCTCTCGCTTCGACCGATGGCTTGGTGCGGGGAATGACCGCTTACGACAGCGGCGCGCCGATTGCCGTTCCGGTGGGAGAAATTACTTTGGGCCGGCTTTTCAACCTTTTGGGCCAGCCGTTAGATGATTTGGGCGCTATTCCGCCAACGGCCAAACGGTATCCCATTCACCGCCCTGCTCCGCCCCTTTCGGAGCAAGAAACCAAGGCAACGATGTTCGAGACCGGTATAAAAGTTGTCGATTTGCTGGAGCCTTACGCCAAAGGTGGTAAGGTTGGTCTTTTCGGCGGTGCTGGCGTGGGCAAGACCGTAATTATTCAGGAGCTTATCCGCAACATAGCCACCCAGCATGGCGGCTGCTCGGTTTTCTCCGGCGTAGGCGAACGCACCCGCGAAGGGAACGATTTGTGGCTGGAAATGAAAGAGTCGGGAGTTTTGAAAAAGACTGCTTTGGTTTTCGGGCAGATGAACGAACCGCCCGGGGCACGATTGCGGGTCGGTTTGACCGGGGTGACGATGGCAGAGTATTTCCGCGATGAAGCCGGGCAGGACGTTTTGCTTTTCATAGACAACATTTTCCGTTTCGTGCAAGCCGGTTCGGAAGTGTCGGCCTTGTTGGGACGTATGCCTTCGGCGGTAGGGTATCAGCCTACTCTCGGTACCGAAATGGGAGCTTTGCAGGAACGTATCACCTCCACTAAAACCGGCTCGATTACGTCGGTGCAGGCGATTTACGTTCCGGCGGATGATTTGACCGACCCAGCCCCGGCCACCACCTTTTCGCATCTGGATGCCACGACGGTATTGTCGCGTCAAATTGCCGAGCTGGGAATCTATCCGGCCGTAGATCCTCTGGCTTCCACCTCGCGCATTTTGGACTCGAACGTCATCGGCGAAACGCACTATAATGTGGCGCGGCAGGTGCAAAGAGTTTTACAGCGCTACAAAGACCTGCAGGATATCATCGCCATTTTGGGGATGGACGAGCTTTCGGAAGATGATAAAATCACCGTGGTGCGGGCGCGCAAGATTCAGAAATTTTTGTCCCAGCCGTTTTTTGTGGCGGAGGTCTACACCGGCACGCCGGGGAAATATGTAAAAGTGGAGGACACCATCCGCGGTTTCCAAATGATTGTGGACGGCAAACTGGATGAAATTCCGGAACAGGCGTTCTATATGGTCGGCCCGATTGAAGAGGTTTACGAGAAGGCGGAGAAGCTTAAATTGGGAGCTATCTAATACAGAGATTAAAAGCTTGGAGATTAGAGATTAGTTAAGATGTACCAACTTTCGATTGTGACGCCGGATAGGATTTTCTACGAGGGAGAGATTTCCTCCCTTACGGCGCCGGGGAGCGTCGGGTATCTGGGCGTTTTGACCGGGCATGCGCCGCTTTTGACCCCTCTGGCGGTCGGCAAACTTTCGTTTCGGGATGAGTCGGACAAAAATTTTTTAGCCGCCATTTCCGGAGGTTTTTTGGAAGTTTCCAAAAAAGGAGCCATCGTTTTGGCAGACGCAATAGAGTTTCCGAAAGAAATCGATCGGGAGCGATGTGAAAAATCAGCAGAGAATGCTCGTCAGCGTTTGACAAAGAAGGAGGGGATCGACATTCCCCGTGCCGCCGGCGCACTGAAGCGTGCGGAGAACCGTCTGGCCGTTTTGGGAGAACATTTAGCTTCGAGTCCGCAAGGATGACCTCACCCCCGGCCCCTCTCCATTTAATGGAGAGGGGAGAAAAGAAGCTTAAAATTGAAAATCAAAAGATGAAGGAGGAGAAATGAAAACGATTCTGACCACCCTTCTCGCAGCAGGAATGTTTCTGGCTGGCTGCCGGGAGGAAGGAAAACAAACCGAACAGAAAATGGAGGCGACCGCAGAAGTGCAAACCCCACCCCAGATAACTCCGCAAGCAGGAACGCCGGAAGATGCTTCCAACCCTCAAGTGATTTTAGAAACGGACTCCGGCAAAATCGTTCTGGAGCTTTTCCCCAAAGAAGCTCCGATTACGGTAGAAAATTTTCTTAAGCTGATCAACCAGAAATACTACGATGGGCTGACTTTCCATCGCGTCATCCCGGGCTTTATGATTCAAGGAGGAGACCCTAAAGGGGACGGCTCGGGCGGGCCAGGCTGGACAATCAAAGGAGAGTTCGGCGCCCGGAAACATATCGCTGGAACTATCTCAATGGCTCGCACGGCCGACCCAAATTCGGCCGGCAGCCAGTTTTTTCTCTGTGTAGCTCCGGCACCCCATTTGGACGGGCAGTATGCCGCCTTTGGGCAGGCCTTTGAAGGGGTGGAGGTGGCTCAAAAAATTGTTTCCGTTCCGAGAGGAGCGCAAGACCGGCCTACAACGCCGATTAAGATTGTCCGGGCCTACGTCAAGCAGTGAAAAAACTGGTAGTTCTCGGTTCGACCGGCTCCATCGGGCAAAGCACGCTCGAGGTAGCCGGCCGATTTCCTGACCAAGTAGAAATTATCGGCCTTTCGGCCGGTTCAAACGTCGAACTTTTATCCGAACAGGTTAAAAAGTTTAAGCCCCGATACGTTGTTCTGAAAGATGAAAAAACGGCGGAGGATTTCCGCCGCTTTGGTCTTTCGGGGATTGAAGTTTGGCATGGAATAGAAGGACTTTGCCGGTTGGCGGCGCTGCCGGAGGCGGACACCGTGGTCAACGGCCTGATCGGTTCGCTCGGTTTGCGGCCGTCGCTTGCAGCTTTGGAATCGGGCAAGCGGCTCTGCCTGGCCAACAAAGAAGCGTTGGTGATGGGTGGGGACCTGATTCTTTCCGCGTTAAAAAGAGGAAAAGGGGAGCTTCTGCCGGTGGATTCGGAACATTCCGCTCTTTTTCAATGTTTGTTAGGAGGAAAGCGGGAAGAGGTCAGGCGCATTATTTTAACCGCCTCCGGAGGGCCCTTTCTAAATTGGCCAAAGGAGAAAATGACAAATGCAACTCCCGAAGAGGCTTTGAAACACCCCACCTGGAAGATGGGGAAAAAAATTACCGTCGATTCGGCCACGCTTTTCAACAAGGCCTTAGAAGTCATAGAGGCGCACTTCTTATTCGGGCTGCCGCCAGATAAAATTGAGGTAGTGGTTCATCCTCAATCAATCGTTCATTCCCTGGTGGAGTTTCGGGACGGTTCGACTCTGGCGCAACTTGGACCGCCGGATATGCGTATTCCTTTACAGTATGCCATCTTTTATCCCGAACGGCTGGACGGGCCGGCGATTGCCCTGGATTTGGGCGGCATCGAGATGTTGAAGTTTTTGCCGGTTGACCAGGAAAAGTTTCCTTCTCTCAAAATGGCCTATCGGGCCCTTGAAAAGGGAGGCACGGCGCCAGCCGTTTTGGCGGCGGCAGATGAATGCGCGGTGCAACTCTTTTTAGAAGAAAAGATAAGTTTTGGAGAGATTTTCGAGTTGGTTGGTGAAGCATTGGAAACTCATCAACCGGTTTCATCTCCAACCGTTGAGGATGTAGAATCCGCGGAGCAGCGGGCGCACCGTTTTTTGACCGATAGATTAAAGGTATCCGTATGACCACCCTTTTGGCCACGCTTTTCGTTTTGGGGCTTTTGGTTTTTGTGCATGAGTTGGGGCACTTTTTGGCGGCTAAAAAGGCGGGCGTGCGCGTGGAGCGGTTTTCGCTCGGATTTCCTCCGAAGATGATAGGGAAAAAAATTGGGGACACGGAGTATATGATTTCCTGGCTACCTTTGGGCGGATATGTTAAGCTGTCGGGTGAGTCTTTGGAGGAGGAAGAAAGCAATCAGCCCTACAGTTTACAAGTCCAGCCGGCTTGGGTCAAAGCTATCATTTTCGCCGCCGGCCCGATAATGAATTTTCTTTTGGCTTTAATCCTTCTATGGGGAATTTTTTATGTAAGCGGTGAGGCAGAATGGGATAAGACCAAAATCGTCATTGGCACGGTGCAAAAAGATAGCCCGGCCGAGAAAGCGGGAATTAAAGCGGGAGACGTGATTATCTCATTGAACGGCCAAAGCGTTTTTCAATTTGACTCTCTTGCCCAGAAGGTTTATTCGATGCCTGGTCAAGCCGTGAATCTGGCCTGGTTGTCCGGCAAGGATACGGTTCGTAAAAGTATCGTTACGATGAAAGAGAAGACTTACAACGAAAAAGGAGAAACCATTTTCATCGGCCGCATCGGTATCCAGCAGGCTTTCACACGCAAGCCGGTCGGCTTTTTTACGGCCGGGAGTAGGGCCGGGATAACAACCGTTGCTTTTACCGGGCAGGTGGTTCGGTTTGTTAAGGGTTTGTTTACGCGTGAATTTTCTTTGAAGTCGGTAGGCGGTCCGGTTTTTATTTCTAAAATTGCCGGACAAGAGGCCCGCCGGGGTTTTTCGCAGCTTTTGTTATTTGCCGCCCTGCTGTCGGTCAACTTGGCGCTTCTGAATCTTTTACCCGTACCCGCCTTGGACGGCGGGCATTTGGCGCTTTTGGCGGTGGAGAAAATAATTCGCCGCCCGATTTCGATTAAGACCCGCGCCGTTATCCAGCAGGTCGGTTTTGGGCTTTTACTTTTGTTGATAGTTTTTGTAACTTATAATGACATATTAAGGCTTTTCCAATAAGCCAAAATAACGAATCTTTTTGTAAAGATCGAAAAGAGCAAAGGAGTTAGAATGAACAGAGTGATGGAAACGAGAAAAGTCGGTTCGCAGGCCAAGCCAACCGGTTTTTTATATTGGCTGTGGGATTGGATAAAATCTTTGGCCATCGCGGTGGTTTTGGCCTTAATCATCAAAACCACCCTGGTGGAGGCGTATAAAATACCTTCCGGCTCGATGGAAAACACACTCTTAGTTGGAGATTTTCTTTTGGCCAACAAGTTTATTTACGGCGCCAAACTTCCGCTTTTACCTTATCACCTGCCGGCTTTGCGCGAGCCCAAGCAAAGCGATGTAATCATTTTTAAGTATCCCGGGGATGGAAAAACCAACTACATTAAAAGACTTATTGCCACTCCGGGTCAAACGGTGGAGATTCGCAATAAGAAAGTTTTCGTAGATGGGAAAGAGTTCCCATTTCCATCGCATGGAAAATTTGATGCCGGTTCCATATTGCCGCACTATCCCGGCGGTCTCTATGCACCATTTAGTTTTAATCAATTCGAAGGAAGCACGGCTTATAATCGGGACAATTTCGGCCCCTTCACCGTTCCACCCGGCGCGCTTTTCGTTATGGGAGACAATCGGGACAACAGCTTTGATTCCCGCTTTTGGGGAACGGTGCCGCGCAAGAATGTGATGGGAAAAGCGCTGGTCATCCATTGGTCCTGGGAGCGCGATGACGGCGACCCACAGGTAGACTGGGCCCGCCCGTGGACTTTGCCAATTGTATTGGTGCACGACCTGTTGCATTTGCCTTCGCGGGTGCGCTGGGGAAGACTGGCTCATCTTATTGGCTAAAGCATGACAGGGGCTTGGCTTCTCGTAAATTCTTCTAAAAGGCGCGTGATTGAATAAACGAAGATTGTTCATAAAAAGCCTGGCAGCTGCCGGGCTTTTTCTTGTTTTTTCTTCCGGACTACAAGCGCTGCCGCGCCGCTTCGAACTTTTCGATTCCACCCGCATCGCCGGAAACAGCATCGTCGAAATTATTTATCAGCCGCCTTCCTCCTCCGTGCTCTCCGGGGCGGTTTGGCTGGCCACCGAACGGGGAATTTCCCGCACCAGCGACAATGGGAAAACTTGGCAAAACTTCGATAAGGACAACAGCGGAGATTTGCTTTCCAACGAGGTCGCCGCCTTGGGTCTTCGCAACGACACTTTGTGGGCGGCCACCTCCTTCACGCGCGTTTTCGGCAACCAGACCGATGGGTTTCAGGCCGTGCCGTATGGAACCGGATTTGCGTTAACCGGCAGCAACGGTGCGACTTGGGATACTCTTACCCCCGAGCAAGTTTCGAGCGTCGGAATGCTGGCCTTTGACATCGCTGTTTCCGATTCGGCGATCTGGGCGGCCTCCTTTTTTGGGGGGTTGATTCGTTCCACGGGCAACCGACACAGCTGGAAAAATGCCTTTTCGGATTCTCTGGCTCTTTTGGATTATATAACGGGAAGCTTTATTGACCGAAATAATCGTTTCTTTTCGGTAGTGGCGGATACTTTTCGGCGGACTCCAGTCACTTTTAGTCAGGATACCATCGTGATTTGGGGTGGAACGGCGGCCGGATTGAATCAGTTTTCCTATTTATCTAAAAAGATTAAGCTGGCCGATAACTACATCTTTTCGATGGCTTTCGACCGGTCGCGCAATCGATTCTGGTTGGGAACCGCCGATGGTCTTTCCTACACGCCGGACAGCGGGAGAAGTTTTGTCACATTGGAGGCAACTGCAGGCGTCCCCGACACAGGAGGAGTATCGGCGCTCTATGCCGACGGAAGCCAGATTTTAGCCGCTTTCACAGGCAGCGACAGCTTGCGGGATGGGGCGGGACTTTATCGCTCCACCAATGGCGGAGCAAGCTGGTCAAATTTAGGCGTAGCCTATGCTTTTGGTGTCAGTCGGGTGGTAAGACAAATCATTAAAACCGACAGCGGTTTTTATGCCGCCGCCGACCATGGCGGGCTTCTGTTCAGTCGGGATGGGTCTGGCTGGCAGAACTTATTTCCCGACTTTGAACTTTCACAAAAAAACAGGCAGTTTCTTTCTTTGTCACCATTCAGACCAACCCCTGACTCTCTCATTCTATTAGGAGGAACCCGCTTGGGGCTGGCCACCATGATTTTCACCACCCGCCCGGACAGCTTTGTTTCCCTATCCTATACCCTGGCCGATAGAACTCCCCCCGACAGCACCTTTGAGGGGAATAGGATTGAAAGAGTGGCGGTCAACAAGTTCAAAGATTCGGTCACTTATTGGGTTCTCTCCCATCCGGATAGTTTGGGGGAAGGTTTTTCTTTAGCCCGCTCGACGGACCGGGGAGCCACCTGGACGCAAAGGTTTTTCGGCACTCCCGCTTATGATATTGCCTTCCGCGACTCGACCTTGTGGCTCGGCATCCAAGGCGGTTTGTCTTTTTCCAGCGACAACGGGCAGACCTTCCGTTCCGTTCTGGTGCGAGATACTCTTACAAAACTTTCTTTGGTGGGCCGCTCGGTAATTTCTCTTTTTACCGACTCCGGCTTGGTTGCGGCTGGAACTACAGATGGATGGGCTTTCTCTACTTCTGTTTTTGGGCAAAACTGGAACGTATTCCGCACCGAGGGGGAAGAAGCGCAAAAAGTAAAGCGTTTCTTTTATCCGACCCTGCCGGGGAATTTTGTAGTCGCTTTGGGAGTGCAGAAAACTGTGACAGATAAAATAATTTGGGCGGGAGCTCATCAAACCGATATTTCGGGGGAACGGAATGCCGTGTCCTGGAGTTCTGACGACGGCGTCACTTGGAACCCAGCTTTTCTGGATACTTTGGCCTGGAATTTCGCCTTTTGGGGAGATACGGTTTGGGTAGCTACCTCCTCCGGTTTGTTCCGCAGTCCCAATAAAGGGCAGAGTTGGCAATATGTTCCAATAGTTGACGATTCAGCCGGGACTTCTTTTTCAAACAATGTTGAAATCCTGTCCGTCCGACAAGTAAGCCCCAGTGTAATCTGGGCTGGAAGTACGGACGGGGCCGCCGTATCTTCCGATACCGGACGAACCTGGACGATTTTCCGCCGATTTCTGTCAGTCGGCTCGGGCCCTGGAACGGCAGATGCCGAAGTTTATGCCGCGCCGGTACCGTTTTCACCGTTGCGCGGGCTGGGTGTTTGCCGTTTCCATTACCGTTCTCTCCAAAACTCCAACGTGACCATAGAAATTTTCGATTTTTCGATGCGGCGGGTCAAGACTGTCATCAAAGATGCTCCGCGACAGTGTGGCGTCCAGTGCGACTCGGATGAATGGGACGGGAGAAACGAAAAAGGGGAATTGGTGGCTAACGGCACCTACTTTTTCAGAATCGATTTTGGCAACGAGAAAAAGTGGGGCAAGGTAGTGGTGCTGAAGTGAAGCGCTTGGTTCCATTGCTTCTTTTTGTCAGTCTTCTGCCTACTTTTTTGCGCGCGCAGGATGGAGGATATGCCGGTTCGGAACTGCGCACCGGTCTGGGGGCCAGGCCGGTTTCGATGGGCGAAACTTTTACCGCCATTGCCGATGACGCCTCGGCCCCATTTTTTAATCCCGCCGGCGCGGCCTGGATAAACCAGCGCCTTTTTGCCGCCAGTTACCGGTTTTTGGAGTTTGACCGGCGCCACGGATACCTTTCTCTTATTCTGCCGGTGCGCAAGGAGGCGGCCCTTGGGCTTTTTTGGATAAACTCCTCCGTCGGCGATATCGTGGAACGGGATGACATCGGACAGGCGACCGGGGAGCTAAAAGACCATCAGAATGAAATCGGAGTCAACTTTTCCAAACGTTTCACCCGGGCTTTCTCCGCCGGAGCGAACATAAAATATCTCCAGAAAACGGTGGCCAACGTTTCCGCTTTTTCGATAGCTTTTGATCTTGGAGTTCAATATAGGTTCAAGAATTTGCGGTTGAGTGAAAAAATGCTCCCTTTGAAAAACTTATCGCTGGGACTGACGGCCGAAAACGTTTTTGCCCGCCTTCCCTTCAATTCCAATAAATACTATGGACAGTTTGGCAGTCTGGGCACCTCCACTACCGACACCATTCCAATGAATTTTCGATGGGGCGCCTCCTATCTTTTCCGGGAGCAGCTTTTGGTTTCGCTCGAGGGAGAAAAGAATCTGAAGCAGAAGGCTTTTTTCCATGCCGGTGGTGAATATACCTACCGAAAAATTTTGTCGCTTCGAACGGGGTTTAGCCACGGAAAAGTCAGCTTTGGCGCCGGCATCCGCCAGCCTTTGGACAAAAAACGGGCCGTGCGCGTGGATTATGCTTTCTTGTCCTCGGCGATTTCCGAGCGGGGAGACCATCTTTTCAGTTTGCAATTTGAATTTTGATGCTTAACTTATTATAGATGAAGCGGGCTTTTTCCTTTGGTTTTTTCTGTTTTTTTAGTCTGGCAAATCTGGTAAAGGCTACCTCACCGGTAGCCTTTACTTTTTTGGGAGTTTCTCCTTCCGCCCGGGGAGCCGCTTTGGGAGAAGCCTTGACGGCGGCCGGGGGGGACGTTTCCTCCGCTTTTTGGAATCCGGCGCTTTTGGCAGAAACGAAAGGGAGCGGTTTTTCGGCGCAGGAGAATTTTTTTATACAGGGCAGCGACCACTCTTTTCTGGCGTTCGGCAGCCGATTGGGGAAGTCGGCTCTTGGGCTCTCTTTTAATTTCAATCATATCGGCGATCTGGAAGCCCGTCAAAGCCCCAGTTCCCAGCCCTTGGGGTTTTTTTCTGAAAACGAGGCGGCTTTAAGCGGAACCTTCGCCCATCAATTTACTCCCAAGCTTTCGGCCGGGCTGGCTGGCAAAGTTTTATATCAAAAACTGGATGTGTATGATAATTTTGGCACGGCGGCAGATGCAGGTCTTTTGTTTGCTCCAACCGAAAGAGTAAAGGTCGGAGCTTCTCTTTTGAACCTGGGGCCGGATTTCAAGTTGGTCTCCCAGGGCAGCCCGCTGCCCTTGAGCTTCCGCGCCGGGGCCTCTTTTTTCTGGAAGGATTTTTTGTTTTTGTCGGATGTAGTTGCTCCAAAGAAGAGCAACGTTAAAACCGGCTGGGGAGTGGAGCGGGCGTTGCACTCGGTTTTTTTAAGAGCCGGCTATCAGACCGGTTACGATGAAAAAAACTTCTCCTTCGGCGTTGGAATCGGCTATCGAAATTTCCGTCTGGATTATGCTTTTGTGCCTTATCAGTCGGATTTGGGCAGCGCGCATCGCTTTGGCATAGTGGCAAATTTATGAGGGGAAGATGAAAATTCTGGAGGCGGATGTAAAAAAAGCGTTTGATTGGGCCAAATGGGCCAAAAGCCGCCCGGCGGTGGAGCTGGAAATCTCCATCATCCGGGAAATGCTCAAAGTCAGTCTGATTCCGGGCGTCATCTCCTTTGGCGGCGGGCTGCCGGCCTCCGAGCTTTTTCCGACCGAGGAACTGGCGGAAGCCTGCTTGCGGGTTTTGCGCGAACACCCGGCCGATTCTCTGCAATATTCTCTTTCGATGGGCGTTCCACTTTTGCGCCAGTTTTTGACCGAGCGGATATCGGCCAACGACCATCCGGTTACGATGGACAACATTTTTATTACCGGCGGCAGCCAACAGGGTTTGGATTTGGTGGGACGGCTGTTTTTGGAAAAAGGTTCTTACGTGATAACCGAAAGCCCAACCTACGTGGGAGCGATTCAAGCCTTTAATTTCTACGGCGTCCGCTATTATCCATTGCCGATGGATGAAGAAGGGTTAGTCATCGATGAACTGGAAAAGGCAATTCAAAAGACTTCTCCTCGTTTCATCTATGTCGTTCCGAACTTTCAGAATCCCTCCGGCCGCACCCTGTCCTATCGCCGAAGAGTTCACCTCATAGAAGTGGCGGCTAAATACAACGTCCCGGTGGTTGAAGATAATCCTTACGTGGAGCTGCGTTATTCCGGACAGACCTTGCCTTCCCTGGCTTCGCTGGCCCCAGAGGGGGTGATTCAGCTGGGGACTTTCTCAAAACTGATTTCCCCCGGCCTGCGCATCGGCTGGATTTGCGCCCCCCCGGAGATAAATAAACTATTTGAAAAGGTGAAACAGGCGGTAGATTTGCATACCAACACTTTTTGTCAGTATGTCATCGCCGAGTTTTCCAAGGATGGAGCTTTTGATAAGCACATTGAAAAGATTAAAAAAGCGTATGCCGAAAGGCGGGATATAATGCTTGAGGCTTTGGAAGCCAATTTCCCCGCTCACGTCACCTGGACTAAACCGGAAGGAGGGCTTTTCATCTGGGCCACGCTGCCAAAGGGAGTTTCCGCTCTTGCGCTTTTGCCCAAAGCTGTGGAAGAAAAAGTCAGCTACATTCCGGGCGGGCCGTTTTTTGCCGAAGGAGGCGGAGAAAACACGATGCGCCTTAATTTTTCCAACGCCTCGCCCGAAAACATCATTGAGGGGATGAAACGACTGGGGCGGGTTTTGCACCGGTTTGCCAATGTATAAAAAATGCCGCAGGCCAGAATCGAACTGGCGACACACGGATTTTCAGTCCGTTGCTCTACC
>CAZSIT010000002.1:0-223085 GCA_964607165.1 uncultured Ignavibacteria bacterium
CGGCTGGTTGTGGAGACAACGAGCACAACCTGGCGGATGCCGAAGTTGGTGAGTAAGAAGTAGGTCTAAAGGGGGTGGCTCCGAGGGGGGCTGCTCGAGGGAGAAAACGGCTCTGCAAAAGGCGGGGCCGTTTACCTTTTTGCAACCTTTCTTCTTGACTTATGTAAACTCTTTATGAAAACCTGACAAAATAGACCACTTCTAACCATAACATAAAGAGTTCCTCAAGTGGGGTAAGGCCTATGGGGGATGCCCGACGAAACCGGATCAAATTATGGAGGCATTGGCCTGAGAGGGGCTGCTCAAGGAAAAACGGCTCTGCGACAGCAGGGCCGTTTGCTATCTTCAACAACTCTCCAGCACTAACTTTCCTACTGTAGTTGAGGCTCCGGGTTGCAACACTTTAACTAACAATAAGCTACCACTTTTCAGGAACAGCTTTTTTGAAACCTTTTTTGCCTCGTTGCGTAATTAGTTATTGAAGGCAACCGTTCTCCGCCGACCGGCGGGGAGCATAACTCAAACAAATTACAGTAACAATTTCCGGAGGAAAAAATGTCTAAGAAAATATACATACTGCTCGGACTGGTGGTGGGGAGCTTGATTTGGATGGGCTGTTCCAAAGGCAAGACCGGCACGCAGGGGATGCTGGAGCGGGTAGGGGCAGCGGTCACCGCAGCCGTGACGTTGGCCCACCTAGATACGAAACCTCTCCAGTACGAGTTTGAATATGACGGAAGAGCCTACTTTTCCTTGGCTTGCGACCAAGTCACCGCCAAGGCGATTAGCAAAGCCATCCCGCAAAAGGATGAGAAGGGCCGGGCCTTTCAGTACGAATTCGAGTACGACGGGAGCGTCTACATCTCCTATCCAGAGGCTTAAGTTGAAAAGAAGGAAAAACGGCTCTGCAAAAGGCGGGGCCGTTTACCTTTTTGCAACCTTTTCTCTCCACTTACGTAAGTTCTTAATGAAAACCTGACAAAATAGACCACTTCTAACCATAACATAAAGAGTTCCTCAAGTGGGGTAAGGCCTATGGGGGATGCCCGACGAAACCGATCAATTAATGGAGGCATTGGCCTGAGAGGGGCTGCTCGAGGAAAAACGGCCCGCCATTGGCGGGCCGTTACCTGTTTGCAAAGATTCCCTGAACCTAGTACGACTTTGGCTATTTTATAGTACGACATTTTTCCTGGGTACAAGATGGGTAAATAGCGCCCATCCTTACATCACGACTTTCCTTGCTATATCGGTCTGGGTTAGGTATACTCCCTTCGGCTCCGCCTGAGCGGAGACCTGCCTCCCTGGGATTCTTCCGCCTCAAAGAGGCCATCTAATTGCGGAAGGGAACCTTAGTTCCCTTTAAGCGGGAACAAAAAGAGAGTAGGTATGGCAACAAAATTGTATGTAGGCGGCCTTTCACCCCAGGCCACCCCCGAAGAGCTGCAGGCGCTTTTTGCGCAGATTGGCACGGTTGAGTCGGTTAACATCATCAACGACAAATTCTCCGGTCGCTCGCGCGGCTTCGGATTTGTGGAAATGTCCAGCAAAGAAGAGGCCCAGCAGGCGATAGAAAAACTTTCCGGCCAGATTTTAGCCGGTTCGCCGATTGTGGTCAACGAAGCCCGGCCGCAAGGAGAAAGGCGCGATTTTGGCGGCGGTGGCGGTGGCGGTTACGGTGGCGGTGGCGGAGGTGGACGCCGGGGCGGCAGCGGCGGCGGCGGCCCAAGACGGAGCGGCGGCGGCCCAAGACGGAGCGGCCGGTTTTAACTAAGCTCTAATGAAAAGCCCCGCCTCGCCGGCGGGGCTTTTTCATTCCGACTTATCTCTAGAAAATTCAAAAGGGCGGTGTGATTTTGTCAGGTTTAATGGATAGGTTGTGCTTCTCGCATTGCCCCTTTCGACGAATGCTCACCGGTTATTTATTTTTTCCATCCATAGGCATAATCACCTTTTTCTCCTTTACTGATCGCAAAACCCTTTCGGCATAAATTTCTTAAGGCAGCGGTAACGATGCTGGTGCGGCTCTGGCGGTCTTTGGATTTGGGTTTCCATCCGCGCCGCAGAAGCTCCCGAACCACATCGGCCGGCTTGCGCATTTTTCCGGGTTTTTCCATAAGCAGTTTGGCGGTCGCATCGGTCGGCCCCAGCTTGGGATATCCGAAAGTGGAGATGGCGTGGAAATTGGGCACCTTGGATTTGGAAAGAGCTTTTTTCAACCCGTACACCGGTTTTCCATCCTTGAGCCGCCGGGAAAGCTCCCCCCTGCGGTACATTTGCTTCAGCATTTCTCCAATAATGCTGGACCACTGCTCTTTATTTTTGGAGCGGGTTTGCCAGCCGCGCAAAACCAGTTCCCGGCTCATATCCGCCGGTCCCCAGGTCTTGTCCGGCAGCTCGGCAAAAAACCTCCGGATGGCCTCGATGGCGCCCAGGTCGGCATATTCCCCGGAAGAAGCGGACGGGGGGATGTTCAGCGCGCGGGCTTTTTGACGCACTTGAATACCGAGCTTTCTCACTTGTCGGATGAGGTCCAGGTTCTTTTGCAGCTCCGCCATCCGCCGGGTGATGGTCCGCTCTTTCTCCGCCAGCTCGCGCAGGATTAAATCTTCGACCGCTAATTTGGACATAGTACCGACTCTCCAGCCGCTAACTTACACCGGGCTTGATAATTTATCAAGCGGACACATCAGGGCGCATTTGGTTTTTCCGAACGTAAGCGCTCCGTTCCTCGGCAGTGGCACCCGCTGACCTTGGTGCGTGTGGCGGGCGGCCACGGGGAGCCGCCCCTACAAAACCGAGATTTGGCGCGCACGTCCAGCCGCCCCTCGACTACGCTCCCTTCGGCTACGCTCAGGGTCTCCGACGGGGTCTTGACACGGGCGGGTTTGGTTCCGTGCAGTTTTTGATTGCCCGTAGAAATGTTATATTAAATATATGAGGAGGGAAATTTGTAGGAATGTCGTCTAAAAAAAAGCGGCGCAAAGAAAAATTTACATCCATTGATCTACATAAACGAGAAAAATCGAGGCTAAAACCACCTCTTTCTACTCTTAATATTGCCCCAATAGATTGGATTCGCGATCAACTGCCAGAATTTCTTTGGATTTACCATTTGTGGTTTGAGTACATGAATCTCGATCGAATAAAAATCTACCATGACTTTCTTGATAAGCTTGACGCCACAGTGAATGATGAAAAAATTTTCTTGCTCGGTTTTTTATCAGATTTTGCAAAAATACCACCAGCTGCAAGAGCCCAATTTCTCACTGAGCACAAGGAATTCATTTACTTTTCATTTTTTAAGCCAGTTGGAGCAATTTTAACATTTTATCCTGATAACCCTGCCAGTTGGCTCTTGCTTGAAGAATGGAAAAGCGGAGAAAAAATAGATTTTGAAACAGTGTTAAATAAACTGAGCAGATCAGTAATGGCGCTTCATAAATATAAAGAGCTTGATGTTGGACACATAGTAACTTTTCCATTAAGCCGTTTGGTAAAAAAGGGCAAGATGATTTTCTTTAAAGGACATCCTCTTGTTGACCCTCTATCAAGATACCCGAGTAGATGCACAGATGACGAGAAGTACTTTGTGCAATCATCTGCACGAGCAGCTATGATGAGCCAATATGGCATCGAGGAAACCTACAACGCTCGTAGTTGGCCAAGATATTTTTGGAGGCAAAATTATAACTTGGCACCATGCTTACCGACAGAGTATGCACCAACAAATGCACAAAAACTTTCCGATGAGGAGGCTAAAACCATATCCGAGTCGATAGCGGTGAACTGTGAAATTGTAATTAGTTATTTGGATAAGCTTGCAAAGCAGTACAAATATGACCTTTTCGATACTAAAAGAGACGATATTCTATTGGGCTTGTTTTCACGAATTACAAGACTTTACGTCGTTCTTGCATCTCAACCCAGGCTCTGGGCAAGAGACCTATCGGGCATTTTTCTTCGGTGCATCGTTGACACGGCAATAACCTTTGCATACTTGGCAAAATTTGGAACCGATGAGGAGTTTGATGAATTCAAAAAATATGGAGAGGGAAAAGAAAAACTGTTGATGCTTCACTTGCAGGATAAATTTGAGACAGAGGCTAGCCTTGAGGGAAAAGATGTTGCTGGAATAGCTGAAGAATTAGGAGGTGGAATAAATCCTGAATTGATTGACATCGAGTTGTCGTGGTGGACAAAAAAAGATGCGAGACGGTTAGCAAAAGATTCTGGATTTGAAGATTTATATAAATTGGTTTTTGATCCAGCGAGCTCAGATATTCATGGAAATTGGACAAGCATACGGAAGACAAATCTAATCTACTGTAAACAGCCATTGCACCGTTTTCATAAAATCCCAGCGTTTGTTGACCCCCCTATGTATCTGCAAGCTATTCTGGTTGCTCAGAAAATTTATTTAAGGTGTTTAAAAATTGGAGAAAAAAACTTGAAGTTTCCAGTTTTAGATCGAGAGTTAAAACATATTTCGGATGACATGAAAATCCCTACCGAGGAAAGTTAGATTTGAGCATTAGGGAAAAAATCGGTCAAAAGTATCAAAATCCCTCGTCTTCTTCACTTGAATTTTCCTCTGTTTTTTACTATCTTTCCAATCCAGAAATGAGGTGGGAAAATGCCATTTGAACGGGAAAAAGTACTCTCCGTTTTCATAGAGGAGGAGATGAAATCCTCCTACATCGACTACTCGATGTCGGTCATCACCGCGCGGGCCCTGCCGGACGTGCGTGACGGGTTGAAGCCCTCCAACCGCCGGGTTTTGGTGGCGATGAACGACTTGAACCTGGCCCCCGGCCGGCCGCATCGAAAGTGCGCCAAAATCGCCGGCGACACCTCCGGCAACTACCATCCCCACGGCGAGCAGGTGGTCTATCCCACTTTGGTTCGTATGGCGCAGAATTTCAATATGCGCTATCCCCTGGTGGACGGGCAGGGGAACTTTGGCTCCATCGACGGGGACGAAGCGGCGGCGATGCGTTATACGGAAGCGCGGCTGACTCCTTTGGCGATGGAAATGCTGGCGGATTTGGAAAAGGACACGGTCGGCTTTACCCCCAACTACGACGGCACCTTGATGGAGCCGAGAGTGCTGCCGGGAAAATTCCCGGACCTGGTCTGCAACGGCAGCTCCGGCATCGCCGTCGGAATGGCGACCAACATCCCGCCGCATAACTTGAAGGAAGTAGTTGATGCGCTGGTGGCGTTAATAGAAGAGCCGAATTTGGAGCCGGAAGATTTTCTTAAATATCTGCAGGGGCCGGATTTCCCCACCGGCGGCATCATCAACGGGCGCACCGGCATCAACGAGTATTTCAGAACCGGCAAGGGGCGGCTGACCCTGCGGGCGCGGGTTTTCACCGAAAACGAAAAAACGGGCAAACAGCGCATCATCGTCAACGAAATCCCGTATCAGATTAACAAATCCAACCTTTTGGAGCGGATTGCCGAGCTGGTGAACGCCAAGACCATCGAAGGAATCTCCGATTTGCGCGACGAGAGCGACCGGGACGGTATGCGCATCGTCATCGAGCTGAAAAAGGATGCCTTTGCCGAAGTGGTTTTAAACCAGCTGTTCAAACATACCCAGATGCAGGCGACTTTTGGCGTCATCAACCTCTCTTTGGTCGATGGCCAGCCGAAGGTTCTGAACTTCAAGGAAATGCTGGATGAATTTCTCAAGCACCGCCACGAGGTGGTCACCCGCCGGACTCAGTTCGAGCTGAAAAAAGCGGAAGAGCGGGCGCATATCCTCGAGGGATTAAAGATTGCCTTAGATCATTTAGATGAAGTCGTCGCCTTAATCCGCAAATCGAAGACGCCGGAGGAAGCCAAACAGGGGTTAATCAAAAAATTCGAGCTTTCCGAAATTCAAGCCCAGGCAATTCTGGATATGCGCCTGCAGCGGCTGACCGGGCTGGAGCGCCAGAAAATTGAAGATGAATACGTGGAGCTGCTTAAAACCATCGCTTCCTTGAAAGAAATTCTGGCCTCGCGTGCCAAACGGATGGCGATTATCAAGGAAGAGTTGGTTTTCTTAAAGGAAACTTACGGCGATGAGCGGCGGACGGAAATCAAGGACGAGGAGGAGTCGGAGTTTTCCATCGAGGATTTGATTGCGGAAGAGGATATGGTGATAACCATCACCCATTCCGGCTACTGCAAGCGCCTGCCGGTCACCAGCTACCGCCGCCAGCTAAGAGGCGGCCGGGGGGCCATTGGCATCGAAACCAAGGAGGAGGACTTTGTCGAGCATCTTTTCATCGCCTCCACCCACGAATACATTTTGTTTTTCACGAGCGCCGGCAAGTGCTACTGGCTGAAGGTGCACGAAATTCCACAGGGAGGCAAACTGGCCAAAGGAAAACCTATCGTCAATCTGCTGGCCTTGGAAGAGGGGGAAAAAGTGGCCGCGATGCTGCCGGTGCGGAAATTCGACGACTCCCATTACATCATTCTCTGCACCCGTCAGGGGACGATTAAAAAGACGGTGCTTTCCGCTTTTTCCAACCCGCGCAAAGGGGGCATCATTGCCATCGGTATCGATAAAGGCGACCGGCTGATCGACGCCGCCTTGACCGATAGCCAATCGGAAATCGTTTTAGCCACCCGGCAGGGGATGGCCATCCGCTTTCACGAGGAAAAGGTGCGCGATATGGGGCGCGGCGCCTACGGCGTGCGTGGGATAATGCTGGAGGATAAAGATTACGTCATCGGAATGGTGGTCATTCGCCGCGACGCCACACTTCTGGTCGTCACCGAGAAAGGATACGGCAAGCGCAGCGAAATTGGCGATTATCGAATGACCAACCGGGGGGGCAAAGGGGTCATCAACCTGAAAGTGACCGAAAAGGTCGGCGAAGTGGTCGCGATTAAAGAAGCGCTCAATTCCGATGAATTGATGATTATCACCCAGAAGGGGATTATCATCCGCCAGCCGATTGGAAAAATCAAAGTCATCGGCCGCAACACGCAGGGGGTACGGCTCATCAACCTCGATTCCGGCGACAAGGTTGTGGATGTGGCCCGGGTGATACCGGAGGAGGAGGAAAGCACCGCTTCCGCCGATGCGACCCAGAAAATAGAAATCGAGAAACCGGAAGAAACTGAATAGACGCTTTCTTAATTGCTCTCTGTGGCGCAGGTTAAGTTTTACTTGTGGTGAGCCTGTCGAACCATCTAACCTGCGCTTTTTGTCATATAAACGCAGGATACGCCCGCCAAAGATGGGCTTTATCCCGCGCCACAGAATCCCGTGAGATTGATTTTTAAGTTGCCCTTTTTCTGTCAATCGCTACTTTCCCTTCCTAAAATGAGCTTGAAAAACGCCAAAGTTTTGGTCACCGGAGCGGGGGGATTTATCGGCAGTCATCTGGTGGAACGTTTGCTGGAGGAGAAAGCCGCCGTCTCTGTTCTTCTCCGCTACAATGCGCTGGGACACAAGGGGTGGATTGATACATTTTCATCGGGCAAGACCGAACGGCTGAAAATTTTCTTGGGCGACTTGCGTGACCCGGAAGCGGTACGCAAGGCGGTCAAAGGACAAGATGTCGTTTTCCATCTCGGCGCCTTGATTGCCATCCCTTATTCCTACATCAACCCTCGCGAGTATGTGGATACCAACGTGGTCGGCACGGCCAACGTCTTGAACGCTGCGCTGGAATACAAAATCGGCCGGGTGGTACACACCTCAACTTCCGAAGTGTACGGCACGGCGCAGTATGTGCCGATTGACGAATCGCACCCTTTGGTCGGCCAATCGCCGTATGCCGCCTCCAAAATCGGCGCCGACCAGCTGGCGTTGAGTTACTACCGCTCGTTTGAATTGCCGGTCACGGTGTTGCGTCCCTTCAACACCTTCGGCCCGCGCCAGTCGGTTCGGGCGATTATTCCGACCATAATCACCCAGGCCTTAGCCGGTAAAAAATTGACGCTGGGTTCTCTTTATCCGACCCGCGATTTGTCCTATGTCGAAAATACGGTGGAAGGCTTTGTCCGTATTGCCGAGGCCAAAGGGATTTTGGGAAAAGTCATCAACGTCGGGGCGGGAACGGAGATTTCCATCGGCGAGCTGGCAGAGGAAATCGGCACGCTGTTGAAAAAGAAATTAAACGTGCAGAAAGAAAAAGTGCGTATCCGGCCGCCGGCATCGGAGGTGGAGCGGCTTTTGGCCGACACCCGTTTAGCACAGGAAGCGCTAGACTGGAAGCCGAAGGTCGATTTCGTTGCCGGCCTGAAAAGAACCATTGATTGGTACAAAAGGAATCTTTCGCTTTTTCCGAAAGAATATACGGTATGAAGTTTCCCGAACGAGCCGTGATTTTGGCCGGCGGCAAAGGCACGCGCCTGGCACCCTATACGGCGGTCATTCCAAAACCGTTGATGCCAATAGGCGATATGCCAATTCTGGAAGTCGTCCTGCGCCAGCTTAAAAAAGCCGGAAGCAAACGCGTCACCATCGCCACCGGACATCTTTCGCATTTGATTCAAACTTTTTTTGGCGACGGCTGGCGGCTGGGGCTTTCCATCGATTATTTGGTTGAACCCAAACCCCTCGGAACGGCCGGAGCATTGGCGATGCTGAAGGATTTAGACGAGCCTTTTTTGGTAATGAACGGGGACGTTTTGACCGACCTCGATTATCGCAAGCTCTGGGCCTTCCACAAAAAAAACCGTCCCGCCGCTACTATAGCGACCTATCAACGGGACGTGAAAGTTGACTTCGGTGTGGTTGTGACGAACAGCAGGCGTTTGATTTCCGACTACATAGAAAAACCGACCTTGCCCTATGAGGTTTCAATGGGGATTTACATTTTTACGCCCGAAGTTTTGAAATTCATTCCATCGAATCAGAAGTTCGATTTCCCCGATTTGGTGCTCAAACTTTTGAAATCCAAACGCAAGGTCTCCAGCTTCCCCTTCTCCGGCTTTTGGCTGGATATCGGGCGGGCGGACGACTATGCCCAAGCGGCCGATTTCTTTGCCGCGCATTCTTCCCGCTTTTTACCGAAATGAAATTTTCAGTGCGTTCTTGTTAAATTCGAAATGAACTTGCTTGCCGCTCTCTGGAAATCGGCCCGTCCTTACCAGTGGCCAAAGAATTTGCTTGTTTTTGCTGCCTTAATTTTTTCCAGACATCTTTTTGACACCCAACTTTTGCTTAAAAACTTTTGGGGGTTTTTGCTCTTTTGCCTGGCCTCCTCTTCGCTTTATCTGCTGAATGATGCCATCGATTACGAATCGGACCGCAAACATCCGAAAAAGTCGAAACGTCCTATTGCCTCCGGACAGTTGCCCCGCTCGATTGCTTTTAGCTTTTCAGCAGTTGGTTTAGCGATGGCATTAGGACTGGGCTATTGGCTCCAGCCGCTTTTTGCGTTTGGGCTGGCGCTTTACGTGGCCGCCAACCTGATTTATTCATTTTATTTCAAACAATTTGTGATTTTGGACGCGATGCTTTTAGCCCTCGGCTTTGTCTTACGCGCCGTTTCCGGCGGCTGGTTAATTGGCGCGCCGATTTCCGACTGGCTGGTCATCTGCACGCTGTTGCTTTCACTCTTTCTCGGATTTTCCAAGCGCCGGGCCGAACTGGTGCTTTTGGAGGGCGAAGCCAAAAGCCACCGCGCAAGCTTGGAATATTATTCGCCTTATTTGTTAGACCAGCTTATCGGCGTGGTGACGGCATCGACGGTAGTTGCTTATACATTCTATACACTATCCCCGGAAGTGAAGGAAAAATTAGGCTCCACCCACCTCTATCTCACCGTCCCCTTCGTCCTTTTCGGCATTTTCCGTTACCTGTATCTGGTGCATCAGAAAACTGAAGGGGGCGACCCGACCAAAACGATTTTCTCCGATTTGCCTTTGGTTTTGGGGATTGTTTTATGGGGTGGGGCGGTGTTTTTGTTGATTTATCGGTAGCTTGAAACTAAATACAAGGGAAGAAAAACGGCTTATTCAAGAAAACTGCATTAAGTTCAGTTACGACATCCGCAGCGGATAAAATCCCATCGCAGTTGACATCTGCCGACGCTAAGGAGCAATTAGACCCTTCGCCCAGAAAGGCACAGTTCAGCATCAAAACGACATCGGATGCAGTTAAATTCGCATCTCGGTCTAAATCGCCTTTTCTGGTGGAGACATTCGTTAGATTTTTTAGCACTTTAACACTGTCGTTAATTAGAACGACCAAATCTTTATCCCCATCTCCATCTAAGTCGGAAGGGAAAGGTGAACCACCAAAAGCAAGTGAATCAATTACAGACACAAAAGTTCCGTCTCCATTATTTAGCAATACATTAAAGCCGCACGTTGCTAAATCAGGATCTCCATCTCCATCCAAATCAGAGGCAAAAACTCCAAAGCCTCTCTCATACTTGACGGTGTCAGCAACAAATGTTCCATCCCCTTTATTTTTAAAAATTGAAATACCATAGAAATCTCTTATTGCTAAGTCCTGGTCTCCATCTTCATCTAAATCGGAAGCAAAAACGGAGAATGGGCCGTAACCCAAGTCATAAAAATCTTTGAACAGAAAAGTACCGCTTCCATTATTCAGCCAAACCGTAGCATAATCTGGGAAATTCAATAGCGCTGCGTTCTGTTCAACAGCTTGACTTAGGACTATCACATCGTTGTCCGCATCACGGTCAAGGTCGGAGACGAAAGCCGAACTTTGGAAAACTCCCGTGCTATAATTAGACCTTGTAGGGAAAGTCCCATCCCCACTGTTCTTTAAAACTGATAAGCCGCCCGAACCATCCCAACTCGTAATCGTTACTACTAAATCTAAATCTCCATCTTTGTCCAGGTCTGAGGCAAAAACAGAACTGGGAGCAGTTCCCAAATTATAATCGACCTTGGCATCAAATGTTCCATCACCATTGTTTTTTAGAATGGAAATAGTGCTGTCTAAATACTCATTCGAATTGGCAACAGCCAAATCCTGGTCTCCATCTCCATCAAAATCGGCGGCAAAAATTGAGCGGGGTTGATTTCCGGTTCCATAGTCAACGCTGGAATTAAAAGTTCCATCACCGTTATTTTTTAGTATGGAAACAGAATTGCTGTACTCATTCGTCACAGCCAAATCTGGGTCACCATCGCCATCTAAATCAGCGACAAAAATGGAGGAGGGATAAGAACCAACGGGATATGTTCCCGCTAAGTCGAACAGTGGTTTAGCTAATAGTTGAGCGGAAGGAAACACAAAAGCTAAAACACCAATTATAAGAACTTCTTTTTGCCTCATCTTCTACTCCTCCGATGGTGGCTTCCTTTTTGTTTCCCCTCGCCTATAAATCAAGCGACCAAAAGCCATTTGTCAAGCGGAATTGGAGGCCGTGAAAAGATCAACGGAAAGCCTGTTAATTGGTTGGATAACCGCTTCTGGCTTTGACCATCTCCGCCAGTTCGCGCTCCAAGGCAAAGCGGTCAATGAGCGGATAGCGCAGGAAGCGTTTGAGGCCGGAGGAAAGGAGCATTGCGTCATCCCCTTCGGCTGTGGCGGCGGCGACCCAGCGGCCGATGGACAATAAATTTTCCGGCAGGCCGGAGGCGTAATAACGGGCGGCAGCGGAAAGGAAGGCGGCGTTAGAGCTGTCAGGGGCGGCCAAAGCGCGCAAAGTCATGCTTTCGCAGCCATAAGCGGCAATCACCAAATCGGCGATGCCGGCTAAAATTTGCTGTTGTTCCTCTATCTTGGCGCCGAATTTCTGGGCGGCGGAGCCGGCCAAAAGCAGGGCGGCTTTTTTAATTCCTTCGGCCAGAGCTAACTCGACGGCCATAGGCCCTTGCGGCTCCTCGCCGGAGGGCAAATCCATCAGAGCTGCCTGGGCTTTCTGAGCGGCGGCTAAAAGGGGGACGCGGCCAGTCATTGCCCGCTTTAACAACATCCCGGTAATGAGCATCCGGTTTATTTCGTTGGTGCCTTCAAAAATGCGGTTTATCCGGCTATCTCTATAAAACCTTTCGGCTGGATATTCGGCGCTGTAGCCGTAGCCGCCGTGAATTTGGACGCAGTCGTCCACGCTGGCGTCCAAAAACTCCGAGCAGGAAACTTTCAAAATGGAGGACTCAACGGCAAATTCTTCCACCGCCTCCAATTCGGCGGCAATTTTGTCCTTGCTTTCGGCAAGTTTTTTCGAAGCGGCATCGATAAGCCCGGCGGTGCGATAGACAACGCTTTCCGCCACGGCCGCCCGGACGGCCATCCGCGCTAACATCGCCTGCACAAGAGGGAAGCTATCGATGGTTTTGCCGAACTGCTTGCGGGTGGAGGCGTAATTTGCGGCGATTTGCAGAACATTTTTCAAAGAACCGACCGTCGATGCCCCCAGTTTGAACCGCCCCACGTTCAGAACGTTAAAGGCGATTTTGTGTCCTTTTCCAATTTCCCCCAGAACGTTTTCAGCCGGTACCTGTGCATCCGAAAAGGAAAGGGCGCAGGTGGAGGAGCCGTGCAGACCCATCTTCCGCTCTTCGGCTCCGATGGAAAAACCGGGGGTGTTTCGCTCAATGATAAAGCCGGTGAATTTATCGCCGCCGACCTGCGCGAAAATGACAAACAGGTCGGCCCAGCCGGCGTTGGAAATCCAGACCTTGCCGCCGGAAATTTTGTAGAACTTTCCGTCGGGGGTTAAATCGGCGCGGGTGCGGGCGGCCAGGGCGTCGGAGCCGCTGCCCGGCTCGGTCAGGGCGTAGGCCGCCATCAATTCTCCGCCGGCCAGACGGGGCAGGTACTTTTCCCTTTGCGCCGGAGTTCCAAAATAAACGATGGGCAAGGTACCGATGCCGGTGTGGGCGCCATAGGTAACGGCAAAGGAGGCCTGGCGGCCCACTTCCTCGGCGGCGGCGGCGGAAGCGACTTTTCCCGCCCCTAGCCCGCCCTGTTTTTCCGGCACTTCGATGCCCAAAAGCCCAAGAAGGCCGGCCTCCTTGAAAAGTGCCACCATCAGTCCTTCTTCTTTTTTTTCAATTGCTTCCGATTTGGGCAGAACTTTTTTCTGCATAAAGTCGCGGGCGGTTTCGGCAATGGTTTTAATTTCGTCCGTAAGTTTTTCGGGAGTCATCAAACACTCCGCTTGTGCTGGGCCGATTAGGAAACTGCCGCCGGCTAAAGTCGCCACGTTTTTTTCATTTGCCATCAAATTTTCCATTTTTCATCGTTCAAACAGCCGTGGCGCAGGCCTGCCCGTGCCGAGCTTTTCGGCCAGGGATAAAGTCCGCCTTGAGCGGACGTATCCTGCGTTTTTGCCGGGCACGCAGGTTAGGTAAAGCTTAACCTGCGCCACAAAATTCATTCTCATATTCCCTTTACTCGGCATTTTCTCCCGCTTCGAAAGAGGGCAAGGCATGGTTCGGCTTCGCTCACCACAAGTGCTTCGCCCCTACGATATCCTTTCGAAAATTCCGGCGGCGCCCATCCCGCCCCCCACGCACATTGTTACCATTCCAAAATGTTTATTCGTTCGCAGCAGTTCGTATATCAACTCCACCGTCAATTTTGTTCCCGTGGCCCCTAAGGGATGGCCCAAAGCAATGGCGCCACCGTTGGGGTTGACCTTACTGGCGTCCAATCCAAGCTCTCGAATGACGGCCAAACTTTGGGCAGCGAAGGCCTCATTTAAAAGAATTATATCCATCTCCGCAAGCGAATGACCGGCTCGGTTCAATATTTTCGGTATCGCTTCCACCGGGCCGATGCCCATTATTTCTGGCGCCACGCCTGCCGTTGTGTAGCCGACAAAACGTGCCAAGGGCTTCCAGCCCTGCTTTTGGGCGAACTCTGCTTCGGCAACGATTACGGCCGCGGCGGCATCCGAAATCTGGCTGGAATTTCCGGCGGTAACCGTGCCGTCTTTTTTGAAAGCCGGTTGCAGTTTGGCTAAAGCTTCCAAGCTGGTGTCGCGCCTTGGGCCTTCGTCGATTGAGAAAGCAAAGGATTGCGTTTCCCGTTTACCTTTTTCGTTTAACTTCTGATTGGAAATTTCCACCGGTGCAATCTGCTCTTTGAAAACTCCGGAGTCAATGGCGGAAAGTGCTTTTTTGTGGCTTTCGAGGGCGAAGCGGTCCTGTTCTTCGCGGCTGATTTTGTATTTCTCCGCCAAATTTTCAGCTGTCAGCCCCATTGAGATATACGATTCAGGGCGGGCGCGAACTAAATCCAGTTCCGGTGAAACTTTATTTCCTCCCATTGGCACGGCGCTCATTGATTCCACTCCGGCGGCGATGATTAAGTTTGCTTCTCCGAGACGAATTCGGTTGGCCGCCAGGCTAATTACTTCGAGGCCGGAAGCACAGAAGCGGTTGACGGTCATTGCCGAGACGCTATCCGGAAGCCCCGCGGAAAGGCCAATCAAACGTGCCACGTTCAGCCCCTGCTCCCCTTCCGGCATGGCGCAGCCGACGATGAGTTCATCAATCAGTTTGGCATCCAAGCCGGGAAGCTTGGCCAGCGCCGCCTGAATTGGAACGGCGCCCAGCTTTACCGGATGTATATTGGCTAATGAGCCTGTGAAGCCTTTGCCCACCGGTGTGCGTTGAGCCGCTATGATTACTGCTTCTTTCATCTTTTCATTGACTCATTTGTTCATTGAATCATTTAATCAATGATACAATGATTAAATCATTCAATGGCTCAATTTCTTAATGGTTTTCCAGTTTTCAAAAGATGAGCTATCCGCTCCTGTGTCTTGCGCATTCCGGCAAGGCTCAAAAATTCTTCCCTTTCCAAATCAAGCAGAAACTGACGTGGAACTTCTGGCTCGCCAGCAAGCTCACCGCCGCACAAAACCTTGGCCAGCGATTTCCCCACGGTTACATCGTGGTCGGTTATCATTTTACTTTCGTGCATCAGGTAGAGAAAAGTTTCCACAGCAGCCAATCCCTTCTTTCCAGCTACTCGAATTTTATCGGGTATTTTTCCGGCAACGCCGGCATCGGCCAGGAGCCGGGCTTGCGAGAGAGCGGTTGCAGTCAGGCGGCCGCGGTTGGGGATAATCAAATCACCCGGCTGCAGGTAGCCCATCTCGTGTGCCTCATCGGCGCTGGTGGAAACTTTGGCCAGGCCTACGTTTTCGAAAACATTTTTTAAATGGGGCAAAAGCATTCCGCCTTTGGCTAAACGGTCAATTCGCTCCACCATTCTAGTCGTTCCGCCGCCGGCTGGAATTAAACCGGCGCCGGTTTCGACCAGGCCAATGTAAAGCTCGCGATGGGCAACCCGATGTGTAGCTGCTAAACAGATTTCACAACCGCCGCCCAAGGTCACTCCAAACGGAGCCGCCACAACCGGGAATGGAGCATGGCTCATTGCATCGGTCACGGCTTGAAACTTTTTAATCATCCGACCGATTTCATCAAAATCCCCTTCGGCGGCGGTCATCAAAAGCCAGGCCAGATTGGCGCCGGCGGAAAAGGCCTCCACCTGCGGGTCGTTGACAATTACCAAGGCATCGAAATCGCTCTCAACTTTTGTCAGCGCCTGTTGAGTTAAGTTCAAGATGCCGGCACCGATGACGTTCATTTTGCTATGGAAAACTAAAGCTGCAATTCTATCGCCAGCATTGAGCAAAGTTGCTTCTTTGTTCTGGGCTACGATTTTTCCCGGGGCGGCGGGCAATAAAATCGGGCCGGGCTCGCCGGATTCTATTTTTTCCGGCAGAGGCGGTAACGGAATGGAAAATGTCCTGGCTGTTTTAGCAAGAGCATCGCAATTAACCGCTTTGGCTAAAGTTAGAGGTCCCATCTGCCAGCCGAATCCCCAGCGCAAAGCATCGTCAATCTGGCCGGGCTGGTCGCAAATTTTTCCGGCCAGCGAAGCGGCATACGCCGCTACTGAAGTCAAATGACGGCTAACGAAGGCGCCTGCCGGGTCCGAGCTTGCAGCAAACAACGTTTTGACTCGCTTGATTAAGTCTTCTTCCGCTCTAGCTTGAGCCAGTAAAGGAGTTTCCAGTTTTTTTCGGGCCGAGTAGTTTAAGTTTTCATCCACTTCTTCGATTTCGTCCCCCTGCTTGCGGTAGAAACCGGCACCGGATTTTTCTCCCAGTTTTCCATTCGACACCAAGGCTTGCATAATTGCCGGGGGAGTAAAGCGGGAAAGCGAATGGTCATCCGGTGAACCGTTGCGGATGATTTTCAAGACGGCCATTGCGGTGTCCAGGCCGACCAAATCGGCGGTGCGGCAGGTGCCGCTTTTGGGGCGGCCAATCAAAGGGCCGGTGAGAAAATCGATTTGCGAAGGAGAAAATTTGAACTCCACCCCCAGGTTCAAAGCATCCATCAAGGCGAAAATGCCGATTCGGTTGGCGATAAAGGCGGGAGTGTCTTTGACCGGAACGATTCCCTTGCCCAAATGGAGGTCAAGAAATTCAGCCAAAAATTGTTGAGCTTTTTCATCCGTATCGGGATGGGGCAAAAGCTCCAAGAGCCGCAAATAGCGCGGCGGATTGAAAAAGTGGGTGATGAAAAAGCGGCGGCGGATTTTTTCCGGTAACGCTTCCCCTAATTTCACTATCGACAAACTGCTGGTGTTGGAACTTAGCACACAATCGTCGGCAAGAAATGGAACTATAGTGGAGTAAAGCTCCTGCTTGGTTTTCAGATTTTCCGGCGCGGCCTCCAAAACCCAGTCCGCTTCTTTCAACCGGTCCAAATGATGCTTCAAGCTTCCGGGGCGAATGTTATCCAGATGTTTGGGATGAAAAAAGGGGGACGGTTTTTGAGTTTTAAGCTTTTTTACTGCTTGTCGGGCAACTCCCTCCGGTTCCTTTTCGTCCTTACCGGGAATATCGAACAACTCGACTTTTAACCCAGCGCCGGCCAAAAGGGCCGCCAGTTGCGAACCCATTACCCCGGCTCCCAAAACGGCTGCGCGCCGGAATTTTTTCATACTTCTTTGTTCAGGTTTATCTTTTCTGTATTCGAATAGGCCGTCGCCTCGATGTCCGCCTCTTGGTAGGCGGCTTCAATTAGATTTTTGTAGCGCTCTTCCACTACCGACCGGCGCACTTTCAAGGTGGGCGTAAGTTCACCCCTATCAACGGAGAATGACTCCGGAGCGACGGCAAAGTGGCGCACTTTTTCAAAGCCCAGCAAAGTCTGGTTAATTTTCCTGACGCTTCCAGTCAAACGTTCCTTGAATTCCTGCGAGCGCAGGAACACGTCCACATCCATTGAACCATTTCCTTTTTGTTCCAGATATTGCTTGAGGAAAAGTTTATCGGGAACAATCAACGCGGCGACATTAGGCCGGCCGGAACCGACCACTACGGCTTCCTCGATAAAGGGGCTTTGTTTTAAAGCTTGCTCGATTTTGGCCGGAGAGATATACTCGCCCGTCGAAGTTTTAAAGTTCTCTTTTTTGCGGCCCAAAATAGTTAAATACCCTTCTTCGTCGATGGCGGCCAAATCGCCAGTGGCCAGCCAGCCATCGGAAGTTTTCACTTCGGCAGTAGCTGCGGGATCTTTGTGATAGCCGCGCATAACGTTTTCCCCTTTTATGCATAATTCGCCATCTTTGGCCAGCCGAACCTCAATTCCATCCAATGGCTGGCCAACGCTGCCGAGCTTATTTTGGCCTGGGGCGTTGGCGGTTACTACGGGAGAAGCTTCGGTCAAGCCGTAACCTTGATAAACGCGGATGCCCGCTCCGATAAAGAGACGCCCCAGTTCGGAAGACAGGGGGGCGCCGCCGGAGAAAAGACAACGCAGCCGGCCGCCGAAAGCTTCCTGCCATTTGCGGAAAACCACGCGACGGGCCAAACCAAGACGCATTCGCGAAAGTTGGTTCTCTTCCGCTTCCGGCTTCCACTTTCCAGCCACGCTCATTGCCTGACGGAATAAAAAGCGCTTTAAAAAAGGGGCCGAGTTTCCTTTGGTTATCGATACGGAGTAAATTTTTTCCAAAAGCCGCGGCACGGTGGTCATTATAGTCGGCCTAATATCTTTTAAGTCCTGCATCAAAGTTTCCACCCCGCCGGCGAAGGCGACCCGGATGCCGCTTTGCAGGTAGTAGTAAATCACCAGCCGCTCAAAAGCGTGGGAGAGAGGCAAATAGCTCAAGCCTACATCTTCGGAGGGATCGAGCGGAATCCGTTTGGCCACGGCAAACAAGTTGGCCAATAAATTGGCGTGGGTCAACTCCACCCCTTTGGGGTTGCCGGTCGTTCCGCTGGTATAGATGATGGTGGCCAAATCTTCCGGGAGGACCGCGTCGCGCCGTTCGGCAAACAAAGTCGGGTGGCGTTCCGCCAGTTCGTCCCCCATTTCCAGGAGAGTAGGCAGGGCCAAAACTTTCGGCTCGCGAACCACATTGGCTAAAAAGACCGTCAATTCGACATTTTTCAAGCTCGAAATAAATGGGCCGTATTTTTTCCACAACTCCGCCGATTCGACAAAAATGGCTCGTGACGCACTATGCTCGACAATATAGCGGGCGATTTCAGGCGCCTGCGTGGGATAAACCGGCACGGTTACGGCGCCCAGAGATTGAATGGCTAAATCGGCAGTCACCCACTCCGGGCGGCTGCTGGACAGAATGGCGACCATGTCCCCTTTGCGTATTCCCCAATCCGCCAGACCGTAAGCGGTGCGGCGGATGTTGCCGGCCAGCTCGGTCGTGCTGAAAGTTTCCCAGCGTCCCAGGTTACGGCGCATTAGGTGCCTGGGGTGATAATAGCGGCTGAAAATCTCGGCGAAAAGAGCCGGCAGGCTTTTCGGTTTTACACTCATGCCGCTTTTTCTCCTCCTTTCCCTGCGGGCGATTGGCCAATCGCCCCTGCGCTTTTGACGCCCGAATGATTAAATGGAAAAGCCAGATAAATCGGTGCCGGATGGGGATGTTCCAAATGTTCCAGCGGCTGGCGCGGGCGTAAGTTTTTCAGTTTTGGCAGGGCGGCGGTCATCGCGTTATATCCGGTAACTACGAATTCTTCGACCCGGTCAAAGTCGGTCCAGAAAGCGCCGTTCAACTCCGGGCGCACCACAATATCGCAAAGGCGGTGGATATAGCTTCTGAAAATGGAACGCTCGATTTCCTGCTGGCGCAAAAGCGCCTGCAGAGCGGTTGAAATTTCCCAATTAGGCCAGATGGCGCCGGAAACATCAACCGCGATGGTGTGGGTGATGCCCAGTCCGGCCAGGCTGTCGATGGGAATGACGCTGGTTACTTCGCCATCCACCAATAACCGGCCATCCAGGCGCACCGGCGGGAAGTACCCCGGCAGGGACGTGGAAGCCCGCACCGCGCCTAAAATCGAGCCGGAGGCAAAGCAGACCGCCTGCGAGCTTTTCAAATCGGCCGCCGAGATGCGCACCGGCATTGCCAGAAGGGAGAGTTCTCCATCGCCTACAAATTCGGAGAGTACCGCGTCGATTTTTTCGCGCGAGGCGATGCTCTCGCGCCGCAGGGCAACGGCCACCAGCACATTTTCGCGAATGCCGGAGAGAATGGTGTTCCAGAAACCCTGTCCTCTTTGCAGGTCTTTGCCAACCCGGTCTAAGCCAAGCTCCTTAAAAGAATGAGAGCGGGCAAAGCGTTCAAACAGACGCTGGCAGGCGGCGGAGTTCTGCTGGCGGCCATATTCGGCGGCGACGATGGCACCTATGGAGGTACCGGCGATGGCGTAAATCGGGACGGCGGCATTTTCCAGGGCGCGCAAAACGCCGATATGCGCCAAGCCCCGAGCACCGCCTCCGCCCAAAAGCAGGGCTACTCTGATTTCCTGACTATCTTTCAAAATTCCCATACCCATCGCCTCTATAAGTTATAACCCCGTTTTTAGAGACAAAAGTTGCCCTTCTTGTCATCCTTAATAATTATCGGTAAATAGGGCTGCTGGAAACAGGGTTAGCGTGTGGTTACAACAGAAAAAAAACCGCTTTTGGTCAAACCGTTCAACTTCGGCTGGAGCTAAAAGTCGGATTTAAAAAAACCGGATTTCTCTTGAAAATAAAAAAAACCCCGCCTTTGAGACGGGGTTTTTTTAAACGTGCCTTCTTTACTTCAAGAAGGTCATCTTGGAAACGCGCTGGAATTCGCCCTGGTTGGCATTTAGCTTATACAAGTAAATGCCCGACGAAACCATCGTGCCGTTGTCATCCGTGCCGTCCCATTCCACCGACTTGTAACCGGCGTCCATCTCCCCGTTGATCAGGTTTCTAACCTTCTGTCCCAAGATATTGTAGATGTCCAAGGAGACCTTGGCCTGCTTGGGCAGAGCGAAAGAAATCCGGGTCTTGGGGTTAAATGGATTGGGGTAATTGCCGTTAAAACCGTATGCCTTTGGTAAAGGAGACACACCGGCTCGGGCAAAGTTACCCGGGGTGAAATCGGGGGCAAAGTCGATAACTTGCTTGCCGCCGTTCACGTCGCGGTTTTCAATCAGCGTCAGCGTATGCTGGGGCGCTTTGGATTGGTCGATGTTGATGGTGAATACCTTCACCTGATCACCAACCGTAAATTCCAAATAGCCGACGGCCTCGCTGCCAGATTTCATTGCCGGCTTCATACTCTGACCGGACGATACCAAACCGATCAAAACCGTTTTGGCTTTGTTGTCGATTTTGGCTATTTTGAAGTCGAAATCGCTGACCCGACCTACCTCAAAATTGGCCCGAGCCAATGTGATGTCATCATCGGCATTCCCGAATTTCAGGGGGATGTCAATGGCCGTCACCGGCTCATCATTGATTATGATAATGGGCACGACCACCTTACCGGGGGTTGTCCAATCGGCATCGCCGAATAAGACTTTATCTTTACTTCCCGGGTCGGCAGCGGCCAGAACCAAGGCCGGCACCAAGAAGAACACTAAGACGATTCCCGTCATTGTGCGCTTCATTTAAACCTCCCATCGTTAGAGTTAAACATTTAAACACCTTAACTTTTTTCGACCCATCCCCTTTTTCTCAAAAGGTTGGTCCGGACTTCTAACAACTTGTAAACCACCCTTCCCGACTTTCCACCAGTTCGGTAGTTCGGCGTTCCTTCGGCTCAGTGTGGGGAACTCCGTTTTTCCATATATATATACGCACATAAAGTCGATTTTGTCAAGCCCTATTTGGACTTTTGCCACCTTTTTTTCCCGAACCGGCTATCCAAGGAACCCGAGCTTCGGGGCTCTGTTCCTGCAAATTGCTTCATCCTTTTACTTATATCGGCTTCCGAGGCCGGGAAGTAAAGCCTCTTAGGCTCTCTAACCCCTTTCCCGATAACCGCTTCGCCTCGATATAGGATTACTGTCCTCCTACATCGATAGGCCTTTTCTGCAAAAAACCTGCCCATTATGGCCCGCACCAAGGGGGTGCAGTACTGCCCAAAACGAACCGGTTGAGCAGGGCTACCACATCCGCCGAAGTTAGTATCCCGTCACAGGTCACATCGGCAAAGCAGATATCACAACTTCCGAGCTCTAAATAGGTGCAATTTAGTTCCAACACCACGTCGGCTGAAGTATATATTCCATTGCTATCTAAATCTCCCTTGATATTGGCACAGAGACATCCGGGGACCGAATCTGGATTCTGGGGCGAAGACAGCCAGCTTAAAATCCGCACTAACAAGTTCACCTTGTCCGCCTGATTTGCCAGATGTTCTAAGCCAACCGTGGAGTAAACGAGCGCTCGGTGCTCCGCTGAAAAAACCCGAGCCACTGCCACCGTATCGTTATTGTTGGTCATCAACAATGGAAAGGTTGTTGGGCAACTAATGTTAGTCAACTTCTGCAACGTTGGGCTACCGTTCAAAGGCAGGGTTCCCAATCCAGTGAGAAAATGATTGCCTGCCACCGGCATTATACTAACGGCTGAATTTAATCCGTTGGCTATCTCAAAGCCAAAATCTTTAAAGTAGTCTACAGCCTCTACATCATTTGCAATTTTGGAACCGCAAATCCAGGCACCCTGGTCGTCGTTAGCGAGGGCTTTGGTAAGGGCTACCCGACAGGATTCAGGGAAAGTTGTTGTCGAAATAACTCCAGTGACCCAGATTACGTGCGGATCCGTTGCCGCAGGCTTCGTTAGCGTATCTGTTTTCAGATTAACTCTGTTCACCTGCTGGGTCAAATTGACCGGCTTGGGTGCTATAAGCTTTGAGCCCAAAGTAACAAAATAGGGAACAGCGGCAGAAGCATCCTCATATACCAATTGAACACCTCGAAACTTAACGTCAACTATAGCACTGGCTGCATCGGTTTGGAACTGTCGCTGATTAAAAAGCAAGGATTGGTCGTGGTCATCCCAAACATGGAGCCAAATAGCGCGAGCCCCAGGAATGGAGAAGCCGGGTATCGTGGTAGTATCTGTGTATCTTGCCCAATCAGCTTCGTCGGTACTATCATCCTGACAGTTTTTGTCTAAATCGTCCAACGAATCGTTCAAACAAGAGGACTTGGAATCATTTAACGCATCAAGATCCCAAAAATACCGCAGGGCAAAGGGATCGGAATCGGCATCCGATGTTCCCGTCGCCTTCAAAATAAAAGAGACATTCAAATCTACCTGGCCAGGGTAACTTCCGGCATCGGCCACCGGTTTGTAATAACGGATTAAAAATTCATCCCAGAGGTAATTTTGTGCAAAAACAAAACCAGCAGATGCGCGGAAAGGGTGGTTAAGTGCTCTATCATTATTGGGCAAGTTATCGCACTGAGCGGAATCGTGAGGATAACAGGCAGTCAAATCTGTTGCATATAAGCGGAGGGAATCCAACAAATTACCTTCCTTTTTAAAACCGGGAAGGTCGAAGGGATGGTCACTACTATCAGTAAACATACCTCCTTTTTTGGCTGAGGTAATTGGCTTTTGATTCTGACGGGAGGATGGGAAATATATAGAAAGTCCGCCCGCGCTTGAGTGACCACCATTATTCGGTGCGAACTTTGACAATATCACAGGACCGCCCACAGCCAATCGAGTATTTATGGTCGAAGCTCCTCCCAAGTAATTTGCTGCACAACCACTGGTAGAAAGCGTAGAAAGCTTGTCCGCAAAGTCTTTTAGATCTATAAAGTCCGCCATTCCTTGCGCCTGCATACCGTAATGTTCCGAGTTGACTAATACTAAATCACGAATCCTCAACTGAAAGTTATCGATAGCTACTCCCGTAGTACACGGATCGTCAATACCTATCCTTAAATTAGAAGCAAGTTGATCGACAGGGTTCAACAGAGTGTTCAGATTATCTAAGTTCACAGCTGTCCAGACCGCGAAGGTGTCCGACGCAAGCCGACCGGCCAGAATAGAGTTCACCGAGAAGCTTGCCAGGCTTTCAGCTAAAATAGTGGATGATTCATCTCTCAATTTACTGACCAAACGACTATAATCAAAGTCCGCTGGGCCTATCATTTCCGGAGAAGCAACCATAAAATGGGCGAAGTCTTTGACTTGAGTAGCGACCTCCAATTGCCCCATTAAAGGAGCGTCCATAATCAAAAGGTCTAGCTTGGCGGTACCTACTAACCCCGCATCCTGCAATGCAGATTTGAGCTCACCCATCTCCAAACGGTCCGACCCGCTATTACCGCACAACCCCTCCCAACCTGCCCCGTCCCCCTTTAATGCCAACACATAATGCTGGGCCGGGAAATTAGCTTTCGCAGAGTCAATAAAGGCTCCCAAGGGAGCAGCCACACCTGTGTTAACAAGGGCAGGTGCTGGTTTCAAAAACACACGTTCTGTCGTGTCATGAACTAATCCGCCTTCTCGAGTTGCACCGACTTCCTCGTCGAAAAAGGCCCTCTCCCCCAGTGTTGAGGAAACTAACGACAGAGGAAGGTCAAAAAGAACAACCACGTTGACTTTACCTTCGATTGTTGGAATTTCACGCTCAATTTGGTTCAACAAATCAAAATAGTAGCGAGCAGGCGATAAACTGTCCGCTCCCGGCTTGCCTTCCGCAGCCATATACATCATAATGGTCCAGTCGGCAGGTTGGGGAGTTTGATGGGATGAGTCTGCAAATTTCAACGGCAAAGAATTTCTCCGTCCCATCGTAGGGCCGGCTGCATTCCTTCCGCCCATAAAAGTTACATCTCTTCCAAAGTATAACGGAGGGGTTAATTCGTCGTCCTTTCTCCCCGAACTGTCTCGACCAATTGAAGTGCCCGCGGAAACAAACAACAAAGGACCAACCGAGCCAGAAGGTTTCATCCCCACCACCTTATTAGGATCGTTGAGGCCGAGATTGGCCGACGCCGCCAGTTCCAAGGGTGTTCGATCATTAAGACAAGGCTCACCACAGTATTTTGGTCTCATGTTCCAAGCAATGTAATCTCTTATCACAATTTGCAAAGGATCTACGAGCAAACCACAGGCATCTTGTACATCATTAAAAAATTCTCCGCTTTTGTGGAGGTACATATCTCCGCGACCATCACTAAAATTATCGTCAACGAAGTCTATTCCAGAGTTGGGAAGCAAGTGAATTACCAAATATTTGTTTGCGGGAAAGTTAATACATTGCAAATTTACAAAATTGGAAATATTTCCTGCTGTCAACTTCCATTCGGATGTATTTTGCACGGGGCCAGGGTTGAAAAGCTCTACCCATTCGTGGTTGCGTGCAGAATCAGGCGAATTACTATCGGCGTTAAACATCACTTCGTTGATCACTACTTTATTCTCTGGTGCCGGGCTAAAAGTCTTTATGCCTCCAGCGCGAATTACCCAGTTGCCTTCAGTGATACTATTCCAACTCGCTCGGTGGTTGAAGGAAATAAAACTTCGACTCTGAGCAACGGCAGTATCATGCAGAGCCCACCATCCGTTACCTATGTTATTATTATCCGGACCTCCCGGCACCGGGCCTAGCAAAACCCAAAAACTTTGATTCTGCGCGAATTGAATTGAGTCGCTCAAGGCAACGGAACGTAGCCTGTTTGGCAAAGGTGTGGGAACGATGGCCGTATCGAAAACCGCACCCAACTGGCCACATTGATCTGAGGCAACAAATACCGTGCAACCCTGTAGAGTATTAATCAGACTGTTGTCTACCTGGAAATAAACAACTTGCAAGAAAAAAGATGATTCGCTGGGAACAGTGAAACGAACGGCAATCCAATAGTTGGCGGAATCCACAAACGACTTTCCACCGATTCCGTTAAAACCAAACGAGTCAAAGCGAAGAGTATCCTGGGTTGAATCCGGTGGCGGCTGGGCTGCCTCCAGTGCCGCCAACTGTTCGGGGGTTGGCTTAGGACCAGCCACACTGTAAGAAAACGCCATTAAAATTAGACAAAAGCCGAAAAAAATGCCCGCTTTTTTCATAGAACCTCCCATAAAAAGTGTTAGAAAGCCGCTCTATACCTCCGTCAAGATGCCTACCCTATCGCTATGTTAACGAACTTTTAAGCAGGGGTATAATAATTTCCTCCCAGCCCTATTGTCAAGGAAAACTTTGAAATGTTTAAAGATTTATAAAAGAGAAAACGAGCTGTTTTTCAGCCGAAAACGAGAGAACTCTTTGAATTACAATGTCTTACATACCAAAACCGGGCAAACCGGGGATTTTAAGCCCGCCCGTCAAAGCGGCCATTTTTTCCTGGGCCAGGGCCGACGCTTTTTCGCGGGCTTGGGCCAAAGCCGACAAAATCAAATCCTGGAGCATTCCCACGTCGTCGGGGTTGACTACTTCTTTTTCAATTTTTAGCTCCACAATTTCCTGTTTGCCATTGGCAACTGCTTTGACCATCCCCCCTCCGGCGCTCCCTTCCACTCTGGCCTCCGCCAGCTCGGCCTGTATGGTCTCCATCTTTTCCTGAAATTGTTGCGCCTGTTTCATCAAATCCCCAAAACCTTTCATTTTGAACTCGCTCCTTTTGCTATTTGTAATTGATGTCTGCCCGGTTTAAACTTGGCCGCCATCGGCTCCTTGTGCATCTGTCCCCGGCCGATTCGGTTTTCTCTCTAAGACTTCCAATTCGAGAGTATCCCAAATGGTTTTTAATTCCGGGTATTTCTCGAACAAATCATCCATGGCTGGTTGACTTGCTTTCACTGGCACCGAAACAATCGGAGGCGAACTGCCGCCGTTGGCCACAAACTCCATTTTCCATAACACCTTCCGGCCAAAAACGTGGTTTAATACGTCGTCCAAAACTTTTTTGCCGTTCCCTTTTCCGCCAAATTTCATTTTAGCCATCCCTTCGTATGAACGGCCAAAGGGTAAAATCAACTCCTCTTTATCCGAAAAATGCGGCTTCACCCGCTCCAAAAGCGAAACGGACGCTGGATTTTCCTTGCGCATCCCCTCCAAAACCTTGCCCCAAAGTTGGCCATCCACAACCTTTCCAGGTTGAGGCATAACCGTGATGGTAGCTGTACTCGGAACGGGCTTTTGAACCGACGAAGGTGCAGCAGTCGAAGCGGAAGGTTGCGATGACACTTTGGTCTCGGCAAGATTAAAACCACTTGGCGAAGCGGAGGTTTTCAACTCCGAACCTCGATTCCCCTCCATTTTCCGAGAAGGAGGCTCATGCAAAGTGACTGAACTGCCCCCTCCTTGCAGCTCTTCCAAAACTTCTTTCAAATCTACAGTTGAGCCCAGCCAGGCCAACTTCACCAGTTCCGCTTCCACCAAGATTTTCGGGTCGGTCAGGCGGCTCATATTCAATTTTAAATCGGAAACCGCTCGCATCATCCGCAGAACATCACCTTCTTTGAACTGCTCGGCGCGTTGGGCATACTCCTCTGCTTCCGGTTCGGAAAGTCCCAAAAGTTCTTCCGAGTATTTCTTCCAGCGGGCTACCAGCAAATTGCGCAGGTGATAGAGCAACTGGTCTAAAAAGTCCTCCAGGTCCGCTCCTTTGGCACAAACTTGGTCGAAAACCTCCAAAGCTTTTGCGGCATCTTTTTGAGCAAAGGCATCCGTCAATTCAAAAAAGACCGAAAGACCTAAAAGTCCCAGCGATTGTTCGACTGATTCCTTGGTAACTTTCCCTGACGAAAGAGTCCAAACCTGATCTAAAAGTGAAAGCCCGTCCCGCAGCGAGCCATCCGCCTTGCGAACCAAAATCGCGAGAGCCTCCGGCTCGATTTCTATTCCTTCCCTTTTGCAAATGTTCTCCAAAGTGGCCGAAAGGGCCGGCGGCGGAATGCGCCGAAAATCGAAGCGCTGGCAGCGGGAAAGTATGGTAGCCGGAATTTTGGAAACTTCGGTGGTGGCTAAAATGAAAACGGTCTGCGGCGGCGGCTCTTCCAAAGTTTTCAAAAGGGCATTAAAGGCCTGGTCAGTTAGCATATGCACTTCATCGATGATGTAAATCCGCTTTCCGCTCGCCGTGGCGTAGCGGACGTTCTCGTTTAATTCCCGCACGTCATCCACTTTGTTGTGAGAAGCGCCGTCGATTTCAATGACGTCCAAGCTTATTCCAGAGTTGATTTCTTTACAGCGGGTGCAAACGTTGCAGGGTTTGGAGGTCGGGCCCTTTTCGCAGTTTAGCGCTTTGGCCAGAATGCGCGCCACGGTGGTTTTTCCCGAACCGCGCGGCCCGGTGAAAAGGTAGGCGTGGGAGACTTTCCCTTTTTCGATGGCGTTTTTTAGGGTGGAAACCACCAAATCCTGCGCCACTACTTCTTCGAAGTTGGCGGGACGATACTTGCGGGCTAAAACCAGATATGACATTTATCGCTCTTTTAGAGGTCGGTGAAACCGCGCTCTGCTGGATTTGTGGAAACAAATCCCGCACCGTTTTTACTAATCTCTAATCTCCAATCTCTAATCTCTAATCTCTGTCTTTGATAGGCCAGGCTGCCCTGCGGCACCAAAAGCCGTTATCTACCGTTGCTGCCTTCCGGCCCTGGCGGGGTTTGATACTTCTTTTGTGCGCAGGACCTGGCCGGAAGGAAAATAGCGGGAAGGAGAAAAATTGGCAACTAAAAACAGCCGGCTTCGATTCCTAAGAAGGCCTGGTTTAAGATGGCGACGACATCGGAAGCGGTCAAAAATCCGTCGCAGTCCAAATCGGCGTGGGTTTCGCCGGCCAGCAGAGGGCGGTTCAAAAAAACGCGGTTCAAAAGAAAGACGACATCGGCGGCATCCACCAAACCGTCGCTGTTCAAATCCCCCCAAATAAAGGGGGTGGGGATGCGCGTGAAATAAATATCCTGATTTCCATTGCGCGAATCGCCCCAGTCGCCATATAGAGCGGTGCCGTCGGCGGCCAGGCCGTTGTAATCCCCCATTACCGAACTTGAGTAGGAATCGAAAGCCGGAACGGAGCCGACCGAGCTTACGCGCAATTCCGGCGCCCAGGTTTTTCCGTAATCTTCGGAATAGCTGTAAAAAACATCCACCACGTTGCCGCCGGAAACGCGGGTGTCGTACCACATCAAAAAAATTCTCCCGACCGGGTCAACCGCAATGGCCGGCATAAACTGCTGGGTGCTGTCGCCGAGGTTGCCGTTGACGAAAATCGCGGAATCCCAACTCTGGCCGCCGTCCGTGGAGCGGACGAAGGCGATGTCGGTGTAGCCCGAGCGAAAGCGGCTGTCGTACCAGGCAATGTAAATATTGCCATTTTTTTTATCCACGGTCGCCGAGGGCAAAAAGCCGGTGCGCCAGGGCATAATGTCATTCAAATACTGGTTGGCAACGAAGCGGTTCGGGCCAAACGTTTTTCCCGAATCGGCGGAGGTGGTGATGTAGATGCCTTCGGTTCCGTCCCGGTCGTCCCAGCCCCAGATGGCGTGCAAAACTCCGCCCGGCCCTTCCAAAGCTTGCGAACCTTGACGCGAAGTACCGTTTGGGGGATTGTCGTTCAGGCGAATCCAGCTTGACCAGCTTACCCCACCATTGGTGGAGCGAACAAAGCGTATGTCTAAGGGCCCGGCATTTAAAAAAGCCGTCCAAGTAACGTAGAGGTTACCGGAAGGCCCAAGCTCCATCCAGTTTTTATCCTGAAAAGCATCCGCAGAATTAATTGAAGCCAACTTGGCGGTGTCAAAACTTACCCCTTGGTTGGTGGAGCGGGCTACGAAAACGTTAGAGCCGGAGCCATGCCCCAGAATGCAGGCGAAAAGATTCCCACTGGGGTGAACCCGGATAACCGGGTCGGAATGGTTGGGATAAGTCGGTTCGATAATCCGATAGTTGGCCTGCCAGCTGTCTCCGGAATCTGTCGAGCGGGCAAAAAAAGTCTGTTTGGAGCCCAAGCGCCAGTCCTTGAAGAGCGCATATACCTGATTGCCTTGAATGGCGATATACGGCTCCTGCTGCGGGCGGGTCAAAGCATCATCGGAAACTTTGATGTTGGCAAAAAGCATAAATAGCTGCTCGGGAGTAAGAGCCTGACCAGCTGCCGGGAGCGGCGACCAATTTTCCGGTTGCATAAAAAGTGGTGTAGTCGGCCATTTCCCCTTGGGCGGAGGTAAAACCGCAAGAGTAACGGAAGGAAGGAGAAACGCCAGAATTGCCACAAACTTACGCATATTTAAACCCATGGTAATATATATCAAAAAGCAAGCACCGGAGCCAAAATTTTCCATACAAAAAGCTTGCTTCTTTTTTACTGGCGTTTTAACTTTCTTCGCGATTTGAAGGCGCAGTTTGCGCCTTTGACAACTGGGAAAGATTGTGACTGAAAAAGAGCTGACTCAACTGGCCTTGGACACCGTAACCGGAGCGGGCGCTTCTTACGGCGACTGCCGGTTGGTGGAAGAAAAGAGCGAAGCGATAACCGTCAAAAACGGCAAAGTCGGCTCAATTTCCGCCTCCACTTCCTACGGCTACGGCATCCGCGTAATCGCGAGCGGCGCCTGGGGGTTTGCCTCCTCGGACGAAATGTCCGCCGAAGGGGTCAAAAAGACCGCATTAAAGGCGGTCGCTATTGCCAAGGCCTCGGCCCTGTTCAAGAAAAAAGATGTCAATTTGGCGCCGGAAGATAAACACGAGGGTGTTTGGAAAGCGCCTTTTCAAAAAGACCCTTTTTCGATTGCGTTGAACGACAAAGTTTCCTTGCTTTTGGAAACCGATAAAATTGCTCGGGAAGTCAAAGGCATCACCGCCTTTGAAGGCTCGATGAATTTCATTCGCGAGATTAAAACTTTTGCTTCCACTAACGGCAGCTACATCCATCAGGAACGCTTCCGCACCGGCGCCGGATTTTCCGCTTCCGCTTTCGACAAAGGGGAGCTGCAGGAGCGCAGCTTTCCCGCTTCCTTCGGCGGCCAGTGGTCCTGTCGCGGCTATGAAATGGTGGAGGAATGGAAATTTCTGGACAATGCCCAGCGAATTGCCGAAGAGGCAGTGGCTTTACTTTCCGCCCCGCAATGCCCTTCCGGCGAAAAAGATATAATTTTGGAAAGCTCCCAGCTGGCTTTGCAAATTCACGAATCGGTCGGCCATCCGATTGAGCTCGATAGAGTGCTCGGGACGGAAGCGAACTATGCCGGCACTTCCTTTTTGACTCTGGAAAAACTGAACAAGCTGCAATACGGCTCCAAGCTGATGAACGTGGTGGCGGATGCCACTCAAGAGCACGGTTTGGGATTAGGGACTTTTGGCTACGACGACGAAGGAGTCCCTGCTCAACGAAATTGGATTGTGAAGGAAGGGCAGTTTGTGGGTTATATGACCAGCCGGGAAACGGCCCCGATTGTCAACTCCAATCGCTCCAACGGCTGTATGCGCGCGGACGGTTGGAATCGAACTCCCTTAATTCGGATGACCAACGTTTCGCATTTGCCCGGCCAGGGGAAGCTGGCGGACTTGATTGCCGACACCAAGGACGGATTGTATATGTCCACCGTGCGGGGCTGGTCGATTGACGACAAACGTTACAACTTCCAGTTCGGGCCGGAAATCGCCTGGGAAATTAAAGATGGCACGCTGGGACGGATGCTGAAAAATCCGAGCTACGGCGGGATTACCCCGGAGTTCTGGAACGCGATGGATGCCGTTTGCGGCCCGGAGGATTGGGTTTTGTGGTCGGTGCCAAACTGCGGCAAGGGCCAGCCGGGGCAGTCGATGGGCACCGGCCACGGGGCTTCCCCCTCGCGCTTCCGCAAGGTCAAAATCGGCGTGGCGTATGGATGATGGATAAAGCGATATGTTGACCAAAGAGCGTTGCCAGGAAATTTTCGACAAAGTTTTTAAGTTTTCGGATGCCGACGAGACCGAGGCAAGTTTTTCGGGCGGGAGTTCGGCACTAACCCGCTTTGCCAACAACGAAATCCACCAGAACGTGGCGGAGGAGGGCTACAATCTTTCCGTGCGGGTGGTCTATGGCAAAAAAACGGCCCGCGCTTCCACCAACAAGTACGACGACGAGTCGATAAAGAAAATTCTGGAAGAAGCCAGGCAGATTGCCCAGCTTTCTCCCGATTATCCTGATTTATTGCCGATGCTGGGGCCGCAGAAATATAAGGAGAAGAAAAATTTCTTTGAGTCAACGGACGGCTACACGCCGGAACAACGGGCTCGGCAGGTCGGCAAGGTCTTTGCCGCCTGCGAAAAGGAAAAGCTGACGGCGGCGGGCTATTTTTCCACCGATTCCGGCGCCGGCGCGCAGGGAAATTCCAAAGGGCTAATTGCTTTCGACCGTTCCACCGGTGCCGGTTTTTCCACCACCGTCACCGGGCCCGATTCCACCGGCTGGGTGATTGATTCCTCGCCGGACGTGAACGCATTGAAGGTGGAGCAGAAGGCGGCGCGGGCGATTGAAAAAACGCTCAAATCCAAAAATCCGCAAACGGTTCCAGCGGGGAAATACACGGTCATTCTCGAACCGGCGGCGGTAACCGACCTTTTGGTCTTTTTGATTTTTGGCTTTTCTGCCAAACAGGTGGCCGAAAAGCAGAGCTATTTAACCGACCGTGTCGGCAAAAAAGTTTTTGGGGATAACATTACGATAGTGGATGATGTGTACCATCCCCTGCAATCCGGTCAAGTTTACGATGCGGAAGGAGTGCCGAAGAAGCGCATGGTTCTGGTCGAGAATGGCGTAGTCAAAAATCTTTGCTACGACCGGCTGACGGCTCAAAAGGAAGGCAAAGAGCCGACCGGCCACGGCTTTCCGGTGCCGAACACTTTTGGCGCGGCTCCAGGGAACATCGTTGTCTCCGGAGGCAAAACCACGCTGGAGGAGATGATTGCTTCTACTGAAAAGGGAATTTTAGTCACCCGTTTTTGGTACAACCGCTTGATGGAGCCGATGCAGGTGGTGGTGACCGGAATGACCCGCGACGGCACGTTTTACATCGAGAACGGCAAAATCAAATATGGCATCAAAAATATGCGCTACGATGAATCGGTGGTGGAGATGTTAAATAAAGCGGCGGTTCTGGGGCCGGCCGAACTGGCTTCCGGTGTGGAGTCGCCGCCAATGATTGTGCCGCCAATGAAGGTGGAAGATTTCACCTTCCAGTCGGCTACCTTGTTTTAGGAGATAGAGGATGAGTTTGACACGCCGCAACTTTTTGGGAGTCGCAACCGCTTCAGCTGGAGCTTTGCTTTTTCCCCCCATCTTTTCCTCCAAACCGGCGGCTGCTTTGAAAAGCTGGGCAGAAAATTTGTATCTTTTCGACTGGGGTAAAAACTACGGTTCGGCCGCCGATGGCTGCTCGTTTCCGGTTGTTTCCTTCCCCTCAAAAGTCGAGCCGAAATTAGTGCGGCATTTGGAAAGTTTTAGGAAGAATTAAAATCGTTTTACAGCCGTAGGCCCAACAGGATTTCAAAAGACCTATTTTTAACTCCCGGCTGGGATCGATCTTCCAGTGCCTTTGTAAAATCCGGGCTATAACGAACCTCGGTCATAAGGGCAAAGGGAAAAGCTCGAGCAAACTCAACTCCCACCCCTATAGTGCCGCCAAAGTTCATCTTTTTCAGTTCATATCCTTGGGCAGCATCTAAAAATAGCAGTGAATCCTTGCCAACCAAAAAATCCAGCCGAGGGCCAATGACCAAGTAGGGAGAGAAAACCCCCAAGCTGAATCGAGCTTGAGCGATAACCGGAATTGAAAGATAATCTATTCGGGTTCCCGGGGCGGCTTCATAGAAAGTGGTGTCGCCGGATTCGTCAATACGGGCAGGGGACGGCTTAAAAGCTACCCCCTTTTGCACGTAATGCAGTTCCCCGAGCAGGCTGAAATTCCGAATATTGAATATCGCTACAAAGCCAGCCGCATCGAAGCCCCACCGTCTGCCGGATGCATCCGGCGGACATATTTCCCGGCCCGCACCACAGGGCGCGCCCCAGGTCTGTTTTGTCCCTGCCGTCCCCAGCTTTAGGCCGTAGGCCTTAATAAACCGAGCGTGAAGCATTGAAGGAACAAACAAAAGAAGACAGCCAAAGACAAAACTTCTTGGATTGATTGATTTTATGTGGGGCATTTAGAGAAGTTTAGAAGGAATTAAAAGTTTACCACAGCCGCATACCCAGCAAAAGTTCAAATGACTTGTTTTTGATTTTGAGCGGGTCCCCCCAGAAAATTGCCTTTGAACGAATCGTTAAAAGTGTGGCTGTAGCGAAACTCTGTCATAACATTGAGAAACTCGACCCCTACCCCAAACGTGGCTCCAAAATCAGACTTCTTAAACTTGTCGTATACGAACTGTAAACCTTCCGGATTTTTGCTAAGCAAAAAATCAACGCGAGGCCCGGCCAGCAAATACGGAGCAACCGGAAGAGAAAACGGTTGAACTTTGACCAAAACCGGAACGGAGATGTATTCAATAAGGGGTCTGAAAATCAGGAATTGGCCGGTTCCACTGGGAAAGTTATAACTGGTCTCCTGAATTTTGTAGGTCATTCCTTTTTGTATGTAGTGAACCTCCGGAACCAAGCTGAAAGGCCCTGTGCCAAACAATTCGACAAACCCGCCGGCGTCGAATCCCCAACGGTCGCCGTCCTTGTCGGGAAAACCTGAAACCTGGCCGGAAAAATCCCAACTCTGGTCAGCCACGACCGCCCCCGTTTTGAAGCCAAAACCTCGAACCAGCTGGGCATTTGATTTAATGGGGTTGAATAGAAGTAGAAAAACAGCTATTAAAACAACCTGCCATGATTTCTTTATTTCTCTTCGGAGCATTGGAACTCCTCTACTAAGGAAAAACTGCTTAAAACTTACTCCCCGTCCGCTATGCTGTATTTTTCCATCTTGTAGCGGAGGGTGGAAACTGGGATGCCCAAAATCCGGGCGGCCTGGGCCTTCACAAAGCGGGCCGATTCCAGCGCCCGGCCGATTTCTTCCTTTTCAAACAGGCAAACCCGTTCTTCCAAAGAACCGCCCCAATTGTAGGCGGCTGTTTTATCGGGGAAAAATTTATCGGAGAGCAAGTCTTTGGTTACCGTTCCACCGGCGGGAGTCAAAGCCACCAGACGCGAAAGCTCGTTGGCCAGCTCGCGGACGTTGCCGGGATAATCGTAGGCGAACAGGAAACGCAAAACCTCCGGCGCCAAAGTCGGCAGGGGCCGGCTGGCCTGCTCGGTTGCGCGTTTCAAAAGATAATCGACCAGAAGTGGTATATCCTCCCGGCGAGTACGTAAGGGCGGCAAGGTGAGGTTGATGGTGTTCAGCCGGTAATACAAGTCTTTGCGGAATAAACCGCCATCCACTTGGGCTTTGACGTCGCGGTTAGTGGCAGAGATGATGCGGACATCAATCTTGCGCGGGCGGGTCTCGCCCAAACGGAAAAATTCTTTTTCTTCGAGAATGCGCAATAGCTTGACCTGCATCGAAAGGGGAATTTCGGCCACCTCGTCCAAATACAAAGTTCCGCCGTCCGCTTCTTCGAGAAGGCCGATTTTATCGGCCACTGCGCCGGTGAAAGAGCCTTTTTTGTGGCCGAACAGCTCCGATTCCAAAATCGATTCCGGCAGCGCGGCGCAATTGACCGCCACAAAGTGTCCCTTTTTGCGCAACGAGGAATAATGCAGAGCCTTGGCGAGCAAGTCCTTCCCGGTGCCGGTCTCGCCTTCCAAAAGAATCGGCAAATCGGAATCTTTCACCTGTTCCAACCGAGCCAAAGTTTTCCGCATAGACTCGGAACGGGTGATGATGTTGGGGAAGACCGCCGATTCCTCAAGCTGGGAAAGGAGCTTTTGGGTAGTGGCCGTCAGTTCGGCATGGTCTTTTTCCAAAAGCTTAAACGCTACTAAATCGGTGAAAGCAACCGCAAAGCAGAATTCTTTTTCCAGAAATATCGGCTTTTCCGGAGTCGATTCCCGCTCCAACAGAAGAGCGGCAAAACGATAGCCGGAAGGCTGAAAGGGAACGGTTATAACGCAACAAAGCTTGTCTTCACCCTCCAAGCTTATGGCAGGTTTTTCGCTTTTTAGCTCTGAAGTTTCCGGATCCAGGAGTTTTTCGACCATTTCCTTTTGGGAAGCTCCCAATCCCCAAAAATCCAGCTTTTCATCCCGGCTTTTATGCGCTAAAAGCGCCACTTTGACGGCGCCCGTTTTTTTCTGGAGAAATTCCAGAAGATTATCCAGGTTGCCCTTTTTGAAGGCTTCTTCACCGGAGGGATCGGCGCCGACCAGCCGGAAAAGGCGATATTCATTTTCGGGGGAAACGGCGTGGGAAGTCAGCTTTTCTTCCAACTCTAAAATTTTAGGTTGAGACCCATTCTCACCTTTCAATCGTAATCCCACCCAGATGGCCAGGGCTAAATCGTGAGCCCCTTTGGTCTCGTAAGCCAAGGCGGCTACTCTCTGTGCCTGTATGGAAAGTTTGTCGGACTTCAGGCTTCCCGCCACGCGGACGGCCTTTGCCAGAAAGGCCGCCGACTCCTCCGTGGAAAAACTGCCGCTTCGCATCGCCTCGAGATAGGTAAAGAAAAGTTCGCGGCGGACCTTCAAATCTTTTAGGAGAGCTGTGCTTTCGTTAAAATAACGCCGGCTTTCAGCCTGCTCGCCCGAAGCGGCGGCGGTACGGCCGAAAATTCTAAGCAGGGCGCCGATTTCAATCCGCTCACCCAACCGCGTGGCTACGGCGTAGGCGGTTTGGGCAAAACGGCGGGCGCGCTCAAATTCACCGCGCAAAATTAAAAGTTCGGAATAGAGTCGATAGGTTTGGGATACCAGAGCCGATTCGGGGGCAATTCGTTCGCCCAACTCGACTCCCTTCAGGTACAGCTCCTCGGCCGCTTCGTAATCTCCGCGAACGGCTTTCAACTCCCCGGAGTATTCATACCAGATTCCGAGCTCGCGGGTGGCACCGGAAGCGATAATTTTCGCATAGGCCTCGTTTAGATATTTTTCCGAGAGCAAGAGGTCTTGCTTGCACAGGTAAGCGTAACCCAGTGAAAGCAGGTCGCGGGAGAGGTTCAAGTCATCGCTGTGCAAAGCATCGGAGGCCCTGGCGGTGTTGAACCGCTCAATCGCGGTATCCCATTCACCCAGCAACAATAAAATTCGGCCCTCATTGGCGGCCAGCCAGGCGATTCGTTTTGCATCTCCCAGCCGGTGGGCCAATTCCATACCTTCGGAGAGGGTTTCTTGAGCTTTTTGGAAATCGAAGGTGATGAAGTAAACTCCGGCCAGCCGATTTTGGCCATCGATGGCGCCGCCCAGGTCACTGGCCCGCCGGAAACCAAATACCGCCTCTTTTAGCTGCCGCTCGGCCTCCTTCAAATTCCCCTGGGAGGTTTCGATTAACCCAACGACATATTGAATTTGAGCGGTTTGGCGATGTTCGCCGGTGTTTTTGAAGTATTCAAACGCTTCGGATGCTTTTTGGCGCGCCCAGGCATAATCTCCTATCGCCTGACCCACCACCGCATCAAGATAAGCCATGTGGGCCCATTCGCCCGTGTGCGGCACGGGCCGGAAGGTATTGGCCAGTTCGGCCAGTTCGGCTTTGGCCCTGGTGTATTCCCGCCGTTCGACTAAAAGCTCAATGGCTTCCAGGTGGCGGACTAAAGCCGTTGGTTGACGGTCTTCATTCATTGGGCCAGTTTATTTTTGCTTTCCAGTTTCTTTGCGCCTGCGGCCCCCTTCGAATTCAAGGCCGGCAAATTTACCTTCACCACATAGAACTCACCATTTGGACCAAAATAAACCAGGTAAAAGCTCTGCACCTTTTTCGCCGGGCTTTCGGCCACACCACTCCCGCCACCGGTTAAACCATTCCAGGGATGCTCATCCAGCGGATCCTTGGGCGTTGGTGGAAGGGGATCAGCTGCCCAAAGTACCTCAAAAGCAGCAAATAAAAGGAAAGCTACCCCTAAAATCGCCAGCCATTTCATCACTTTTCGCATAACCCTCTCCTTACTTTAAAACTTCCAAACTTTTTATCCGGCCTTTACCTCAAAGGCCTTTCCCAGACCTGGCGAACAGTCCGGCAACCTAATTTCTGTCTTACCCTCATAATATATACGCAACCATTTGCGAATCCTATAACATTAATTTTAACCTGAAAGTTGCAAAAAGCAAGTGATATTTTACTAAAAACCGCCGTTTCTTCTTTCTAAAGCCCTTGCTGCGGTTCTAAAACCGGAACCGCTTCCTCCGGACCGGGAGCAGGGGCAAGCAAATCGGCCCCCTCTTTTTTACGAACGGCAAGATAAGCCAGAACTTGGGTCGAAAAGATAACCGCAAGACCGTAGGACAAGGCAGCGATAAGCAGGATGAAGAAAGAAAGAGACAAAAGGAAACCGGACAGCTCACCCGCCCAATTCAAACCGGGGCTTCCTTCGGATACGGGTAAGTTAATTATAGTCTTTCCCCAAGGCAGAAGGGAGGTGGCAAAGATAACCAGCGGGGCATCCGGCCGGAAATTGCCCAAAGCGGTTTCCAGGATGTTGTCCCATTTAAAACCGATAATGCGGGACGCCAGGTAGTCAAAAAGACCGACAGATAATAGGAAAAAGTACGCAATAACCAGGCTCGCTATTTTGGCCAGGATAAACCCGATGCCGTTGTAACCGGTCACCCGCCAGGGCTGCCGCCAGAGAGAATTGAAAAGGTTAAAAACCATCTCAAAGGTGTCGCCCGGTTCTACGGCGGCAATGGTCGGCCCAAAATAAATGCCGACCGTAAGCGCGATCCAAATAAAGACCAAAACCGCGGCAAATATGAAGAAGGGGAAAAGGAAAAAAACCGACAGCCCAATTTCACCGATTACAGGTATTTTTCCAAGAATTAGGGGTACCACCAGCATTATTAAAAGCAACAAAGAAAACAAAAAGATGAAAAATGGCGGCAGATAGAGTTTGCGTTTATGCTCGTTTAGAAATCTAAACCCGTCGCGCACGGAGAAAAAAGGATTTCCCTGCAATTCTTCGAAATTTAATTTAGCCGAAACAAAACTCGCCGTAAGGTAACAAAATCCCAGCCAAACAAAGAGCAGCACGGCCATAATCCCACCCCAAAACCCGCCCGCCTGCAGGTCAAAGTAGGGAAAAAGCGAATAATCGCCCCACGTTTCTGCGGGAGACTGGCCTTGAATCCATTGGTTCAGATACGCCAGGACGAAATATCCGCCGTAGGCGGCCAAAAGCGCCCAGAAAGCGATTTGAATCTTTTTGCCGGAAAGGGCAAAACGGGGGGCAAAAAAAATGTCCTTGAAATTATAGGTCAGAACCCGCACGCTTGGAAGCAAAAGAAATCCGCCCGCTTTCTTTTGTCAAGCCCGAAAGCGGGCAACGAACTAAAAATAAAAAGGGCGGGTTTGAAACCCGCCCTCGGTTGGTTCGTGATTGGTTTGTATTAAGGGCCGCAGTTAATTGGCGTGCCCAAAAAGGCCAAGTTTAGCTCGTTTACGACATCCGAAGCGGTCAAAATTCCATCGCAATTCAAATCCGCGAAACAGAGGTCGCAGTTGCCAGTTCCCAAAAAGGTACAGTTGAGGATCAGAACTACGTCGCTGGAGGTCAGAATACCATCCGCGTTCATATCTCCCTTGGCGGCGGCGCAGATTTGGTTGGTCACGGTATTGGTGACCACCGGCGGCGTGGAATCGATGTAGATGGTGGCCCGGTTATGGATGTCCAGACCGACGGCATTCGAATCCGGCTGCACGGTATATGTGACAAAAGCGTGGCTGCCAGGTTCATCTACGTTGCTGTCGGGCAGGTTCATATTGGTAAATGTCCAAATCAACTCCCGGCCGTCGATGGTGAAATCGTAAAGATGGCTGGCAGCCTGGATTTCTATGGTCTCGATGTCGAGATTATCATCCAGCGTATCGCGCACGACCACGTTTCGCACCGTATCGGTTCCCACGTTCTGAAAGTTCACTTGATACAAAAGGGTGTCGGTTTTGGCGATTATGCCGGAGGGTGCAGAACCTTCCGGGAAAACCGTTTTATCGTTCGGCAGAAAAGATAGTGCCTGTTGACCTTGGAGGGAGAGGCTCCTCACCTTAGCCCTATAGGTGTAAGAGTTGTTTGGAATATAAGAGTCGCCTGCGGTTGGGACGAGGTTATCGCTGGCTTTCAATACCGCTCCAACCGGCACGTTGCTGGGAATACCGACATAGGTATAGCGGAGGAAAACCGGAGATTGGCCGGGCACAGAACCGAGATTCCAGGTCACATTACCGTTGGCGTAAGTTCCGCCGTCGCTAATAAAGAGAGGAGGGGTAGCGACTTCCGGGGGAAGGGTCAAGGTCAGCGTGGCAGGCGGGCTGGCAACGGTTCCATAATTTCGATAATAGGCATAATAAGCTTGTGTTCTGCCCGGGAAGGCCGGAGTTGCCCCGAGGCCAACCGCCAGGTCCCAACGCATTAAGTCTCGATTGCCGAAATTTATGCCGGTGACAATTTCCTCCGCACTTAGATTGACGGTGTGAGTGCCGGGCGAAACCGGGCAGGTTTGGTTCCAGTTCCAGGGGAAGAGATTGCTCTCCTTAATTGTGTAGCTGCCGGTTGACAGGTTACTAAAAAAATAGTTTCCATTTTGGTTCGTAAGTTTTACCTGCGCAGCTTGGCCTGCTCTCTTAAGAACAATTGGCCATTGGAATAATCCGTTCTGGGTGGGGTCACAGTTGAGGTTGGCATCGTTAAATTTCTTCCCAAAAATTGTATTTGACTCGCAAACCCTGACCGTGAATGTGCAGGTGTCCTTGTTGCCGCAAGCATCCGTAGCGATGCAGGTCACCGGGGTCACGCCCGGCTGGAAAAGAGAGCCGGAAGAAGGCGTGCAGTTCACCGTGGCGCCGCTGGGACAATTGTCGGACGCGGTAGGGGCAAAAGTCACCGTTGTAGGAGCGCAAGGTTTGTTAATATCCGGACAGCTGGCAATCATCGGCGGGGTATTGTCGTTGACGGTAATAATCTGGTCACACGTAAAAAAGTTGCTGAAAGCATCGGTGGCCGTGTAGGTACGAGTAATCGTCCCGCCACAAGGCCCGCCTGCCAACGCTCCATCCGAAGAAGTAATAGTCACAGGACCACAGTTATCCGAAGCCGAACCGCCCTGGGCAACTAACTCCGCCACGGTGGTGGCCGCTGGCGGAACATCTACCACACACTGCACGGGAATGGGACCCGGACAGGTAATGGAAGGCTGGATATTGTCGTTGACCGTTACCGTGAATGAGCAGAAGCTTTGATTGCCGCAAACATCGGTAGCGGTGCAGTTGACCGTGGTCATTCCCAAAGGGAAACAGGTTCCAGTTGGCGGGCTGCAGACAAAGGTAACGCCCGGGCAGTTGTCCCCGATGGTGGGAGCAAAGGTGGCCGCAGCACAGCACTGGTTGAGGTCGTTGTTCCTGACGATGTTGGTCGGACAGGTGATGGTGGGAGGTACCATATCCAACTCATAGACAAAAGCCGTACCGGCATTAGTAAGCCCGCCCGGGTCGGCGGCGTAAGCGCCGATTATATACTCTCCCTTGCCGTCACTATTCAAATCTCCGGCGCCGTTAACGGAAATGCCCAGAGCGTCACCGGCGGCGGCGCCGTCTTTCTGGCAGAGCAGAGCGCCGTCAGCCCCGGAATAAAGATAGGCGGAGCCGGCCTCGGTGCGCCCGCCCGGGTCGGCATTAAAAGCGCCGACGATAAAATCATCCTTCCCGTCGCCGTTCACATCCCCGGCCCCGCCTACCCCGCCCGGGTTCCGGCCAAATTGGTCACCGGCGGCGGCGCCATCTTTCTGGTGAAGCAGAGCGCCGGTAGCCCCGGAATAGACATAGGCCGAGCCGGCAGCGCTACGCCCGCCCGGGTCGGCGAAGGGAGCGCCGACGATAAAATCAGGCACCTCATCACCATTCACATCTCCGCAACCGGCAACGGTAGCGCCCAGAATGTCACCGATGGCGGTGCCGTTTATCGGGGAGTAGGGAAGTGGATCGCCGGTAGCCCCGGAATAGACATAGGCCGAGCCGGCGTTGATAAGCCCGCCCGGGTCGGCGAAGGGAGCGCCGATGATAAAATCGTCTTTTTCGTCCCCATTCACATCTCCTACCCCGGCGACTGAAAAGCCCAGAAAGTCACTGGCCGCGGCGCCATCTTTCTGGTGAAGCTTCCCGCCGGTAGCCCCGGAATAGACATAGGCCGAGCCGGCGTTGATAAGCCCGCCCGGGTCGGCGGCGTTGGTGCCGACGATAAAATCGTCCCACCCGTCGCCATTTACATCCCCGGCCCCGCCCACCCTGTAACCCAACCCGTCATCGATGCCGCCATTTTTCTGGTAAAGCAGAGCGCCGGTTTTCCCGGAATAGACATAAGCCGAACCTTCATGGCCCACTCCGGCCGGGAAGGTAAAGTCAGCGCCGATAATAAAATCGGCCCACCCGTCCTTGTTCACGTCCCCGGCCCCGGCGACTGCAACGCCGAACTGCACGTTGGCGCTGGGGCCTGATTTAGAATACAGCATAGCACCGGTAAGCCCCGAATAGACATAAACTACATTGACACCGGCATCATTGGGGGCGGGAGCGCCGACGATAAAGTCGGGTGTTCCGTTGCTATCCACATCCCCGGCCCCGGCGACTGAATGGCCGAATAGGGCGCCGGAGAAGCCGCCGTTTTTCTGGTAAAGCGGCGGGCACCCCTGGCCAAAAGCGGCCGAAAAAGATAAAAGAAAGATGCAAATTCCCCCTGCCAAGCGGAGCTGGACAGACTTTATACGGAGACAGCATAGAAAACGAAAACAATTAGACATAACACCCCCCTTTCCGGGAAGTTTTTGGTTTATGTTCTATTCGTTGGCCTCAACCGGAGGCCAACCTTTGACCGTCCAATCCAGCAAAGATTTTTCTCACACACTTATCTAATAGCCATAGGCCGGCTTTCCTTACACTTTTTTCCGAAAAAAATTTCCGCGGCGGGGAGTCAGGGGGCATACCCCCTTGACAACACCGGCGCCTTGGGGCTAAATTCTCTTGTAACTGAATAACTTAAGCCGATGGACACGCAGGACGAGAGTTTACGGATAAGCGATTTTCTGGCCGGAAAGCCGGGCAACTTAATCGACGGCCTGATTCTCAAAACGGTACGGTTAAAAAGTTGGGGGGAAGGTTTTGATACCGAGGACGTTATCCAGAACAGCCGGCTCTCTTTGATAAAAAATTTTCGGGAGAGAAAGTATGTCAGCGGTGACCTCTGGGCGTACGTGCGGCGGGTGGCCGAAATTCAGTGCATCCTGGAAATGAAAAGGCATTATCGGGCGATTAAACACCAAGAAAGAATCTCGCAACCGGCGCTGGAGGCGCACGACCCCGCCCCTGGGCCGCTCGGTCTTTTGCTCGAGGAAGAAAAAAGGGGCGAACTTATACGAATCCTGAAAGAGCTGGATAAACGCTGCCTGCAGCTAATTCTTTTCAAATATCACAAGGGCTTGTCCTACAAGGAAATAGGCATACGGCTCTCCCTTTCCGAAAGCAACGCCATGGTTTCGGTTTACCGCTGCCTGAAAAAAAGTTGGGGGATTCTTCAAAAAATGGAAAAAAGTTTGTAAGGATTCAGGTGCTATCGCTATTGGAAATAATGGAGAGTTATGTCTTGTGAAGATGGGCGGAAATATCTTCTCGGTGACTACGCCCGGGGAGTTTTAGCCGAGAGGGAGACGGCTCCGGTTCGGGAGCATCTAAAGGACTGCCCGGATTGCCGGCAGGATTTGGCCGAATTCGAGCGGCTGCTCCCGCTTTTGGCCCATTTTGCCGAGGAACATATTCCGGCCGATTGCATCATTGACTACTATCATAAAAGCCAGGAAGTCCCCGCCCGAAGCGAAGGCGGTTTCTGGAATGCGGAGATGGTCGAAAAGCATCTTGGCGTTTGCGACCAGTGCCAAGGGCTGTTTGACAAGCTAACCCTGGCTGAAAAAGAGTTTGCGGAAATCTCGAAAGAGGGCGCAACGGAATCTTCCATCGAAAAACCTTTTTTGAAAAGATGGGTCTTTCTGCGCTCCCGCCGGGTTTTGTATGCGGCGGTGGCCGCCGCAGCCCTACTCCTGTTTCTTATTCCCAATCTCCCCCTTCGCTCCCAAGGGCAGATGATAGCGGTTTTGCCCTTTGAATATAAAGGCCCGGCGGAAAAGGAGTATTTTGCCGAAAGCATTAGTGATGAGATTTCCAATAGTCTGGAAAAAATCAGCGCCATAGGAGTCATCTCTTCCAGCAGCACGCTTCAATACAAAAATACGGACAAAACACCAAGCCAAATCGGCAAGGAACTGGGAGTTAATTACCTTTTGACAGGCACTGTTCGCTTGGACACCACCGGAAAATACGCCAAACTTCGAGTTGCCGCTCGATTGATGCGAACAGAGAATCAAACCGAAATCTGGAGGGAGCCGTTTGAAATTATTTGGGGAGAAATTTGCAATCTCCCCGGCGTAATCACCCGCAAGGTGGTTTCCGCTTTAAACATAGAACTTCTGGAACCGGAACACCAGGCGTTGGAGAGCTGTCCAACCGGCAACATCGAGGCGTATGAATATTATCTGCGCGGGAATCTTTTTTTCAAGCTACCCTGGCGAATGCCGGAAGCCGCCGACAGGTATCGGAAGGCGGTAGAATTGGATTCCGGTTTTGCTCTCGCTTACATAATGTTTGCCCGGGCCTCCCTGGAGCTGTTCTGGCATGGGAATCCGGAGGAGCACCTTTTGCCCCAAGCAAGGAAAGCGCTAAACAAAGCTTTTCAGCTAAGGCCCGACCTGCCGGAGGCACACCTGGCACTCGCTTCCTTTTATTATCACGAACTGGAAAACGACAGCGCCTTGTCCGAGTTCACCTTGGCGGAAAAAGCTCTGGGCAAAAATCACGACTTTTTGGAGCAACGCGGCTTTCTGTTAAGGCGTATGGCCAAGTGGGAAGAGGCCGCCGAAATGCTTAAAAAAGCTTTTAAGCTCGACCCCCAAGATGGCTACCTGGCCGTGGAAATAGGGCAGACCTTTCGGGTAATGTTGCAATATCCGGAAGCACACCGGTATTACGATATCGCCCTTCCCCTTATGCCGCAGCAAGCAAGGCCGCAAACCTATGACTTCAAGGCCGGCATGTTGGCTGCCGCAGACGGGAATTCACGGAGAGCCAGAAAATTCTTGCAGGAGATGGTGGGGGACTCCGCGGCAAAACGCACCTTTTATGACGACAGCACCGCCTGGGATGGCAATTACGAGAAGGCTTTGGGGTACTTTCAGATAAACGCCGCGCGCATAGTCAGTGAAAGCGTGGCCTGCTGGTGGGCGCAAGCCGACCTTTACGGCCGCCTAAAACGGCCGGAGCCAAGGTGCGCCTGCCTCGATTCTGCGCGGATGCTTTTAGAAACGGCGATACGCCGATTGCCGGCCAGACCGACCCGCTATGCGAGTTTTTACGAGGGTTACCTGCACAGCCAGCTCGGCCTTGTATACGCCCACTTGGGGAAAAAAGAGGAGGCCGTTCGGGAGGGGGAAAAAGCGGTCGAGTTGACCCCCCCGTCAAAGGATGCGTTCAACGCTCGGGATTGGGTAATAAACCTGGCAGAGATATATGTCACCCTTGGAGAAACGGAAAAGGCTGTCGATTGGCTTGAATACTATACCTCCTTTTGCCCCTATCTGGAGAAGAATCGGTTCATCGGCGAAGGGTGGGCCCCCGTGCGCAATCATCCCCGTTTCCAGAAGCTCATAAAGGTACGGGCTTGAGGTGGGAGATAACCAGCAGGAAGGCGAAAAGCAAGTGATTTTTTGAGAAAAAACCTGCCTAATACGCCCTTGAGCATTTTGGCTAATCTCATATTTTCCGGCCGTGAACAATAGAGTCCTCAAAATCGGCCACTCCCCCGACCCGGATGATGCTTTTATGTTTTATGGGCTGGCCAAGGGGAAAGTGAAAATCCGGGATTTTGAAATCGAGCACGTGCTGGCCGACATTCAGACCTTAAACGAACGGGCGTTTAAAAGGGAATTAGAGGTCACGGCCGTTTCCGCTTTCGCCTTCACCCGGCTTGGCGGCGATTACTGGATAATGAGAACCGGCGCCAGTATGGGGGAAAACTACGGGCCGATTGTAGTGGCGCGCGAGCCGATAAAACCGGAAGATTTGAAGAACAAAAAAGTGGCTATTCCGGGAGTCTGGACGACTGCTTACCTCCTGGCCCAAATCTACCTGCCGAGTTTTGAACCGGTGCCGGTCGATTTTGCCCAAGTTTTTGAAACGGTCAAAAACGGCCAGGCCGACGCCGGGGTAATTATTCACGAGGGGCAGCTGACCTATCCAGAGACCGGGCTCTATAAAATAGCCGATTTTGGAGAACTCTGGTTTGCCGAAACCGGCCTGCCATTGCCTTTGGGCTTGGATGTCGTCCGCAAAGATTTGGGCCGAAAGCTGGCGGAAGAAATTTCGTCCGGGCTGAAAAAAAGTATTGAGTATGGATTTGAAAACGAGCCGGAGGCCTTGGCCTATGCGCTTGAATTTGGCCGCGGAATTGGAACGGAGACCGGCCGGAAGTTCGTGCGGATGTATGTCAACGCTTACACGCTGGATATGGGGGAAAAGGGGGAGCGGGCTTTGAAATGGTTGTTCGAGAAAGCGGCGCAAAAAGGGATTTTGAAAGCTAAACCGGAAGTTGAATTGGTGTAACGAAAATACCCTCCTTCCCGGGTAGCCCTCCGGCCTTTTTATCCCGAGCGTAGCCGAGGGGCCGCCGGAGGGAAAAACCCCGGGGGCAGCCCTTCGACTCCGCTCAGGGTAAAAGGCCCCCGGCCAAACCCGTTAGGCATGATTTTACGTATAACCGACAACTGTGCGGGATACAAAGACCATCCCGCACTACGAAAATATTTTTTCACCGTAGTGCAGGTTGGTTTTAGTAACCTGCACGCATCTTCCCCGAACTAATAATACCGAAGGATTTCGTACAACGTAGTGCGCTGGGCGGGGCGGAAGCCGGCTTCTTTAATCAGCGTGACTACTTCATCGACGGTGATTTGATTGACGAAACCGGTCGCTTCGTGGACGTGCTCTTCAAAAAGCGTTCCACCGAAGTCATCGGCGCCGAAATGCAGGGCCACCTGACCGGCTTTTTTCCCCTCCGAAAACCAGGAGGCCTGAATATGGTCGAAATTGTCAAGATACAGGCGGGAAATAGCGAGCATTCTCAAATAGGCGTTGGCGCCGGCGTAAAAAGGAATATGCTTTTCCAGCTTGGTGTTCCCCGGCTTGAAACTCCAGGGGATGAAAGCGGTAAAACCGCCGGTATCGTCTTGAAGCGAACGGATGGAATCGAGGTGGGTGATTACATCTTCCGGCGTTTCGATATGCCCGTACATCATCGTGGCGGTGGAACGGAACCCCAGCTCGTGCGCCTCGCGATGCACCTCCAGCCATTTATTGGAAACTCCTTTTTCACGCGAGAATTTCCGGCGCACCCGGTCGGAAAGCATCTCCGCCCCGCCGCCGGGAAGCGTATACAGCCCGGCTTCTTTCAGCCGGGCCAAAACTTCGCGGGTGGAAAGGCCGGAAACCTCCGCCATCCCCCAGATTTCGGGAGCGGAGAAAAAGTGGGGGGTCAGTTGAGGAAAAAGTTGGCGGGTCTTTTTCACCAGCCCGGTGTAGTATTCCAATGGCAGGTCGGGATGAACGCCCCCCTGCAGCAAAACGGTGGTGGCCCCCTGCTCTACCGACCATCTGATTTTTTTCAAAACTTCGTCGTGATCGAGCGTGTAGGCATCCGGCGCATCGGCGTGGCGGTAAAACGCGCAAAAGACGCAGTCATAGGTACAGACGTTGGTGTAGTTCGGGTTGCTATCTACTACGAAGGTGACGACATCATCCGGCATCCGCTTGGTTTTCTGTTCCGCCGCCAGTTCTCCGAGTTCCAAGATTGGACCTTCTTTGTAAAGGAAAACTCCCTCGTCGAAGGTAAGCCGCTCGCCGGCACCGATTTTGTCTTTCAGATAATTAAACGACAGCACCAGCCTCCTCCAGCATTTTAGCTTTAATCAAAGCCGAGCGGAAATACTCCAACCCCCTTTTCTCCTCCGGCCCGAGACGGTAGGTAATCCCCTTCAGGTAGACGACCCGTTCTTCCAAATTTCCCAGCTCTTCCGAGGCGGAAGCGGCCACGCTTTCCAGATTAGCCAAGCTTTTTTCCAGCGAACGGTCCAACTGAATTTTGATTCGCTCCAAGATCGCGGGCGGAAGGGTTTTACGAAAAGCCCAGACCGCGAAAACAAACGGCAGGCCGGTCCAGAGGTGCCAGATTTCGGACAAATCGTACTGGTAACGAAAATCCTCTTGACACTTTTTCTTTTTCTCAAGGGCTTGATTTCCTATCAAAAGCAACCCCTCCGTTTTGGGCGTTGATTCCGGCACGTAGCGGATGCCGCTCTGTTTTTCTTTGGTCTCCAGAATCAACCGGAGCAAGCAGAAGGAAGTGGCGGTCTGGTCGGAAACGGCGATTACTTTTCCGTTCAAGTCCCAGAGCGGATGGTCGGAGAAAAGCAGGATGCTTTTGACCGGCCCGCGGGCAGTAATGCCCAAATCGAGGGCCACAAAGTCATCCTCTACGGTGAAATAATCGTAAAGTGAAAGCAGCCCACCATCAATTTTGCCCTGCCGGGCCAGTTCCCCCAGTTGTTTGGGATAGAGCTCCATCCAGTCGAAAGGGGCGTTTTCCCATCCATGGTGAAACGGAACGGCGTTCAGATATGGAATTTTACCGATTACGGTTTTCATACCGACTGTGGTGTTAGCTTTTCGGAAGGAACACGACCATTCTCATACACTTTCAGGATATTATAGCAGGCGTCCCGTTCCACCGGCACTCGACCCGCTTCGCGTATCATCGCAATCAAACGGTCACGGGTTAAACCAACCGGGCTTTCCGCCAGCGCAAAATGCGCGATCTTTTCTTCGCCGATAGTGCCATCGACATCATCCCCGCCAAAGTTCAGCCCAACCGAAGCGGTATGTTCTCCCAGCATCACCCAGTAGGATTTGATATGCGGGAAGTTGTCCAAGACCAGACGGCTGGTCGCCAGCGTGCGTAAATCGTCGATGGCGGAGGTAAAGCGGCTGGTGATGCCGGTATTCCCCGGTTGAAAAGCGAGCGGGATAAAAGTCAAAAAACCACCGGAGCGCTCCTGCTGGGCACGCAGCTTGAGCAGGTGGTCCACCCGCTCTTCCAAAGTTTCGATATGGCCGTACAAAAGCGTGGCGTTTGACTTCAACCCCAAACGATGCGCCGTATCGTGAATTTCCAGCCAGCGCTCTTCGCCGATTTTTTTGTCGAAAAGCTCTTTTTTTACCCGTTTCGAAAAAACCTCCGCCCCGCCGCCGGGGAGCGTGACCAGCCCGTGCTCCATCAGCTCTTTCAGAACGCCTTCGATGGAGAGCTTGGCGCGCTTGGCGAAAAAGTCGATTTCCACCGCCGTAAAAGCTTTTATTTGAGCGTTTGGAAAACGCTTTTGAATTTCAGTGAGCAGTTCCAAGCTGTGGTCCAAATCCCAATCCGGCCAGAGCCCGCCGACGATGTGTACCTCGTGCAGTTCTTCATTGAGACTCCCCAGCGCCTCTTCGGTAGTCATATTGTAAGCATGGGCGTCGCCCGGTTTGGCGGCAAAATCGCAGAATTTGCAATCCAAAACGCAGAGGTTGGTGGGATTCAGCTGGGCGTTTAAAACGAAATAGACGAAGTTGCCGGATTTTTTTTCTTTAGCCCAGTTGGCCATTTTCCCCAGCGAAAGGATATCCGGAGTCATTAGGCAGGCCAGCCCGTCTTCCATCTCCAGGTGTTTCCCTGAAATCACTTTTTCCCAGACCGGTTCCAGCTTATTGTCTTTGAATCTTATATCCGGTATTCGTTCCATCGGGCATCCACTTTTTTAATTATTTCTGCATCCATTTCGATTGGGGAAGGATAACCGCTTTTGAAAGTGGCGTCAATACCCAAAATACCCCGGTAAACAGGTGCCGCGCCGATCAATTTAACGGAAGTAAAAACGAGGTCGCGGGCGCAGTCGAATCGGGTGAAAATTCCCCAGAGCAGGTTCTCCTCGTCCTGTAAGTTCACATCCGGGCTGACGGCTGCGGCCATTTTCACTGGCGCACTAATTTTTTGCACCAGGTTTTCAACCAGTCTCCGTCCATCATTTTTGGTTTTGACCACAAGCAGACAATTTTCCAACAAAACAAAGTCATCCACCCCCGGTTCGTTTTTCAGCCAGTCGAGATTGGCTTTTTCTAAGGAAGGAACTGAACCGGTCTTGCGGGTGGCATCCAAAATCATTTTGCTGCCCAAGTTCATTTTGAAGCTGGTGAAATCGAGGGTATCCAAAGGCACGCCGGGCAAAAGCAAAAAATCCTCCGCTGGGTCGAAGTGGACGGTGATTTCCCGCAAGACGGCGCGGAAATTTTTTACGTCAATTCCATCAGACACCAAAACAGCAACCTTCGTTAATCCAAGTTGCCCCTGCCCCAAAAGTGAAAGAGCCGTTTTTACAGCTTCCTTGGCAAAGCGGTTGACCACGCCGACAACCAAAAGATTGTGAAATCCGGCCTGATAGTAGCTCCACATATCCGAAATTTCCGGATGCATCACTTTTATCAACGGCCCCAAAATTTCCTGAACCGCATCCCCCATCCAGCGGTCTTCCTGCGGCGGCTTGCCGACGACCGAGGCGGTGAAGATGGCATCTTTCCTTCGAGTGATTTTTTGGCAATGAAAAACAGGAAAGGGTGCCGGATGGGAATAATGCCCAAAATGGTCGCCGAAGGGCCCTTCATCTTTTCGTTCCTGCGGCGGACAAATGCCTTCCAAAATCATTTCCGCTTCCGCCGGAATTTCTAAATTCAAAGTTTTCGCCCTCACCATCCGGGTTGGTTTTTGCCTCAAAAATCCTGCCAAGCGCACTTCATCGATTCCTTCCGGCAAGGGTGCTAGGGCGGCCAGAATCAAAGCCGGGTCGGCGCCGCAAACCACCGCCACTTCTTGCGGAACTCCGGCCTGCTCGCACTCGAAGAAGTGAAACCCACCCCCTTTTTGAATCTGGTAATGCATTCCGGTCGTAGTGGAAGAATAAACCTGCATCCGGTAGATGCCAACGTTGCGCACCGCTGTTTTCGGGCTTTGCGTAAAAATCAGCCCCAAAGTGCCGAATCGCCCGCCATCCTTGGGCCAGCAGAAAAGAAAAGGGAGCTTGTCCAGATTTGGCTCTTCCACGATTTCCTGCACCGGCGCAAAAGAAGTTTTCTTCGTTCCGGTTTTCAGAAACCGTTTGATTGTAGGTCGGTTTTCAAAAAGTTTTTTGAAGGAAAAAGCGGGTAAATCCTGGGCCAATTTAACCAAGGAAGCTCCCAGCTCGGCGGGAGCGGTTCCCAGCGCCCATTCTATTCTTCTTTTGGCTCCGAGGATGTTCACCGCCAAAGGAAACGGGGAACCCTTGACATTCTCAAAGAGCAAGGCCGGCCCCTCCCCCTTCACCACCCGGGTGACGATTTCGGTGATTTCGAGATACGGGTCAACTTCCACTTTGACGCGCCGCAAGTCCCCTTTTGTTTCCAAAAAGGAAAGAAACTGCCGCAGGGAGGTAAAGCTCAAAGCTCTTCTTCTCTCCAGCCGCCCGGAATTTCCACCCCCATCAACCGCAAAATCTTGTTGGAAAAATCGCGGTAATTATCCTCCAGCGTTTTGGGCTGGGTATAAAACGGAGGCGAAATCGGCATTATGATTACCCCTTCGTGCGAAAGTTTGAGCGCATTTTCCAGGGCAATCGAAGAAAGCGGCGTTTCGCGCAAGGCCAGAATGATTCGGCGTCTTTCCTTTAACGCCACTTCGGCAATCCGGGTGATTAAGGTATCCGCAATTCCGGCGGCGATTTTCGCCATAGTGGAAACGGAACAAGGGTTGACCACAAACCAATCGAAAGGATTGGAGCCGGAAGAAAAAGGAGCCGCCAGTTCTTTGTTGGAAAAAATCTTGGCGCAATGCCCGGCCAAATCTTCCAGAGTAAGCCCCGCTTCCATTTTCAAAACCGCCTTGCCCCAATCCGAAATTACCAGATATTTTTCTCCCGGGCAGCGTTTGAGGAACTCGACGCCGTAGATGATGCCGGAAGCACCGGTCATAGCGATAACGGTTCTCAAAATTCAACCTTTCCAAAGACCACCACTCCCAAAACCACAAACCCAACGGCGGCGTTAATTTTGAAGAATGCCAGCTCAATGTTTTCCACCGCCAGATGCTGCCAGATAAGCAGCGCGCCGACACCGGCCAAGAGAACCCCTGACCAGGTGTTGGGAAATTGCCACATTATCAAAGCTGCCAGTGAAGCAAAAGCCAGAACGTGAATCAAGCTCGAGGCCAAAAGCGCTTTTGCCTTTCCCAGCGCCACCACCAGCGAATGCAAATTCAGCTTTCGGTCAAATTCTTCGTCTCCAGCGGCGTAAATGATGTCAAAACCGGAGACCCAGAAAAAAGAGAACAGGCCGAGCAAAATGGCGGGAGCACAGCCGGAAAAACTGCCCGAAACTGCCATCCAACCCCCCAGAGGAGCACAGGCGGAAGCGGCCCCCAGCCCAAAGTGGGCCAGCGGGGTGAACCGCTTCATATAGGGATAGGCCACAAAAATGGCCAAAGGAAAAGGCGAGAGAATCAAGCACCAGGTATTGAGCATTGCCGCCGCCAGAACGTAAACCGCAGCGCTGACCAAAGTAAAAACCCAGGCCTCGGTGATTTTAACTTTGCCCGCCGGAATCTCGCGGCTTGCCGTGCGGGGGTTTAGAGCGTCAATCTTGGCATCGATGATTCGGTTCAGGGCAAAGGCGGTCGAGCGCGCTCCGGCGGCGGCCAACAGGATGAGCATACCTTCTTTAAGCGTTATAGAAAATCCTTTAGCCAAAAAAGCGCCGGCATAGACCATTGGCAAAGAGAAAAGCGTATGCTCCAACTTCACCAAACGGGCGTACTTCGAAAACATAGCCGCCAAAAAAGAGGCTTTGATGGGTTAGGTCAAGCCCCCTTATATAACTCTATGGTTTAAACCTATGAGTCAAAGGCAAAGAGTACAAAAAAAGTTCCTGCTGACGGAGACAAAAAACCAAAGGGCGGGTTTGCACCCGCCCCTTGATTCGTCTTACTAATGGGGCTATGGTCCGCACCAGGGAGGAGCATTTAACCCCAAATAGGTCTTGTTCAGTTCCAAGACCACATCCGCGCTGGTCAAAATCCCATCGCAGTTGACATCCGAAAAACAGGCGTCGCAGCTACCAAGTCCCAAATAAGTGCAGTTAAGCAGCAACACCACATCGGCGCTGGTGTAAATATCATCAAAGTTCATATCTCCTTTAAGCGCAGCACAGGTGGCCTGCCAAAAGCCGATGCCCAGGTTCAGGCCGCCGCCGCTTCCCGCTCCCGACACCGACTGGCCAACCGTGTAGCCCAGTTTAAGCGGGCCGCCCGAGCCAAAGCTCGCGCCTCCGCCGTTGATGGAAATCCATTTGAGTTGTGGCAGGGCAAAAGCGGCTCCCGCCAGCCATACGGTCAGGAAAGCTACAAGAAGCGCAAAAAGGAACAGATGCTTCTTTCTACTTCCTATCAAAGTGGGAACACATTTAGTTGTCATCTCCTCCTCCTGCGTTCTGGCCTTGTTTAGTCGCCTCTTCCAGCTTTTTCAGGCGGGCCTCTATTTCGGCCCGCTCGGCCCGTATCTGGGCCAGTTCTTCATCAAGGCGGGCCTGATTGGCGGCGATAGAGGCAGCGCGCTCCGCTTCCACATTGAACGCTCCCGATACCTGGGCATCTTCATTCGGATGTTGCGGGCTGGGGAAGGCAAAACCTCCATACGCCGTCGGGAAATAAAGAACGGTGATCTTAGCCAATCCAGCCGTTACTGCCCCGTTAAAAGGGACCTGGGACATAAGCAGAGTATAGGTAAAGGGACCCGCTGCCGGTATGGGCCGCGTGATTATTCTCACTTGGGTCTGGTCCGAAAACCCATCGGCGTCACCGGCATCCCAGCTCCAGGTTGCCATTATGGGACCATTTTCAGTCAGTGCGCACGGTAAGGCATTGTTGGGGGCAGCGAGAGCAACGGAAAACTGCGCCTCACAGATTATTACGGCAAAGCCGGCCGCCGGGGCCACCAGCGTGATGCCAGCAAAAACTGGCCCAAATCCGCCTGGGACGGGAACACCTAACGGTCCAGCCGGACTGGCAACAAGCCCCGGTTCGTCAAACGATTCGATGGAAGAAATGGAACCTCCCGGAACCACCACGGCGCCGTTGCTGCTCGCATCGGCATCTATGCTGACGGTTACCGCATTGACGTCGTTTGTCATCGAAAGCAAAGAGCCGCCACCAGTCACCCCACCCTGCAAGCTGATTCCGGGGCTGCCGTTATCTTTTTTAAGCAGGAGGGTTCCTCCTGCACCAATAACATCTCCGGCTAAGTCCACCGTTAAAACGTTACCGGCTGTATTATCCCTAAGCCAGATCTCTCCATAAAGCGTTCCACCCATCTCGACGTTCCGCTTTCCATCGGCACCAATGACATAAAGGTTGTTATTGGCTGCATCAGTCTTTATGGCTAGGGTTTCAGGAGCAAATGTGCTTCTGACCTCCAGACCGTTCGCCACGCGGCTATACGGTGCGCTGATTAACTGGGTGCGGGGACTTATGATGTTAAGATCCACTTCGACTTCCAAATAAACCGAGTCGTTGTTTATAAATACATCTGTCGGTATGGGGTCAAGGATGGGGTCAACCGAACCCAATTGATGGGTAAACAAGCCGCCCGCATCGGGGGTAATGCTCTTGGTTTCATCCCAGAGAAGCCCTCCCGCCGCTGGCAGCGTGTAAAGACGGAAGATAAAAGTATGCGGCGAGCCACCCAGAGGATTGCCCAAAGCATCGGTCAGCTTCCCCTGAAAGTTGACCAGGTTGGGAACGGACGACACGTTCGCCGCCTGGGTGAATCCAACCAACAACGCAGCGGTCAAAACCACTGCCAAAAGAAAAATGCGTTTCATTGCTTATTCCTCCCGTTTTTTTGGGTTTTTTACTTGCTGTCCGCCTTTACGGCGGACAGCGTTTACGCTTGTGCCGTTAAATCAGAAGATTTGCTTTCCAGCGGTGCCTCCTTTCGTTGCCTGCCAATCCGAAAAAAGTCCTAAAAGCTATGTAACTACAAGTCACCCGGCAATCCCCCCACAGAACTGCCGTTTAAGAGCCATATTCAAAATACCCCTTGGTCAGCCCTTAGTCAAGCTTTTTCGGGGGCTGGAAAATAAAAAGGGGCGGGTTTTCACCCGCCCCTTGGATGTTTTTGCGCTTGCCTTTACGGAGGTCCGCACCAGGGAGGAGCACTTAGCCCCAGAAAGGTCTTGTTCAGTTCCAAGACCACATCCGCACCGGTCAAAATATTGTCGCAGTTAACGTCGGCAAAGCAGACGTTGCAGTTGCCGAGTCCCAAAAAGGTGCAGTTAAGCAGCAACACCACGTCGGCGCCGGTGTAAATGGCGTCGTGGTTCATATCCCCTTTACTGGAGCCGCAGGTTCCATACAAATATCCGGCATAGTTGTAGTAATTGGCGCTGTTTCCCACTCCAATCGGCGTGCTTTGAGCGGCGATGGTCACCGGCTGCCGGCGGTTAGCCGAGCTCATCGCTCCCCCGGAGTTGGAAAAGGCCTGGCGCGGAATCTTATAGTTGGCGCTGGACATCTGGGCGGAGGTTTCTCCAGCTAACCAGCCGAACCCTAAAACTCCGCATAGAAAGATTAATACCTTTCGCATTGTTTCCTCCTACTCTCTTGGCTGTCCAATTTGCGGCGTTTCCGGGCCAGGAGTGGCGACCGGCAGAGCAACAGGGACATAAAGGGCTGAAGCGATAGCACCGGGATACAAGTGGATTGCAAAGCCGCTCCCGGCATTATCAGCGTTCAGATAAAAGGTAACCGCTCCAGGTCCTCCAACCGGAACCACCCGGACGAGCGAAAAACCGTGCGTGGAATTAAAGCCGCTGGTGGCATCGGCATCCTGATAATAGCGGTCGATATAAGTTCCGCCGCAGGTAGCACTGGAAGCGGGGGTAGTGCACAATCCCATATCAAAACTGACGGTTAAGGAAGCGACACCAACGGCGTCCGCATCGTACCACCATTGGCCGGAGACGTTGAGCCATAGAACGCCAGCCGCCGGCACGGTCACGGTAAAAGAAGTGAGGGTGGCCGGTACGGGGCTTACGGTGAGGGGGGCAGGCAGCAGTACGGAACCGGCCGCCGCTTTTGCGTCGGGGCCGAGCTCAATGGCGCTGATGGCGTTCGCGGGCAGAACGGCCGAAGCATTCCCAGCCACCCCGCCATCCAGAGTGATGGTGGTTGCACTGGCGCCGTTTGTCAGGTTGAGGGTGCCGCCACTACCGGTGGTGCCGCCATAGAGAGATGCCCCTGGGGTGCCACTCTCTTTGTTCAAATTTAAACTCCCTCCAACCGGGCAGGCAAGACAACCACCGTCGAGGGTGGCTGAAATGTTTCCCGCACCAGCTCCGTTCACGAAGTCCGCTCTCCCATTACCGAGCCCATTTGGGGTTAGAGCGATAACATTACCTGAGAATGAAAAATCCAAACCGAGCGTGCCATACATAACGTCCCCGGCCCTCTTAACGTAGTCGCCGCTGGTCAGCCCACCCAGCCGGTCGGCATTAATGGCATAGGCCACGCTGGTAATTTCCTGCCGGGGAGTCATTTCCAGCGCTTCCGTCGTGACCTTAACCCCCAGATAGCGGGGTATGCCATCAAACAGGTCGGCCGGGAAAGCCGGCCCCGTACCTAACGGGACGTTGTAAAAGCCATCCGCATCCGGCGTTACAGGGGTGGATTGCGGCCCCCATAAAAGCAGCGCGCCTCCCCCCGGCCCGTCGTAGATTCTGAATTCCAAGGTGGTCATCACGGTAATCGGCGCCCCCAATGTGTTGGTCAGTTTCCCCTGATAATTGATGGTGGCAGGCACCACCAAGCTGGCTCCCTGGCCTGTTCCGGCGGCAGGCGGCTGAATCACCACACCCGGCGGTAGGTCATTGACCCGCGAGGTGAGCGGCTGAACCACCCCACCCCGCGGTTGGTCCGCGGCCTGCAAACTGCCCCCTGCTGTCAGTAAAAAACTGAACGCTAAAACAGTTAGCGTTAAAGCTGGTAAAAAAGAACGTTTCATTGCTTACTCCTCCCGTTTTTTGGATTTTTTGATTTCCTGTCCGCCTTTACGGCGGACAGCGTTTACGTCTTTTGGTGATAAAATTAAAAGATTCGCTTCTCCAGCGCTTCCTCCTTTCGTTGCCTGCCAATCCGAAAAAAATCCTAAAAGCAAAGCTATGTAACTACAAGTCACCCGGCAATCCCCCCACAGAACTGCCGTTTAAAAGCCACTTAAAAAATAGGCAGGTTTCCTTTTATTGTCAAGCAAAACTTTGACTTTTTTAACAAAAAAGGTTGCCAATTTCGGAGGAAACCCTATTTTATCCTGCCGGTTCTGATAAACCCTGACGGAGGAGGGTAATAAGATGAACAGAACGACTGATGTAATGGCAGCTTGGGGTCCAACGGTTTTGCGGCTGGGGGTAGGGGTGGTTTTTTTCGCCCATGGCGGCCAGCATATGTGGGGCTGGTACGATGGGCCGGGGCTTTCCAACTGGATGAACTTTTTGGCCGCCACCGGAACGCCCAAATTGCTGACCTTTCTGGCAGCTTTTTCCGAGTTTTTCGGCGGGGTGGGGCTCTTGCTCGGCCTTTTCACCCGCCTATCCGCCTTTGGAATCTTTTGCGTGATGCTGGTGGCGGTTTTCAAGGTTCATTTGGAAAGCGGGTTTTTTATGAACTGGGCGGTGGAAGCCGGAATCGGGCACGGGATTGAATTTTCGCTTACGCTTCTTTTCGCCGCTTTTTCGCTAATCTTGACCGGCTGCGGCCGTTTCGGGCTGGATAACCTGATTTGGAAGAAAAAGCCGATGGCCAATTAGCCGGTCGATAAATGTCAAAGGGGCGGGTTTTACCCGCCTTTTTCGCTTTGAGCTTTTCACGTTTGGATTTATATTCCCGCCTTAAAAAATGTTCAGAATCTGGAGTTTTTGTAGATAGCCGGTCACTAAAGGGAGGAATTATGCGCGAATTTAAATTCGCCAGTCTTTTTCTTTTGACAACCTTTGCCGCCCTCTTTGCCCGCGGCCGCTGGGGAGACCAATATTCCGACTTCCACTTCGCCCGCGACCGGGCCTTTGATTTAATCCACACCAGGCTGGAAATCTCCTTTAACGAAAAGGAGCGTTCGCTGGCCGGAAAGGTGACCCATACTTTCACTCCCCTTTTGCCGAATCAAAGATTTGTAGTTCTGGATGCCGTCGGTTTAAACATCGAAAAAATCTCGGATCCCACGGGCAATTCTTTGGCCTTTGACCAGTTTGACGGCAAGTTGAAAATAGATTTGGGGCTGCCCTTCCGGCCGCAGTTCGACACTTTCTTTGTGACCATCGACTACAACGGCAAGCCAAAGGAGGGAATTTATTTCGTTCAACCGGATTCAAGATACCCGCGCAAAAAGCATCAAATCTGGAGCCAGGGGGAAGACGAATACACCCGCTACTGGATACCGATTTACGATTATCCGAATGACAAGGCTACTTCGGAGGTGCTGGTGACCGTGCCGGAAAAATACTTGGCGGTCTCCAACGGAGAGCTGGTTTCCGACACCCGCGCCAACGATATGCGCACTTTTCACTGGCGGGAAAACGTCCCCCACGTTACCTATCTGATTTCCCTTGTCGCCGGTGAACTGGAAATGTATTCCGATACGGCCACCGTGTATGTGGATAACAAAATAAAAATCGTTCCAATGCTTTATTACCATCCTCCCGGCGAGAAGGAAAAATCGGTCCGCTCTTTCGGCAAAACCGGCAAGATGATTCGCTTCTTTTCGGAAAAAATTGGCGTGCCGTATCCCTACGAAAAGTATGCGCAGGCGGCGATTGACGAGTTTATGTGGGGCGGGATGGAAAACATCTCGGCCACCAGCCAGACCGAGCGCACGCTCCACGACCGGCTGGCGCATCAGGATTTTAAATCCGAGGGGCTGGTGGCGCATGAGCTGGCGCACCAATGGTGGGGGGATTTGCTCACCTGCCGGGACTGGTCGCACATCTGGCTGAACGAGGGGTTCGCCACCTACTTTGACGCTCTCTTTCAGGAATACGATTTAGGGTCGGATGAAATGCCGGTGGAAATGCGCGATAATCGGGACGGCTATTTGAATGAGGACAAAAGCTATCGCCGTCCCATCGTCACCAGCTATTACACCGACCCGTTCGATATGTTCGACCGGCACACCTATCCCAAGGGGGCCTGGGTTTTGCACATGCTGCGCACCTATCTCGGAGAAGAGTTCTGGTGGAAGGGAATCAACCATTACTGTCAAAAGCATTACGCCGACAACGTGGGAACATCCGACTTTGAGCGGGCGATGGAAGAAACGACCGGAAAAAACCTGGATTGGTTTTTCCAGCAGTGGGTCTATAAAGGCGGCTATCCGGAGTTTAAAATCCGAACCAGTTGGGACGATTCCGCCAAAGTGACCAAAATCAGTATTGAACAAATGCAGCCGACCGATTCGCTTACGCCGATTTTCCGGGTCAAACTGCCGGCGGTGGTCACCACTTCGAAAGAAGCCCTCCTTGATACGTTCTGGATTGACCAGAAAGAAGAAGTTTTCTATATCGCCACTTCCGAGCGGCCCCAAATGGTGGAAATCGACCCGCGTTTGACGGTTCTGAAAACGGTTGACTTTGAGCGCTCAGAAGAAGCTCTGCGGTATCAATTGGTAAACAGCAAAGTTACCGAAAGCCGGCGGGAAGCGGCCGAGGCTTTGGCCAAGTTCAACTCGGATGAAACCATCGAAGCTCTCTCAAACACCCTTAAATCCGAGCCTTTTTACGATGTTCGCCGACAGACCGCTTTGTCCCTGGGAGAAATTCGCGGAGAGAAAGCCAAAAAAGCCTTGTTTGTCGGTTTGGGGGATAAGGATTCACGCGTACGTCTGAACTGCGTGAAAGCTTTGGTTAAATTCAGAGACGATGCCGAGGTGGTGGCCAAACTCAAGCAGGTATTTTCCTCGGACACCAGCTACGCCACCGTGGCCGCCGTGATGACTACCATTGCCAAATTGGAACCGCCGGACGCCTTTGAATTTTTGCAAAAGGGGCTTTTGCGCTCTTCGCATAACGAAGTCATCTCCACTGCAACGCTGGCCGGATTGGCCGAGTTGAAAGACCCGCGTGCCGTTGATATTTTGATTGCCCACACGGCCTACGGCCGCCCCGAACCGATTCGCAACGCCGCCATCGCTGCTTTGGGAAAATTAGGCGGCATTTTGCGCGATGAAAAAGGAGTTTCCGCCTCCCGTATGCAAAAACAGATTCGCCAAACGTTAGTGGACTTACTTTCCGACTCAAAGTATACCAGCCGCCGCTCGGCTATTTCCGCCCTCGGCGCTTTCGGCGACCCGGAAACCATAAACGAACTAAAAAAAGTGGAAACCCGCGAAGTTTCCTACCAGTTGAAAAAAGGCGCCCGTCAGGCGATAGAATCCATCCGCACGGCCAATAAGGAAGCGCTGACCCCGGACGAGCTCCGCGCCCGTTTGGAAGGGCTGGAAGATGATAACAAAGCCCTGCGTCAGCGGCTTGAGGCGTTGGAAAAGAAAAAGTAAGCCCCCTCATATGGTTGACAAGGATAATTCTTTATTGAAGTGGGACGAACTCATAAGTTTCCAGCTTCGAATTGCGGAAAGATGGTTGAGACGGGGAAGAGAGACACAAGATTCGTTTGCTCAGTTCTTTTTTTTCTTTGCTGGGTTCAACGCCTTATACTTTTTGTGGCTAAAAATAGATGACCTCAAAAACGAGGAAGGTAAATCAGCAAGAGAGGAAAAACAGATAGAAAATCTCTTGAAAAAGCTCGGCGAAGAAGCCGATGAAATTTTGACAGAACTTTCCACACATATCGATTTCTTCGCTAAACATACACCCATACAACGTATGGACAAAAGGACTGCTGAAAATCCTTACGAGGGAGATGAAGAAGAAGGGAAAAAAGCACTCCGAAAGCTTGCGAGAAATAGCACTCTCGTTGATCAGTTGGTAGGGCTTGGAAAAATAGTTTATCTTGTGAGGTCAAATTTATTTCATGGAAGTAAGGCTTTGGAGGGTGACGATAAAGATATTATTGAAAACAGTGTGCGACCATTAGAAATTTTCCTTGAAAGATCTATAAAAATGACGAAGCGTCAAAGTCCTTCGTATACGTGAAAAATGCCCCTATATTTTGCCTACGGTTCAAACCTGGACACACAACGAATGATTTCAGCTAACGGCAGATGTCCAAACTCGGAAAAAATAGGTAGCGCTTGTCTTAAAGGTTACCGTTTGGTTTTTACTCGATATTCATCACTTTGGGGAGGGGGCGTCGCAGATGTGATTTCTGATCCCGAAAGCGAGGTTTGGGGAATAGTTTATGACGTGGCTGAAAAGGACTTTGAACGATTGGATTACTATGAAGGTTACCCCACTTTCTACGATCGATTTCAAGCTTCAATCAACACTGCCAACGGAGTGATTTCAAATGTTTGGGTTTATGCGGTGGTTGATAAAGGAGACTTTAGCCCACCTACTAAAAATTACTTGAAAATCATACTGACCGCTGTTAAAGAAAATGAATTTCCAGAAGATTATCGATCTTTTCTCTCTACTATTAAAACTAAAGATTAGGCTAGCATGATTAAAACGCTCGTTTTCGAGAACGGCTCTCTCCGCGAAGGGAAACTGGAGGAGCTCGAAAAACCTGGGGTCATCGGCTGGGTTGATTTGGAAAACCCGTCTGATGAAGAATTGGCATCCGCTGCCAATCTGACTAAACTCGAGCCGAACGAGCTGAAGGACAACTTGGGCAAAGGGCAGGGGGCGATTACCAAAAACTATGAGCAATACTCTCTTTTGGTTTTCCGTTCCGCCTTAAAGGGTCAGCGGGAGACTTTCACCCAGCCTTTTGTAATCCTGGTCTCCAAGAAGAATAAGGATTTAATTACCATTCACCGTCACCCCTCCTCCAGCCTGGAACGGATTTACGCCTATCCCCAGCAAAGGCTAATTCCCCTTTTTTCCAAAGGGCCGACGATGCTGCTTTATGTCCTTTTGGGGGAGTTCATCGAAAGCTACCGCACTGCCTTGACCGCCGTTGAAGATGTGGTCGAAGAGGTGGAAGAAGCGGTAATAAGTGGCAGCTCCCGGGAAACGGTCTTAAAACAGGTTCTGGGACTGAAAAAAGCTTTGGTTTTCTACCGCAAAGATTTATCGGCCAATCGCGAAGTGGTTTCCTCAATTGAAAAAGAATACGCCGACCATCTGGATAAAAGTTTATTGCCCAAGTTTCGATTGCATTATGCCGATTTGTCCTCGCTGGTCGATAGCGTTTCGATTTACAACGATATTTTATCGACGGCAACCGAAGTGCATCTTTCTATCGTTTCCAATAATCTCAATTTAACAATGAAAAAAATGACTTCGTGGGGAGCGATTATTTTAGTCCCCTCATTGATTGCGGGAATTTACGGAATGAATTTCGTTCACCTTCCTCTTTCCGGGATTAAAGGCGGCTTTTGGATTTTACTTGCCCTGATGGCCGCCTCGGTAGCCGGCTTGGTGCGTTATTTTAAAAAGCAGGATTGGCTGTAGGGGCACGTTGCCACGTGCCCTCATCGACGGCATTGACGCTGGCTCAAAATTTGCGGATATTTACACTCGAGGAATTTAGCGTATGTACGAAATTTCGGTAACTACGGGTTTTGCGGCGTCCCATCATATAAAGGGATACGACGGCGAATGTGCCCGCGACCACGGCCACAACTGGAAAACCGAAGTGGTGGTGGGCGTACCGAATTTGGACGCCGCCGGAATGGCGATAGATTTTAAAAAAGTAAAAAACATTCTCGAAGAAATCACCGCCCCGTTAGACCATCGCAACTTGAACGATTTGCACCCTTTCACCGAGCAAAATCCAACTTCGGAAAACATCGCTGCCTGGATTTTTTCCGAACTGGAAAAAAGATTGCCGGCCGGCGCCAAGCCGGTGCGCGTGCGGGTCTGGGAAACCGATAGATATTCGGTCACTTATTCCAAATGAGCTTAAAAGTCAACGAAATCTACCATTCCATTCAGGGCGAATCCTCCTATGCCGGGCTGCCCTGCGTATTCGTCCGCCTGACCGGCTGCAACCTGCGCTGTGTTTGGTGCGATACGGAATATGCCTTTTACGAAGGGGAATGGAAAAGCTTGGACCAGATTGTGGCCGAAGTGGCGCAATTCGGCTGCAACCTGGTCGAGCTGACCGGCGGCGAGCCGCTTTTGCAAAAAGAAAGCTTCGCTTTGATCGATAAGCTCATCGAAGCTGGCTTCACGGTTCTGATTGAAACCAGCGGCTCAATTCCCCTGGAAAAATTGAATCCCGAAGCGATTAAGATAATGGATATTAAATGCCCCGGCAGCAAAATGGAGCATAAAAATCACTGGCCGAACGTCGATTATCTTACACCGAAAGACGAAGTCAAGTTCGTACTGGCCGACCGGGCTGATTACGACTGGGCCGTTGATATAATGCGCAAGTATCGACTCGACAAGAAAGCGACCGTGCTTTTTTCAACCGTTTTCGATAAACTTGAATCGATGAAAGTGGTGGAATGGATTTTGCAGGACAAGCTCCCCGTCCGCTTTCAATTGCAAATGCATAAGTATATCTGGCATCCGGAAACGAAGGGCGTATGACCAAACCGCTGGCAGTTGTCTTAATAAGTGGCGGAATGGATTCAGCCGTCGCCCTCGGAATAACTTTGAAAGAAGGTTTTGAAGTCGCCGCACTCCATCTGAACTACGGTCAGAGAACCCAAGCGCAGGAAAAAAAGGCTTTTCACGACATCTGCAATTACTACGGTATATCAAAAAAGTTGGCAGTATCGTTACCCTATTTTAGCCAGATTGGCGGTTCAAGTTTGACCGATGAGAAAGTCCCGGTTTCGACTTCAGGAATTGACCCGAATGTTATTCCAACCTCGTATGTCCCTTTCCGCAACGCTCACGGATTATCGATTGCCACTTCCTGGGCAGAAGTTTTGGGCGCGTCCCGAATCGTTATCGGCGCGGTGGAAGAAGACAGCTCCGGGTATCCCGACTGTCGGGAGATTTTTTATAAAGCTTTTGAAAAAGCTATCGATTTGGGCACCAAACCGGAAACGAAAATTGAGATTTCGACGCCCGTTATTCGCCTCTCCAAAACCGCCATCGTCCGCAAAGGAACCGAGCTCGGTGCGCCTTTCCATTTGACCTGGTCTTGTTATCAAAGCGAGGACGTAGCCTGCGGCATTTGCGACAGCTGCCGCTTGCGGTCAAAAGGTTTTGCCGAAGCCGGCGTTCTCGACCCCATCCTCTATCGACAGAAGGCCGAAATCTATGCGTGATTTGCAAAACGAAAAAGACCATCGAAACATTCCCTTAAACCGCGTAGGAATAAAAAATCTGCGTTACCCAGTGGAAGTTTTAGACCAAAAAGCGGGCCGGCAAAAAACGGTGGCCAACATCAGTATGTTCGTCGATTTGCCCGGCAACCTGCGCGGGACGCACCTTTCCCGCTTTGTGGAGCTGGTGCACAAATATAAAGACGAAATCGGCATCACCAACCTGGCAGGCATACTTGAAGAAGTGAAAAAAACTTTCGGCTCCAAAGACGCCTACCTGGAGCTATCTTTCCCTTACTTTATCGAAAAACAGGCGCCGGTCAGCGGGGAAAAGGGGCTTTTGGAATACCGCTGTTTTTTTGCCGCCTACCTGGCCGAAATCTACCGCGCCACGGTGGGCGTTTCCGTGCCGGTGACCATTCTTTGCCCCTGCTCCAAGGAAATCGCTTCCGCGGGGGCGCACAACCAGCGAAGTTTGGTCGGCGTTTGGGTGGAGGCCTCCCGCTTTATTTGGTTCGAGGATTTAATTACCATCGTAGAGGAAAAAGCTTCTTCTGAATTGTATTCCCTCTTGAAAAGGCCGGATGAGAAATTCGTAACTGAAAAAGCGTATGCCAATCCCCGCTTCGTGGAAGATTTGGTGCGGGAAATCAGTTTGGGGCTCGAAGCGGACGAAGAAATTACCGGCTACCGCGTAGAAGTGGAATCTCTGGAGTCCATCCACAATCACAACGCTTATGCCTTGGTCGAACGCGGCTCCGTTTTAGGCCCCGCTACGGCGGTTCAATTCTGGTCCGCCTTAGGCGGAGAAAAAATCTCGGCCGCGTTTTAAAATTATGTAGTAGAAGTTAGAGCAACGGGTAGCCCCGGAGCCCCCGCTCCGGGGTTGTGGCAAAAAATGAAAGCAAAAAAGTTATTCTAATTGACGACCAACTCTTATTTTTTGTGAACATCTGATGCCCAAACAGGCGCCACGAATCAAAAGCAAAACTTCGGCCAACACCGGCTTATTTGCCCAAATCTATCAGTTGGTCAATTCCCTTCCCAAAGGAAAAGTTACTACATACGGAACGATTGCCCGAGCCTTGGGCAATCCTCGCCTCTCCCGCCGGGTCGGCTTTGCTCTGGCTTCTTTACCGGATGGCTCCCCCGTCCCCTGGCACCGGGTAGTGGGGAAAAATGGCATTTCGCTTCCCAATCCATACGGAGCTATCCAAAAATCGCTTTTGACCAAAGAAAAAGTCCGCTTTGCCGAAAACGGTAAACCGTTGGAGAAATATTTATGGCAATTTCGAGCGGGAAAAAAACAATAAAAGCCAACTAAACTACAAACTGTTTCGTATGTCTAATGAGTAAATGAAAAGAAGAGTCGCTTATATACTTTTAGCCAGTCTATTAGGCTACACGCACGCACAGGCCAGCGACTGCACCCAAACCTCCAAGGGGTTTATCCCGCTGAACGACTTGGGCATCGGAACCTATCAAGGTTTTCAGGGTGGACTGTATCCCAATGGTCTAAACGTGCCGCCCCAGGGCCATCTGAACCCCGGTTTCGATATGGCCATCCAGATAAAGCCGCGGGATACCTCCGGGCAGGTCGACCCAAATGGTAAATATGTTCTTGTTTCGATTGGGATGTCCAATTGCACGCAGGAATTTTCAACATTTATTCCGCTGGCCAATGCCGATACCTTCCGAAATCCCAAACTAACGATTGTTGACGGGGCCCAGGGAGGGCAAACTGCAGCGATAATTTCCAACCCCGCAGCCACTTTTTGGACGGTGGTTGACCAACGCTTGGCCAATGCCGGGGTTACCCCAAAACAGGTGCAGATTGCCTGGTTGAAGGAAGCCAACGCCGGGCCGACCGGCCCCTTTTTACCGCATACGGAAACGCTGAAGGTTCAGCTGGGGAGAATCTGCCGGATTTTGAAGGATCGTTATCCCAACATCAAAATTTGCTATCTCGCTTCGCGGATTTACGCTGGCTACGCTTCCACCGCCCTAAACCCGGAGCCCTATGCCTACGAGTCCGGTTTTGCAGTCAAATGGCTGATTGAACAACAGATTGACGGCGATTCGGCCTTGAACTTCGACTCTGCCCAAAGCCCGGTGGAATCTCCTTATCTGGCCTGGGGGCCTTATTTGTGGGCGGATGGGTTGGCGCCAAGAAGCGATGGCTTAATCTGGGTATGCTCCGATTTTCAAACCGATGGAACCCATCCCGCCACTACGGGACGGGAAAAAGTGGCCAATATGCTTTTGAATTTTTTCAAAAGCGACCCGGCTGCTCAAGTTTGGTATCTCAAACAGCCCAAAGGACGGGGAGATTTAAACGGCGACGGCCTGCTTTCCGGCGCCGATGTGGTTTTGCTGTTGAATTTGACTTTCCTCGGCCTGCAGGCTCCCACCGGCGGACTGTTCGCTGTTGACTTGAACTGTTCCGGCTTCCCCGACTCACCGGACGTGGTAATACTTCTGAACGCCGCTTTTCTGGGAGACCCTCTGCCGGCACCTTGTAATTAAACTACTTAGGGCGTCCTTCAAGCCTAAAACGCTCGCAAAGAACGATACAACTCTAACAAAAAATTATGCCTGGAGCTGCGGCTTCGGAGTTGGTTTGGAGGGACCGAACTGGAAGGCGGCTAAAAATTCTTTCAAGTCGGCGGCCAGGTCACCTGCGCGCTGGTAGCGCTGGAGCGGGTCTTTGGAAATAGCCCGCATAGTTACCCGGTTCAAAACAACGGGTATATTTTCGTTTTTCTCTACAACTGGCGGTGGGTTATGGTTGATGATGTTGTAAATTAGCTGGCTCAAGTTTTCGCCTCGGAAAGGTTTCTCGCGGGTTAAAAATTCGTAGAGCACTACGCCCAGAGCGAAGATGTCGGAACGGCGATCCACCGGCAGGCCTTGGAGCTGTTCGGGGGAAATATAATTAGGCGTGCCCATTGCGATTCCGGTTTGGGTCATCGAACTGGAAGTCTCCAAACGGGCAATGCCAAAGTCCATCACCTTGACCTGGAAGTTGTTCAAGACCATGATGTTGGCCGGTTTGATGTCGCGATGGACGATGCCCCGGTCGTGGGCGTAGTCCAATGCGTCGCAGGCCTGAACGGTCAACTTGGCGACTATTTTGTAGTTCAAATCGACCTTGCGCTTGATTATCTCCTCCAAGGTGAAGCCTTCGAGATACTCCATCGCAATATACTGTAAATCTCCCTCGTGCCCGACGTCATAGATGGTGACGATATTGGGGTGCGACAATTTTCCGGCTGCTTTCGCTTCGCGGACCAAGCGTTCTTTTAATTCTTGAATTTCATCTTCATTAGCCACCGCGTCCAGGCGAATGGTTTTTAAGGCCACCAGGCGGTCAATGGCGGGGTCCAAACCTTTGTAAACGGTTCCCATCGCTCCTTTGCCCAGAACCTCCAGAATTTCGTAGCGGCCCAACATTTTGGGCTTATCGGCCGGCTGCGGAGGGGGCGTTTTGGGAGTAGGCGAAATATGTTCATATAAAGTTTGCCCGACGGCGATGATATCTGGTTCGGAAACCGCTTCGGTTCGCGTAAAAACTTCGGGAGTGGAAAGACCTTCACGGCTGGCAATCGCCTCGGTTTGCTCTTCGGATTTTGCTTCTTCCGGTTTTTCTCCCAAGTGAGTGGTGGATTCCAGTTCCTGGTCTCTGTATACCGGAGCGTAACCGGTTGCTTGCGCCTCTTGTTCTTGGCGTTTTGGTTTAAGTACGGGGCAGGCCCCGATAAAGCACAAAAGCTCCAAAACCGGATAGAAGGTCTTGGTTAAAACTCCGAAAGAACTAAAAAGGATAAAGCAGAGATTCAATAGCGCCACCAAAAAGACCCCCAAAATAATCAGCCGATAAGCCAGAGAAACCTGCGGCAAAATTACCGCCGCCAGAACGCCAATCATTATCAAAATAAATAAATCCAGCATTCGGGAAAGACTCGAAGTTTTTATAAAGTGGTGATGAATGATATTTTCCACCAAATTGGCGGTTAGCTCTGCCTGCGGCAGACTCCCATCCACGGGAGTGGCAAATGTGCGTGCCAGTCCAAAGGAAGGCTGGCTTAAAATCACCACTTTACCGGCCAGGCCGTTTGGATCAATTTTTCCCTCCAGAACCTCCGAAAGGGCAAAGGTTTTAAAGCTGCCGGAGGGACCGGAGTAGTTGACAAAAAGATGCCCCTTCGAGTCGGTTGGAATAAGGGTATTCCCCAACTTTACGCCTTTACCCGGAATCATTTTTAACTGGGTCAAATCCAATCCCCAGAACAGCCGCGCCGCCGTGAGAGCTAAAGCGGGGTAGTAAGAACCCTCAAAATTTACGAGAAGTGGATGCCAACGAACTTTGGCATCTATGTCGACCGTCTGGCTATTATGTCCTGCTCCGGCAGCCTTTTCCAAAAACCAGCGGTCGGGATAAGTTAATGCCCGCGCGGGCACGGCCATCCTGGACTTAAAATTATCCTCAAAATCAATTGACGATAAAGCGTGCCGGGTCAAATAAACCGGAGCTGTGGAAGCGCTTGAAACCTCCCCGGCAGGAGAAAACGTAAAAGGCGCTACCACATTTTTGTTGCGCTCCAAAACTTCGGCTAAAAGATACATTCCCCGCGCGGTGGTATCGGTCTCGTCCACCAGGGGTTGGATCAAATCCAAGGTTATAACCCGCGGGTGATACAAAGACAAGGCATTCAAGATTCCCGCCCAGCGCTCCCGGCTCCAGGGGTAATGCCCCAAAAAGTCGGCGGCACGGCTGTCGATGGTAACCAGCACGACTTCCTGGCCCACCGATTGGCTACCACGAAGACGGAACATTTGGTCGGAAATCTTTAGGTCCCATTTTTCCAAAAGCGTGTGGTGATCCAAGTATAAAGCGACCACAAAACCAGCTATTAGAATGTAAAGTATGAAACCCTGAAATTTTTTCAGCATTTAGCGTCCCGCCGAAATCCGTTCAATCAAATATTCCGGCAAGCTCAAAGCCTTCATTTTTCTTTGGGCCGTGCCCACATCGTAGGGCACCCGCCGCAAAACCGCCTCTTGCGAAACGGAATCATAAAGCAAATAACAAGCCTTGGGGTTGCCGTCGCGCGGCTGCCCCACCGAGCCGATATTGATGATGTAGCGCCAATCCGGCTCCAAAACAATCAAGTTTTCGGGGTACAGGGAAGCCTGCTCCTCCTTGAATTTGCGAATTATCAAAGGTTTATGCGAATGGCCGATTAAACAGACTTGACTTTCAAAAAACTTGAAATTTTCTTCGGCATCGTCCAGATCCAAAAGGTATTCCCATTCCAGGGGGTCTTTGGGGGTGGCATGCACCAAATGTAAGTTGTCTATATTATCCTGAACTTTAAACCGAGAAAGTAAATCGATGGATTCGGCGCTTAGCACCTCTTTGGTCCATTCTATCGAAAGACGGGCGTATTGATTGAACTGCAGGGTATCCAGCTGTCCCAGAGCGGCATAGTCATGATTGCCCATAAGCCTGACAGGTGTTGCTTTACAAATTTCTTTTACGCACAAATTGGGGTCGGCGCCGTAGCCGACCGCATCGCCTAAAAAATAGGAGCGCTCAACTTTTTCCCTGGAAAAATCGGCCAAAACGGCCGACAGCGCTTCCCAGTTGGCGTGGACGTCCGAATAGAACGCCAGCTTCATCTATTTTGTCCTTCAATAAACCGAAAAATCGATTTGCCTACCTGAATGATATCGTCGTTGCGCAAAACGTAGCGGTCCACGGCCTCACCGTTCACTTTTACCCGGCCGGCCCGGCCGACGTTGACCAAAACCCAGCGCCCCTCTTCCGAAACTAATTTGGCCTGAATGCCGGAAAGGAAAAAGCCTTTGGCTTTCACGTTGACAAATTTTGACTTTCCAATGGTAACAACATCGCGCTCCAGCCTAAACTCTTTGGTTTCGGTATTCAGTTCCCCTTTCAGAATCGGGCCGCCAAATTTTTCCACCAGAGCCCGCTCGCGGGCATCCCGCTCAACCAGTTCCTTATGGCGCCTGGTTTTTAGAACCATCGTGCCATCCAAGTGTTCCGGTCTCATGGCTTTTTCGGCGGTGTTGTGGAACACCAGCGAGTACTTACCAATGGTAATCACGTCGTTGTCTTTCAACAACTCCTCGCTAACCTTGCGATTGTTGACAAAAGTGCCGTTTAAGCTGTCGTTGTCGATGATAATTGCGTTGGGGCCGTTGAATTCAATCTGGGCGTGGCGGCGGGAAACTCCGCGATTATCCAAAATTATATCGTTGTCGGACGTCCGCCCGATGGTAATCCGCTTTTTTTCGGTCACCACCCGCTCAATAACCTTGTTTTCGTATTTTACGATAATCTCCGGCATATCCGGCTCTCCTTTCCCGCTTTCTGGAAATCCCACGCCCTTGTTAAAACAATTTCAGAAATCCGCAGCTTGTCGGGCAGGACAAGCTCACTTATATTTGTCGGTATGAAGGTGGGTAACTTGAGCATACAGGGGAAAGTCCTCCTTTCCCCTATGGCGGGGGTGACAGATATCACCTTCCGGATGCTGGCCAAGCGCTTGGGGGCCTCTATGGTCTATTCCGAAATGATATCCGCTGACGGGCTTTCACGCGGAAATGCCAAAACCGAGCGGTATATGGAGTTTCACGAAAGCGAGCGCCCCATCGGCTTCCAGCTTTTTGGCTGCGACCCGTATGTTATGGGGGAAGCGGCGCGCAAAGCTTCCGCCCTTAAACCGGATATTATGGATATCAATTTCGGTTGCCCGGTGCACAAGGTGACCAAAAAAAACGGCGGCTCTTCGCTTTTGCGTGATTTGAAGCTGTTTGCGCAAATCATCAAGGCAGTAATCAAAGGTTCCTCCGTGCCGGTGACGGTCAAAATCCGTTCCGGCTGGGACCATAGCTCCATCATCGCTCCGGAAGCGGCCCGAATCGCCGAAGATTTGGGAGCGGTAGCTTTGACCATCCATCCCCGCACCCGCCAGCAGATGTTTGAAGGCAAAGCGGACTGGTCGGTGATTGCCCGGGTGAAAGAAGCGGTAAATATTCCGGTGGTGGGGAACGGGGATATTAATTCTGTGGAGGATGCCCAAAGGATGTTAGACCAAACCGGCTGCGATGCGGTGATGATTGCCCGCGCCGCTTTGGGAAACCCCTGGATTTTGGGGCAGATTCACCACTACCTTGAAACTAAAGAAAAAATCGCCGAAGCTTCCGTGGCGGAAAAAGCGGCAGTCTGTTTGGAGCACGCCGAACAGTTATGCGCCCGAGTGGGCGAAGGGTTGGGAATGAAAGAGATGCGCAAGCACATCGCCTGGTATATTAAAGGTTTCCCAAAGGCCTCCGAACTGCGCCAGAAAATTAATACCCTGGAGACTTTTGAACAATTAAAAGGATTACTTTTGCCCTACTGCGAACCGGCAGAGAAGGTTGATGAGGCGGCGTGAAGAATTCCAATCACAAAACCGGGGGGTTACAATGGCCCGCGTTGGAAAAAGTTCTGGGAGAACTTTCGCGCGGACGGCTCTCCCTGCCGGATGCCTACCAGCGGCTTAAGACCCTCCCATTTGAAGACTTAGGTTTCGCCAAGTTAGACCACCACCGCAAACTGCGCAAAGGCTTCCCGGAAGTGGTCTGGGCTGCCGGCAAAACTTTTCCTCAGCTGAAAAAGATTGTCGAAGCGCTTGCCCGCCAGGATTGCGGCGTTCTTATCACCCGGCTCGAGCCGGCGGTTGCAGCCAAACTGAAAAGAACCTTTGCGAAAGCCATTCATAACTCCAGCGCCAAAGCTCTCTTTCTTCCGGCTACTCAAAGGCCGTTTCGCTTGGGCCAAATCGGCGTTCTTTCCGCCGGTACCTCCGACCAGCCGGTGGCGGAAGAAGCGGCTTTTACCGCCGAAAGTTTGGGGGCGGAAGTGGAGCGAATCTACGACGTCGGCATAGCGGGAATTCATCGCCTGTTGGCGCATCTGCCAAAGTTGGAAGACGCTTCCGTTTTAATCGTGGTGGCTGGAATGGAAGGGGCCCTGCCCTCGGTTGTAGCAGGCCTGGTAGACAAGCCGGTAATTGCCGTGCCAACTTCGGTCGGTTATGGCACACACTTGGGAGGTCTGACGCCGCTTTTAGCTATGCTCAACTCTTGCGCTACCGGCGTAGTGGTGGTCAACGTGGACAACGGATTCGGAGCGGGATATGCGGCGGCCACCTTTGCCCGGCAGGTCAAAAAGCAAAGATGAAAATTTTGTATTTCGACTTGGTCGGCGGCGCCTCTGGGGATATGATTCTGGGAGGACTCGTCGATTTGGGCCTGTCGCTCGACCATTTGAAAAACGAATGGGGCAAACTGGGGCTTTCCGGCTGGAAAGTCGAAGTCGAAAAAACCGAACGGCAACATATCGGCGCTACGCGTTTGAAAATTGAAATCCCGGAAGAAAAAAGCCACCGGCATTTGAGCCACTTTAAGAAACTTTTAGACGATTCGTCCCTTTCCGAAAAGGTAAAAGCGCAGGCCTATTCGATTTTTCTGCGTTTGGCGGAAGCGGAAGCCACGGTGCACCGCACTACCATCGAGAAAGTGCATTTTCACGAAGTGGGCGGGTTGGATACGCTTTTGGACGTGACCGGTGCAGTTATCGGATTCGATTATTTCGGAATCGAGAAGTTTTACACTTCTCCTTTCCCTATTGGCAAGGGGAGCATCACAGCTTCACACGGGACAATGCCGGTGCCGCCTCCCGCCGTTGCCGAACTGGTCTCCGGCTTTCCGGTGCGGCAGACTGAAGTCGAAGGTGAGCAGGTAACCCCGACCGGTTCAGCCATTATCACAGCTCTGGCGACTTATGAGCCGAAGCTTTCGTTCGAAGCCGGAAAGGTCGGCTATGGTGCGGGAAAATCAGATTTCAAAGAAGCGCCAAATCTATTGCGGCTCTGGCTTGGCGAGCAAAAGGAAACTTTCGCCGGGGACGAAGTGACGGTCTTGGAAACGCAAATCGACAACACCGCGCCGGAGCTTTTGGGATTCCTTTCCGAAAACTTGATGAGTTTAGGTGCCTTGGATGCTTACTTCACCCCGATTTTGATGAAAAAAAACCGCCCGGCCCAGCTTTTGACCGTTTTGTGTCTGCCGAAAAATGAGGCCATTCTGACTCAAGCGATTTTTGCCGAGACCGGCTCGATTGGCATTCGCTACAAAAGTGCTCACCGGCATAAACTGCAACGCGAAGCAGTAGAAATCGACACAGTTTTCGGCAAACTGAAAGCCAAACGGGCCTGGGCAGATGGAACCGAGAAAATTTCACCTGAATTTGAGGATTGCGCCCGCGTGGCGCGGGAAAGAAACATTCCTCTCCGCGAGATTTACGAAGCGGTTTTGGTCGCCTGGAAAAAGAAAAACTAAAAAAAATGAAAACATTGATTTTTACGGAAACCAAAGAAAATAAATTGGCTTCAACCGCCGCCGAGCTTTTCACGTTTGCTCAAAATCTGGGCGCCTCCGAAATCTACGCCGTAGTGCTGGGAGAAAGCGTCGAGGCCGCCGCCGGTGAGCTGGGACAGCTTGGGGCTAAAACCGTCTATGCTTTCTCCGACCCGAAATTAAAATACTTCGTCGATGAAGCATATACCGGAATCGTTGCCGGAGTGCTTACCGAAGCAAAGCCGGAATTGATTTTGGGGGCGGCGACTTTTACCGGCAAGGCGCTTCTCCCCCGTTTAGCGGCAAATTTGAAAATGCCTTTAGTCACCGATATTGTGAAGGTTGATTCCAACTCTCCCCTCACCGTTACCCGCCCTTCGCACGGCGGAAACGTTTATCAGAAAATAAAATTAGGAAGCGGGCCGATTCTTTTGACCGCAAGGCCCAAATCGTTTGCCGCTGCCAAAGCGGATGCTTCGCGTAAAGCTGAAGTTAAAACCGGTGCGGTGGATTGGGCGGCTTTAAATGTGCGCACACAAGTTCTGGAGCGGGTCAAAGAAGAAGCACAGACGGTTAATTTAGGCGATGCCGACATTATTGTTTCCGGTGGGCGGGGCCTGCGCGAGCCGGTCAATTTCAAACTCGTCCGCGAACTTGCCCAAGTCGTTGGCGGCGCGGTCGGTGCGTCGCGCGCGGTGGTGGATGCCGGCTGGATTCCGTATGCCCATCAGGTCGGCCAGACCGGGCGGACGGTGAACCCCAAGCTCTATTTCGCCTGCGGCATTTCCGGCGCCATTCAGCATTTAGTCGGAATGCAGTCATCCAGCATCATCGTGGCAATCAACCGCGACAAAGACGCGCCGATTTTTGGCGTCGCCACCTACGGCATCGTCGGTGACCTGTTCGAAATCATCCCGGCCTTGACCAAGGTTTTCAAAGAAAAATTGGGGGGGTAAATACCCCCCAGCAGGAGCTGGGGTTTATCCCGACACTAAAGTGTCGTCTACCATTAAGAAAAAAACGTATGTGTATTTCCGTAGGGGCGTATGGCATACGCCCTGTTTTGATTTGTTTTTTTGTTTCTTGTAGGGGCACAACATGTTGTGCCCTTCCCCAATCGAATTCGTATATTCCCTCCGTTTGGGGCGTAGCCAAGCTGGTAAGGCACGGGACTTTGGATCCCGCACGCCCAGGTTCGAATCCTGGCGCCCCAGTTAAAACAGTGATTAGAGATTAGTGATTGGTGATTAGTAAAAACGCAGGTTCGCCTGCCCGAGCCCCTGGCCGGTGAGAGGAGCGGGGAGAACGGGCAGGCGTGGCCTCTTGCTTCGGCCAGGGAATCCTGGCCCCCCTGTTATTATTTTTCTTGGGCAATACGAAAATACGGCGCGGAACTTTTTTTGCTGCCGTTGAGGTTTAATAAACCGCAAACCAATAACCCAAAACCAGAGGAGGTTCAAAATGAAACAAACATATCTCAAACCGAGCGGAACGATGGCGATGCTTCTGCTCGTCCTGGCAGCTGCCGTTCTGGCCGGCTGCTCGAACAACAACGCCGAGCTGCAGACCCAGTTGAAGCAGTTCACCGATGAGCGGGCAATGGTGGAAACGCATCTGGTCCGCTTCGACTCGTTGGACTTTGACATATTCAGCCACGAGAAATGGGATTTGCTGAACGTCAGCCACAGCGACGATATCGTGGTCAACTGGCCCGACGGTCATCATACCAACGGCATTGCCACACACATCGAAGACCTGAAAGCGATGTTCGTCTATGCGCCGGATACCAAAATCGAGACGCACCCCATCCGCTTTGGCTCGGGCGACTGGACTTGCGTAACCGGCACGATGACCGGAACCTTTTCCAAGCCGATGCCCATCGGCGGCGGCAAGACCATCCCGCCGACCGGCAAAAAGTTCAGCGTCCCGATGTGCACGGTGGGGCACTGGAAAGACGGGAAAATGATAGAGGAATCGCTCTATTGGGACAACCAGACCTTTATGAAACAGATTGGGCTGGCAAAATAAGTTTGGCGTGAACAAATCTCTGGCTGCCCGCCCGATTGACCCCGGCACTGACATTGGCCACGTGCATTTGAAAGTCGCCGATTTGGAGCGGGCGCTCGATTTTTACTGCGGGGTGCTCGGTTTTGAACTGACCACGCGCTACGGCGCGGAGGCGGCCTTCGTTTCCGCCGGGGGATATCATCACCACATCGGGTTGAACACCTGGGAATCGCGCGGCGGCTCTCCGCCGCCCCCCGGTTCCACCGGGCTGTATCATTTTGCCATCCGCTATCCCGACCGCGCCGCCCTTGCAGATGCCCTGCACCGTTTGCGTCAGGCCAAAATCCCCCTCGAAGGGGCGGCCGACCACGGCGTCAGCGAAGCTTTATATCTGCGCGACCCGGACGGCAACGGCATTGAACTTTACTGGGACCGCCCGCGCGAAAAATGGCCGAAAACGCCGGACGGAAAAATCGAAATGTACACCCGGCCGTTGAAAACCCTGAGCGTCAAAGACCACGTCATAGACCCTGAGCGAAGCCGAAGGGAACGCAGTTGAAGGGTAGCCGAAGGGTTGGATTTGGAAAACTTGCTGGCGGAAGCTCCCAAAGAGCGCTAAATTGCTCCTTCGAGGAATTCAAGATGAAAATGTTGAACGTGGTGCGGGCGGCGGCAAAACTTTTTTTAGCTTTTAGCCTTCTGGCGTCATCGAGCGCTCTTAAAGCGCAGGGTTTGACGGGGAAAAGCTTTACCGGACAAAGTTTCAAAACGAGTGCTTTTGTACTTCGCCTCGATTACGGGCGCGACGACTCGGATAGCGAAAATTCCCCGCAAGCACCGGCGCCGGCCGTCAAAAAGATTAAAACACTTTCTTTTAAAGGCGGGCCAAGAACTTCCTGCAAGTGGTTCTTAATAACTGAGAACGGTTTCGCAGCTATAACGGGCCAGCGCCCCGAATTATCGCTGCAGCGGAGTACCCGTGTTCACTGGGAGTGGGGGTTGATGAAAAACGCTGGCGAGCGGTATGCTGTGGGGGGCGCTTTTTACGTCAGTTTTGAGGCGGAAGATGACCGGGGATTTTTATTTGGCTTCAAGCCGAGATTTCGATACTGGCTCACCCGCCGCTTCACCGCCGACTTTGCCCCGGGGCTGCTTTTTGCCCAGTCCGGAAACGTCCAAACTTCCTACAAGGCGAGCTTTCCCGGTTTTGAAGGGCACGTTGGGCTTGGCTTCGCGGATTGGGTAAGTTTGAGCCTTCATTTGGAATTACTCCATCTGGAGCCGAAGTTCAGCTATCAAAGTTACGCCCCTCCAATACCAACTCAAAAAAATTGGTATATAGGAATAACTTTCGGCTCATATCCCGGCGCAATTTTAAGCCCGATTAGCGGCGCTTTGGCTGTGTTGGCACACGCAATTGCCTTAGCCGATTGATATTCAGCAAGTCCCTTCTCGCTACTACCCCAACAACTGGGAAAAGGGGATGTTAACCATTGGAAATCTTTCTAAAATACTTGGAACAACCTTTGCCCCTTTCCGGTTATTGGCGCGGAGAAATCAGGATTTGCTATCTTTTGTCTTTTTGACCCAATCTCTGACCATTTGTTCAAGGATATTCAAAGGCACCGCCCCGCTGCCCAAAACCAAATCGTGAAAAGCGCGAAGGTCAAACTTCTCCCCCAAATCCTTTTGCGCCGCCTCGCGTAATTCCTTGATTTTCAACTGGCCGATTTTATAGGCCAAGGCCTGCCCGGGCCAAACAATGTAACGGTCCACCTCCACCGTAATGTCGTGTTCGGCCTTGCCGACGTTTTGCGTAAAGTAATCGATCGCCTGCTGGCGGCTCCAGCCCTTCCAGTGCATCCCCACGTCCACCACCAGGCGGATGGCCCGCCACATTTCGTAGCTCAACTGCCCAAATTTGGAATAAGGGTCTTGATAAAAGCCCATTTCGTATCCCAAACCTTCGGCATACAACCCCCACCCTTCTCCGTAGGCGGTGTACCAGCCCCAGCGCCGGAATTCCGGCAGGTTTTCCAACTCCTGCGCTATGGAGCCCTGCAGATGGTGACCGGGAACGGCTTCGTGCAGGGTTAAAGGTTCCATTTCCCATTTGGGGCGGGATTTCAAATCATAGGTGTTGGCATAAAAGTATCCGGGACGGCCGGCTGCCAGCGAGCCGGGCTGGTAATAGGCGGTGGTCTGCGATTTTTCCATATACTCCGGCACCGGCTTCACCCCGTACGGCAGGCGGGGCAGATGCCCGAACAGCTTGATTAACTCCGGGTCGGCCCGCTTGCAAATATCGCGATAGGATTCCAAAAGGTCCTCCGCTTTCGAAAAGAAAAACTGCGGGTCAGTGCGCAAAAAGTCGCAAAATTCGGAAAAACTCCCTTTGAAAGCGGTTTCGGCAATTACCTTGTCCATTTCCCCGCGTATGCGCTTAACTTCGCTTTCCCCCAGGTCGAAAATTTGTTCCGGGGTCATCGCCGTGGTGGTGTAGGATTTGGCCTGATAGGCGTACCATTTTTTCCCGTTGGGAATATCCGACAGGCCGATGCTGGTCCGGCAGCCGGGGAGATAGGTCTTTTCGAGATAGGCGGCCAGCGCTTCAAAAGCTGGGACGATTTGGCCGGTGTATAGCGAATGCGCTTCCTTGCGCAACTCCTCCTGCTTCGCCGTTGGAATGGTGTTTGGAAAGGTTTTGAAAGGGGTCAGCATCGGCGCTTCGGCCGGGTCCTTTACGATTTGATCTCTGACCTGCTGGGGAACGTCCCGCAGGGTAATCTGCGGCGGCGTAATCCCCTCTTTCAAACCGCGCTCCAAAAGCACCCGCACCTGGCCGGTCAAAGCGGGAACCGCTTTCAGCCGGGCCAGAATATCCTGATAATCCTTCACGGTGCCAGACGGCATAACGGCGACCAACTGGGGGATATCCTGCTGCACGCCGTTCAATTGCGTAAGGGGGGTCAGTTCGGCGGGAAATTCCGCCCCTTCGATGTCAAGCGAGGTTTTGTCCTTGAAAAGGTCGTAATTGAGTTGGTCTTGGCTGGAAAGTTTCTCTTTGGAAATAGAGTTTAAAACCTCGATAATCAGGGGGGATTCTTTTTTGCGTCTTTCTATGGCGGCAAACGACATATCGGTCAATTTGTCGTTTAAGCCGGGATAGCCGATGAAGGTGGCGAACTCCGGACTTTCCTCCATCCCATGCTTCCAGCACAAATCAAAAAGCTGGTAGAGCCGCGCGGAGTCGGCGACTTTTCCTTTGGATTGGGCGAGGTTGGCACAGCTTTTTTGGAAACTGGTCATCTGGTTTTGGGCGGAAGCCGATAGAGGGAGTACCAACATTGAGCTAAGCAATGCTACTGCGATTCGTTTTTTCGATGGCCATTTCATTCCAGCCCGCAAAGTATACAACTATTTGCGCCGCTTGCGCAAGGCCAAAATCGCCTTGGAAGAAGCCAGTGACCCTGACCGGTCAGGGAGTCCTGGCACCCCGGAAATTTTTTGAAAACTGGGCTTGACAAAACCGAAAGCCCCGGCTATACTGACCCCGAAAGATAAGCCCGTGGATTCGGGCTGAATGAAACCGCAGGTGCGGGAAGAAAGGAGAGATGAAATGGATTTTACATGATTTTAGTTTTAGCGGCTGCAATGAAATTTATGCAGCTTTTTTTATTTGACGAAAACGGGATGTGAGGATTCGCATCCCATAAACTGAAAACCGAAACTCCATTAGGAGGAAGGAAAAAATGAAATCTATATTCTTAAGAACCGAATTTAACCGTCGTTTCCCTGATCCTCTAAACAAGTCCGACCAAGATGAGCCCACAAGCATCGAGCACTATATTTTACTTTGCAGAGCTGTAGATATACCGCCAGGTATTCCGACGGCTCCAAATCCAAGGGAACAAGACACAGATAAAACAATCTACCAGGAAGTCAAAAAAAGCCTTCTGAGCGAAGCCGATCCTACTTTTCATCTTAAGAACAAGGGGATTACAATTATCGCTCACAAGGTGGACTATAGCAACCATAAAGATGGTTTAGAAGTTTTCTTCAATGAAGACGATGGTATAGTCGATGGTGCCCACACCTATACAATCATAGTCGACAACAAGGATGAGTGCCCGCACAATCAATTTGTTAAACTGGAAATATTGACAGCCATTCCGAGGTCCTTTGTCGAACCCATTGCGCAGGGTCTAAATACTGCTGTGCAGGTACAAACTATGAGTCTGGCCAATCTTGGCAAAAGGTTCGAATGGATCAAAGAAATCTTGAATAAAACACCATACGCTTCAGAAATTGCCTACAAAGAAAACGAGGACGGTGAATTTACCATTAGAGATATCATCAGCTTAATGACTCTTTTTAATATTGAGTCATATCCTGATGGTTCTACCCATCCTAAGGTTGCTTATGTTAGCAAAGCGAAAGCATTGGAAGATTATTTAAAAAGCCAAAATTCATTTGAAAAATTGTCGCTGATACTAAAGGACATCTTAGAACTTCATGATTATGTCCATTTAAAAGGACGGGGGCTCTATAACGAAAAATATAAAGGGAAAGGTGGAAGGTTGGCATTCTACCAAACTCGGAAGAAAGGATATAGGCTCGTATTCACAAGAAAGGAAACACCAAGCATGCTGTATGACGGTGCACTTTATCCCATTTTGGGTGCATTCAGATACCTCGTGGGACAAAAACCCGGCAACGGCCATTTTTCTTGGAAGGTCGGCTCTTTTGAGGAGGTCAAAAAAATATTTGACAAGGTTGGAGCTGACATGATTAACTCAACTAAAGGCAAAAGCGATAGCACTGGCAGAAATCCAAATGCTATCGGCAAAGATGATGGCCATTGGGAAAATCTGTACAAAACTGTTGCCCTTGCTTACTTTGAAAATAACAGAGCTAAAAACTAATAAAAACGCAATTAATAAGAAGCCCCGCCTGGAATGGGCGGGGCTTCTTATTCTGGAACAAAAGCGACTCGCGTTCAGTTAAAAATAGAAACGGCGCGAATGTCGGTAAGCAAGGAATAACATTAGCGGGGTAATTTTTGCCCTATGTAAAGGAGAAAAAAATGATAAATTTCTTCAAAAAACTTGGAACAACCTTTACCTATTTCCGGTTATTGCCGGTATGAAAACAACAATTATACTATTGGCGTTGGTGGTAGGTATTATAGGGGTTTTTGGGTTGGTTTTGTCGCAAGGAACAAAGAAGAAGGAGGATAGTAACAAAGTGACTTACAATAAGTTGACCCCCGAGGAGGAGCGGGTAATCGTGCGCAAGGGCACGGAGATGCCCTATACCGGCAAGTATTACGATTCCCACGACAAGGGAACCTACACCTGCAAACGCTGCGGGGCGGTGCTCTACCGTTCGGACGACAAGTTCGATTCCCACTGCGGCTGGCCCAGCTTTGACGACGCCGTTCCGGGGGCGGTCAAGCAGGTGCCGGACGCCGATGGCCAGCGCACGGAGATTTTGTGCAACCACTGCGGCGCGCACCTGGGGCACGTTTTTACCGGGGAAGGTCTCACTTCCAAAGACACGCGCTATTGCGTAAATTCAATTTCTATGAGCTTTATCCCGGCCGGAGCCGGCGTATCCCCTGGCCGAGGAGTGGAGCGGGGAGAACGGGCAGGCGAAACGAACGGTAAGAGTCAAACCAAGACGCAAAAGGCCTATTTTGCCGGCGGATGCTTTTGGGGAACGGAGTATTATTTAAAGCAGGTCAAAGGGGTAACGGACGTGAAGGTCGGCTATATGGGTGGGAAGAAGAAAAACCCGACCTACCGGGAGGTCTGCAACGGGAACACCGGGCACATTGAGGCCAACGAGGTGACTTTTGATCCGACCAAGACCAGCTACGAGGAAGTGGCCAAGTTATTTTTCGAAATCCACGACCCGGCGCAGGTGAACCGCCAGGGGCCTGACGTCGGGGAACAGTATAAGTCGGTGGTTTTCTACGCTAACGATGAGCAGAAACATACGGCGGAAAAGCTGATTGGAATTCTGAAGAGCAAGAGAATACCGGTGGCGACGGAGCTGCGCCCGGCAACCGAGTTCTGGGTGGCGGAGGATTATCATCAGGATTACTACGCCAAAACCGGCAAGGAGCCGTACTGCCATCATCGGGTGAAGCGGTTTTAAGCTACTCTAACTGTCATTCTGAGCGTTAGCGAAGAATCTGGGATGAGATGAGGGGCGGTTTTTCCCTCACCTTCCCCGCCCAGATCCTTCACTTCGTTCAGGATGACAACATTTGAACCAGCTGAGCGTCAAGAAGGGCGGCTCTTTTTTTTCAATTTAAAGCCTAATACTAAAATTTGACTTTTCTCCTCTTATCTGCCAATATGTCACTCCTATGAGCACTCATTTAACTGTAGAGGAAATGGTAAAAAAGATTAAAGAAGCCCTTGCGCAGGCCGGGTCGCATCCGCCCCGCGTGCGGGAGTTAGCTCGGAAGTTGTCAATTCCGGAAACCCAGTATCACCAATTCCGGCGTTTACTGAAAGAGATGATGCGCAATGGCGATTTGGCCAAGGGCCGGGGCGGTAAATTAGCTCTGTCAGAAAGGCAGGGCCGGATTACTGGCATTTTTACCCCCGCTCGCGCCGGGTTCGGTTTCGTCAAACCGGAAGATGGCTCTGAGGATATTTACATTTCGCGCGAGCGGATTGCTGGAATTCTGCTTCCCGGCGATAAAGTCGAAGTTACTTTGCTTCGGAAAGGGTGGAAGGACTTAAAGCGCGAAGGGGAAGTGATTAGGGTTTTAGAGCGGCAGACCAACCAGCTGGTTGGCACCTTCCATTCCATTCACTCAGACGCTTCGTTTACGCTGCGCTCAACGCAAGCGGAACGAGCCAACCGTGCCAACTACGTGATACCGGACGGCTTGGGGGAACGCTGGGAAGTTTTCATCCCGCAGGAAAAGACACACAAAGCGCAGGCGGGTCAGAAAGTGCTGGTACAGCTTCTCCCGCAAAAACCGGGCGTTTGGGGCCTGGAAGGAGAAATCGCCGAGGTTCTGGGAGATGCCGGTAACTCCCAAGCTATAATTCAAGGATTGGTTTACACCTATCGAATTTCGGTCGATTTTCCACACGAGGTTGAAAAAGAGCTGACCAGCCTGCCTGCAAAAGTGGCCGCTTCCGAAATCAAAAAACGCTGGGACTTTCGCAAGAAAATATGCTTTACCATTGACCCGATTGACGCCAAAGACCACGACGACGCCGTCACTTTGGAAAAACTGCCGGACAAAAATTGGCTTTTGGGAGTGCACATCGCCGACGTTTCCCACTACGTGCGCGAGGGTTCGGCCATCGACAAAGAAGCGGTCAAACGCGGCAACTCGGTTTATCTCCCCGGACGAGTGATTCCAATGCTGCCGCACGCGCTCTCGTCCAATCTTTGCTCGCTTCTGCCGGAAAAAGTGCGCCTGACTTACTCCTGTATGATGGAGCTTTCGCCCGATGGGCAGGTGAAAAAGTACGAAGTCGGCCGCTCGGTCATCCATTCCGCCGCCAAGTTGAACTACGAAGAGGTGCAGGAGGCGTTCGACGGCGGCGCGGCGCGCAAGAAATTGTCGAAATTTCTGGAGCCGCTGGAGGATATGCATCAGTTATCCAAAATTCTTTTGCAAAATAGGATGAAAAAAGGGAGTTTGGATTTCGATTTACCGGAGGATGAAATAATTTTGGACGCTGCAGGAAAAGTCGTCGACCTCAAACGCTCCGTGCGGCTTGATTCGCACCGGCTGATTGAAGAGTTTATGCTCCTGGCCAATCAAACAGTCGCCCGCTTTACGACGGCCTACAACTTGCCGGTTTTATACCGCGTCCACGCCCCGCCGGATGAGGAAAAAATCGAGGCCTTCTTTTCGATTTTGAACGAACTGGGGTACAAATTTTCGCACAAGGGAGAAATCACCCCCCTGCGGCTTTCCAAAGTTCTTTCGCACATCGCCGGCAAACCGGAAGAGGAGCTGATTAACGAAATTCTTTTGCGCTCCTTGAAAAAAGCGATCTATCAGGATGAAAATATCGGCCATTTCGGTTTGGCCTTTGACCGTTATTTGCATTTCACCTCTCCCATTCGGCGCTATCCTGATTTGCTCGTGCACCGGATTTTGCACGAATACCAATCCGGCGGCCTCACCGCTAACCGTTATCAAACCATGCGCAAGCAGGCCGTGCATTTGGGGCAGCATTGCTCGGCCACAGAGCGCACCGCCAACGAGCTGGAACGAGAGGCGGTGAAAGTCAAACAGCTGGAGTTTATGGAAGACAAAGTCGGTGAGCATTACAAAGGCGCGGTCTCAGGCGTCACTAACTTCGGCGTTTTCGTCCGCTTGGGTCAGATGGGGGTGGAAGGAATGATTCGCCTGCGGGATTTGACCGACGACTACTACATTCTGGACGAGCGGGGGCATCGCTTAATCGGCCGAAAAACCAAAAGGAAAATTCATCTGGGCGACCCGATTACGGTCTTCGTGGTGCGGGTAGATAGGGAAGCCGGAAGAATCGAATTGGTTCCCGACTGGGGGAAGCCAAAAGATGAAAACCGGTATGCCAAAAAAAGGCAATTGAAATGAAATTCCTGATTGTATCGCCGACATCCGAACTCTGCGATAAACTAACCGCCGCCGCTCACCCATCCGAATGGGAATTTGTCTTTGCTTTTAGAGCGGCCGAAGCGCTGGGGGCTTTAAGGTCGGAAAAATTTGCGGCGGTGATATTCGACGCCGCCGTTCCCGATTTGGATCCGCCGCGGCTGATGAAGAAAATTCTGCAAAAAGAGCCGGGCATAATACTTGTCGCAGTCGCCCCGGCCCAGCAGCTTTCCCTTTTTCAGCAGGGGCTCTTCTTTCAGTCCGTCGAAGCATTTCCCAAAGAAGGGAGCGGCGAAGAATTAGTAGCCCTCTTGGAAGAGTCGCTCAAAATCCAATCGGTTTTAGAAAAGGCCGGCATCGTCGGCAAATCCCGCGCGCTGAAAAAAGTTGCCCTCGAAATTTTGGCCGTCGGCCCGACCGATTTGACCGTTTTAATCAGCGGCGAGAGCGGCACCGGCAAGGAATTGGTGGCAAAGGCAATCGCTGAAAATTCCCCGCGCGCAAGTAAGCCGTTTTTAGCCTTCAACTGCGGCGCTTTTGCCGAGGGGGTTTTGGAATCGGAACTCTTCGGCCACGAGCGCGGCGCTTTCACCGGCGCGGTAGCGCAGAAAAAGGGAGTGTTCGAGCTTGCTTCCGGCGGTACGATATTTCTGGACGAAATCGGCGAAATCTCCGCCGCCACGCAGGTCAAGTTGTTGCGCGTACTTGAAGAAAAGGCCTTCTTCCGCGTCGGCGGCAAGGAGCAGATTACCGTGGATGTACGGGTCCTTGCCGCCACCAACCGGGATTTGTCCGCCGCCGTCGCCGAAGGAAAATTTCGTTCCGATTTGTATTACCGGCTCGGCGTGGTGAAAATCGAGCTGCCTCCGCTGCGGGAACGTCCCGAAGACATTTCGCTTCTAATTTTCCACTTCTTGAATCAACTGAAAGCGCAAAATCCAAATTTGAAAACCGAAGTTTCCGAAGGAGCGTTGGAAGAGCTTTCGCGCGCGCTGTGGCAGGGAAACGTGCGTGAGTTAAAAAACTTCATCGAAAGCCGGGCTTTGCTTTCCCCTTCGCGTACTATCACCGCCGAAGAGGTGCGGGAGCATCTGGCCCGCGCCAGTGCCGCCGACCGCAAGTTGCCGGTGACGACCGGTAAGACGGTGGAGACCGCCGAGCGGGAGCTTATCTTTCAGGCCTTAGTCCGGCTTTCGCAGGAAGTCCGGGAATTGAAAGAGTTGTTTTTGGCGCGCGGCTCCGCCCCGGCGGAATGGCGCTTCGACCGGGGAGGCGAAGTTTTGCCGGGGAAGGAAGTTACCCCGGGAACGCAATCACTGGAAAGGATGGAAAAAGAAGTTATCGAGCGCGCTTTGCGCGAGGTCGGCGGCAACCGCAAAAAAGCCGCCGAAGTTTTAGGCATCGGCGAACGCACCCTCTACCGTAAAATCGACCAGTATGGGTTGAGGAAAAATCGATAGTATGAAATCGAATACTATTCGGAAGAATAAAAGCGGAACGGCCCGAGCCAAGGAACATTCCGGCTTGCTTCCTTTTACCTGCCTTTTCAAAAAAGAGAAAGGCGGCTATGTTGTCCGCTGCGTGGAATTGGACATCACCTCGCAGGGCGATACCTTGAAACAGGCCAAGGAAAACATCAGAGAAGCCATAAATCTGTATTTGGAATGTTACAAACCTCCGGCCAAAAGTTTGGGCATCGGCCCGCCGCAGGCGGGCACCCTCTACCGCAAAATCGACCAGTATGGGTTGAGGAAGGGAAGATAAAAAAGCTATGGATAAAATTACAAAAATTGAGGCAATTGAAAGAATCGAGGAGTTAATTCAGGAGGTCGATGGGTTCGAGGATAAACTCAAAGGCTTAGACGTGTCGGTATTAAACTTGGGGCCTTGGCAGAAAGATGTAGAAAAGGCTCTAAAGCTTATATTTCCTGACAAAGCTGACCACATTGAGAAATTCAAAAAGATCAAGTTTGAACCGGTACCCACGGCAGGAGGATACATTCCAATTTTGGAGATAACCCGAAGGAGGGAGGCCTACCAAACCGACTTAAAACGAGCGCGTCTATTTCTTAAGTCAAGGATTGAAGAGATAAAGGAATATTGGAAGAATGAAAACGTTTCTGATTCTGTTGGTTCAAAAGCCTTGGCAAAACCAAGCGAAACGAGAATAGTGGGAAACAAAATCTTTATTGTTCATGGCCATGATGAAAGATTAAAGAATCAACTCGAGATATTTCTTACCGAAATTAAATTGGAGTCCGTTGTGTTACATCGAAAAGCCGATGAGGGTCTCACTATAATCGAGAAAATTGAAAAACATAGCGACGTTGGATATGCCTTCATTCTCCTGACACCTGATGATATTGGCTATCCGATTTCGGAAGATAGCAAACCTGACCAGCAGAGAGCAAAAGAAAAAAGAGCGCGCCAGAATGTAATTTTTGAATTTGGTTATTTTGTAGGCAAGCTTGGACGGAACAGAGTTTGCTGTTTGTACAAAAAAGGTGTTGCGCTTCCAGCTGATATTGTAGGCATGATTTATAAGCAAGTCAGCGAAAATGTAGAAGAAGTGGCTTTTTCAATACAAAAAGACCTAAAAACTGCTGGCTATTCAGTAAATATATAAATCTGTGAAGCTACAAATCCTTTTCTTTTTAGGCATAGTTTTCATTTCAAACAATGCTTTTCCTCAATCGGGCTCCCTTCTCTCCGTTGACGAACTTTCAGAAAAGCTCCGCAGCGGGGAGATTTCGATAGAGACTTTTGAGGAGGCGCTTTTGGCGGCGGAGAGAAGCGGGGCAAAGCTTTCTTTTGTGGCGCAGGAGGAGCTAAAAATTGACTCGGTTTCGGAATTTCAGCTGCCGCTTTATTTCAATTTGGGCAGCCAGTATTCGCTAATGCCGGAAAGGGCAAGCCGCAACTATTTTACCTTTAAAAGCCCGGCCAAAAACTCTTTCGGCTTTTTTGCCGAGGGAGTGAAAACGCCTACGAGCAATGAGCTTACCTTCCGCCGCCGGGGTTTATGGTTTGCGCAAGCGGGCTGGGAGGCCAGAGCTGGAAATTTTGATTACGAATGGGGCGACGGGCTGATTTTGGGAAGGGGGTTTTACCCGCTTTCGTCAGCTTCCAAGCCGGATGAATTTGGAAACTCGATTGCCTTTCCCGATTTCAGCCGCTACAACGGAATTTTGGGACGGAGAAACGCCAAAAACTTTTCGGCGGAGGCGTTCGGCTCTTTTGACCGGAGTGAATCGCATCAAGATTTCTTGGGAGCGGGAGGCTTTAGTTATTTTCGGCCGAATTTTCAGTTTGGGTTACTAGCCGGAGGCGAAGAACTGAAGAATCGGGAAAACCGAACCCAAAAATCGTTCCAGTTTGCCTCTCTGCAGGGGCGTTACAAACGCAAAGAAGCCGAACTTTCAGGTGAAGTGGGGTATCTGGACGAAAAACCTGCCGGGTATATTCTTTCCGCAATGGCTAAGCACGGCTTTTGGGCTTCGCAAATTTCCTTTTGGAACTACAACTCCAATCTGTTTATCCACTCCGGCGGGCCGTCGTTTGGGGATTACCGGACGCAGGAAATCGAAGATGTTGATTTTTCCTACCGCACACCGCGCAGCCAAACCAAAGGATTTATCGCAAGCGAAAGCTGGCGGCCGAGTGCACGCTGGAGTCTTGATTCCAAAGTCGGCTTTTGGGGGCCTTTGGGAGAAAAGTTGAATCGGAACCGGTTTAACTTTTCCGGCCGCTATCGGCCTCTCCAAAAATTCAGTGTCTCCGGAAGCTGGACTAAAAGCGATTTTTCCGACACACTGGAAGCTCGCCAAAGATGGCAGGGAAGAATTACGACCGATTACGAGTGTAGCAAACAGTTGGATTTGCGGCTTTCGGGCGAAATATTGAAAGGCTTTTTAGGTTTTCGAGGTAAGACGCTTGCCGCAAGGTTGCACTGGAGCCAGAAACGGACGGCTTTTAGCTTCTGGGGAAAAATCGGGGAACGAACCGATAGAGCAACCGAGCGATTTTATTATATCTTCTATATCGAAGAAAGAATGAAAATTTTCCCGGAGCTTGAGTTTATGTCGCGACTATCGAAGGATTTTAACCGCTCGCTGTCAAACAAGGCATCTACATTTCTAAGAGTTGAGCTGGGGCATCCTTTCTAATGCGAAAAGCCTCAATTACACTCTTAGTCATTTTCTTATCTGTTCCTGCTTTTGCACAGGCACCAAAGGTTGTGGTGAACGAAGTTTTGGCAAACGAGCCGGGGGCCTTCACCAGTTTGGAGTGGATTGAGCTTTACAATGCCGATTTAAACGCGGTTCCGTTGACGGATTTTTCCATCATTGAAGGCGCCGACACTTCGCGTCTTGATTCCGGTTCGGTGGTACTGCCGGCAGGCGGTTTTGCAATAGTTTCCCGCAAGCCGGTTGCGGAAACTGAAACGGAAAATTCTTTTGAAAAGCACTGGGGCAATAACTCCGGTTTCTGGGGAGATGATCCCACAGAGAATTATCCCTTATTGAAAGGGAAGTTTTCTCTAAGTAATGGCTCCGGTCGAATTCTTCTACTCTATAAAAACTCGCCTGTGGATTCTTTAATCTGGTCTTTCGATGCAGGCGATGGCAAATCGTGGGAGCGGATTTCCGTTGCGATGCCAGCCACGGGTGGGAATTTAAGTATTTCGACTGCTACATCCGGCTCAACGCCGGGGAAAATCAACTCGGTCGCGCCAGTATCAAACGATTTAGCTGTTGAGCAATTTGCCGTGCAAAATCCCTCCGGCAACTTCATGATAATTTCTGGCTCCGTTAAAAATGTGGGACTGGACACAACCACAGCTCGATATCTGTTTTTCTCCTCTGGAATTTTAGGTGATACAACTTACACAATCGTTCAAAAGCTCGATTCAATTTTGGTCTCATCTTTAGCACCGCAAGCATTTGACAACTTTACCATTGCCCTGACTCTACCAAATGGCTACCGGCGTTTGATTCTTTCTTTGCCGCCTGACGGAAGAAATGAAAATAACTTTGCGGCGTTGACCGTTCGAGTTGGAACTTCTTCGCCAACTTTACTCATCAATGAATTTCTCCCCGACCCGGAAAACCCTCTGGAATCAGAATGGATTGAATTGTATAACGCCGCCGACACGGCCGTGCAGCTTTTTGGCTGGAAAATTGGAGATGCAAAAAGTCAGGTTCAGATAAGCATCGATTCGATTTCCGTACCACCGGGGAATTTTGTTGTTGTGGTACAGAATAAAGTGAGCTTTCAGAGTTTTTACCCAAATATTTCCGTCCAAGTATTTGAGCCTTCAAGCTGGCCCTCCCTAAATAACGATGGCGATACCATAAAGCTGGTAAGTCCGTTTGGGTTGGTAGAGGATTCTATTGGGTTCAATAAAGGATATGGCAACAACGTATCGTGGGAGAAAAAAGACCCGGCGCTTCCATCCGATAATCCGGCCAACTGGTGGCGCTCGGTGGATGCCAAAGGAGCAACACCTGGAGGGCCGAATTCCATCGCCGCAGCTTATTCGGAAAACTTACAAGTCGATATTTCTCCCAACCCATTTTCGCCCGATGGCGATGGTTTTGATGATGAGGTCTCAATAAACTTTACCCTGCCTTTTCAAGCCAACTTAACGGCACGCATTTACGACGTGAACGGCCGGGAAGTGAAAACGCTTTTGGACAATTCACCGACTGTCACGGGAAAGATTACTTGGGATGGTAAGGGAAATAACGGAAAAACCTTGCGCTCCGGTATTTACGTTCTATTCATGGAAACATCTGGCTCTGCCCGCTTGACTAAAAAGGGGACTCTTGTTCTGGTTAAGAAAAAGTAGCTGGATTGTTCTTTTTCTTTTTTCAACCGCCGAAGCCAGCTTTGAGCGGGCCGGTTTTAGCCCAGCCGCAGCTGCCTTGGGTGGAATATATTTTCACCCTGAACCGGAAGCAGTTTTCTACAATCCATCCCTTTTGAATCTGCTTTCAAAAAGAGAAGTTGGCTTTTGCCATCAGCGGTTATTCGGATTGGACGAGCTTTCCTCCAATCAAGGCGCCGCCGCTTTTCGGGTGCGGAATATTGTCCTCGGAGTTGGTTTTTATTCTTTCGGCAAAAACGATTACTACCTTGAAAACGGCATCTGGCTCTCTGCGGCTTATCCGCTTTCAACGTTTATCCTCGGCGGTTCATTGAAAGGGCTTCTGGTTTCTTACGGCGGAAATTATTCTTCCGACAAAGCCGTTGCCGCTGATTTGTCTTTGCTTGCCGAGGTTAAACGAGTTCGTTTGGGAGCCGTGGTTCAAAACATTCCATTTACGCCCGGCCAAAATAACTCTCCATTAGCTCCAGTTTTGCTCACTATCGGCGCTTCAGCTCAAGCGACTGAAAAAGTGGATTTGTTTGCAGGAGGAACAACACAGAAGGATGGAAAAGAGGGTATAAATCTTGGCCAGGAGTATCGCCCGGCACAATATCTGTCTTTGCGGGCCGGTTTTCGTACCGCTCCGGCGCGTTACAGCTTCGGCTTTGGAGCGCTTTACAAAGTTTTCGAATTTGACTACAGTTACACCAGCCACCCGGTGCTGGGGGGTGAAAATAGTTTTGGAGTGAGAATCAAATGGTAAAACCTTTAATATTCCCCGAAGAAAAAATCCTGGCTTCTTATGCCGCGCGGTCATCGGAAAGCCGCGGGAGAGTTCATCCTGAAACGGAGCACGCCTACCGCTCTGCCTTCCAGCGCGACCGGGAACGCATCGTCCATTCCACCGCTTTCCGGCGGTTGGAATATAAAACGCAAGTGTTCGTGAATCAGGAAGGGGACTTATACCGCACCCGGTTGACGCATACCATCGAAGTTTCCCAAATCGCCCGCTCGGCGGCGCGGGCGATGGGGTTAAACGAGGATTTGGCGGAAGCGATTGCCTTGGTGCACGATTTGGGGCATACGCCTTTCGGTCACACCGGCGAGGAGATTCTGGACGAATTGACTAAGGATGTGGGCGGTTTTTCCCACAACCGTCAGTCGTTGAGGGTAGTGGATTTTTTGGAACAAAAATACCCAAATTTCTCCGGGCTGAACTTAACCTACGAAGTACGCGAAGGAATCGTCAAGCACCAAACCGCTACAAAGCTGCCAATACCCAAAGAGTTTCATCCTAATGAGCGGCCGACCTTGGAATCGGATTTGGTCGATTTGGCGGATGAAATTGCCTATAACTGTCATGACATTGACGATGGCTTGACCTCTGGAATCCTAACGCCAGAGCAGGTGCGAATACTTTCAATCTGGAAAAAGCTGGGGGCCTCCGCCGTCCGGAAATTCAGGGATTTGCCCTTTGCCCGTCTGCAGAGCCAAATCGTGCGGGAGATGATAAATCGGGAAGTGAACGATTTGGTCACCACTACGCTTTCTCGCATTGAAAAACTGAAAATCAAAAGTCTAACGGACGTGCGCAAAGTTAAAGAAAGTCCGTTGGGTTTTTCCGCTGCACTAAAAAAAGAAAACGCCGAGTTGAAGAAATTTTTAAACGAAAATTTTTACCGCCATCACCGGCTGGTGCGGATGGCGGACAAAGCCAAGCGGATTATCGCCGAGCTTTTTGGCGCCTATACGCGCAATCCCGATTTACTTCCCCCCACAAGCCGCGCACGCCTGAAAAGAGAACCACCCAAACGAGTGGTGGCCGATTACATCGCCGGAATGACCGACCGGTATGCGATTTTAGAGTATCAAAGATTGTTCGACCCGGCGGAAAGGGTGTGAAATTACTGGAGAGCAATGCGGGAGAGGTTAATTCCGTAATCCTGCGAATTCAAAAGCCGCTTGATGTTCCGGCTGAACTGCCCGCTGGCCTGGTCCCGCTCGCTTAAATCCACCAGCGTGAACTCGGTTTTTTGACCTGCGGCATCGACGATGACCCGCACTTTGGGCCGGTAGATATTATCCGGATTGGTTTTGTACACGATTCCGATTTCGTTGGTATCCAAAAGCACCAGCGAGCCGACCGGAAAAACGCCGATGGTGGAAACAAAAATTTTCAAGAGCAAAGGGTCATACATCGTCCCCATCCCGCCTATAAGTTTCTGCAGCACCTCATCGGGAGTAAAGGGAGTTTTGAAGTAAACCCGCCCGCTGGTCAAAGCCTCGTACGTGTCGCAGATTTTTACAATCATCGGAAAAATTCCTGGCACGCGTTTCATAGAGAGAACGGGATACCCCTTGGTGTCGTAATTGATATGGTGCATAAAGGCGACTTCGGCCGCCCGGGCGGTGAACTCATCCGTCCCGCGGGTTAACATCAAGGTTTTAGCCCCCAAAACCGGATGGCGCCGCATCTGCTTCCAATCCTCTTCGTCGAAATCATCCGGTTTGTTGAGCAACTCGAGAGGCAACTTGACTTTACCAATGTCGTGAAAAAGCGCCGCGAAGCCCAAAAGCGCCAGAGTCTTTTTGTCCAACCCCAGGCGGGTGCCCAAGGTAACCGAAAGAACCGCTACGTTGACCGAATGGGCATAGGTATAATCGTCGAAGTGTAAAAGAGCCGCCAGTTCCATCAAAGCCGCTTCATCCTCCACGACCTGGTCAACCAGTTCCTGCACCACCCGCTTGGCCGACGGCAAGTTAAATCTCTTGCCCGCCCGGACAGCACTCATGGCTGTCTCTACCAAAGCTACCGCCGTGGTAAAAGTCTTGCGCGCTGCCTCGCGCGAGGTTTGATGCTCGACAAGGTTTTCTTCCTTTTTCGTCTTCGGAACAATATGCTCAACTTTTTCCTGTTCGAACAGCTCCAGCAAAGCGGCGGGGTCTTCCGGGGCTTTTTTGAAAATAAAAACAAAGCGGTTCAACTCCTCCTGGGTTAACCTCGGTTCAAAGGAGAGCCCGCCCAAATGGTGGCTGGCTAAGACTCCGATTAAAAACTTGCCGGCGGTGTAACCTTCTAAATCGAATTTTAAGCGAAGGTCGTTGACAAAAAGGTGCCCATCGAGGGTCTCTAAATCGACTTTTCCCTCTCCGTCCTGCAGGCGGGAAATTACTGAAAACAGCTGTTGAGCCGGGTTTTGGAAGGAGGGATGGCTGGAATCGTACAATTCCGCCGTGCGAAACAGAACAAAAAGCCCGTTCACCAACTCTTTTTTCAAGTCCGGAGCGGAAGTTTGAATGCTGCGCTGTTCTTTAACCGCTGCGGTGCTCATTTTTCTTGCTCCCTTTTTGATTCATAAGGCGGAGCGGCAAATCCTATCCGCCCCAGCGCTTCTTGCGCCTTGTGCGCCATTTCCCGATCCTTTTTCCCTGCCAAGCTGGACAAAAAAGAGGCCGCAGCGTTGCCACAGAAGCCCAAAGCTTCCACCGCCAAAAGCTTTTCATTGTGCAGCTCTCTACGCTCAAAAAATGAAAATTGTTTTATCTTGTTTACGAGCGGCAACACCGCCTCTTCCTGACCGGTTTTTGCCGCGGCCAGAAACCAGGCCCTCTTCTCTTCGTCCGATTTCTTGGAAAAATTTTTCTCCTCCATGCCTTCCGCCAGAGGAGTCAAAAGTTCCTTTTTGCGGCATTGCGCCAAATATTTCAAAACCATAATGCGCACTTTTTCATCATCATCTCTTAACGCCTCCGCCATCAAAAGGTAGGCTTTCGGAGTGCCGACGTGAGCCAGAGCGGTCAGGGCTTCTTTTTTAACTCGAGGATCGGGGTGAATTAACGGTTTTTTCAGATAGTCAATCGCCCGCTCACCGCCGATTTTCCCCAGAACGGCGGTGACGTTGCGCACCACAAACCAGCGCTTGTCGTACACGGCGTTGCCGACAAGGTCCAAAACTTCAATTCCCCGGGCCTCCAGTACCCGGCAGACGGCTCTTCGGAAAGCGAAGCTTTCCAAGTCTCCCAGCATTCCGACCATATGCGTAAAAGCGGTGCGCCCCAGGCCGGAAAGGTAGACTTCAAACTGCTCGGCAGAGGCATCGGGAATGGTGTTGGCGGCTTTGACCGCTGAAGCAATCCGGTTGCGGTCACCGGCCCTTTGATGAAGTTCCAAAAGTTTTTCTCTTTTCCGGGGCGATTCTTCACCTACCATATCCCCAACCTCACGCGCCGTCGTCAAAATTTTGTGGCAGCCGGAAAAGTCTCCCTTTTCCAGCCGCTCGTCGAAAAGCCTTCTTAAAATGGAAACCGTTTCATCAAACTCCGCTTTCTGGTTTTCCTGCAGAAGAATCTCTTTCAAAATGAACAGCTCTTGAGAAAATGGGTCAAAGCCGGCTTCCGCCGCCAGGCAGCCTTTAATTCCTTCTATTTCTTCTTTTTCTAACTCTTCCGGATTTCCTAAAAGCTCGACTAAGTCCCGAACGTGCGGATGGTGGGATTGTTTCGGGTCTTTTTTCTCTTCCTCGGTGAGGGAAACGACGACCGGCTTAGTTTCATCGAAGGCGATTTGGCCATATTCGATGCGGGCCGTATCTTCAAACTCGGGCACAAAGGGGGTCAAATCCAAACTTTGCGTTACCGGAGATTCCACCACTTGAAAACGGATGTGCACCAACTCTTTTTCCCAGAGTTTGGTCACCAAATCATCCGGCGCTTCCTCGGTTTTGACGGAGTCGGCCGGTTTTTCCCCTCTAAACTGCGCCACTTCCCGAAAGGCTTCAAGAAAAGAGAGAATTTCATCCGCCGTCGTTTCGGCGTCAAAAGTTACCTCCCGGATTCCATCCATATGCATGCGCGTGGCGATCGATTCTTCCCGACTGCTTTCCACAAAGACTTTTTCCCCCTCGAACCAGAATTCTCCCGGCTTAACAGCCAAAAAGACCCTCCCTTGGCAGGACAAAAACTGGCAAAATTTTTCGGAGAAATTCTTCTTGAATTCCTTGGGGAGGGGATTATCCGGTGGATACAGTACTACAATCTTGACCGTTTTGGAAAACAAGCCGAATAGAAATTTCAGCTCTTCGATTTTGGCTTTATCGCCAACGATTTTTTCTTCAGTCAAACAGGCTCCCCTTAAAAGAATAAAACCGAGCCGCCCCCCTCTGCGGCTCACATCTATATTTGTCGGTATAACCGGCGGTTTCTAAAGCGAACGGCAAGATTAAGAGTTGCTTCTCTTTATCCTGTTTTGGACTACTAAATAAAATCCCAAAAGCGCCATTGCCGCCAAAAGCAGATTCAAATACAGCCGCGAAAAGGCTTCCTTGCCGGTGGAAATGCCCCAAAGACTGCCCCCAATCCGGTCAAAAATCAGGTTGCCGAACAGAAAGTTGACCGCCGCCAACAAAAAAATCACCCCGCCCGCGATGATAGCCCGCTGCTCCGGTTTGCGGGATAAAAGAAAAAGCGCAAAAAAGCCCCCCGCCAAGCCACACAAAGCCGGCACGAAAGCAAAGAAAGGAGAGTTAATGGCTAAGCCGGTGATAAACAGCCAGATAACCGAACCGAGCGCACCGCCCATAATGCCGATAGCCGCTCCGATATTGAACGTCTTTTCCACTTGTGGTAAACCTTGTTGAACCATAACATTATTATCGGCAACCGTAAAAGCGGATTTTAGGGGAATTTGCACTTCCCTGAAATGTGAAAGGTCATACCTTGACGGATAAGAGAGAAACAATTTTATTGTGCATGTTGGGAGGAGAATTTAAAACTTAAGATGCCACTTCTTCAAGCCGAGGCGGATGCTCTTCTTCAAATGACAAAAGAATTTGTGGATGATGACCCAATTGAATTCCATCGGAATCAGCCGATGAACGCCGACCGCTTACTTCGGTCCGTCGATAGGCGAGAAGAATTTATATTGGACATTGAACGTGGAAATCGTAAACGTATTAGATTAAAGTTTCAAACAAGAGCGCGAAAAGTAATTGTATTAGCTCGATTTGAATTAAGCGGTCCGCCCCACAAAAACCCGCCCAATTCACCATATAGGCCAGGAGAATGGCTTAGCGAAAGCCATTTACATTTATACAAAGAAGGTTTTGAAGATAGGATTGCCTATGAACTTGCTGACGTGCCAAGCTTAGGAATCTCAGAAGTCCTTGCCGATAATCCGGGAGTAGAATACTTAGAGCATTTCATGAAGTTCTGTGGAATAAAATCTTGGCCTCCTATTCAAATGGTTCTTTTATGAAAAAGAATGAATGCGAAAAATTAATTAAAAGTTATATGGATTGGCTAAAAGAAGGGATAAGCATCAAGGAAATGGAAAAATCTTGCCAGATTACTACTCCTTTCTTAGATCGGCACAATGATGCGCTTCAAATCTACGTTGAAAAACATGATGGCAGTTTGCGCCTAACTGATGATGGGTATACCATTATGGATCTCCGGGCAAGCGGATTAGAACTATCTGGGGAGAAAAGAATTGGACATCTGCAAGCTATCCTAAATGGGTTTGGTGTTCATTTGGATAAGGATGAAATTTTTGTAGTTACTACACCCCGTGATTTTCCTCAAAAGAAACATAATCTTGTTCAGGCTATTCTGGAAATAAACGACATGTTTGTAATGGCACGAGAATACGTTTCCTCATTATTTAAGGAAGATGTGACGAAATTTTTACAACAGAATCAAGTCCCTATATTTGCGGACCTAAAACTGAGCGGTAAAACTGGGCTTGATCACAAATTCGATTTTGGATTGCCCAAAACCGCTACAAGGCCTGAACGGGTTCTTCAAGCCATTAATAACTTGACAAAAGAGCAGACTTTTTCATTTGCTTTTTCTATTGCCGATGTAAACGCGATAAGGCACGAACCTTTAGGAGCGTACACTTTTCTTAACGATATTGAGCATTCTCCGCCAGAGGAATTTATGGCTGCGTTAAGAGCCTACTCTGTAGTGCCACTTCTTTGGAGTAAGCGTGAAGGCACGCTATCACAACTAAACGGAGGAAAAGAATAGATTTTCACTATTCTTAACAGTAGGTGGAGTTACTCTAAAGTTTTATTCCACCGTAACGCTTTTGGCCAAGTTGCGGGGCTGGTCCACGTTGCAGCCGCGCAGAACGGCGATGTGGTAGGCCAAAAGCTGAAGCGGAATGACCGAAAGCATCGGCGTTAAAGCCGGAAGGGTGGCGGGAATATGAATGACGTGGTCGGCCAAATTACCAATTTCCGTGTCCCCATCGGTCGCCACGGCAATCACCTGCCCCCGGCGGGCTTTGATTTCCTGAATGCTGGAGACCACCTTGTCGTAAATCGGGTCTTTCAGGGCAATCACCACCACCGGCATATTTTCGTCGATTAAGGCAATCGGGCCATGCTTCATTTCCGCCGCCGGATACCCTTCGGCATGGATGTAGGAGATTTCTTTCAGTTTCAAAGCCCCTTCCAAAGCCACCGGAAAGTTGATGCCGCGACCGAGATAGAGGAAATTGTTTTTGGTATGATATTTTTCAGCCAATTCCTTAATCTGGTCTTCATTTTCCAATATCTTTTTGACCAATGCGGGGATTTTTTCCAGCTCGGTGATGAACTCCTTGCCCCGTTCCAAGGACAAGGTGCGCATCCGGCCTAAAAGCAAAGTAATCAAAGCCAAAGTCATCACCTGCCCGGTGAAAGCCTTGGTGGAGGCGACCCCGATTTCCGGCCCGGCGTGAATATACAGACCGCCGGAGGCCTCGCGGGCGATGGTGGAGCCGACCACATTGCAGATGGCGAGTACTTTTGCTCCTCTGCGTTTGGCTTCGCGTTGGGCGGCCAACGTGTCTGCCGTTTCGCCCGATTGCGAAATGGCAAAAACAATCGTTCCCGGATTGATAACCGGCGAGCGGTAGCGAAACTCGGAGGCATATTCCACTTCCACCGGAATCTGGGCCGTCTCTTCAATCATATACTCCCCCACCAGCCCGGCATGCCAGGAAGTTCCGCAGGCGGTGATGATGATTCTATCCACGGTGGACAAATCTTGTGGAGTTAGACGTAAACCGGACAGTCGCGCCGTCCCTTCGGTAAAATTCAGGCGTCCGCGCAGGCAATTTTCGAGCGTGTTGGGCTGCTCGGAAATCTCTTTTTGCATAAAGTGAGAAAAACCCTCTTTTTCCGCCTCTTCCAAATTCCAGGAAATTTCTTCCAGTTTGGGAGTCACTTCCACTTTGTCTATGGTGGAAACCGCAAAACCATCTTTGCGAATGCGGGCGATTTCCTTGTCTTCCATATATACCACCTGATTGGTGTAGCGCAAAATGGCGGCTACGTCGGAAGCAACGAAGTTCTCATTTTCTCCGCGCCCGATAAGGATGGGAGAGCCGCGGCGGGCAGCGACGATTTCGTCCGGATTATCTTCGTGCAAGCAGGCTATGCCGTAAGTCCCTTCCACCTGTGACAGCGCCTCGCGCGTGGCATCCAACAGATCGCCATCGTAATGTTCTTCTATCAGATGCACCAGCACTTCCGTGTCCGTCTCGGTGCGGAAGATATGCCCCTTTTCGGCCAAAACTTCGCGCAAGGTTTTATAGTTTTCGATGATACCATTATGAATGAGCGCCAGCTTGCCTTTGCAATCGGTGTGGGGGTGGGCGTTTTTATCGGACGGCTCGCCGTGAGTAGCCCAGCGGGTGTGGGCGATGCCAATGCCGGCGGAGAACTTATTTCCTTCCAAAATCTGGTCCAAAACGGAGATTTTTCCGGCCGCCTTTTTGACCACCATCGCGCCCTTTTCGAGAATGGCGATTCCGGCCGAATCGTACCCGCGATATTCGAGGCGGTGAATCCCCTCCATCAAAATGGGAACCGCTTTTTTCTCCCCCACGTAACCGACTATGCCGCACATAATTTTTCCTTAACGAGTTAGAAGTTCTTTAAGTTCAACCGCTTTAGCTTCCGCCCAGCCGGGCTTTCCCTCCACGCTCAGACGCCAGATCGGTTCGGTGTTGGAAAGGCGAACCTGAAACCAGCCTTCCGGCAGGCCGACCCACAATCCGTCCCGTTTATCTTTTCCGCTTTTGGGATGCATTTTTTCAATTTTCCTCAATATCCCCTTTATATCCGCTCGGGCAGATAAAGTTCCCTTGCTTTTAATAAAGCTAAATTTTGGGAGGGAGTCAACCAATTCCCCCAGCGTTTTCCCCGAAGTGGCCAGATGGGAAAGCACCAAAGCCGCGCCAATTAAGGCATCCCGGCCTGCATGCAGCTGCGGTAGTATGACACCGCCGTTTCCTTCCCCGCCAATAACTCCTTTATACTTTTTCAGACCGAGCGATACGTGCGCTTCTCCCACCGGGGTGCGATGGCAGGGCTGACCCTGTTTTTTGGCCACATCGGCATTCATTTGCGAAGTGGAGAGGTTGATGACCACCGGCCCGGGCATTCGCGATAAAACATAATCAACGACTAAGGCCAGGGTATATTCTTCACCCACCGCCTTGCCCTTTTCGGAAACTAACGCCAGCCGATCGGCATCGGGGTCAACCGCCATTCCCAAATCAGCCCTGGTCTCGGAAACTTTGGCTTCAAGCTGGCCCAAATTCTCCGGTATCGGCTCGGGATTGTGGGGAAAAAGCCCGTTGGGAGTTGTGTTTAAGCCAATAACATTGCAACCCAACTTCTTTAAGAGTAAAGGCAAAGCAGAGTAGCCGGCGCCATTCACGCAATCGACGACAACTTTGAAGCACCGGGATGCTACCACTTCTTTGTTGACCAATGATAAGGCCAAAATTTTCTCGATATGGGAATCTACGGCGGTGTCCCACTTATCTTTCTTCCCCAACTGATCGAATTTTTTCCAATCGCCGGTCGATTTTGCCAGTTTCTTTAATTTCTCGACTTCTCGAGGAGTTAAAAACGTACTGTCGCTACGGAAAAACTTTAGTGCATTCCAGGGAGCCGGATTATGACTGGCGGTGACCATTACGCCGCCGGCCAGTTTTTTCTCCAAGATGGCCATCGCAAGAGTTGGTGTTGGAACAATTCCAAGGGTCAACACATCAATGCCGGCAGCCAGCAAATTTCCGACAACTAAATTTTCAATCGCTTCGCCGGAGGGGCGGGTATCGCGCCCGACAGCTACCGTGCCTTTTTTAATCAGCCGGGCAAAGGCGGAAACATAGATGGTTACAATTTCCGGGGTGAGCGATTCCCCCACAATTCCCCGAATGCCGGAAACGGAAACGAGCGGCTCTTTTCTCCCTTTCACGCCGAGAAATTAGAGCCGTTAGCTGGTTTTGTCAAAGAATGTAACGTACGAGAGTAAAAGACTAAATGGTAAAAGATATTAGTCTTTTAGTGCCTGCTCCAAAAGCTCGGCCAGGCGCACGCCGGCCCTGGAAAGTTGTTCGCGGGCGACGGGACGCATTTTATTCTGATAGCTTTTTCCCAATTTTTCTCCCTCATGGTCCCGGTAGTGAGGATAAATTACATCTTTTGCGATACCCCAACTCTCGATCGTCCAATTTGCGACGTTACCCTTTTTCCAATCCGCAACTTCCTGGCCGCTAATTTTGTCTTCCAGTTTGCGGGCCAAAGCAATCGGGTCTTCTGTGTCGGAGCGCTCGATTACGCCATCCCAGAGGGCGTGAAGTTTTACTTTACGTTTGAAAAAGCGGACTTTTTTGTCGTTGCCTCCCTTATCATTGTCATCGGAACAGTGCAAAGGCTGGTGCAAGTCGCCTACCAAATGGACGATGAATTTTAAAGCTTCTTCGCGCTGCGGCTGGGAGTTATGCGGGTTTTTCAAAATTTTTATCCATTCCCCAATCTGATTGGTAACGCAATTGCCGCTCGGGCAGTAGAGGGAGAGATCGGTGGGATTCGGGTTTTCGTGGATATTGATGTCGATGAAGTGCCAAGGGCGGGTTTTTGGGCGTCCCCTTTTGATTTCATCCGCCCACATCGCCACATCGGCCAGATGCACATCTTCCCCCAGAATTTCGGCAATTTTGTCCAGCGCCTTGTCGCTTAGCCGGTCTTCAGCAATCTGGGCCACGGTTTGATGCCCCAACCGCCCCCAAGGCCAAGCTGTGGTGGTAAATGTTAAAACGGCAAGTAATGATATTAAGTATCTATTTTTCTGATTCATAGTTTACCCTTCATTTTTGCAAGGTTAGATATAATCTACTTCCCAATACAAAACTTCGAAAAAATCCGGCCTAAAATATCTTCGGTGACGATTTGGCCGGTGATTTCGCCGAGCGAATCCACCGCGCGGCGGAGTTCGAAGGCGACCAGCTCCAAGCCCTTCCCCCGCTCCAGGCCCCTTCTGGCGCGCAAGAGATAGACGAAGCCTTTGGCCAGCGCTTCTTTATGGCGGGCGGAGGTGACCAAAACCGATTCGGTGCCGGAAGAAGGAAGCGCCAGCTTGGCGATTTTTTCTTTCAGCCCGTCCAGGCCGATACCTAAAGTGGCGGAGATATAGAGGGCACCATTGGATTCAGCTAATGATGGATTTTCGGGCACCAAGTCGACCTTGTTATAGAGTAAAAGTTTCTTGCGGTTTTGATACTGGGACAAAAGGCGCTGGTCTTCATCAGTCGGTTTTTGGGAAGCATCCAGCATCAATAAAACCAAATCACTTTTTTCTATCGCTTCTTCGGTACGGCGCATTCCCTCTTTTTCGATTTTTCCTCCCTTTTCGCGCAGGCCGGCGGTATCGACCAGGCGGACGGGAACGCCGGAAAAGATGGCCCATTCTTCAATTGTGTCGCGCGTCGTCCCTGGCACCGGCGTGACTATGGCGCGCTCTTTTTGCAGAAGCGCATTCAGCAAGCTCGATTTGCCGACATTTGGGCGACCGGCGATGACGACCGAATATCCTTCACGCAGGACTTTCCCTTCTTTGAAACTTTTGGCTAAAGTGCGGACTTGGGCAATTACATCGGAGAGCGTTTTCGTAATCTGACCTGCGCGCTGGGGTTCGATACCTTCTTCCGGGAAGTCCAGATTAGCTTCCACTTCGGCTAAGACATCCAAAAGCGATTCGCGCAGTTGATTAACTTTTTTGGACAAAGTCCCTTCGAGTTGCTCCAGGCTGGCGCGGCGGGAAGCGTCCGATTGAGCGGAAATTAAATCCGCCACTGCCTCGGCCTGGGCCAAGTCGATGCGGCCGTTCAAAAAGGCACGCTGGGTGAACTCGCCGGGATGGGCAGGTCTTGCCCCTGCTCGAACCAGCAACTCCACAATGGCAGAAACGACCGGCCGGCCGCCGTGGCAGGAGATTTCGACCGAATCTTCGGCAGTGTAGGATTTGGGGGCGCGGAAAACGGAGGCAAGAACCTCGTCCACTTTCTCTTTGGTAGCCGGGTCAATTATAAAGCCGTGGTGGATGGTATGGGAGGGAGCGTCGGAGATCTTGGTGCCACAGAAAACCGAGTCGGCAATGACAAAAGCTCTTTTGCCGGAAAGGCGGATGATGGCCAAAGCCGCTTCGCCCGGAGCGGTTGCTGGAGCGACTATCGTATCTTCGGACAGAAAATCGGTCATACCAAACTGCGGACTACTAAATCAATTTCTTCTTCGCGGGTCAAAGGAATCGCCTCGGCCGGGAAATTGGCGTCATCACCTGAATTGAAAACAAAAATCGGCCTACCTTGCTGCACGGCCAGCTCAACGGCGGCTTCAGTCAGCCCATCTCCGCCTGTGGTGCCGATGACCAAAACGGCTTGCGCCAAAGCCACAACCAGGCGGCGGCCGGCGGCTTCCCGTTCGGGCGATTTTTTTGTAAGCGGAGAATATTCCGAAATCAGGGCGCCTTTCTTCTCGACCTGAACGCCCAAGGTAATTTCCTCTTCGGTCAAATCAGCTTCATAACCGCAGGAAAGTATCAAGCAGCTTGGATTTCCGGTAACCACCGCTCCGACCTGCGCAGAAGCCTCTACTCCTTTGCCCAAACCGGTGATAACAGAAATACCCCGCTCGGCCAACCCCCTACCCAACCGGACGGCTTGGCCGACTGATTCTTGGTTGGCTGCAACCGGGCCGACAACGGCTACCGATTTTCCGTTGTTGGAGGAGAAATCCCCGCGGTAGAAAAGTAAAGGCGGCGGGTCGCCCAACGCGCGCAGCAAAGAAGGGTAATTTTCGTCTAAAAACGAGCGGGTGAAAATTTTCTTAGCCGCCAGGCTGTTCGTGTCAGTTTGCATTGAAGCGTAATTTCTTCTCGCCTTGCCGATTGCTTTGGCCAGTTTGCTGCCGATATGCGGATTTTCGGCCAATTCGGCCTCGGAAACGTCAAAAATCTCCGAAGGAGAGCCAAACAAAAGCAAAAGTTTTTGAAACTGTCGGGCGGAAACGCCGGCGGTTTCGCAAAGCAGACGGGTGTAGACAATTTCCTCGGCCATCGTCATAGTAAAATCCCGCATTTAATCTAACCAAATTCCGCTATTCGGTAAAGCCGCCTTTGGTCTTGCCTCGCGACAAGCCGGCGCTATCTTGCTTCCAGTGGTTAAAAGAATCTTAGTTCTTAATTGCCTTGCTGTCCTTGCTTTAAGTTTTTCCCCGCTTTTTGCCCAATCCGATTCAACTAAAGCAGAGCCCAAAGCCAAACGCTACGCAAAATATTTCCTGCAAGATGCTTTGCGTATAGGCGCGGCGCCAGTCTGGTGGCAAGGAAAAGACTGGCTCCAATTCGGGGCGCTGGCAGCGGGGACGGGACTTCTGGTTTGGCAGGATTTGAACATCCGGCAGGTTTTTCAACGAAACAGGACGCGAACTACGAATCGGGTAGCCAGCGCGGTCACCCCCTTCGGCTCGCCCGCTTTAGCCCAGCCGGTCTTAATTGGTGCATTCGGGATTAGCACGGTTTTAAAGCAGAAGAAACTGCAGGCGGTGGCGCTGGACGGTTGGGAGGCCTCCAATTTTGCGTTGAGCTGGGCAGGATTTATTAAAATGGCCACCAGCCGCGCCCGGCCGTTTGAAAACAAAGGCCGCTGGAAACGAGAGGGCTTTTTGGCCAATTCCTCTTTCCCCTCCGGCCACACCACCCAGGCCTTTGTTTTGGCAACCGTGGTGAGCAGCCATTTTCCAAAAACGTGGGTGAAAATTTTAAGTTACGGTTTTGCCACCGGTGTCGGCTTGGCAAGGATGAACGATGATCGCCACTTCGCCTCGGACATTTTTGTAGGCGCCGCTATGGGCACCGCCATCGCCAGAACCATTTTCAAGCGCAACGAGACCCGACGGATGCGGTCGGTAAAATAGCGGAGGGCTAAATGTGAGGAAACCCACCGCCCCTCCACCCAGATTCTTCACTTCGTTCAGAATGACAGTTGAGCAGTTTTTAGTTACTGAATCGGATAAAGAACCCCCTTTTTGTCATGCTGAGCGTAGCGAAGCATCTGGGTGGGGTAAAGGCGGGATTTTCGCTTTGTTCGGAACGACAATCTTGAGAATTATTTCTTGACGTTAAAGAAAATAAACCTAAACTGAAGGGTTAATGGAAACCTATCAAATTTTCTTTTTGGCGGTTTTGCAGGGAGCGACGGAGTTTTTGCCGGTTTCCAGCTCGGCGCATCTGGCGCTGTTTCAGCACGTTTTTGAATCCAAGTTAGATAATGTTGCTTTTGATGTCGTTTTGCATCTCGGGACACTTGTCTCGGTTTTGGTATTTTATCGAAAAGAATTGATTCGATTTGTTCAAGCCTTTTTTCTGAAAATTTCAAGCAAGCTGCCCGAAGAAAAACAGGAAGACTGGCGGATGGTTTTATTTGTCATCTGGGGTTCGATACCGGCGGCGGTGATTGGCGGGGGATTTCATAAGTTTTTTGAGGAGGCGTTCGACCAACCGCTCTGGATTTCCAGTTTTCTTCTGGTAACCGGAACTTTTCTTTATCTGTCTAAATTTTCAAAGCCAAAAGGAGCCGCGCTGAACTTCAAAAACACGCTGACAATTGGTTTGGCGCAGGCGGTGGCGATTTTGCCGGGAATTTCCCGTTCCGGCTCGACGATTACAACCGGACTCTTTTGGGGATTGGAAAGGAAAAAGGCGGCGGACTTTTCTTTTTTGCTTTCCATTCCGGCGGTGGCGGGGGCGGCGATTTTGGAGATTCCAAAATTGGTGAAAAGTCAAAATCCGGCCAATAACTGGGAGCTTTTTATTGCCGCCGCAATCGTATCTTTTCTGACCGGACTTCTGGCGATTTATTTTTTGTTAAAGATTTTGCGAAAACACTCGCTGGAAGGATTTTCTTATTACTGCTGGGCGGCAGGATTATTCTTTTTGTGGTATAACTGGCATTAGAACAAATACCAATTATGGTATTTTACTCGTAGCGCAAGGCTTCAATAGGTTCCAAACTCGCCGCTTTACGGGCCGGATACAGCCCAAAAAAGATTCCGACCGTGGCGGAAAACAAAAAGGCCAGTATTATTGAACCGGAAGAGATTAAAGTCGTCCAGCCGGCCAATTTTGACAGCAAAAGCGTTGCGCCCACTCCCAGGCCGATACCGATTAAACCGCCAACCAACGAAAGGGTAACCGCCTCGGTCAAAAATTGAGAAAGCACGTCCCGCTTGCGCGCCCCCAGAGCCCGGCGCACGCCGATTTCGCGCGTCCGCTCGGTGACCGAAACCAACATTATGTTCATAATTCCGATGCCGCCCACCAAAAGCGATACCAAAGCGACCGACGCCAAAAGCCAGGTCAAAGTCTTGGCCGTCTCCGTGCGCGTGGCCATAATGTCGGCCTGGTTGCGGATGGCAAAATCGTTTTCATCCGCCCCGGTCAGCTTGTGCGAGCGGCGCAAAACCTGCTCAATATCCATCGAAACCTGGTTCATCTGGGCTTCATCGACCACCCGCACGTTGATGTTGGTGAAAAAATCCAACCCCAAAAGCCGCTTTTGGGCGGTCTCTAAGGGAACGATGACGATGTCGTCCTGATTGAACCAGCCCTGCTGGCCTTTGACTTTGAGCACACCGGTAATCTCGAAGGGGATATTGTTGATTTTAATCTGCCTGCCGAGCGGATCCTCCTCCGGGCCGAACAGGTTATCGACCACGGTCTGGCCGATGACCGCCACGCGCTTGCGCGAAGCGCCATCCTGCCGGGTAAAGTAAGCTCCTTTGTCAACCGGAGCGTTACGCACAAAATCATATTCCGGCGTGGTGCCGATAACCTGCGAATTCCAGTTCTTGTTGCCGTATTTTAACTGGCCGAAACGGGACTGCTCGGGGGCAATCGCCTCAATGCCGGAAACTTTCTTTTTGACAGCATCCAAGTCCTGCTCGTTTAAGCGCACGGAAGAACCGGCCCCCAAACGAACCATCCCTTGCCGGGCCGAGCCGGGACGAATCATCAATAAATTGGTGCCCAAAGCTTGAATTGAATCCTCCACCGCCTTTTTGGCCCCTTGGCCCAGGGCAATCATAGCGATAACGGCCGCCACACCGATGATGATGCCGAGCATGGTCAAAAAAGAGCGGATTTTGTTGGCGCGCAAAGCCGCCAGCGAAACCGAAAAACTTTCCAGAAAGTTGATGTTGGAGCGGGCAAAAACCGGCGCTTTGGGAGTGAATGGATGGGTTTGAACTTGAGCGGGAGCTTCCAGCCCGCCTGTAGTGCTGGCGGGCGGGTTCATCGCCGGCCGCCTCCACCACTGCCGCCCATCCCGGGGATGCCGCCGAAAGAGCGCATCCGCTTTTGCATCTCCTCCCGGTCTTTGGCCAACATTGAAGTCGGTTGAGCAATCACTTCATCCCCTTCGGCCAGGCCGGAGATAATCTCGGTATTATCGAGATTGGAAATCCCCGCCATCACCTGTTTCGGTTTAATTTCATTCCCTTTTTTGACTAATACCCAGCGGGGATGTCCCAAGTTTTCGCTCGAATCCCCCTTTTTCTCTCTCTGCCGTCCGCCTGTGGCGGACCAGCGTTTTATACGCTCCCTTGCTTCCGGATCCAGCTTGGACAAATCGATTTTAGAGGGATCAAAATTTCTCCGCATCCCGCCGCCAGACCGACCGCCACGCGAAGCACCCCCAGCCGCTCCGCCCGGCCCGCCCTGCATAACTACAACCTGCTGTCCGCCACTTCCCATCCCGGAGGAAGAGCCGCTCGTATGCGCCATCGCGCCGCCGCCATTGCCTCCCATTGTAAAGCCGGCAAATTTCTTTTTCTCTTCGTCGGAAAAATAGGACATAACTTCGGAAAGCTCTTTCACCGCTTCGTTGGGCACCAGCAAAACGTCGTGCTTTTCGGCCGTGAGAATTTCGACGTTGGCGTTCATCCCCGATTTCAAAAGACGCTCGGGGTTATCCACTTCGGCGGTGACCTCAAAGGTGGTGACGTTCTGCGCCACTTTGGCCAGAGGGGCGATTTTCAAAACCCGGCCGGCAAATTCCTGGTCGGGGAAGGCATCCGCCACGGTTTTGACGGTCTGCCCCAGGTTCACCTTTCCGATGTCGGTTTCATCCACATCCGCCACCACATCCACCTTGTTCAAATCGGCCAAAAGGGCAATGGTGGTTCCGCCGGAAACCGACGAAATGCCGGAAGAAATCACCTGCCCCTGATCGACGTTGCGCTTAAGAATGATTCCGTCGATTGGAGCCTGCAGTTCGGTGTCGGCCAGTTGGTCGGCGGCGGTGGACAAAGCCGCCTCGGCCCGCACCTTCTGCGAATGGGCTTTTTGAAAGTTCAATTCGGCATTGTCCCGGTCTGATTCCGAAACCAGCTTCCTGTCGAACAGTTCCTTGACGCGATTAAATTCCTTTTGCTGCTGCTTTTCGGTCGCCACCGCCACCTCGTAATCCGCCTTGGACTGCTCGTAATAATTCTTGGCGGTCGTTTGGTCCAGTTTGCAGATTAAATCACCTTTTTTGACGTAGCTCCCCTCTTCGATGGGCAACTGAATGATTTCGCCGGAAGCCTTGCACTTTAGCTCAACGGTTTGAATCGGGCGGACGACGCCGGTGGCGTTAATCGATGCCAAGAGATTCCCGCGCGCGACCTTGCTGGTTTTCAGCTCGGTTCCGTTGGCTTCCTCCTTTCTGTCCGCGCGGGTAAAAGCGAAAAGAACCCCCGCCCCGATTACCGCCAATAATCCCCAAAACCAAAGTTTACGAAACATCAGCCAAGTCCTTTATTTTCTCCACTGGTAATATAACATCAAATCCCACAATCATTCTACAAATAATGACTGAAAAGGTTTAATCCCAGCCCGGTTGATATCAAATAAAAAACCCGGCCCTGTGGCGAAAGGGCCGGGTAAAAAGATCTGGGACGTCAACAAGCAGGGAGCGGTATGCCCAAGAACGTTGCATTCAAAAGCAAAACCACGTCCGAAGCGCTGGCTCCATTACCGTCAAAGTCACAGTTGTCGCAATTGGAGGAAACCGGCGGGGGAATTCCCAGAAAGGCGCAGTTCAACTCCAAAACCACATCCGCTGAGGTCAGTATTCCATTCCCGCTCAAATCCCCTTTCGGGAGCACATTAATTGTAAGCGCAACTGAAGTGGTGTCCTCTCCGTCCGTGGCTTTTATGTAGTTTACAAGCGTAATAATGTCCGCACTTGTAATGTTGTTGAGGCAGAGGGAGGCTTTTCCCCCACCCGAATCGGTTAGGGTTGCAAAACTGGGGAGCGACTCGGCAAAAATGACCAAGGGGAAAGGCCCGCTATCGGCATCGCTAGCAGTAATTGAAACGCAGGTACTGCAGCATTCATAGACCGTGACCGTATCCGGAGGGGTTATGCTCAAAGCCGGCGCGGCGTTTTTCTCATTCACTACAATCTCCACAAACTCCGTGTCGGCAGCTAACGGCACGGCGTTGTCGGTGGCGCGCAGCTTGACCGTGTCCGTTCCGGAATCGGTAAAACTTGGAGACAGGGTCAAAACCCCCCGCCCCCCCCCGATGTTGACAAAAGTGGCGTAAGCCGGTTTTAAGAGGGCAGTAAAAGAAGCGATTGCCTCTCCATCCGACTCGGTGACCGGGATGGTATCGACCCGCGTTTCCCCCTCATTCATAATTATGGGGGTGGGATTGGCAATATCCGGTTTGTGATTTAAGAGGGTGGTAAACCCGCACCAGGTGGACCAGGCGTTGACGGCGGAAGCGAAATTGCTGAAAAACCAGACCCGCCGAGGAAAAACCGGGTCCTGGGCGCTGCCGGAGTAATCTCCCCAGCGGTTGCGGCCGGCGCCGTCTATCTGAACATAGGTGGCCACGCCGGCTTTGAGCACTCCCTGGGTCAAATCGGCCGGGAAGTTACCGGCGTAGCGGCCGGAAACAAAGGAAGCCGGGCTGGAATGGGAGTATCCCATCGCCACGTTGCCGCTGTTGACCGGTATGGGCGCCGGATAGAAAAAGTTTTCCAAATCGGCCCCATAGGTAATGTTTTGATGAATGACGGTTCCGGTGGTATCCATTTCCACGTAGCGGATGGCCGCCACCGTGCCGCTGCCAAAGTTAAACCCCGTGCAAAGCGCGAAGTAAATGCGGCCGTTGCGGTAATAGACGTCCCCGGATATGCGCGCGTCCAGCGTGTTAATCGGCGTAGCGCCGCCCGGCTGGGTGGCGTTGGGGGGCACGGAATAAGCACCAATGTTCACGTTCATTCGCAGAGGAACCGAAGGGGAAGTCACCGGATTGTTTATACGATACAGTTGTATAATGCTGCCCCCTCCGGATGACGAGCTGACAGCAAAGTTGCCGCCACCATCAATGGAACCGAAAGTATGGGCCACGCGCAAAGTAAAGCCGCCGATTCCCGTAACATTGGTGAAGGTTAAAGCCGGAGCCAAAGAATCGGTGCGATACATTTCCGATTTTTTCAAAATCTGTAGGTTGGTACCCAAAAAGCCGCCCCCAGTCAAGGAAAACTGATTGGAAGTCATATAAACCGCATCGCTGGAATCGTAACCGAGCGCCGGATAATCCGGAAAATCGGAGCCAAAAACAGTTCCGTTGGTTTTCCACTTATACCAAAAACCATTGGGGTCGGAATCATCCGAGACGGCCACAAAGTAAGCCCCCACCGGATTGCCGGCACTTCCATACCCTATAACCATTACAATCCAGCGCCCGGCATATTGGTCGTAGGTCACCCGCGGGTCGGAAAGATTCAAAGCCGACGGGTTGATCGAGCTAAAAAAGGAGCCGAAGCTCGTGGTGAATTGATTGGTGCCGGTTTTGGAAAAAATGGTGAAACGCAAATTCACCGCCACGATTACCTGGTTTGGACCAGCCGCCATAATCGGGTCAGCCGGGAAAAAGCCGCCGGCACTCGACTGGTCAATGCCGGCAAAGTTGGTTCCCAAAGGAGGCGCCGCGGCAATCCCCGCCCCCCCGCCGCGCGTTTCCAGCGCCTGCAGAATTTTTGAGCCCCCGCCCACTCCCACCGGCAGTTGCACTTTCTTTAGCGAATCGATAATTCTCTCGTCAAACTCGTAAAGATTTTCCCCTGCCTCTTTCTCAACGTTTGAACCGGTCGGCTCCGGCGGTTGCGGGCCGTAGGTCGATTCGAAAACGCCCGGAGGAGTAACCCCCTGCTCCGTCTGCACTCCCGGCCCCGTTTTATTTTGGGCCGAAACCAAGCCAAAAGATAAAACCAAAAGAACCCCCGAAACTACTACATTAGAAAGTCGCATAGCCACTCCTTTACAGTTTGTTTGTTCACGTTTCCCCTCGTTCATAATATCGACTTTTTTCTCATCGAAAGCAAGCAAAATTTTTTCACGAACAAGCGGGCAAAGGGATTCCTAAGAAGGTAGCGTTCAAAAGCAAAACCACATCCGAAGCGGAGGCTCCTCCCCCGTCAAAGTCACAGTTGTCGCAGTTGGAAGAAACGGGAGGTGGAATTCCCAGAAAAGCACAATTGAGCTCGGACACCACATCGGCGGGGGTGAGAATTCCATCTCCGGTTAAATCCCCTCGCGGGAGAACCTTGACCGGAACGGTCGAATTAGTTGTATCGGCGCTGTCGGTAGCCAATACAATAACTACATAATCTCCAACATCCGGCTCACCCGGAGCGAAATTCAGACTCCCCAACCCTCCTCCCGAATCAACCAGTGTGGCAAAGGCTGGAAGGGAGGAAGCAAAAAGAACCAGCGACCCGGGCCCGCTGTCAACATCGGTAGCGGTAAGCAAAGCCGACAGGCTGCAGCAGGCATACACTTTGACCGAATCGGGCAGAGAGATGCTCAAGGCGGGCGGAGCATTCTTTTCATTGACGATGATTTCGACAAACTCCGTATCGGAGGCCGAGGGGATGCCGTTGTCGGCGGCGCGCAGCTTGACCGTATCGACTCCGGCATCAAAGTAGCCGGGGGTAAGCTTCAAAACTCCCCGTCCTCCTCCCAGGTTAGTAAAGGTGGCGTAGGCCGGCTTGGAAAGCGCGGTGAAAGAGGCGATGTTTTCGCCGTCCGGGTCGGTGACGAGTATCGTGTCTATCAGCGTGTCTCCTTCATCTATGATTATAGGTGTGGGATTTTGAATCTCCGGCCGGGAATTTTTCAAACTGATAAACCCACACCAAGTTGCCCAGTTAGTGACCCCAGCGGCATATTGATTGAAAAACCAGACCCGTCGAGGAAAAGAAGGATCCCCGACACCTGCCGTATAGTCACCCCATCGGTTGCGGTGCTGAGGGGTGTTGGGGCTTTGCACCTGACAATAATGGGTGGCGCTCGCTTTCAAAACTCCCTGGCTTAAATCGCCGGGGAAATTCCCCACATAGCGGGCGGAGACAAAAGAGCTGGGGCTGGAGTGAGAATACACCATTCCGACTTCCCCGCTCCGAATGGGATAGGGGGCAGGGAAGAAAAACCATTCCCCATCGGCCCCGTAGATGATATTCTGGATTAGATTCCCCGTAGTGTCCATCTGGATATACTTGACGGCCGAAACCGTCCCGCTCCCCCAGTTAAAACCCGTCGCAAAGGCAAAATACAAATAGCCGTTACGATAATTCACCTCGGCGGTAATGCGGGCATCCACGGTGTTTATTCCCACTTCACCTAAAGCGTCAAAACAACCAGGTGCCGGCTGGGTTGCGTGTGGCGGGGCCGAATAACTCCCTACCGTATCGGTGCGCAGATGCACCAAGGATGGAGTTCCCGCCGGGTCGTTGATGCGCCACAGTTCCACGTAGTTTCCAGCGAAGTTATTATTGCTAAGCAGAAAGTTGCCGTTAATCGGCCCGTGGGTAAGGGCCGGTTTGATGGTCAAAGTGACTCCGCCGCTGCCCGGGTCGGTCATATTTACAAAATCGGTGTAGGTCAAAGCCGGTGCCAAAGAATCGGTGCGGTAGAGCTCCGATTTTTTGAAGATTCGGACTTTGGCGTATTGAAAACCGCCCGCCGCCGCAAACTGCCGCGAGGTGATGTAAACCGCTTCGGAAGAATCGTAGCCAACGCCGGGATAATCCGCAAGGTTGGTGGTGACGGTGCTGCCATCAATATGAGCAGGAGAACTCCACTTATACCAAAATCCATTCGGGTCGGAATCATCCGAAACGGAGATAAAATAAGCTCCTTCCGCACCCGCCCCCGGTGGAAAGCCGATAATCATTACTATCCAGCGTCCAGAATAATGGTCGTACATCACCTTGGGGTCGGAAGGGGAGTAAGCGGCCGGATTGACCGAAGCAAACCAGGACCCAAACGGAGTGGTAAACACCGGGGCGCCGCCGGTTTTGGAATAAATAGACCAACGGGTGTTGACTGCTACTATCACATGGTTAGGCCCGGACGCCATAATCGGGTCGGGAGGAAAACCGCCGCCCCCTTCGGATTGAGTAGGACCAGCAAAGTTGGTTCCTAAAGAAGGCGCAGCCGACAATCCCTCTCCTCCACCGCGCAGGGTGGGAAGCGCCTGTATTAACGTGGCTCCCTCGGTATTGGCCGGGGTCAAAACCCGTTTTCTTATTTCTTCCAGAGTCGCTTCATCTATGATGTCTTCGCCCAACGGCATAACCCGTGGCGGCTGGCTGGCAAAAGGGTCCGGCGGCTGGGGACCAAAGGTAGATTCCATTACCCCTTTTTGACCAATCCCCTGTCCCATTCGAACGCCGGGAGGCAAATTACCGCCCAAAGACAAAGCAAATGCGAAAATCAAAATCCCCCCCGCTATCAGAAAAGCTGTAAAAAGCCGCATAAACGCTCCTTTTTTGGTTAAAGAACTATCTTTCTGTTCCATAATATCTATATTCTATACGGCATTTGCAAGCAAAATCTTTGCTTTTTTTGAGCCTTTAAAAACTTTGACCAAACAAGCAAGTCAAATTCAACAAACCCAGTTAAAGGTTTTGGAATTACCATTTCCCAGCCAATTATCCTATTCGGCAACAAAAAAAACTCCGGCCTTCCCCCATCCAAAAGGCCTTATATCCAGTAGCTTAAACTTAACTCCTTTTACGGGTAAGTCAATAATTTTCAGAAAAAAAGTTCTTCTATTTATCGACGGAGCTAAATAAAAAGGGTTCCCTCCCCACAAGGGAACCCCATCAACTACCACTGGTTGGTCTGCCCGCGGTTTGAAATCTCTTTCAAACCATCGGTCCACCAGAATGTTACTGCGTTGTTAGTCGCCACCAGTTTTAACAACAATTTTCGTGCCATCCAACCAGAATTTGCCGTTTAAAGAGTTTTTGTTGCGGGATAATAACTTAGACCATTACAAAAGGCTTTTCAAAAAGGATTTCCGGTGCCGTCTCGCAACTTATGCGCTTAAAATTTTGGCAAGATGGTGCTAAAAGCCGGATAAGCCCAAGCATAACATACGACTGAAGCAAAACGCAGTTCTTGCGAGTAAAATCGCTATTCTACGACTTGATAACCGAGCGAAGCTATTACTTCTTTTATTTCCTGCCGGTCGAACGTACCGCTTTTATCCGGCTCAATGGTCACTTTTTCTTCGGCAAATGAAGCGGAAACCCCTTTAACTCCCGGCAAATGCCCAAGCGCCTGTTTTACTTTAAGCTCACAATGCCCGCAGGTCATTCCGGTTACTTTTAGCTCTATTTTTTCTTTTCTGCCAAACAACATTTTTAATCCCCTTTCCCAAAAAATTTTTTTAATTTTTCCGAAGCGGTTGCCGGGTCAAAAATTGGCGCCGAGCAAAGCGACTGGCGGCAGGCAAAAAGAGACGCTTTCTCCATCTCCGGAAACTCGATTTCACCCAGCTTCAAAGGTTTGGTCTTCTTGTCGAGGAAAATGACCACCTTGTTCGGGTCGTAATACCTTAGCGCCTCTGTATGCAGCATTTGCGCCGCTTTGTCTTTCAAATCCCCGACGATGACAATCTGGTGGGGATATGACCCAAAAAGCCGTAAGGCCATTGCACAAGCGCCGGCCATATAGCCACGTGTGGAATAAAACCGGGAGAGCAGCTTGAGCGTATGTTCCGCCGCTTTTTTGTAAGTTGCGTCACCCGTTAAACGATACAGTTCTATCGAAGCTAACGCCGCCGCCGAGTTTTCATCAAAGGGCTTATCCGGAAAAGAGAGGTTACCGTAGGAAAGATTGGACAGGGGAGAAGAATAAAATCCGCCCCCTTTGGCATCCTGCAGATTGGCCAAAACCCAGGCCATAATCTCTTTGGCAAAATCGAGATATTCTTTCCGACCGGTAACTTGATAGGCCATCGCCGCCGCTCGAACTACCTCGATCTGGTCGGCCAGAAGACCTCGAACGATTGTTTTGGCCGCCGGGTTGTGCGCTACACCTGCTTTGGCATCCCAAGCGGTTTTTTTTATGCGCTCGAGTGAGGCCAGCGCAAAATCCAAAAGCTTTTTTTCCTGCAAAATCGGATCGGCCGCCAAATACGCCCGTATCATTTGCCCGTTCCAGTCGGAATAAACGTTTTTATCTACGTGCGGAACGCCCAGCTTTCTCCGGGAGGCAGTATCCAACTCGAAGTATTCCTCTCCGGCAATAAATTCCGAATCCGGCTCGTGACTCCCCACATCGGCATCCTGACTCCCGTAAAACCCGCCTTTGGTATCCTGCATAAAACTTTCCACCCAGCGGATAACATCCAATGCCGTCTTTTTGTATTGCTCTTCTCCAGTGGCCTGATACGCTTGTACGTAGTTTTCCAAAAGCTCGGCGTTGGCGGAAAGCATTTTCTCGTAATGCGGAGCTCCCCAGTCCGGCCGGGTGGCGTAGCGGTAAAACCCGCCCCAAAACGGGTCAAGTAGCTTTTGCTGATTTTTCAAGGTGGCAAAAAGAACTTCTTCCGCCTTGGAATTTTTCCTTGAATTGGTTTCCAAAAGCAAAAGCGCTATAGCCGCTGGCGCGGGAAATTTTTGCCCGTCGCCGAAGCCGCCGTTGGTGGCGTCGAAATTTTCTATGGCAGAATTGACCACTTCCTCAACCGCTTTGTAATCCAGTTCCTCCGGCAATGGCGCCGGTTTGGAAACCGCTTCGTTAACCTGCGTTTTAAAAGAATCAACCTTTGCTAAAACGCTCTGTTTGTTTTTGCGGTAATACTCCTCAACTTGATGAAAGACTGCTTTCAACTGGTCGCGCGGAACGTAAGTGCCGCTCCAGAGCACCTCTCCGGAAGGTATCAAAAGAGCCGTAGTCGGCCACCCGCCGGAAAGGTAGCGGTTCTGTATATCTGGACGTTGATCTGCCTCCACCCGCAACGGAATGAACTTCTCATTAATCAATTTGATAAGTTCCGAATCGGAATAGGAAGTTTCATCCATCACGTGGCACCAATGGCACCAGACGGCGGTGATGTCCAAAAGCAAAAGCTTGTCCTCTTTTTTGGCTTTGGCAAAAGCGGCGTCCGACCATTCCACCCATTTGATTTCCTGGTCTCTTTTTTGGCGCTTCCCGACCGGCGAAAGCCCCTCGAGCGTTCCCGCTCCCCCCTTGGTTATCTGCACGTTTTTTTCCTTTTTCTTTTCCGTTTCAACTTTCTTCATTTGTCCAAAACCGAGTGGAATTCCTAAAACCAATAGAGCAAAAAGCAGTATAATGACTTTTTTCGATCCCATCTACAAATACCTCGCCAAGCTCTCCGCATACAGCGCGCCGGAGCCGGTATTGAATATAACGATTTTCTGTTCCGGTTTGAGCCAGCCGGAAGCTTTTAGCTTCCAAACCGCCGCCAAAGCTGCTCCCCCTTCCGGCGCGGCAAAAATCCCTTCTTGGCCAAATTTCTTCACGCCCTCGACTAATTCCTGCTCCGAAACAGTAACCGCCGTTCCGCCCGAATCGCGCAAAAGCTTCAGCATAATAAAATCGGCCAGGGCCGATGGCACCCGCAACCCATAAGCCATCGTGGAAGCATTTTCCCAGAAATCGGCCTTTTCTTTTCCTTCGTGAAATGCTTTGACAATCGGCGCGCATCCTTCCGCCTGCACACAAACCATTCGAGGCCGCTTGGAAGAAATCCAGCCCAACTTTTCCATTTCGTCAAATGCTTTCCACATTCCCACCAAGCCGGTTCCTCCGCCGGTGGGATAGATAACAACATCGGGCAGTTCCCATCCAAATTGCTCCGCCAGTTCATATCCCATCGTTTTTTTCCCTTCCACCCGATACGGCTCGCGCAAAGTGGAAAGCAAATAAAACCGGCCATTCTTGTTCAATTCATTTATTCGTTTCCCCGCTTCGGCAATGGTGCCATCGACCAATTCAACCGTAGCGCCGGTGGAACGGGCAAAAACGACAAACGCCGAAGGTGTATCCTTGGGCATTGTAATGTAGCAACCGATTCCCGCCCGCGCGGCATACAGTGCGGCCGCGCCGCCGGCGTTTCCCGCTGTGGGTAAAGCCACTTCATTGGCTCCGAGTTCGTACGCCTTTGATACGGCTACACTTAAACCCCTCGCCTTGAACGACCCGCCCGGATTACCGGCTTCATCTTTGACAAAAAGATTTGGCAGCTCCAACTCTTTTGAAAGCTTGGGCAAAGGCAGAACCGGCGTCCAGCCTTCTCCCAAGTCGAGGCAATACTTTTCGTCCCGAATGGGAAGGAGGGGCGCATACCGCCAGAGCGAATCACCGGAAAGTTTATTTTTGTCCAATTCTTTTCTGGCACGCGCTAAATCATACTGTGCCAGCAAGGGCGCGCCGCAGGCGCAAAGAAATTGGGGGACTTCAGCCGAATATGCTTTTACGCACCGGCTGCACAAAAGCCCCAGAAGGTAACTTTTCATTTATTTCGGGAAAAAGATTCTTACGGCTTAAACTAAGCCGAGCGCGAAGCTCAACCTGGCTTTAGCTCCATAACATTTTCCCCCGGATTAAAAAGCCCCGAAATTTCGGCGCCGGTTTTTTCCGCCAAAAGCGTAGCCAGCTCCACGTATTCTTCTTTGACCCAGGCTTCGCCGGTGGCAATAACTTTCAAATTGCCGTCCACCACATACCAGGTAGGCACGATGCTAATCCCGAAGCTTTTGGAAACGGCATACGGGTTGTCGTCAATCAAATAGGGAAACGTAGTCCGATATTCGGCGGCAAACTGCCTGGCTTTATCCATCGGGTCTTGAACGACCCCCCAGAATGGAATTCCTTTATCTTTGACTTTCTGATAAATCCGCTCCAAAAAGGGAAAGGTGTATTGGCAAGTGGGGCAGGTAACCTTAAAAAAAGCAAAAACTCCCAATCCCTTCGATTTTATCTCGTCCTGGCTATGTTTTCTGCCATCCGTTCCTTCTAACGTGAAGGTCGGCGCCACGTTCCCGGTTTTCAACATCTCTCCTCCAATTAACCAACATTATTTGGTAGCCACGACTTTACTTGTCCTGAGCGCAGTCGAAGGAGTCGTGGGCTTTTCCGCCGTTACCCAAAGCAGCGTAGCGGAAGGCTTCAGCCTTCCACTTTTGGAAATCTAAAGATTTCCGCTACCAATTACAAACCAATTTTATCGGCAATCCCCCGCATTGCTCCAAGCACCGCACCGATATGCTCTTCCAAAGGGATGCCCAATTCTTCAACGCCCTTTTGAATATCCTCCCGGCTGACTTTTCGGGCAAATTCTTTCTTTTTCAGCTTGCTTTTGACCGAATCCACCGTCACTTCGGCTAATTTTTTACCCGGCATAACCAAGGCAACGGCCACGATGAACCCGCACAGCTCATCGCAGGCATAGAGCGTTTTTTCCAAAGAATTCCGCCGCGGCAGATTGAGGTAATCGGCGTGGGAAAGTATGGCGTAACGAACCTCCTCCGGATAGCCGCGCTCTTTTAGGATTTCCGAACCTTTTTCTGGATGGGACGAGGGGTCCGGATTCTGCTCGTAATCAAAATCGTGCAAAAGCCCGACTGTACCCCACAAATCTGGATCGCCGCCGTATTTGGCGACATACGCCCGCATAGCCGCTTCCACCGCCAGCATATGCCGCCGCAGGTTTTCGCTTTGGGTGAATTCGCAAACTATCCCCCACGATTTTTCGCGAGGGATGGAGAAATTATCTTCGTTCACTGCCCCTCGAATGTAGCTATTGAACTATAATCCTTCCAACCATTCCTGTACCAAAACTACTCCCATTTCCCGCTGTACCGTGATACTTACAGTGATAGTAAAAAGTGTCTGCCGTGATGAAAGTATGCGTGTAAATCTTGTTGGTACTTTTGAGGTCAGAGGAATTCAATTCTGTACTAGGAGGATCACTGGTTACTGAATGTGTGCCCGAACCGTTATAAGTCCAAGTCACCGATGTTCCCGCCGTCACCACTTTGGTCTGCGGATTAAAAAAATCGTCTCCGATACTGACATTATTTCCCGATGGCGGATTAGAACCCCCACTGCTGGTGCTTTTCTTGCAACTTAAAGCAGCGATTGACACCAAAACAATAAAAAAAATTGCCCTGTAAGCGCGTGTTTTACTGTCTTTCATTTTGAACCTCCATTCTTAATCATTGAACCTCTTACTGCACAAGAAAGTTCCTATATATTTCTAATAAATGCTACCCTTTTGGCCTTCCGTAAATCGAAAAAATTTTATATCTTTCTGCCTGTGGCCTATCAATTTAAAAAGCACTTCTCTTTGGAAGAAGCCGCCACCCTTCTGCCGACTATGGCCAAAATTTTTGAAGAAATTCATACCATCAACCAGGAGTTAGACTCCCACCGTTCGGAAGCAGACCAATTGAAACAATCCGCCAAAACCAACGGCGGCGGGCCAAGCTCGAATATCCACCTTTCCGGCACTCTTAGAATTCAAACGCTTTTGGAAAAGGTTGAAAAAATGGGAGCTTTCGTAAAAGATTTAGACCGGGGACTGATAGACTTTCCCCACCTGCGCGGCAACCAGGAAGTCTTTTTGTGCTGGATGGTGGGGGAAAAGAAAATAGACTACTGGCACGACATTGAATCCGGCTTTACCGGACGACAACCGTTGTAAAAACAGCAATTAAAAACTTACTTGTAAGTTTATAACACCAAAATAAAGCTTGTTGTTTTCAGCCAGTCCCTGCTGGAGAACTTCGCTTTGGAGATTGATTTGCCATTTTAATCGAGGAGTCTGCAAAAAATTGTATCCCAGGGTGCTTATAAACGTTACATCCCGTCCAATATTGGTGTTCGGGTCAAACCATTCCAATCGGATTCCGAATTGATGTTTCTTGAAAAACTTTAAGGATGCCGAAGAGTATCCACCCCATTGTTTTTTTCTTACAATTTCAACTCTGGGATTTCTTATAGAACCCGTTAGAAAAGTGCTATCACTACGCGCCCAAATTGCCTCAGAGCGAAAGCTCACTCGGTGATAATCAAATCGTAAATCTGTACCTGCTCTCCATAGGTCCTGATAGTCAAATGCTATCCTTCCGTTTCTCACCGTATTTCCATTGACACTGCCCCAGTAACCGGAGCCCCCAAAGGCTAAATCTGTTGCGGGTTTAACGACTATGCGGGCCACCACATCCTTTGCAGGGTTGTTATCGGAAGTGTTTTGTCCGGTGCCATTGAATTCCCCAAAGTAATACTCAAACCTTTTAAATTTGCCCGACAAAATTGCTCCGATATCCCGCTTGTTCGCAAAAGTTCGAACGACTAATGCCCGCTCTGTAAAGTCAAGCTGACCGGAAGAAGTTAAGGCTTCCATCGAAAAGGGGATTTTAAACTGACCGGCTCGGAATTCGGTTTTGGGTATATATCTCAAGTCCACATACAAATCCTGAAGCGGGCTGCTTGGCCTTTCAGCTGGGTCTAACATCATCAGCCAGCCGACTTTTTCGTTTTCGATTTTACCTGAAAATTTCAGTTCAGAGCGGCGCAGCCTATAGGTATGTATATCAGCAGCTGTGCGCGCTGATTGAAAATTTTCTGAAAACCAAATCTGAGTCAAGGCATTGAATTTGATTTCCACACCGTTCGTAGATATGCTAACTTTTTCTTCGGCAGAAAGAGGAACGGAGCAGGATGACAAAGCCAAAAACAAAAAAGTCATTTTCCTTACCTGCCTCGGCATAGATAATTTCAGCATTTGGGGAAAATAAAAAACCACCCGCCTCTAAGCAAGCGGTCGTTTGTCAACCTACACCCCATAAAAATGTTTCCTTTTGTAGGGGCAGGTTCGGTCGGCCGAAGGCCAGACAAACCTGCCCGGCGGGGTTGGGACAGGGCGGATTTCAAACCGGCCTTGGTGCCAAATTGGGGCAGGGCGGGTTTATCTGACCGAGACACAAAATTGTCTCGGTCATCGTAACCCGCCCCTACTCTATGCCCAAGGCCTCCAAGTCCACCGGCACGGCTTCCCAGTCGGCAATCGCTTTGGAAATGTGCATACTGCAAAACTTGGGGCCGCACATCGAGCAGAACTCGGCGTGCTTATGCGCCGGATGGGGCAGGGTTTCATCGTGCATCCTCTGTGCTGTTTCCGGGTCGAGCGACAAATCAAATTGCCGCTGCCAGTCAAAGTTAAAGCGGGCGTGCGAAAGCTCATCGTCCCGTTTGCGCGCCCCTTTTTTCTTCAAGGCAACGTCGGCGGCGTGAGCGGCTATTTTGTAAGCGATGACTCCCTGCCGTACATCTTCGGCATTCGGCAAACCGAGGTGCTCTTTAGGGGTGACGTAGCACAAAAGTGACGCCCCTGCCCAGGCCGCCATCGTAGCGCCGATGGCGGAGGTAATATGGTCATACCCCGGAGCGACATCGGTCACCAGCGGGCCCAGAACGTAAAAGGGAGCTTCGTTGCAAATTTCCTGCTGGCGCTGCACGTTCATCGCAATTTCGTCCAGGGGAATATGCCCTGGCCCCTCCACCATCACCTGCACTTCCGCCTCCCAGCAACGGCGGGTTAGCTCACCCAGTGTTTCCAGTTCGGCAAACTGGGCCCGGTCGGAAGCGTCCGCCAAACAGCCGGGACGAAGACCGTCCCCCAGTGAAACGGTGACGTCATATTTGCGGCAGATGTCCAAGATTTTATCGAAATGAACGTACATAGGATTTTCTTTCTTATGTGCCAATATCCAGGCCGCCAAAAGCGAGCCACCGCGGGAAACGATACCGGTGATGCGCCCTTTTATTAACGGCAAATGGCGCATCAAAACCCCGGCGTGAATGGTCATATAATCGACCCCCTGCCTGGCTTGGTACTCGATGACATCCAGAATCAGCTCGAGCGTCAAATCTTCGATTTTTTTAAGCTGCGCCACCATCTGATAAATTGGCACCGTGCCGATAGGCACCGGCGAAGCTTCGACGATTGCCTGCCGAATTTCGTTTAGATTTCCGCCGGTCGATAAATCCATTACCGTATCGGCGCCAAATTTAACGGCGAACTGCAGTTTCTCCAGTTCTTTATCGATGTTCGAGGTAATTGCCGAGTTGCCGATGTTGGCGTTGATTTTGGTTTTGAGCGGTTTGCCAATTCCCATAGGCACAAGCGTTTGATGGTTGATATTGGCGGGAATGATGACCCGACTCCGCGCCACTTCCGAGCGGATGAATTCCGGTTCCACTTCCTCCACCTGCGCCACATAGCGCATTTCCTCGGTAATTGCTCCCGCCCGGGCGAAATGCAGTTGAGTGGGAACTTTTGTTCCGTTTAACGACGTGCGAAAAGGCATTGTATTACTCCTTTCTTCAAACTTTAGGGCCCTATCAATGGTCGCAAATAAAAAAGCGCACCCGGGTAGCTTGCGCCTTTATCCCTACGCTGGCATTACCCAGATCAGGTTCTACGGGACTCTCTCAGGTTCGCTGGCTGTCCCGGCTCAAAGTCGGAACGGTCGAACCACCCCGGTGGATTTAATTTGGTGGATTTTAATGGGTGTGTCAATAGCCGCTTTCTTCGGAAAAGAAATTTCCGAGCTTTTTAATATGGGATTTTTCCCATACCGCAAAAAAAAGGGGCTGTAAAAAGTCGACATAAGACCGGTAAACTTTTGTCGCATACTTCCGATATCTTAGATGTGGCGGAGCAATTAACTAAAACAGCACAGGAGCGAATCTCGTTTCATCGTACTACCCGGCCGATTTGGCGCGACTATCTGGAAGTGGCGATTGTCGCCCTGATTTTGGCTTTTGTTCTCCGCGCCTATGTCATACAGGCCTTTCGGATTCCTTCCGGCTCAATGGAAAACTCCCTTGTTCCCGGTGATTTCATTTTGGTCAACAAACTGGTCCTCCATTTCAAAGAGCCCAAGCCCGGAGAGATCATAGTTTTTAAATACCCGTTGAATCCGGATCGGACTTTTATCAAACGCTGCGTGGCCACCGGCGGTCAAACCGTTGAAATTCGCAACAAAATTCTGCGCGTGGATGGCAAAGTGGTGCCGGATCCGGGAAGTGCAAAACATTCCGACGGACATATCATTCCGCGCGACTTTTCCACCCGCGACACCTTCGGCCCCAAGCAGGTGCCGTCGGGGCAGTATTTTGTTCTGGGGGACAACCGGGATGAAAGCCGGGACTCCCGGCAGTGGGGTTTTTTGGAAAAGAAATACCTGGTGGGTAAACCGATTATAGTCTATTGGTCCTGGACTCCCGATCCGGGCGAGCCTAAACTCGAAGCTCCCTATATTTTTGATTTCATTAGTTTGGTCTTTTATGATGTGATACATCTCTTCTCGCGCCTGCGCTTCGACCGCCTCGGAATGGTTGTAAGCTAATCCATTTTTTGCCAAAAAACAAAATTTCAATTCGCTTTAAGGTCTAAACTCTTAATTCATAAATCCTACAAATGGTAAGCATCTGAACTTGTACTACCATATATTGTAGTTTATTTTCAAAGAAACAAAAAATTTCTGGATTTTTGCCAAAAGCGCTTGACTTTTCCACAAAATCGACCAACTTTTAACTTTAGGCAAGTAGGTTTAAAAGTTTCCGGGTAATACCGGAAGAGCCCCGTTTATCGGGGCTGTTTAGATGACCCCTCATTATAATAGAGGGGAAAGTTCAACTTTAATCGGTAGGAGGTGAGTTGAATGTACGAGTTGCTCATCGAACAACTTGAGGCGAAGGTGGCCCCGGGTCTAAGCTCTGGTGGCCAGGGTTAAGAACAGCCTTATCCTTCGAAGGTAATAAGGGCTGCCCCAAAGGCAGCCCTCTTTTTTATAAACCATCTTCAAAATTTACACCGAAGACTCCTCAATCGTTCAAATTATTGCAGGTTAAACCAAAATGGAAAATTTTTCCTATTTTCACTTTTTCAATAAAATTGCCACTTTTTTTGCTTCGTATCCTTGACTTCTATGCGAGTTATAAAGAAATTTAGGATGCAGGTTGTCCGTATCAAACAGCTACGCAAATGGTCCAGAGACCCGGGCGCTTGTCCCGTGCAGTAAACTGTGCGGGGAACCAACGTAGCTCATAGGAGGTGAGCACAATGTACGAGCTGCTCATCGAACAGCTGGAACCCAAGGTCGCCCCGGCGTTAAGCTCCGGCGGCCAGGTTAACTAAGCTGCAGCAGTGACAAGGCCGCCGCAGGGCGGCCTTGTATTTTTATCCTTTTATAAACTATTCCAAAATCTTAAAAAGCTTTCCTTCCGCCCCTTGGAGCAGTTTTTCAGCATCGGAAAGAGAAACTTTTTTTACCGCCATAACCAAAGCGGTTTTCAAATGGCCGCGGGAAGTCCGTAGAAGGGTTCCGGCTTTTTGGTAGGAGAGCCCGGTCAGCTCCATCAAAGTTTTTTTGGCCCGCTCCCGCAGCTTTTCGGAAGTCCCCCCCAAATCGACCATAACATTTTTATAGGTCTTGCCAAGCTTTACCATCGCCGCCGTTGAAATCATATTCAAAATCAACTTTTGCGCCGTCCCGGCTTTCATCCGGGTTGACCCGGTCACTACTTCCGGCCCGACGACGACCGAAATGTTCACATCGGCCTTAACCGGTACCACTGGCTTAGGATTGGCGGAAATGAAAATAGTCTTCGTCTTTGTTTTCCGGGCATAATTGAGGGCCGCAGCGACGTAAGGCGTTCGGCGCGAAGCGGAAATACCGATCACCAAATCGTTTTTACCCAAACGCTCCCGCCTTAAATCTCGAATGGCTGCCAAAGAATCGTCCTCCACCCCTTCTTTGGAGCGAATCAAAGTTCGATACCCGCCGGCGATTATTCCTTTTACTCTTTTATGGTCAGCTCCAAAGGTAGGCGGCAGTTCGGAGGCATCCAAAACTCCCAATCGGCCGGAAGTACCGGCACCGACGTAAAAAATCCTGCCGCCGTTTTTGTAGGTTTGATAATACAGCTCCACCGCTCTAACAATCCGAGGCAATTTTTGGGCGATGGCAAAAGGCACCGTTCGGTCTTCGGAGTTGATGATTTTCAAAACTTCCAAAGTCGGCAGCCGGTCGATTAAAACCGAGCGGGGGTTTTTCTTTTCGGTAACCAATTTTGCCAGTTGGTTAAAAACTTTTTTGGACACAGTGCGAAATTAGAGCCGTGCGGCGGTTTTGTCAAAGCTGACCCATCCCCATTTTCTTGGTAGCCGCGCCTTCATTGGTAGCCGCGACTTCAGTCGCGGGCTTTCTCCCCTTCCCGCATCGGGAAGGGGATACAGGGGTTAGGTCGTCTTTGTAGGAGCACATTGTCCGCGCTTGCTCTTTTCTGGGCTGTGTAGGGCGGACGAATCACTAATCTCTAATCACTGTTTTTGTAGGGGGGTGCTTTTTTGGGTTCGTTGTTTTCGTGAAGTTATGTTTTATATTGACGGTTGCGGGCGGTTAGCTCAGCTGGTTAGAGCGTCTGCCTTACACGCAGAAGGTCAGAGGTTCGAGTCCTCTCCCGCCCAGTTTAAGACAGGGTAAGAAAACAGAGAATCTCATCCCTTACTTAACCCCCTCTTTAAAATTAAAGGTGATGGGAGCCATATACCAGAACTTAACATGCTTTTTGTTGTGAACCGAAGGCTTGAAAAGCCACTGCTTTGCAGCTTCAATAGCAACCTCGTTGAAAATTTCATTTGAACTCCTCAAGATTTTTACGTTCTCAACATGTCCAAGCGTATCTACCAATATAGCCAAAACCACCTTTCCCTCAATTCTGTTGTCATAGGCAATTGCCGGGTATTTTGCCACGACTTTCTGAAGTATGGTCGGCTCTTCGTCACACCTTAAAAGAGTTACAAGTGTTTCTCCCTCTACCCTATTAGCATACCCGGCTTCCAAATACTCCTCATGAGTTGCCTGAGTTGAAATCGATTCTTCGCTCTCTCTTGGGTATGCACTTGGCGGAGAAGTGTACTTACCAGGAACAGCATCACCTACTATTTCCACTTTTCTTGCTCCAGGAGGATTAATTATAGAATCAGAGCGGCTGCTGCGAATGGAAATGGCCTCAAATACTGTGTCAAAAGTAGATGTTTTCTCTGATAAGCTGTCGATAATTTCTTTCATCGATATTTTGGGATGGTTGTTTTGTTCTTCAACGGAAGCCACTGTCACAAGACAACCCTCATTTATTTTCCGCACAGTTATTTTAGCTCCCGATTTTACCAAACTTGAAATCTTTTTGCATAAAGGGCAAAGATTGGCCGCGCTATTCTCTGGTTTGATGCGCTTAAAAGTTTTCCAGGTTTTGTGCGTAGCTTCACATACCATTTCGGCTTCCAGAACCCTAAGCGAATCTTTGGTTGTATAGGAAATTTTAATCCCATCGCCTGTTATTTCTACATTACGGTTTAAGGTCGAAATGGGGTCATTCCAATAGCTTAATACGTTCTTACAGACTGGGCATTCTGAAGTCCAAGGTCCAAATTTTTGCCACCTGCCGGCTGGTCGTGGGTTTTTAGCAAAGCATTCTAAATAAGCGTCGCCAAAAATCGTAAGGGAAAGCAGAAGTACTAAGCAAATTCTTCTCACAATAAATTATTTCTCCTTTAAGTAATATAAGTTATTGAAGGAAAACGTCAATGGAAACATATACACATAAAAAAAGCCCGCCGATCAGGCGGGCTTTTTTGTGGAGCGAAACTTACTTCTTTCCGGTGGTGGCCGTGGTTTTGGTGGCCGGCGTTTCCATCGAGGCGGCCATCATCGCACACTTCTGTTGAAGGGTGGTCAGCTGGGCCTGGACGGCAGGGTCGGATGAGGTTAAAACCATCATACCTCCCTTTTTGGTGTGTCCCTTGCTCATCTGGGCGCCGGCTTTCATAGCGCTGCGCATATCCTGGCAGAATGGGCACAGATCGGTTTTGGCCTGTTCGTCAGTCATAGTCATGCAGGCTTCACCCGCTTTGCTCATCTCGTCGCAGGTGGCATGGAAGGTCGCAACGTTTTTGGAATTGACAACCGTGTGGATGATTGCCACACCGTTGTTCAGTTGCACCGCTTCCATTTTCATCGGACCGATTTCGTCCATATGCATCGCCATGTTTTTACAGACCGCGCACTTCATCATCTCCGCTTTCATCATCTCCATCTGGGGATTTCCGGTCATACCCGTTTTAGCGGGAGTTCCGGCCCAAACCAGAGCAAAAGCCAAAACAACGAAGAGCGCTGCAGTTAAGACTTTTTTAGTCATTTAATCACCTCCTTCATCTTATACGCTTTTAGAAACGTTAAATGCTGTAGAAAGGTTCCTTTTATCATCGGCAGACAAAGAAAAATTATTTAGCACTAAATGTCAATAGCGCAATAAGTAGTAGTGGCCGGAAAAGTGAACCCTACCCATTCGGCTTAATCTCCCCAGTTTGGGCGCTATAACCCATAATGGTAGCCGACGCTTCAGCGTCGGAAAAGCCCGCGACTGAAGTCGCGGCTACCAAGTGGGTGTGCTCCAGAGAAAGGAAGTCGACTGGCAAAGGGGAAAAACCGCTACCCGTTTGACTTTATTTCGCCGGTTTTTGGTCGGATAAGGTCAAAAATATCGGTTACTCTGCAATAGGAAGCGCCTGCCAGCCGTCCGATAGGGGCCAGTTTTTTTAAATCGATGCGAAAGTTGTCGAAAAGTTCATCGGCAATGTGGAATAAGAGGATTTCGCCGATTACCACCGAACCGCCCAAAGGCTCGCTGCCAACCGTGACGATTTGGTTCAGGCGGCATTCCATATTGATGGGAGATTCGGCGACACGAGGCGGCTTGACTTTCAACGAAGGGACGGGCGTTAAGCCGGATTGGTCAAACTCCGAAACTTCCGGCGGAAATTCGGTGGAAGTCAAATTCATCTCTTCGGCGAAGCGTTCGGAGACGACATTGACGACGAATTCACGGGTGGCGGAAATGTTGCGCAAAGTGTCTTTGGTCTTTGAATCGGAGCCCCGCACCAAAGGACAAAAAAGAATGGTGGGCGGGTTGGCGGAGACGCCGGTGAAAAAAGAAAAGGGGGCCAGATTTAAGACCCCCTCCGGGCTTTGGGAAGAGACAAAAGCGATGGGGCGGGGAACAATCGACCCAATCATCAGCTTGTAAATGTTCTTTGGGTCGTTCCCCTTGGGGTCGATAATCAACCCTTTCCCTCGACAGGCTTCGGGACAGATTTTGCTCCAACCGGCTTTTTGCTGTTCCCCGAACTCTTGCCTGTTTTGGTCGTCGCTGGAGCGGCAGCTTTGACTTCGCTTGGACTATGCGGAGCCGGTTTTTTCACATCCTCCAGCCAGGATTTCCAGTAATCTTTCCATTCCACCGTTTCGCCAGCCGCGGTCAGATGCAAGGGATTCAGCCCGTCCAACATCACGGCATATTCGTCCGTTTCGGTCTTGGTCGCCTGCGCCGCCCGCGCCTGCGGATGCGGGCCGTGGTGAATGCCGCGCGGGTGCAAGGTCAGCATTCCGGCGTAGATGTTGTGGCGCGAGAAAAAGTTGCCGTCGTGGTAGAAAATCACCTCATCGTAATCGGTGTTGCGATGGAAAAAGGGAACTTTGACCGCCTGCGGGTCTTTTTCCAAAGGGCGAGGCAAGAAGGAACAGACCACCGCCCCTTGCGTCACGAACGAAGTATGCGCGGAGGGCGGCAAATGTGCCCGGTGACTCACCACCGGCCGGATGTCGCGCATATTTATCTTCCAGACGGTTAAATCACCCTTCCAGCCGATTACATCCATCGGGTTGAAAGGGTAAAAGACCGAGGAGTTTTCCCCTTCGGCTTTGATGCGGATTTCCCACTCTTTGTCCTCGTTTATCGGCTGCGGGTCGGGAGTCGTGACCACCGCTGGGTCGTAGAGGGCGTGCTGACCCAAAATCCCCTTCTCCGGTGGCTCGAATTCGGTCTTCGATTCGATAATCAAAAAGAAATTGTCTTTGGTGGAAGGCACCCAGCGATGGGTTACCGAGCGGGGCATTACCACGTAATCTCCCGGCTCGAACTCCAATGGACCAAAGTCGGTTTCCAGCTGCCCTTTGCCGCGGTGGACGAACCAGAGCTCGTCGCTGTCGGCGTTGCGGCGGTAGAATGGCATCGGCTCACTCCGGCGGGAGACGAGGAGGACAACGTCGTCGTTTCCCATAAAGGCGGCCGGCTCGCCGCGGGAGTTTTTCTGGTCGCTCGGCTCCAGTTTGTTTAAATCGAGACAGTGCGGGCGCAGTTTTCCTTCAAAGCGAATCCATCCGGTCGGCGGATGGGTGTGATAAAGATGCGCCGATTTGCCGTAAAATCCCTTGCGGCCATGCTCCTCTTCGAAGGTTCCTTCCGGCAGGCCCACATGCGCCTGCTGTGCTACTTTTCCTTTTTTCAATGGATACATAAAAGCTCCTTTGTTATTTTTTCACCACGCGATTGCGTAATATACCGATTTTTTCGATTTCCAGCTCGATAACATCTCCCGGTTTGACCCAGCGGTCCAGCTCCAACCCGCAGCCGCCGCCGACCGTGCCGGAGCCCAACAAGTCGCCGGGATACAACGTTTCCTCTTTGGACGCGAAGGCAATCATCTGCTCAAAAGTATAATGCATTTTTTCCGAATTTCCCTGCGACCAGAGTTCGCCATTGACTTTGGCGGTCATTTTAAGCCGATACGGATTACCGACTTCATCCGGCGTAGCCAGAACCGGGCCTATAGCGGAAGCAAAATCTTTACCCTTGGCTGGACCCAGCCGCACTTTCATTTCCTTCCGCTGGATATCCCGCGCCGAAAAATCGTTCAGCACCGTAAAGCCGGCGATGTAATCAGAAGCCTTCTCCTCCGGAATGTTTTTCCCCTTTTTGCCGATGACGCAGGCCAGTTCCAGCTCATAGTCAAATTTTTCGGTAAAGCTGGGCCAAGAAACTTCATCCTCCGGGCCGAGAATGGATTGATGGTTGCCTTTGTAATAGACCGGCATTTCGTACCATTCGGAAGGCAAGGGCTCGCCGCGCAACTCGAACCCTTTTTTCACGTGCTCCTCAAAGGTATAAAAGTCGCGGAAGGAGGTTGGGTTGGGCAGGGGAGCTTGGAGCCCAACCTCGTCTGTTTTGTAAAACAGACGCTCCCCATTTTCTCCCTCGGAGATTTTACCCGATTCCAAATCATCCTTTAACGCGCCCAGCGCCTCCTGTGCCCGGAGCATTGAAGTTTTTTCCCCCTGCAAAAACAAAAGCATATCAGAAGGCACAAACGCATCCGCCAATCGATACGGCTGGGCCTGGCCGGCTTTTTTCAGCTGATAAGCGCAGGCGAAGTTCAAATCGACAATTCCTTTGGCGGTCTTTGCTCCCAGCCGGCGTTTTCTCCCTATTGGCGTTGATACTTCAAAGGTGACCAGCCTCATTATAAATTGCCGCGGCGGGCCTGCTCGCGCTCGATGGACTCAAACAGCGCCTTGAAGTTGCCCTTGCCGAAACTTTTCGACCCCTTGCGTTGAATCACCTCGAAAAACAGAGTAGGGCGGTCTTCCACCGGCTTGGTGAAAATCTGCAGCAAGTAACCCTCATCATCCCGGTCCACCAAGATTCCGAGCTTTGCCAGTTCCTCCACCGGTTCGTCAATTTTCCCCACCCGCTTCTGCAAATCGTCGTAGTAAGTTGTCGGAACGTAGAGAAAATCCAGCCCTCGTTCGGTCAGCTGACGTACCGTTTCGATGATGTTATCCGTAGCCATGGCGATATGTTGCACGCCGGGGGTCTTGTAATAGTCGAGATATTCTTCGATTTGCGACTTGCGCTTTCCCTGCGCCGGCTCGTTGATGGGAAATTTTATTCTTCCGTTGCCGCTGGTGACCACTTTGGACATCAAGGCCGAATATTCGGTGGAAATGTCTTTGTCATCGAAATGTTTGAAAAGCCGGAATCCCATTATCCGCTCGTAGAAATCTACAAATTTGTTCATCTCGTTCCAGCCGACGTTGCCGACGACGTGGTCAACAATTTTCAACCCGACCGGATGGTCCAGCTTGTTCGGTGGGACCGCTTTATAGCCGGGCAAAAACGGGCCATTGTAGCTTTTGCGCTCGATAAAGGAGTGAAACGTCTCGCCGTAAGTGTAGATGCCGGCCTTTTTGACCTCACCAAATTCGTCTTTCAATGTAACCGGCTCGTAAGCTAGTTTGGCACCCCGTTTGGTGGTTTCGGCAAAAGAAGTTTCGGCGTCGTTAACCCATAGGGCAATATCCTTGACGCCGTCGCCGTGCAGTTTGATATGTTCGGAAATCGGATGGTTCGGTTCCAGTGGAGTAGTCAAAACGAAGCGGATTTTTCCCTGCTCCAGAACGTAGGAAGCTCGGTCGCGCAAGCCGGTTTCCAGCCCGGCATAGGCGATAAGCGAAAAACCGAAAACGGTGCGGTAAAAATGCTGGCACTGCTTGGCATTGCCTACATAAAATTCAAGGTAATCGATACCGTTGATAGGCAGAAAATCCTGAACAGTTTGGGTTTTTGACGTGCTCTCTTCAAACTTCGACATACAACCTCCTAATTTTTTACCGCCACCGGTTGGGTCTTCAAAATCTTCTCCAGAGTCTCAACCAAAATTTCGTTTTCTTCCTCCCGGCCGACCGAAATGCGGATACCCTGCGGCAGGCCGGAGGCCTCCTGCGGCCGGACAATTATACCTTTGGCCAAAAGGGTTTGAAAGAGATTTTGGGCCGCCTTGGGGCCGGGCATTAAGACCAAAATGAAATTGGCGTCGGATGGAATCACCTTAAAACCCAAATCGGTCAGGGCCTTGAGCAAAAATTTCCGCCCCTTGCGGTTGTTTTCCAAAGTTTTCTCCAGAAATTCGGTGTCTTCCAAAGCGCCGATTCCGGCCGCTTGCCCCGTAAGGGAGGGTTCAAAAGGCAGTTTCACTTTTAACAAATTTCTAACCAGCTCGCCGTGCGCAAAGCCGTAGCCGATACGCAACCCGGCCAAACCGTAGGCCTTGGAAAAAGTGCGCAGGGTTATTACGTTGTCGTGCCGGTAGGTCATTGAATCGGGATATTGCGGATTGCTCTGTGCAAATTCGAAATAGGCCTCATCCAAAATCACTAACAGCCGCTCCGGGATTTTTTTCAAAAAACGATCGAATTCGGCCCGGGTGAAAATGGTGCCGGTTGGATTGTTCGGATTGGCCAAGTAGATAATCTTGGTGCGTTTGTTGATTTTCTTGGTCAAAGCCGCCAAATCAAAGCGCCAATCGGCAGTCATTGGCGCCGTATTGATTTTTATTCCGCGCGAGCGGGCTAAAACCATAAAGCCCAAAAAGGTGTGCGTGGCAGTTAAGACTTCGTCTTTATCAGTCAGAAAAGCACGGATGATGCCCGACATTATCCCTTCCGAACCGGCCCCGGCGATTACGTTTTCGATTTTCAAATTGAACTTTTCGGCCAGAACGGCGCGTAGCTTCAAACCTCCATCGGGATAATAATGCGAGGCGGAAAGCGACTTTTTGACTTCTTCCAGAGCTTTGGGCGAGGGGCCAAGGGGGTTTTCATTGGAGGCCAGCTTGATGACCCGCTCCACCCCGTATTTTTGTTTGATTTCATCGATGGATTTGCCGGGGACATACGCCTGCAAGCTCTCGATATATGGAGGAACCAGACTCATCGCTGCGCTATCCTCATACGGAAAAAGATACCTAAAATGACCTGTTTAGCAAGCACTACCGCCTCATTATGGCGTAGTGCAGGATGGTTTTAATATCCCGCACGTGCAGGTTACCCTTCGACTTCGCTCAGGGCAGGCAAAGACCAACCTGCACTACGAGGAAAAATGATGCTACATCCCCCTTGTCGCGGCAATCAGCCCGTTATATACTCGTTTTGCAATGTCCGAACTCAAACCCTTTCGCCCCGCCGATTTCCAGCCGGAACTGCCGGTTAGCGAAATAATCTTGCACGAACCGCCTTCGGAGGAAGGCGTGGCTTTCGACGTCCTTTTCGTCGGCGCCGGACCCACCTCTTTGGCCGGGGCCATCAAGCTGTCACAACTGATTAAAACCGAAAACGAAAAAACCGGCGGTTCGTTGGGCAATGTTACCATTGGCGTAGTCGAAAAATCGGCCGAGGTGGGGCACCACATCCTTTCCGGCGCGGTGATAAACCCGGTCGCTTTTCGCGAACTCTTCCCCGAACTGCCGATGCACGAAATCCCCTTTGCCGGGCCGGTCAAAAAAGATGCCGTCTATTTTCTGACTAAAAACTCGGCGTTCCGAATCCCAACTCCCCCGACGATGAAAAACCATGGCAACTATGTCGCTTCACTTTGCGAAGTAGTTCGCTGGCTGGCCCAGCAGGCCCAGCAAATGGGGGTGGAAATTTTTACCGGTTTTCCGGTGCGTTCCCTTCTGACAAAAGATAACGCCGTGGTCGGCGTGCGCACGGCCGATTCCGGTCGCAACCGGGACGGCTCGCCGCTTTCCAATTTCCAACCCGGTACAGACATTGCCGCAAAAGTCGTTGTTTTGGGGGAAGGGACGCGCGGCTATTTGACCCAAGCATACCAAAAGTGGCAAAACATCAGTTCACCCAATCCACAAATCTACGCCTTGGGGGTCAAAGAGGTCTGGCAGTTGAAAAAGCCGCTGGAAGCAGTGGTGCACACGATGGGCTGGCCTTTGGACACCAAAACATTCGGCGGCAGTTTTTTTTATCCGCTAAAAGACAACCAGGTCGCCATCGGTATTGTGGTCGGACTCGATTATCCGGATGCCAGCACCAACATCCACCGGCTTTTGCAGGAAATGAAACTCCATCCTTTCTTCCGCAAGCATCTCGAAGGGGGCGAAATGCTCGAATGGGGCGCCAAAACCATTCCGGAGGGGGGATATTGGTCTTTGCCTTCACGGCTGTCCGGTTCTGGCGTATTGCTGACCGGCGACGCCGCCGGGTTTGTGGATGTTCCCTCGCTCAAAGGAGTGCATTACGCTATGACTTCCGGCATTCTGGCCGCCAAAACGATTTTTGAAGCGCTGAAGAAAAAAGATTTTTCGGCAGAGTTGCTTTCAAGCTACGATAGAGCGGTTAAAGAAAGCATTATACTCCGCGATTTAAAAAGACGCCGCAATATGCGCCTCGCCTACAAGTCCGGTTTCTACGTCGGAGGAATCAAAGCTGGGCTTTCCTACCTCACCCATGGCGCGCTTTTCGGCGGGCAAATCAATGTCGAGCCGGACAGCCACGCCCCTCGGCATTTCCGTAGGGGCTTGATTAATCAAGCCCCTACACCTCCGGATGGAAAGTTGACCTTCCGCAAGCTGGATGCCGTCTTCAAATCCGGCAACACCACCCGCGATAACATCCCCTCGCATTTGATTGCCGCAAAGGATGTTGACCTGGCCGCCGGAGAATTTTACGCCCATCTCTGCCCCGCCGGAGTTTATGAGATGGTGGAAGGCAAACTGCATATCAACGCCCCCAACTGCATCGACTGCAAGGCGACCGACGTGGTAGCCCCCCGCTGGACTCCCCGCGAAGGGGGCAGCGGCCCGAAATACACAAGAATGTAGGGGCGGTTCGCGAACCGCCCCTACTTTTATTTCAACAGCAGCAATATCTCTTTCTGCACCGGCTGGGTGGTGACTTCGGCCCGGCCGGGGTGGATGAACATATCGATTTCGGAGCGGAAGCCGTATTTTCCTTCGAGATAAATCCCCGGCTCGATGGAAAAGCAAACTCCCGGCACCAGCTCGCGCCTATCCTGCGTTTCAAAATTGTCGATGTTCACCCCATTGCCGTGGTCTTCCACCCCAATGGAATGCCCGGTACGGTGGGTAAAATTGGGGCCGTAACCTGCTTTTTCGATAACGCCTCGAGAGATATCGTCCACCTCGTAGCCGTAAACTTTCTGCCCCTTGCCAATCCGCTCGGTAGCGAAAGCGATGGCCTTATCCCGCGCCTCGGCCTCCACCGCCCAGATTTTGGCGATATCGTCAGGTAGCCGGTCGCCGACGTATCCCATCCAGGTGATGTCGGCATAAATGGAACCAACGGAATCCTTTTTAGCCCAGAGGTCGATTAAAACCAAATCCCCTTTTTTGATGGGGGCAAAAACCTCCGCCGTTGGCTGGTAGTGCGGGTTGGCGGCGTTGGCGTTCACCGCCACAATCGCCGCCCCGTCGGCAATCATTCCATATTTGGAATACTCGTTCCAGATAAACTGCTGAATCTCGTATTCATTGACCGCCTCCCCGGCTTTTATTTTCTCGGAAATTAAAGCAAAGGCTTTGTGCTGAATTTCATACAAAGATTGGGCGGCGTAAACGTGGGTTTGATACTCCGCCGGAGTCAAAACCGCCTGAAACATCTGCACCAAATCGGCGGAAGAAACCACTTCGATGCCGAACGAGCGCACCAGCTCGATGGTGCCAGCATCCACGCGCGAAACGTAGGGGATGGCGTTTCTGGGCGAATACTCCATCGCCACCTTTTTGACGCCGGAAAGCATCTTACCAAGCTTTGCCTCCAGCTCCTTCCAGCCGGAAAAAAGCTCCCGGCTGCCGGGGACGCTGTCGAAGTTGTGGTATTCGATGCGGTGATACAGCCCCTTCGGCTCCCCCGTTTTGGGAATGAAGTAAAACCAGCGGCGGGTCTGGATGCCCGTAAGCCCCATAAACTCCGCCGCAATCGGGTTGGAGCGCCGAAAATCGTACAAAAGCCAGCCGTCCAAGTTGTTTTCCGAAAGATATTTTTGCGCCGCCTTTATTTTTTCCGTCATCGGAGCTCCCTTAAAATTTTCCTGGGCTTTGGATAAGGAAAAACCAAAAAACAAACTCAGAATCAAAACCGTTTTCAGGCATTGTTTTCTCATTCCGACCAAGAAGGTAAAATACATTTCCACCTTTTGCAAGTTGGGCGTGCGCCCAATCGCTTATTTACTCTATCTATACGGCTATTTTTTATTTATATTACTCTCGAGGAGTAATATTAGATATGGAACCCGACGTCAAAATCACCGCCAATATCGACCCGATGCGGCCCGAGGTTTGCCGGCTAACGGTTGACCGGCCGGTCTATGAAGCGGGCTCGGCCTATTTCCCAAGCAAGGAAAAGGCCGCCGATTCGCCCCTGGCTGCCCAGCTTCTGGAAATCGAAGGCATCGTCGCGGTGCGCTTGGCCGGTAACGAAGTCGCCATCACCCAAACCGGCTGGGAAGACTGGCAAGTCCTCGCCCCCAAAGCGGCGGCACTCGTCCGCCACCACATCCGCTCCGGCGAGCCGGCCGTTTTCCCCGAATTCCAATCCCGGTTGATGCCCGATAACGAACTCAAAGTCAAAATCCAGGAAATTTTCGACACCCATATCAATCCCGCCGTCGCCTCCCATGGCGGCTTTGTGCGGCTGATTGACGTCAAGGAGAGCCGGGTTTTTTTGGAAATGGGCGGCGGCTGCCAGGGGTGCGGAATGGCCAACGTTACCCTGCGCCAGGGGATTGAAACCGCCATCTTAGACCAGCTTCCGCAGGTGGCCGACATATTGGACGTCACCGACCACGCCTCCGGCACCAACCCGTACTACGCCCCTTCAAAAAAGTAGTTTAAAAATGCCCCCCAAGCCCGCTTCGGAAAGGAAGCGCATTTTACTTTTGCTTCCCACGACCACCTACCGGGCGGCTGATTTCGTTGAGGCGGCCCGGAAGTTAGGTGTGGAACTCACGGTCGCTTCGGAAAAACGAAACCTGCTTTCCTCCCAAAACCCGGAGGGATATATGGTCTTGGATTTTGAAAAATTAGAACTGGCCGCCAAAAAAGTTATGCGGTTTGCAAAAAAGCATCCGCTGGCAGCGGTTTTGGGGCTGGATGACTCAACCACGGTGACGGCGGCCTATATTTCCGAAAAACTTTCCCTCCCCGGCAACCCTGTAGAGGCGGTCGAAGCCAGCCGCAACAAGTTCGAAATGCGCCAACGTTTGAAAGCCGCCGGTATTCCCGTGCCGGATTTCCAACTTTTCTCAACCAAAGAAAAACCGGAGAAAATCGCCGCCAAAATCAGCTACCCCCGAGTGCTCAAGCCGACGATGCTGGCCGCCAGTCAGGGGGTCATTCGTGCAGATAATGCCAAAAGCTTCGTTGCCGCTTGGAAACGGGTGAAAAAAATCATCCGCGCTCAGAAGACTAAACCGGAAATTTTAGTCGAATCCTACGTTCCCGGCATCGAAGTGGCTCTGGAAGGTCTTCTCGAAGATGGTTCGCTCCACGTTTTAACCATTTTCGATAAACCCGACCCGCTCGAAGGTCCCTTCTTCGAAGAAACTATTTTCGTTCGTCCCTCTCGTTTACCAGCCAAAGTTCAGGAGCAAATAATTTCTTGCACCCAGCGCGCGGCTGATGCTCTGGGCCTTAAGCTCGGCCCCATTCACGCCGAATTGCGAGTGAATGAGCGCGGCCCCTGGATTATCGAAGTAAACCCCCGGCCCATCGGCGGCCGCTGCTCCCGCGCCCTCCGCTTTGGCCTTGGCGTTTCTCTCGAAGAACTGATTTTGTCCCGGGCCCTCGGCAAAGACACGTCAAAATTGATGCCCGACCCCGCACCTTCCGGTGTAATGATGATTCCCATTCCCAGAGCCGGAACCTTGAAAAAAATTACCGGCCTCGAAGAAGCCAGGAAAGTCCGCGGCATCGTCGAAATCATTATGAACGTTCACCCCGGCCAAAAATTAGTGCCGTTGCCCGAAGGCGCTGCTTACTTGGGCTTTATCTTCTGCCGAGCCAAAAGACCTGAACAAGTCGAACAGTTCTTGCACCAAGCGCACCAGCATTTGAAATTCGAAATCCATCCGTAGGGGCAGACCTCCGTGTCTGTCCATTCCCTCTCCACCCGGTGGAGAGGGATAAAGGGTGAGGTTACTGAGCAATTCGCAAATCGCCCAATAAAAAAAAGAGGCGCAGAGTTCTGCGCCTCTCGAATCTACTGTGGAAAAACTACGGCGTTGCCAAAATCGGCCCGCCGCCATCCGAATGCATCCGCGCCACGGCTTTTGTGCCAATCTCATTCCCTACAACCAAACCAGCATCGTCATCGTGGTGGAAATGAATCCCGCCGTAGAAACGTGAAATCGCCGCCTCTTCCGCTTGGGCTTCAAAGAATGCCGCTTCGGAAGGGAACAACTCTCCCATAACCACTCCCGCCGCGCCGGAAATGGTTGAATGCCCGGAAGTATAGGTGGGAAAGTTGGGCGTGGTGATCACGGTGGTGAAAGCCGGACTCCGTCCCGCCAAGCGCTGAAATGGCCGCGCCACCCAAGTATAGGTGATGAATTTTGTTCTCCAGCAGCAAACAAAAGCGTCATACATCGTCACATTCAAATACGCGTGCGCCCGTGCCGAGCTTAAAGTTGACCAACGCCCCGCCAGTAACCGCTGGTTCAAATAGCCGTTCCAAACGGTCGGTGGCGGCAAATCGGCCCACTTGTGAACTATGGCAATCTGTTCCGGCGTGCGCACGAAAGAAGCCTGATAGACCGCTTCCACATCTGCTAAATCTTCCGGCGAACCGCAAGCATACGGCGGCTCCGGCTGGATTTCATCCCCCGAAGCGATAACCCAAGTCTTCCAAGTTCCACACAATGGCAAAACCGGATTGACACCGGTCCAAATGCAATCCCCAGAGGGTGGGGTACCGGTAAAAACGGCATCCGAGCCGTCCTTTTTGCCGTAATCCACAACTAATTTTCCAACCGTCTGTCCCAAAAACCAGGCCCGAGCAAATACTCCGCGCGGGCGGTGCACCCCAAACTGGCTGGTCACTGCGTCCTGGATACGCGCCCTGTCGTTGGGAAAAAGATAAAGCAGCACCTCCGAAGCGGCTCCCGCCGCCACCGCCTCCTCCTTCAATCCTCCCCGCCGGAGGTCGTGTCCCACTACCAAAGCATCGTAAATTGCCACCTGCACCAGGGCATACGCCCGCGCAAAAAGCGGCGGAGGCAGACCGGCCTTGCGTCCCAGCTCGGTGGTCACGTCGTTCCAAAATACCGGCGGATTGTTATATTTCGGCCCTCCTGAAGGCCTGCCGTATGATGCCGTACTTAAGTTTTCAAAAGCGGCCCGTTCAGCCGGCGAAGCGTCGGCATCTTCCACCCCCGGCGCCGGCAGGCGCGCATCGTCGGCCGAGCTCAAAACAAAAGTCCGCAGACCCGTCTCGGTCGAAACAACCTCCGGCGCAGTCGGCTTAATCGAGTTTTGCCGGCTGCAGCTGACCATAAGGACTAAGGCCAAAAATGCCAACAGAACACCTGTCCTTTTCATTCTTTCCCCTTTCATTTAAACGTTTTTGATTTCCGGAAGCACGCAGCTTCCCCTTCTTTACTGCCCCTAATCCCCTCATTAAGTAGGCAACCCTAATATAATGGCCCAAGCCGCTTTTACAAGTAAAATTTGCTCCCCAGCAACTTTAATTATATCGCTTGCTTTTGCTCCGGAAACCTGTAATAGTTGGAAGGTGTTGATACCGGCTAAAGCCAAGCGAAGAGCGGACTAAATTGACTGAAAAAATCCGTTCCGGCCATCCTTACTTTATGTACGAATCCATCTTTGCCCAGCCGGAATCCGCCCGGCAAGCTCTGGCGGCCAACCAGACCACCGCCGAAAAGCTGGCCGAAGCACTGGCCCAAAAGAAGCGGGTCTATTTAGTGGGCATCGGAACTTCGTCTCATGCCGCGCTGGCGGGAGAGTACTTCTTTCGTATGCTCTGCGGCCAAAAAATGGACGCCCAGTTCCTCCAATCCTTTGAATTTGCCCACTACCCGCCGCGAATCGATGCCAACACCGCCGTCATTTTAGTCACCCACCGTGGTTGGAAAACCTTTTCCGAACAGGCCACCAAAATGGTTAAAGCCGCAGGCGCCTTCTCCATTTCCGTCACCGGCAAAAACCCCCAACGGGAAGTGGTTTTAAGCGAAAACGTTCTATACACCAGCGAGCAGGAAACCTCCTCCGCCCACACGGTCAGCTACGTAACCGCCTTGGCCGTTTTGCTGCAATTGGCCCAATTGACCGCACGCACTTTGGGAACGGTTAAGAAGGATTTCGACGTTCTAACTGGCCTGCCCGAACTGCTGAAGTCCGCACTTTCTCTTGAGTCGCAAATGGAGGCTTTGGCCGAGCGCCTGAAAAGCCGCCGCCGCTTTTTCTTCCTGGGCTGTGGCCCAAACGTCGCCACGGCTCTTGAGGGAACTTTGAAAATGCAGGAAACCACCTTCACGGCCAGCTTGGGGTATGAAATCGAACAATTTTTGCACGGCCCCTTTGCTTCCGCCGAACCGGAGTCGGTCGTCTTTTTGATTGCCCCACCCGGTGCCGGTCAAAAAAGATTTGTCGATACGTTGAAAGCGTTGAAAGAAATCGGAGCCGAATCGGTTCTGTTGACCGAAAACAACGGCTTTTTCCCCGATTCGCTCGCCAATCATATTTTTTATCTGCCGCCGATGAATGAGTTGGTAACCCCACTGGCCTATGTCGTTCCTCTTCAGTTTTTTTCCTACTATATGTCGCTCAAGTTAGGCCATCAGGTCGATTTAAATCACCGCGACGACCCCCGCTACAAAAAAGCGAGCGAGGTTTTTAATTTGTAGTCACTTGTTTTTCGCCAACAAATGTTTAATACTTGTAAAAAATAGGAGGATATATGCGGAAAGGTTTAGGATTCGGATTAGCGATAACTTTAGCGGCGTTTTCGTTTGGCCAAGCGGCCAAGGTAAAACATCCGCAAAACATTTCTACTTTTTCCATCGTCGGCTATGACCCTGCCACCGGCGAACTGGGGGTGGCGGTACAGTCCAAATTTTTCGCCGTTGGCACGGTGGTCCCTTGGGCTAAAGCGGATGTCGGAGCTGTCGCTACGCAGGCCTCCGGCAACACCACCTACGGCCCGCGCGGCCTGGCCATGCTGGAAGCCGGAATGAACCCACAACAAGTAATGGATAGTTTAACCCGCTCCGATGACCGCCGCGCCCGCCGACAAGCTGGAATTATTGACGCAAAAGGGGATGCCGTTACCTACACCGGCGATTCCTGCTTGGCCTGGGCCGGAGGAAAAACCGGAAAGTATTATTCCTGTCAGGGGAACATTCTGACAGGAAAAGAGGTGGTGGACTCAATGGCCGCCGCTTTTGAGAATTCGAAGGGAGAACTGGCCGAGCGGTTATTGGCCGCGATGGAGGCGGGCCAGCGGCAAGGGGGGGACTCGCGCGGAATGCAGTCTATGGCCTTGCTGGTGGTGAAAAACGAAGGGGGCTATTCCGGTTATTCCGACCGCTACATCGACCTGCGCGTGGACGACGCCAAAAACCCGTTCAAAGAGATGCGCCGCCTGTTTGGAATCCAGCAAGGGATGAAACATTTGCAGCTGGCGGGCCGCTATTATCGGGACAACAAAATGGATGAAGCGATCAAAGAGGCCGAACGGGCGGTTCAGGCCAATCCGGGCAATGCCGATTGCCATTACGATTACGCCTGCTATTTATCTCTTTCCGGCCAGCGGGATGAGGCTCTGACGGCCTTGCAAAAAGCGTTGAGCTTGAATCCCAAAATGGCCGATTTGGCCAAAAAAGATTCCGATTTGGAGAACATCCGCTCCGCCCGCCGCTTTAAAAAGATGGTCGAAGAAGCCGAGGTCAAAGTACAGAAAAAATGAGCATCCGTATTTTTCTAATCTCGATTTTAACGTTACTCGTAGGCGGCATTTTCAATGCCGCTTCTGCAACGACGGCAAACAAACAAAACCTTTTTAACACCTTTTCCATCGTCGCCTACGACTCATCCAACGGCGATTTGGGCGTGGCCGTCCAGTCCAAGGCCTTCGCCGTCGGTGCCCGCGTTCCCTTTGCCCGCGCCGGTGTCGGTGCCGTCGCCACGCAAGCGCTGACGAACTCCAGTTTCGGCCCGCGGGGGCTGGAGTTGCTGGAAAAACGGTTAACCCCCCAGCAAGTCATTGACTCACTTTTGAAAACCGACGACCGCCCCTCCCGCCGCCAATTGGCGATAGTGGATGCCAAAGGCCGCGTCGCCGTTTTTACCGGTGACTCTACCACCGATTGGAAGGGGAGCAAAACCGGAGCGAATTATTCCTGTCAGGGAAATCTTTTAGCGGGTCAAACGGTCGTAGATTCGATGGCCGCCGCTTTTGAGCTGACCCAGGGGGAGCTGGCCGAACGGCTCTTGGCCGCTCTGGAAGCCGGCCAGCGTCAAGGAGGTGATTCGCGCGGGATGCAATCCGCCGCCTTGATGGTTGTCCGAGAAGGAGGCGGATACTCCGGTTACAACGACCGCTACATCGACCTGCGCACCGATGACGCCCCAAACCCGCTGGCCGAGCTGCATCGTTTACTGAATAAAGTTCTGGCGTTTAACGCCATTTTAAAAGCGGAAACTTTCCGCGACCTGAAAGATTACGAAAAAATGGCCCAGGAAGCCCGCCGGGCGGTAGACCTGGACCCCCGCACCGGCTACAACTGGTATCAATTGGGTTGCTATTTGGCGATGGGGGGCAAACTGGCCCAGGCCAGGGAAAACCTGAAGAAAGCCTTTGACTTAGACGAAAACCTGATCGCAACCGCCCGCAGCGACTCCGATCTGGACAACCTTTTGCACGACGAACAGTTTCGTAAAATGACCGGGCTTTTGCGGGTCAAGTAGGAAAAGCCGCCGGCTCAAAAAATATTTCAACAAAGCCCTTGACGAAACGTCAACCGTTTATTTAATTGGGGGTATGAAAAAGAAAGCCGCCACCCGCGTAGAACGGGTAAATGCTTTACTCCGAGTGCTGAAAAGGCAGGGAAGGCCTTTTGTGTTTCACCCGACCACCTTTCGGGTCGGCCTGCGCAGCTACCGCCCCGATTTGTACCTGCCCAAGGAGAGCAAGTACATCGAGGTCGTTGGCAGCCGCCAGGCCTTTTACGAAATCCGCCGCAAGCTGGAGCTGGCTCAAAGAATCTACGGCGTCAAAATCGAAATCGTTCGCCCCGACGGAAGAATCTATAACTGCATGAAACTTCCCGGCCGCGGCAACGGTTTGGCTGTCGATTTTTTCCCGCCCGTCAAGACCGGCACCATAAAAGAGCTGCGCCGCTTTGCCGGACTGCGCGGATACGAGGTCGCCCAGGCTTTGGGACTTTCCCCGGCCATTTATTCCGCCTACGAGCGGAGCAACGGCAAGGCGATGCCCAAGGAAATGAAACAAAAGGCCTTAAAGCTGTTCAAAAATCCGCAGGCCGTCAATCCTATGGTAAATCCGCCTCGGATATTAGGCGAACTGAAAAAAGTAGTAAGACTGAAAAAACCGGTTTAGTTAAAACCGGTTTTTTCCTCTTCGCTTTTAAGAAAGCCTCTCAAAAACCGGGCCCGAGGGTGGCTATTTCTATTATCGCCCCGTCCGGGTCTTTAAAGTAAATCGACTGGAAGTATTTCCGGTCTTTGGGGCCCATTACCTCGATTTTGTAGGCCTCCAACTTTTCTTTCCATTTCAAAAGCTCCGGCCCATCGGCTACCCCAAAGGCAAAATGCGCCACCGAGCCGGCCCCCATATAACCGGGCGGAAGCGTCGGATATTCAAAAAAAGTGACCAGCGTGCCGGGGCTCCCTTTTTCATCCCCAAAGTAAAAATGGCGCACCTTGGGATTATCAAAATTGACCGTTTTTTCAACCAACGAGAGCCCCAGAATTTCGGTGTAAAATTTAACCGTCCGCTCCAAATCGGAACAGACCAGCGAAATATGGTGAAGGCCTAAAAGTTTCATTCCATCCAACTTTTCCCTATCGTATAAAAGAATCCAAAACCAGCCCGCCCGTCAAGGCCAATCCAAAGAGAATATAATGGATGAAACTCCAAACCAACGCCGCAAACAGGCGTTCAAGACAAAAATCCCCCCGAAGTATTTTAAGCGGCCTAAAACTCCAGGCCAAAATTCCAAAAGGGAGCAGCGCCGTTAAGGGGAGAATTTTTACCATAACCAGCGCCGCCAAAAGCCCAAAGGGGAAAAACAAAAACAAGGCAAAAAGTTTTTTCCCCTTTTCCACCCCCCCTTGCACCACCCAGCTTTTTTTTCCGGCCGCCCGGTCGGCCTGGTAATCCATCATTTCGTGAATCATAATTACCGCTAAAATCAAACTGCTCATGGTCAACGCAACCAAAAGCAAAGGAAAGCTGAAAGCGCCGGTTTGGGAAACATAGCCCAAAAGCGCCGCCGTGGGCCCGTAATTCGCGGCAATCGCAACCTCCCCCCAGCCCCGGTAGGCCAGAGCCAAAGGCGGAGCGGTATAAAAGATCCCGGAAAAAAGCCCAAAAGAATAAATGCCAATTAAAACCGCGCTCTTCATCTTTATGGCGAGCCAGAAGGCAATCGCAAGCCCGGCGGCCAGAAGCATTAATCCGAAAACCAAAACCGAAAGCGGCTTCCAAAGCCCGGATTGAATCAGCCCACCCCCGCCCGAAAAAAGCGTCCGATTCTCCGTTTTCCAATCCACCCCCGACCTATGGTCAAAATAATCATCCAAAAAGGTGCCCCCCAGCTGGGTCAAACCTGCCAGGACCAAAACCGCCACCGCAAAAGGCCAGCTAAAAGCTCCCCTTGACCAAAAGGCATACCCTATCCCCACCAAAACCGGCACCAGACTGGCCGGAAGTTGGTGCAGTCGGAGCATTTTTCCTGCTTCGGATATCACCCCGCCAATATCTCCGTTCTTGTAGCCGGCGGCAAGAGGCAAAAAAATCGCTTTAAAAGCCCAAAAAAGCTTGACAAATCGGGCGAAATGCCCCAAATTACACGGCACTGTTCCGTTAGTCGCCAAAGGGATGGGGTTTTGGTGTTTGTAAATCAGCGGTTCGGCCGCATAACGATGGGAGGTGAAAATGAAATTTAAGAGACTGATTCTCGGATTGATACCGCTTGGATTGTTGCTCCTTGCGCCGAGCGCCCTTTACGCAATTGGAGCCGCCCCGGTCACCATCGTAAATAAAGCATCGATGAAGGCCATTGACACTTTGACCGTTTACGGCAATGATGGGGGGATAAGTGCGGCGACACCCGTTACCCGGATGGTCGTGGACACGGCAGATTCCGGAAACACGGAGAATCAAACCCGTAACCGCCTGGTCTCCAAGGGAACAATTAGTTTGCCACCCTTTACCATTGAGTCAATCGCCGGAAGACCGGATTGCTATAGAATAAAAGCTCCCTCCGGCGGTGATATAGATTCAGTTAAGATTAAAGGGCAAAACATCTTCCCGAACGGCAACGGTATATCTCGGGCTCGCCAAATCCACAACTTTGGGTGCGGCCCAAAGGCACCTGGTCTTGGGACCTTTGGCCTGATACTTCTCTCCGTACTAATAATGGGAAGTGCCATCTGGCTGATTAGAAAACGGCTGGTCAAAATAACTTAAGTGCTTAAATAGCAATATCTTAAAGCCCTCCAGCCACCGTTGGAGGGCTTTTTTTACCCCCCCTGCCCGTTATCCGGCGCGCTCTTCAGAGTGCGATGGGGGTTCGCCCCGCCACACGGGGCGCTGGAGGGGGTCCATTACCCGCCGTCTAAAAACTTGTCCAAAAACCCAAATACTGCTTGACAAACAGCTGTTTGGGAGCTATTATGAGTTTGACCTAAAGCGCGAAGGGGCGGGGAAGGTCCATACTATTCGGGTTGGCGATAGGTGTTTGGTTGGGATTCTTGGGTTTAGCCGGTTGCTAAGCCGAAGACCCAAAAAGAAAAGGAAAAGTGTTGAGACCGACTAAAAAAGAGAGCACGTTTCGTTCCGCCGCCAAAGGGGAGTGGGCCTACAATTTCCTTTTTGCAGGGACGTCCGCTCTTTTGCTGCTGGTTTCCAACCTTTTTCCGGCTTACTGGTATCTTTCATTTATTGCTCTGCTGCCTTTCCTTTACAAAGCGATACACGCCCGGCCAAAAGCTGCCGCCCGGCTCGGATTTCTTTTCGGTTTAAGCTTCTTTGCGGTCTCCTTTGCCGGCGCGATGCTTTTTGAACCGGTTTCCGCTTTACTGCGCATCGCCGCCGGTGTCGCCCTCTTTACTTTCTTTGGCTGGGCAACCAGCAAGGCCAAAGAAAAATGGGGCTTCAATCCAATTCTAGTCGCCCTCTTCTGGGTAGTTTTGGAACTAATCACCGTCAAGCTGGGATTTGCCAAAGGCATCTTTTCCGAAGCCGGGCTGACCGGCGGATTTTTCTACCAAACAGCCGTCTTGTTCGGCTTTTTGAGCCTCTCTTTTGTCATCGTTCTTTTCAATACGCTCTTGATTCTGGCCGTCGAAAAAGCGCTGGCGCTTTTGAAAACGGCCGATTTCTCTTTTCCCGAGCCGGAAACCATCGGTCAATACGTTCCGGTTTTACCGCTCTTTACTCAAAAAGCCTATCTGGTTCCCGCCGGCCGCGCCCCTCCGCTTCCCGCCTGACCTGAATTTCAGCGATTTTGTAAGTTTTTTAACGTTAACCTAAATTTTAGTATAGAAGGAGAAAAAACAATGTTTCGCAAAGTAACGATAATTTTAGCAGTTCTGGTCTTCGCCCTGGCCAGTTTGGCTTTGGCCATTGATAAGTCCAAAATTGTACAGGAGCCAGCCACCCAGACCATACAGGGACCGGATTTCGGCGGATATACCATTTGCAAAACTTACACCTGCTCCCCGATTACCTTCCGGTACCCAATCCCTGACGGCGCAGGTGACATTCAGGAAGGGGGGCGTTTCAACAGCCCCTCCTCGAACGTCGTTTTACAAAGTGTACAGGTGACCCTGCGTAACTCCTCCGCAACGCCTAACGATACCACTTCTTTTTTGGTCGTTGAAGTCTGGCGCGACACCGGTCTAATCCCCGTTTCGCTTCTGTGTGCCGAAAGCTTGGTCACTGCCGGAGTGGCCGGTCCTTGGCCGCAAAACAGTGACAAGATCTTCACCGTCCCTTTTGCCGGCCACGAAGATAGTTGCTGCTTTAAGTGGAACCAGGACTTTTCAATTACCATCCGCCCGGCTGCCCACGAGTTGGCAACCAAGATAATTAACGGGCGTCTGGACAACGGTACGGTCTGCGGCGATTCAACCCGCTGGATTGAATTCGGCCCCGAAGGTCCGGGCTGCGTCGGTTTGGGCACCAGTTGGCATATCGTCGCCGTCTGCTTCGAGCCGGGTGCCACCAACAACTTCTTCATCACCGCCTGCTTTAAGCCGAAGGGTTCATCCGCTCCGGCTCTGTCCACTTATGGACTTATTATTCTGGCGTTGATGTTGATGGTAACCGCGGTCTGGATTTTCCGCAAAAACAGACTGGCAACGCAAAACAATTTAGCCTAAGGCTAAAAACCAACACTAAGGGCTGGCCACAGGCCAGCCCTTAGTGTTTTTATCCAAATCCGCTGACGGATTTAAACAATAGGGGAAATGGCAATGAAAATTAGAAAAAGCTTTAGGCAACTTATCACAGGCGGGTTTATCCTTTTTTTGGTCCCAACGTCTGCCCTCGCCGCCATAGTGGCGGTGCGGGTGAGTGGAACGGTGGCGGTCAGCGCCATCGATACATTAACCGTGGAAGATGACGCCTCATTTCTCCTCGCTCTATCCAACACCGGAACGATTAGAATTACCGGCCTCTCGTCCGGAAACGACTCCACCACCGTTCGCAACCGTATAGTCGCATTGGGTGCAAACGATTTGAACTGCAACATCTTTCGAATCCAGCGTCTGGACAGTCCCGGTAAAGTGCGCTTTCAAATCAACACCGCCAATCCTACCGCACTCATCACATCAATTAAGTTGAATAGCCAGGCTATAACCGGCGCCGGAGTGTTCGGGCTTTCGGGCATAAAATACACGCTCGATAACAGTGCTCCTTTGGGTTTCTCCATCGGACCTTGTACTATAAGTTCGGGCGGGGGGAAGGCGGTACCTATCACCGTTTCCACCCTGATCATCCTGCCCATTCTTTTGGCCATAGCGGCCATCTATTGGCTAAGAAAAAGACAATTAGCAGCAATGGGTGAGTCTTTCCGAGGCTGAAGCCTCGGCTACCAGACTAATAGAAAAGGGCTGGCCAAAAGCCAGCCCTTATTTTTTTCCCAAAATTCGGCCAAGTTTTTCCGAGGCTAAAGCCTCGGCTACCAAGGGGGAGGGTCGGGTCGCCTCTGGTAGCCGCCGCTATCCACCCGTAGCCGCGACTTCAGTCGGTAGCAGCTGGTAGCCGCGACTTTAGTCGCGGTCGTTTCGAGGCTAAAGCCTCGGCTACCAAAGGAGGGGTCATCCTGTTACGAAACGGGAGGTCGCAACTGGCAGCCGCGATTACCAAACGGGAGGTCACCGCTGGTAGCCGCCGCTACCCACCCGTAGCCGCGACTTCAGTCGGTAGCAGCTGGTAGCCGCGACTTTAGTCGCGGTCGTTTCGAGGCTAAAGCCTCGGCTACCAAAGGAGGGGTCATCCTGTTACGAAACGGGAGGTCGCAACTGGCAGCCCCGGTTACCAAATCGGAGGTCACCGCTGGTAGCCGCCGCTACCCACCCGTAGCCGCCGACTTCAGTCGCGGTCTTTCCTGAAGCCTCGGCTACCAAACGGGAGGGGTTCTCCCTAGGCCAAAGACCCCGCCACAATATGAGAGGATTTTTTGCCAACGCTTTCGCCCCCGCCGTCAATCCACGCAATCACTCGTCTCCCCACTCCACAACCCCTCACTACTGGTAGGTCTTTCCTAGGCTGAAGCCTCGGCTACCAAAGGAGGGGTCATCCTGTTACGAAACGGAAGGTCGCCACTGGTAGCCCCGGTTACCAAAACGGAGGTCACCGCTGGTAGCCGCCGCTACCCCGTCCGTAGCCGCGACTTTAGTCGCGGTTGTTCCGAGGCTGAAGCCTCAGCTACCAGATGGGAGGTCTTTCCTCCTTACACACCATCCACCATATCTTTCAGAGCCGCGGAAGAATAAGGATAATCTTCCGGTTTTTCAGCCAGGCCGTCTTTTACCGGATTGTATACGATGTAATTATATTTCTCTTCCAGGTCGGATTCGTCCCGGATGGCTCGCTCATAATACTCCCTTTGCCAGAGCGCCCCCTCTTTCCCTTCCTTTTGGTTGATTAAACGTGCCGCTTTACCTTTGATTCTTTGCATTATTTTACCGAGGGGTTCAGCTTCCGGTTTCAAAAGGATGTGCAAATGGTCGGGCATAAGGACAAACGCATAAATCTTTGCCGCTCCCCTTTCCCTGATTTCCTGCAAAATTTTCAACATGGTCTCCGCATTTTCCGCGCGGGAGAAAATATCACGCCGACCTTTGGTGGTAGCGGTGATGAAATAGAGTTGGTTGTCCAAAATGAGATGGCTAAAATTACCCATGGAACGAATATAAAAAATTTCGAGGCTGCCAAAAGAGAGGTCTTTCCGAGGCTGAAGCCTCGGCTACCAAAGGAGGGATCCCCCGGCTACGAAACGGAAGGTCGCAACTGGCAGCCCCGGTTACCAAACCGGAGGTCACCGCTGGTAGCCGCCGCTACCCACCCGTAGCCGCGACTTTAGTCGCGGTCTTTCCTTGGCTACCAGACGAGAGGGGTTTCCATGAGGCCAAAGACGTTTAACGTCATTTGTCAACAAAAAAGCCGGTGGCCAAAAGACCGCCGGCTTATATATTTAGGTAGGAGAAAAGAGAAAGGGCAATTTTTGGTTATGAAAGGAGATACAAATGAAGCGCTTTAAAATCAATCTTGGAGTGGCGGCGTTTTTAATGCTTGGCACGGTAACTTGGGCGCTTGTCCCAAGCGTTGTCGAGGGAGCCGTTCCAAAATTAATAAACTTTCAGGGAGTTTTGAATAATTCCGGCGGCAATCCGGTGCCGAATGGCCCCTATTCTGTCACTTTCAAAATTTATGATGCCCCAAGCGGTGGAAATCTGCTCTGGTCGGAAACCCAATCGGTTGCCACCAGCGGCGGACTTTTCACGGTTCTTTTGGGTGCGACCAGCCCGGTTCCCGATTCCGCCTTCAAAGACACCAATCGCTATCTGGGAATATCCGTTTCCCCCGACCCGGAAATGACCCCGAGACAGCAGTTGGTTTCGATCGGCTACGGCTATCGCGTTAGTTCGGTGGATGGAGCTGCGGGAGGAAAAATTAATGGAGATGTAAATATTAGTGGAAGGGCCATTATTGGCCCAGGCCATACTAATTCTGGTGTTAACGCTTTTGTGGCTGGACAAAACAACACGGCAAGTGGTTTTGCATCTGTTGTGAGCGGTGGCCTTTCCAATACTGCAAGTGCAACCACAGCTACGATCGGCGGTGGGCAAAACAACACAGCAAGTGCTAATTCAGCTACGGTCAGTGGAGGGTCGATTAACAGTGCTGTCACTCTTGGTGCCACCATTGGCGGCGGTGGCAGCAATACCGCAAGTGGTCCGAGTGCTACAATTGGAGGCGGTGCTAATAACTCTACGGCTGGTGGGGGCACCACAATCAGCGGAGGTGTCCAAAATAACGCCAACATGGATGGTGCAACAGTTGGCGGTGGAGGCTACAACAAAGCTCGTGGCCAGTTTACAACGGTAAGCGGTGGTGGTGGTGCAACAGCCGCCGATTCCAACTCGGCACTTGGGGACTGGGCTACGGTGGGCGGTGGGCGGAGCAATGCTGCCAGCGGAATTTTTGGCGCGGTGGCGGGCGGCTGTGGAAACAAAGCGAGCGGCAATTTTGCCAATGTTGCGGGCGGATTGGATAACAGGGCATCATACGATTTTGCGGCAGTTTGTGGAGGACAGCTGAATACGGCCAGCGGCACCCATTCGACCGTCGCCGGCGGCCAGGAAAACGGCGCCACCGGCCTTCGCTCCTTTGTCGGGGGCGGCTATGCGGATACCGCCTCGGGCATTCAATCCACCGTTGGCGGAGGGCAGTTTAATTTATCCAGCGGCGGATTTGGCACCATCCCCGGCGGTTGCGGCAATGTGGCCAGCGGAACCTTTGCTTGTGTAGGTGGTGGTTTGAACAATCGGGCCACCAATGATTTTGCCACGGTCGCGGGAGGAAATCAGGATTCCGCCAACGGAATGTACGCCACCGTCCCGGGCGGCAGAAAAAACACTGCCGCCGGAGATTATTCTTTCGCCGCCGGGCGCCGGGCAAAAGCGAATCACGAAGGCGCCTTTGTTTGGGCCGATGCGACCGACGCCGATTTTGCTTCCACCAACGACAACCAGCTTTTAATCCGCGCTACGGGTGGAGTGGGGATTGGGACGGCGAGCCCGCAGGGCGCGTTGGATGTAAGCTCCACCACCGGGGCTTTCATCCTGCCCAGAATGACGAACAGTCAAAGAGACGCTTTGGCTCCGGTGAATGGAATGATAATCTATAATACCGAAAGCAATCAGTTCAATTTTTATGAAAACGGTCTGTGGGTAACAAAGCAAAGCAAGGCTATCCCCGTAGAATAGAAAGAAAAATTGGAAAAATGTAGGGGCAGGCCTCCGCTTGCCCCGAGCGACTTGTTCCGAATGTAATTGAGGGAAGTCGAGGGGTGCCTGCCCTTCAACAAAAACACCACAACCCCCCAAAACAGGGCAACCACGGAGGGTTGCCCCTACGAAAATGAAATACGACCCAGACATTCATCATCGACGGTCGATACGATTAAAAGATTACGACTATTCTCAGACGGGGGCGTATTTCGTCACCATTTGCACGCAGGGGAGGGAAGATTTGTTCGGAGAAATCAAAAATGGGGAGATGGTTTTAAACGAGGGCGGGAGGATGGTGGCCGCATATTGGACGGATTTAGAAAAGAGATTTACAGGGGTGGAAATTGATGAATTTGTTGTAATGCCGAATCATTTCCATGGCATTGTGGTTCTTGTAGGGGCAGACCGATGTGTCTGCCCCGGTGGGGTGGAGGGGCAAGGCGAACACGAAATAAAACAGGGCGAACACATCGGTTCGCCCCTACCAAAAATTATTCAATGGTTTAAAACAATGACAACGAACGAATACCTTCGTAAAATTAGACAACATAATTGGCCTCCCTTTCCCGGGCGGTTATGGCAACGCAATTATTACGAACCCTGGCCGTGGCCCGAAGCCCCGGCTCGGGCAGGCACATAATCCGCAACGAAAAATCGTTCAACAAAATCCACGAATACATATTCAACAATCCGTTGCGCTGGGAATTCGACCGGGAGAATCCGGCTGGACAGCCGGACCAACCCGAACAGAATTTTTGGAAAAAAATCGGATAACATTTTTTGCGGTTGGAATAAAAAAGGGCGGCCTTGCGGCCGCCCTTTGGTTTTTGGGGTGAACTTTATTTCGGGTCTGCGTTCTCCCCGGCACGCATAGCCCCGTTGGTCGGGGTCTTTTGGCGGTATTTCTCCTTATACTTTTCGTATAACTGGGTATGGCGGCTGGTTAAATCAATTTTTTTGCCTTGAATAAATTCCATCTGCACGTTGCTGGCGATTTCCAAAGGGTCGCCATCGGTCACAATCAGGGTGGCGTCTTTGCCCACGTCCAAAGAACCCAGACGATCGGATACGCCGAAAACTTCCGCCGGAAACTGGGTAATCGCCTTCAAGGCGACATCTTTCGGCAGGCCGTAGGCGGCGGCCATTGCCGCGTGATAGGGAAGGTTACGCTCATTGGAGGCACCGCCATCGCCGATTATGGCGAACTTTACTCCCGCCTCATATAATTTCGAGGGAAGCGTGAAGGGCTGGTCATAATCTTCAAAGCGCCGCTGGGGCAGGCTCAATATGCCGCCCGCCAGAACAGAAACGTTTTTGGCTTTAAGCAAATCCGCCACCCGCCAGGCGTCGTAGCCGCCGCCGATGATTAATTTTATTTTCTCATCTTCGGCCCAGGCCACCGCCGCCTCGATTTGCTGGATGTTGCCGGCATTTACGATGACCGGAACTTTTCCCTCCAGAACCGGAACCATCGCTTCCCAGCGGGTATCGTTGAGCAAAGGCCGGCCCGATTGGGCCGCCGCTTTCTTGGCCGTCCAGTAGGAGCGCGCGTCTTTGAAAGCTTGATATAACTCTTTCAGGTTGCGTTCCTGATTTTTCTTTTGGTCTTCTTCGGATTCAGTTACCCACCAGCCGCGCTGAACGGTCATATTGGGCCAGTTGACTATCAAAGCCGCCTGGGACTGGACCGTCATATCTTCATAAGTCCAGCCATCAAGATAAATAACCGCCGCCGTGCCGGAAATTACTCCACCTTCCGGCGAAACAATGGCGGTGGTCACGCCGTTGGCACGAGTGACTGGAATTAACTCGGACTCCGGGTTGACGGCCACTTCGGCGCGCGCGTTGGGGTTTATGCGTCCGGTTTCCTGGACGTCATTGGTGGCCCGCACGGCGCCGATTTCGGTCAGGCCTAAATTGGTGTAAGCATCGAAAAGTCCCGGATAGATATGCTTGCCGGAAACGTTTATTACTTCCGTTCCGGTCGGGTAGGTTGCGTTTTGACCGAGGGCTACGATTTTGCCCTGGTCGAAAACGACCGTGGCGCCGGGCAGAACGGCGCCGGAAACGGTATGCACAGTTCCGCCAACCAGAGCGACCGGATGATTTTGCGCCGGCGCCGGGCGTTGCCCAAAGCCCCAGAGTGAAACATTCGAAAGCAAAACTATAAAAGCCGTCTGAAACAGAGAAATCTTTTTCATGGCTTTTCCTCCTCATCCATGCAATGGTTAACTTTACGATCTCCGGGTCGTTTCCAGCCGCCTTTCTCTCCCGGCCCTTCCTTCCCACCCGGCTTTTTATCTGCCAGAATCTTTTGAACCAAAGTCGCCCGCTCTTTTTGGGCTTGGGCGCGCAGCTTTTTATCTTCTTCCCGGTCAAAATACTTGCGCCCGTCAATCCAGGTCTGAAGGCAGACCGAATAGGTGGAAAGCGGGTTGCCGCTCCAGATGACAAAATCGGCATCCTTCCCTGGTTCCAAAGAGCCGACCCGGTTGTCGATGCGCAGCTGCTTGGCCGGATTTAAGGTGACAAATTTGAGCGCCTCCTCCGGTGCTACGTTGCCGTATTTGACCGCCTTGGCCGCTTCCAAATTCATACGCCGCGCCTGTTCATCCGAATCGGAGTTGAAAGAGACCACCACGCCGGCTTCGTGCATTAAAGCTCCGTTGTACGGGATGGCATCGTAAACTTCGAATTTATACGCCCACCAATCGGAGAAGCAGGAGCCGCCAATGCCCATTTGCGCCATCACATCCGCCACTTTGTAACCTTCCAGAACGTGCTGAAAAGTGCCGATGGTGAAGCCAAAGTCCTGCGAAACGCGCATTAACATCAGAATTTCATCCTGCCGGTAGGAGTGGCAGTGGACCAGCCGTTTATGCTGCAAAATTTCGGAAATGGCATCCAGTTCCAAATCCCGCCGGGGGGGAATCCGGTTTTTGTTTACTCCCCAGTTGGCCCAGTCCTTTTGGTAATCCTGGGCCGCTTTGAATTCGTCACGGATAATCTGCTCCACCCCCATCCGCGTTTGCGGATAACGGGTGGTGTATTGATCGCCCCAGTTGGACTGCTTGGGGTTTTCCCCCAAAGCAAATTTGATGGAGGGCATCGCTCCTTCGAATTTCATCTCTTCCGGGCTCGCCACTCCCCAGCGCAGTTTTATCACCTGATTCTGGCCGCCAATGGAGTTGGCCGAGCCGTGCAAAACGTGGGCGACGGTCAAGCCGCCTGCCAGTTCGCGGTAGATACTGATGTCATCCGGGTCAACAACATCGCCGATACGGACTTCGGCGGAGATGGTCTGGCCGCCTTCGTTGATGTTGCCGGAAGCGGCCGAGTGGGAATGGCAGTCAATTAGACCGGCGCTTAAGTGCTTGCCGGCGGCATTGATGACTACCGTTCCCGCCGGAGCGGTTAAGCCTTTGCCGACTTTAAAAACTTTGCCGCGGCGGACTAAAAGGTCGCCGTTGTCAATATTCCCCTGCGGACCGGAAGTCCAGATGGTGGCACCTTTAACTAATAGATATTCCGGTTGTTCAGGAAGTTTAGAGCGGCCGAACTCGCCCGGCGGATAAACCATCGTGAAAGAGGCCATCTCCGGCTTTTTGGGCTTGGAGGTATCCGGCTCGGGTGTAAAGGGAGCCGTGCGGCGCCCCTTCCAGGTAAGAGCGCTGCCATCGGAAAGTTCTCCATTTCCTAATATCTCCTCACCGGAAACGTTCCCTCCCATCCGAACCACACCCGGAAAGCCGACTGAATCGCCGGTAAAGGAGAAGGTCAGCCGTTTTCCGGCAAGATTGATTTTGGAAAGTTTGGCTTCTTTTATGGTGAGCGGACTCGTCCCGAGCGTAGTCGAGGGAGCCGAACCATTTTTGATGTTTAAGTTCCCCTCCGGCTCGTCGGATTCACCCTTGAGGTTTAAAACCACGGTGTCGCCGCTCTTTTGGCCGGCAGAGAGGGTAAGCTCCCATTTTCCGCGCACATCCACCAGCGGGTCAGGCTTTATTTCGTAACGCTTTCCATCCACCCAGGTTTCTTTGATTTTGGTTTTTTCGGCAAAAAGCTCGCCGTCAGTTACCACCAGATTGGCGGCCTTGCCGACCGAGAGGGTGCCAAGCTTGGCTTCCACCCCAAAGAGTCGGGCCGGCGTGGTGGTCAAAGCCGCCAGGGCATCTTCTTTCGATAGGCCGCGCTCAACCGCCTTTTTGACGTTTTTCAAAAAGTTTGCAGGATCTTTTAAGGTTGCCGAAGTAAAGGCAAAAGGTATTTTGGCCTGCGCCAGCCATTTTGGATTTTCGGGAGCTTCATCCCAGTAGCGCAGCTCCTGCAAGGAGACATTAAGCGCCTCGTCCGGATTTTCAACGGAGGGTGCTTCCGGGTAATTTACCGGCAAAATGACCGCCACGCCGGTCGCTTTGATGGCCTCCAGCCGGCGATATTCGGAGCCCGCACCTTTGACTATTAAAGGAAGCGAAAACTCTTGGGCAATTTTGGCCGCGCGCAAAAAATTCAATTCGTCGGTGGCTTCGATGACAATAGGACGCCCGGACAAAACCGCTTCGTCCACGGCGGCTAAGGGCTCGTTTACTTCCGGCCGTTCCAGCTTGGGATTGCGCGCCCAGACGGCCTGTGCTTTGTGATACCAATCGGCATCCAGAAAGGTCTGCCGTACCAAGGCAATGGCTCCGAAAAGGGAGCTCGGATAATTATCCCCAAATTCGGTTTCGAGCGAAATATGCTGAGCAACGGCTGGCTTGACAATCAGATCGTTAGCTTTTCCCTCTCCCAGATTAACCAGAGCCGAAGTCCCTTTGAAATTTCCTTTGGTCGGCACGGACAAAACGGTGGTTACTCCCATACCCCGCAGCTTTTCCGCTGCATCATTGTCGGCAACCAAAAGCTCGGCCGCTTTTTGATCGGCTTTGACGTTTGGATTCCAATAATTCGGTCCGCGCGGCTCTTCCTGGCGCTGCGGCGGCCCTTGTTGCTCCCGGCGGCCAAAGCCGACCGGTCCCCGCTGGGGCGGTTTGGGCAAACCCCAGTCGCTATAAGAATCAATTAAACCGGGATAAATCGTTTTCCCTTTCATATCGAAAACGGTAGCATCGGCGGGAATGGCCACGTTAGCGCCGACTGCTTCGATAACGCCGTCCCGCACCACCAGTGTTCCCTTATCAATGACACTGCCGGGAGCCAATACCAGCTTGGCCCCGGTTATGGCAAAAACCTTCGGCGTATTCTCTCGAATACCTTCCGGCGGGGTGGTTTTTTCTTCAGCCCAAGCGGTGGCGAAACTTAAACCAAAAAAAACGTAACCCAGAAACTTAGAACCGCGAGTCATAAAAACTCCTTTTTTTGTTGTTTTAAAAGTCGCACCGATTTCCCCAACTCAATCGGCGAAGACTTTTACCTTGCTTCAGAACCAAAAACAGACGCGCCTCTTACAGAATCCCTTTCATCAAACTGCTGTTGCCCTTTCGGGTAGAGGCAAATATAGGTATCTATACTTGGGACTGTCAAGGCGGGAAGCGTTTGGCAGACATTACAAGGTCCCTTGAGGCTTGCGTAACCCGTTATTTTATCCGATTATATTAAATGATGATTTCAAATTTAGTAATGGTCTTTAAACTTTTCTTACCCTCAAGGAGCTTTTATGTTTAAAGAGAGAATGCAAATAAAAACGGGAAACGCTGAAACACCTAAAAGAGAAAAACAACTCGGTTTTTCTACTTTAGCGGTCCACGCCGGCCAGGTTCCCGACCCGACTACTGGCGCTATTTCGGTGCCTATTTATCAGACATCTACCTACGTTCAGGAAGGCGTGGCCAAACACAAAGGGTACGAATATGCCCGCACCCAGAATCCAACCCGAGAGGCTTTGGAAAAATGCCTGGCCGCTCTGGAACAAGCCGAGTTCGGTGCCTGTTTTTCCTCCGGAATGGGAGCCATTTCCGCTCTAATGAATTACTTTCAAAAAGGCGACCATATAATAGCTTCCGACGATTTGTATGGCGGCACCTACAGAATTTTTGAAAAGGTCTTCAAACAATACGGACTGGAGTTTGACTACGTTGATGGCTCGAGCCTCGCCAACATCGAAGGGACTATCCGTCCAAACACCAAAATGCTTTTTTTGGAAACCCCCACCAATCCCCTTCTGAAAATCACCGACCTTGCCGGAGCCTCAAAATTGGCTCATAGCCACAACATAATCGTAGTCGTGGACAATACCTTCGCCACTCCCTATTGGCAGAATCCTTTGGCCTTGGGTGCCGATGGGGTGATTCATTCCACCAGCAAGTATTTGGGCGGGCATTGCGATGTGGTCGGCGGGGCGCTTTTGACCTCCAACCCCAAAATTTATGAGCGGGTGAAATTTTGCCAAAATGCGGTCGGCAGCATACCCGGCCCGCTGGATGCCTTTTTAGTCCTCCGGGGAGTTAAAACCTTGGTTTTGCGAATGGAACGGCACGAAGCCAATGCCACCCAGATTGTTCGGTTTCTTGGCAAGCATTCCAAAATAAAAAAAGTTTATTACCCCGGTTTACCGGAACACCCCGGACACGAAACCGCCAAAAAGCAGATGCGCGGCTTCGGCGGAATGGTAAGTTTTGAAATCAAGGAGGGGCTGGAAGAAGCTAAAAAGGTTTGCGAGGCCGTCGAAATTTTTTCGCTGGCGGAAAGCCTGGGGGGGGTGGAGTCTTTGATTGAGCATCCGGCTTTGATGACCCACGCTTCGATTCCCAGGGAAGTGCGCGAAGAAAAAGGAATCAAAGATTCGCTGGTGCGGCTTTCAGTTGGAATCGAGGACGCCGAAGATTTGGTCAACGATTTGGAACAAGCCCTGGCGTCTATCTGAGCATCTAAGAGGTATTCCCCTTCATTGGCGGATTGTAAAGAACCTTCTTCTCAAGTTTTTTGAAGCCTATGTTCTGCTTGACACCCCCCTGTGAAGTGGCTAAATTTTATCTTACGGAGCCTAAAAAAGGACGGAAGGGAGCAGCAAGCCGTCCGCCGGAGAGCGGCTTTGGCAAGGCCCGTTTCGGACAGACTGTGACCATTATATGGAATCAAAATGCCTAATCTTCCAGACCGCTGGTTCAACTGGTTCAAAACCGATATGATTAGAAAGTTGGCAAGTTTTTTTTGCGGTCTCCCGTGGCAGGCGCCTGCCCTTATGCGTTTGTGGGTGTTGTTGTTTTTTATCCCACCGGGTCGGCTCTTCGCCGAACCCATTAAACTTAACCAGGAAGCATCTCCCATAGGTCTTACCCGAACTGGCACCGCTTTGGCCTGGGCCGAAGGCCGCCCCCTTCTGGCCGTTGGCGAAGAGGGTAAGATTCAGCTTTTCGACTTCAGTGCGGAAATCGGGCGCAAACTTCAGGATTTAGACCTGCCGCCCAGTGAGAAAGTTAAGTTCTTACTTTTTCTTTCCGATGGACAAATTATTTTTGGCACCAGCAGCGGAAAAATCAGCGTTTGGAACCCAAGCATACCCAATTCGGTCGCCTCCCAGCTGAAGGGCTCCCACAAAGGTGACGTGGTGGCGCTGGCGTTAGACAAAAACCGCAGCCGGTTAGCTTCAGTGGGCAAGGACGGTAAGCTTATCGTTTGGAAAGATGGTTTAATGAATCCCGCCGCGGCGGTGGCGCAAGATTTAACCCACGTGCTGGGACTCACCTTCTTTGAAGCCGAAAACGGCGAGGAAAGAATTGCCTGGGTTAACGAAAACAACGAACTCTGGCATTGGAATTTCGACAAAAAAAACAAGGATAATGTCATCGACTTGAGATCGCATTTTGGAAAATCGGTAGAAATGGACCTGCAAAAAGCTGCTTTCACCCGATTGGACAAGGGGCCAGTTATACTGCTCGCAGAGGCCCGCTTTCCGACCAGTACTGCCACCACATATCAACTTTTGCTGTTTGAGGTTAAAACCGGCCGGCTCTTAAAAAAGTTGGGGGAATACAAATATCCGATTACGGCCATCGGTCTTGAAGGGAGTTTAGTGTCGGCGATAATCCGGGGGCAACTCTATACTTGGCAGCTGTCTGAAATGGCGGATGTTCCCGCCAACGGGCTTATCGAGGCTTCGCAGGAGGCACAAATAACCGTGGGACCCAACATCGAAAAGATGGCCTGGGAGAAAAAAGGGAGGTTTTTAGCCGCTCTGATGAGTGGACGACAGATCCAAGTCTGGAAAGCTTCCGGCGCAATCAAATCCCCTTTTGAAAAAAATCCCGAAAAGAAAGAAGAACCTCCTCGCTTGTCGCAAAAATCTGACACGGCTGCGAAAGTGCCGAATTCCCCTTTGGAAGAGTCCCTTTCCTATCAAAAGAAAACGTCAAAACCGACGCTTCTTCCCCCAAAGGATTCTACAAAAATTGCTAAAAAAGATACCACCTCGATTCAACCCGAGCTAAGCACGAAGGATACTTCAAAAGCTCAACCGCTTAGCACATCTCCGCTAAACGAACCTTCTGGAACCGACAGGAACACTCTTTTTGTGGTGCTGATGGTTGGGGTTGGAGCTGGGTTGGCAGGATTGGTCTGGATGGTTATGCTGTGGAGAAAAAGGCCCGCCCTGCCGAAACGTAAAGCCTTCGCAAACGTTTCTTCAAGAGAGCCGGCCACGGTGGTGGCGCCCAGGAAAAAACCAACTCCACCCCGGCAGTTACGAATGTCCGAAGAAGAGGATTTCACGGGGCATTTCCTGGGGAAATACCGGATTGATAAAAAGCTGGCGGAAGGGGGAATGGGAATGGTTTTCCGAGCCACCGACTCGGATCTAAGCCGCAGCGTAATTATAAAAACCTTTATTTTTAAAAAAGACGAAGAACTTCTAAACCGTTTTTTGCGGGAGGCACAGGCGGCGGCCAACCTAAAACACCCCAATATAGTGGTCATTCATACCATAGAGCGCTCTTCCGATCCCCCCTTCATAGTCATGGAAGATCTCGGAGATGTCGATCTGGGGGACCTTCTGGAACAAAAAAAGAAGCTTAGTCTCGGTGAAACCGTTCAATACTTAAAACCGGTGGCCGAAGCGCTGGACTTCGCTCACCAGCAGGGGGTGGTGCATCGAGACATTAAACCCTCAAACCTTATGATTTCACCCCAAGGAGTAATAAAAGTGGTTGACTTTGGGGTCGCCAAACAGGTGACGTCCCGGCTAACCAAGGCTGGCTATATTTTAGGTACACCCGGATATATGTCGCCGGAACAATGGAAAGGGGGCGGTGTGAACGGTCAGAGCGATCAGTACTCGTTGGCTGTGGTCGCTTTTGAACTGCTCTCCGGGAGGCTTCCCTTTAGCGGCGACACCCCGGCCTTAATGTTTAAGGTGTTAACCGAAGTTCCTCCTATGTTACCGGAGTTGGTGAAAGAAATTCCCCCCCCAATTGCCGCGGTAGTAAATAAAGGCCTGTCCAAAGAGCCACAGGAACGTTACCAAAGCTGTATCGAATTTGTAAATCTTTTAAGTTCTGCCTAAATCCATCTGAATACTTTCAATAAAAAGCGGTTGGGCCAACCCCTGGCGGAGATTGTGCTGAATGAAACGTAAATACGGCCTTACTCACAGGGAAATCGAAAGCAGAAACTGAAAACTTAAAGATGATTCGACCGTATAAGCTTCATAAGGGCGGGTGCATCCACCCGTCCTAAATTGGGAACAGATGTTAAACTCTTGCGGTTTTCTATGATGGAAAGAGTTGAGAATTGTTTTTCTGAAAGGTGGTAGAAAATGAATAAACGCCAATTGCTTGCTTTAATTTTTGGGGTCGCATTAGTTGGAGCAATTATCGGTTCGGTTTTCAGTTACGCTTTTTTACACCCTAAATTAATAAGCCCCCCTGCTCTCTCAACTGCCCAAATCGGCGGCGAAGTTAAGCTTTTACTGGCCAGCGAGCGAAGCTCTTTCAAAAAAGACATCCCCGAATCCCGCCGCAACGCCATCGTGGCTGCTGCGGAGAAAGTTGGTCCCGCAGTGGTTTCCATTTCTGTAATCCAAACGCGAGTGGTTCAGGCCTCGCCTTACTTCAATCCTTTCAGTGCCGACCAGTTCGATGATGTCTGGAGTTACTTTTTCCGTCCGCGCGAGTACAAACAACGGGTTCAATCCATTGGCTCGGGAGTCATTACCGATCCACGGGGCTACATTTTAACCAATCAGCACGTCGTTGAAGGCGCGGAGGAGATTCGGGTAACCTTGCCATCCGGAGATGAATACAAAGGAAAGGTCGTTGGCGAAGACCTGCAGAGCGACTTGGCGGTTGTTAAAATTGAAGGAAATAACCTCCCTTATACCAAATTGGGCGACTCGGACGACTTGGTAATTGGGGAATGGGCCATCGCCATTGGAAATCCCTTTGGCTATCTATTGGATGATCCCCACCCCACCGTAACGGCCGGCGTGATTTCAGCTTTAGGCCGGGACTTCAAACGCGAAGTTGGACAAGGAAACCGGGTTTATCACAAAATGATTCAAACCGATGCCGCCATCAACCCCGGGAATTCCGGCGGCCCGCTGGTGAATGCCGACGGGGAGGTGATTGGCATCAACACCTTCATTTTCTCCACCAGCCGCGGCTCGGAAGGGGTCGGCTTTGCCATCCCCATAAACCGCTCCCGTCGGGTTATGCAGGATTTGATAGAATATGGAGAAGTGGTTCTCCCCTGGATTGGAGTCGATGTACAAAGCTTAACACCGCTCTTGTCCCAAAGTCTGAATCTCAATCAGCAAGAAGGAGCGCTGGTCGCAAGCGTGGATAAAAATTCCCCGGCAGGCCGGGCGGGACTTTCACGCGGAGACGTTATTACCGAGGTGGAAGGGCGCAAAGTTACCAATGTCACCGATTGGGAAGATTTTATTTGGGACACTCGAGCGGGAAAGAAATTCTCCCTTGCCTACTCCCGAAACGGGAGTAGGCTTACTTCTTCCATAACGGCCGAAGAACCGCCCGCCTCCCGCCGATTTTCGGAAGGAAAAATGGGAATCTACGTTTCGGACGTCACCCCGGTTTTGGCCCGGCAATTCGGATTGGAACCGGGGCGGGGGGTGGTGGTGACCGAAGTGAAGTCAAATTCCACCGCTGGAATGATCGGCATAGAAGAAGGCGATGTGATTCTCGAAATCAACAAAACCGAAGTTTCCTCCGCCATCGACTACGAACGGGTAATGAAGAAGCTGAAGAAAGGGCAGAAAGTGGTTATGCTTTTGGTTCGCAAGGGAGATTTGTTCTACGTTACCGCCAGCGTGTAAATTTGACCCTTTACGCAGGCAAACCGAAAAAATAGCTTGAAGTTGTGTTAGCTGCCACCTTAACTCGTTTCGTTTTTATTATCTTACCATAGGTGGCTGGGTATCCGCCGCCAAAATTGATATGACCGTCGCCGCAAAAGAAAGAATAGTTTTACCTATAAAAGGGATGACTTGCGCCGCCTGCGTCAACACGGTCGAGAAAGGGCTTTCCAAAACGGAAGGAGTCCTGCGCGCCGAAGTAAGCCTGGTTTCCGAAACCGCCGCCGTGGAGTTTGACAAAACCAAAACGACTTTGGAAGCGCTTTCCCGAGCGGTTAAAAACTCCGGCTATGAAGTTCCCGCTAAACGCGGATTTATCCATTTTTCCAACGGAATCCCTGCCGAAGCTTCCAAAGTTGTTTCCGTTATTTGGGGAGTTGTTGATGTTAAACCCTCTGATTCTCGGCTGGAGGTTTTTTTCCTTCCTGATTTAGTAAACTTGGAAGAAGTTTCTAATCGCCTGAAATCTTCGGGTATATCTGTTTTGAGAACCGAAGAGGTCGAAGAAAAAATCAAAGACGCTAACTATCAAAAAGCCAAACTCAAGCTTGCGGCCATTTTAGCGATGGCAACCGTGGTTTTCGCATTTGGGATGTTGCATTTTGATTCTATTCTCACTTTCTGGATAAGTTTCCCTTTAGCAACTCTCATCCAGTTTTGGGGCGGGGCCCAGTTTTATCGCGGTGCTTGGGCGCAGGCCAAACATTTCCGCGGGGATATGAATACGCTGGTGGCGCTGGGAACTTCGGTCGCCTACCTCTATTCCGTTTGGAATGGCTACCAATTTTTAAAATTTGGCCTTGCTCCGGAGTTTTATTTTGAAACGGCCGCCGTAATAATCGCACTTATACTGCTAGGTCGCTTTTTAGAACTTTCCGCCCGCCACAAAGGCCGCGCCGCCACCAAAGAGCTGTTAGATTTAGCTCCCCAAAAGGCCCGGGTGATTACTCCCGATGGGCAGGAAAAGGAAGTGCCGGCCAAGGCGCTTTTTCCCGGCGATTTTGTGCTGGTTCGCCCCGGAGAAAAAATTCCTGCCGATGGGGAGATTTTAGAAGGCCGCTCCAGCGTGGATGAGTCTTTGGTTACGGGAGAATCTGTTCCCGTTTCCAAAAGCCCCGGAGATTGGGTTATTGGCGGAAGCCTTAATCAGGATGGCGCCTTCCGGATGGCGGTGCGCAAGACGGGGAAAGAAAGTTATCTATCCAGTTTAGCCGCTTTAGTCGAAAAAGCCCAAAGTTCCAAACCGCCCGTGCAAAGATTAGTGGATAAAATTGCCGGAATTTTTGTTCCGGCGGTCTTAGTCGTTGCTTTGGTAACTTTTTCGGCCTGGGCGTTATTTGGGCCAAGTATCGGCTTTGCATTAAAAATGACCACAGCAGTTTTAATCATTGCCTGCCCCTGTGCAATGGGTTTGGCCACGCCGATGGCTTTAATTGTTGGCGCCGGACGGGCCGCCAAGAAGGGAATTTTGATAAAAGATGCCTTAGCCTTGGAAAAAGCAAGTAAGCTAAATTTGTTGGTATTGGACAAAACCGGAACTTTGACGACCGGCCAGCCAAAGTTAGAAACCTGGAAGTTCAAAGGGGACAAAAAAGAGATTCTTTCGATTTTATATTCAGTTGAAAAACTTTCCGAACACCCTTTCGCACCGTCATTGGTCGAGTTTGCCAAAAAAGAAGGGGTGGGCGAAGTCCCAATTACTGATTTCCGCTCCATCCCCGGTAAGGGAGTGGCTGCTTACGCTGGAGAAAAACGAATTATGATTGGCTCCCGGTATTTTTTGGAGGAAAACAAAGTCACACTTGAAACCGCCTGGGATAGGGAAAAGTCACCTTTTTCGCAAGTTCACTTATCCATCGGCCAGCAGGAAGCGGCCCGCTTTTTTTTAACCGACACCTTGCGGCCGGAAGCGGCCGAAACTATTGCGGAGTTGCGCGAAATCGGCATTGAACCGTTTATGCTTTCCGGCGACTGGCGCGAGGTGACCGAATTCGTGGCCGGCCAGCTCCAAATCGAACGCTCCCGTGGAGAGGTGCGCGGCGACCAAAAAGGGAATTGGATTCGAGAGTTGAAAAAAGAAGGGAAAACGGTCGGAATGGTGGGAGATGGAGTGAACGATTCGGTGGCTCTTTCGGAAGCGGATGTGGGCATAGCCGTGCGGCGGGGCAGCGATTTGGCGCTGGAATCGGCAGAAGTGGTCTTATTGAACGATAACCTTAAACTTTTGCCCTATTTGGTGCGTTTATCCCGTCGCCTCCTCTCCACCATCCGTTGGAATTTAATCTGGGCCTTTGGTTACAATATTCTGGGAATTCCAATCGCCGCCGGCGTCCTCTATCCGGCTTTTGGCTTGACGCTAAACCCGATGCTTGCCTCTCTGGCAATGGCTTTTTCATCGCTTTTTGTTGTTACCAATTCATTGCGCCTAAGAAATTTTGAGTAAATAAAAAAGGGCACGCAGCGGCGTGCCCTTCGATTCATTCCGGGACGAGTTATTTCTCCGCCTTTTCCTTTGCTCCGGCAATCAAAACAAACACCTGGTCTTTTCCCCGCTCAACGCGCAAGAGAATCTGCGGCTTTTTCGAATACTTTTCAATAGCGGCTTTAAACAAAGGAAGATCGGTTACCTCGCTCTCTTCCACTTTTACAATCACGTCCCCTTCGGACAGTTTCCCCTTGGCGGCCGCGCCGCCAACTTCCACGAAGCTGACCAGAACCCCGTTTTTTCCGGTCAAGGCATACTGCCGGTATAGCCCTTCGGTGATTTCCTTGACGGTAAATTCGAGGCCGGTTTCCCATTCCTCCGGCTTGATTTTTGGCTGGCGGCCGACCGAGACGGAAACCGTTTTTTCCTCCGAACCTCTGCGAATCTTTAACTCCAGCGGCTCTCCAACGGCTGTTTCCGCAATTTTTAAGGTGAAACCGTTCAAATCATCTTCCTTTTCCGCCGCTATCGGCTCTTTGGCCACCTCGGTGACCACGTCCCCCGGTTTTAATCCCGCTTTTTCAGCCGGCGAGCCTTCCAGAACGTCGCCAATCAAAACCCCGTTTAAATCGGGCACGTTAAAGTAGCGGGCGTAGTCGCGATTGAAGGGTTGAATCACCACCCCCAGCCATCCCCGCTCAATTCCGCCCGAGGCTATGATTTTCTTTTCCACATCCTTGGCCATATTGATGGGAATGGTGAACCCCTGTCCCCGGCCAATGCCGATAGAGTTGATGCCGACAACCTCGCCGCGCAGGTTAACCAAGGGTCCCCCGGAAGAGCCGGGGTCAATAGCCGCATCGGTCTGGATAAAATCGTTCAAGAACGAAACCTCCCGGCCAAAGTTCGGCATCACCCGCCCCTTGCCGGAAACAATGCCAAAGGATACCGTCCGGTCAAAGCCGTACGGATTGCCTACCGCAATCACCCATTCGCCCACCTTCACGGCGTCCGAGTTTCCCAAGTTGGCGACCGAAAGTTTTTCCGGAGTGGTCACTTTTATCACCGCCAAGTCCGTTTGCCTATCCACGCCGATAAGCTCCGCTGGATATTCCCGCTTGGAAGGCAAAGTCACCAGAATCTGCTGGGCGTTATCCACCACGTGCTCGTTGGTCAAAATGTAACCGGCCCCATCGGTAACCAAACCGGAACCCATTACCTGAAATTTCCGGTCGTCCATTTTCTGCACTACCTCGATGTGCACCACCGAGTTTTTGACCGAGTTGGAAACCGAGATAATAACCTGCTGCAGGTCTTCGAACGTTTTTAGAACGTCCTTTTTCTGCCCCCAGCCGTTTTGGACTGGATAGGTTAGAATTGTTGCCAGAATCAGAACACCAAATAGTTTTCGCATACCTTATCCTTTCTGCCACTGATACCCCATTGTATTTTGGGGTAGCGGAAGGCTTCAGCCTTCCACTTTGGAAACCTAAAGGCCTGCCCGAAGCCGGGCCACGGCCAGGGTTTCCGCTACATCTATCGGTAATATTATATGCAATAACAAGCTCAATGGGTAATGAAAATTATAGATGGCATAGCCTGGCCAATTTGCCGATAATTGAAATGAGATGCGCAGATATGTAAAAAAATTCTCTTTCCTGCTGCTGTTGGGTATTTCTGCGATACCCCTGCCCGCATTTTGCCAAGTTGATACCACCTGGGTGAGGCGGTACAACGGGCCGGGGAACGGCACGGATGAGGCCCATGCGATGGCCGTTGACGATAGTGGAAACGTTTATGTAACCGGATGGAGTTTTGGGGGTGCCACAACAGGAATGGACTATGCCACTATTAAATATGACCGGAACGGCAATCAACTCTGGTTGAAACGCTATAACGGTTCCGCAAACAGCTGGGACTATAGTGGGGATATTGCACTCGATAGAAATGGGAATATTTATGTAACGGGAAGTACAAATAACCTTGGTACAGATGACGACTATACAACCGTGAAATACAGCTCGCAAGGAAATCAGCAATGGGTAGCTTTTTATGATGGACCTCTTAATGGTGTAGATGGGGCTCGTGCTGTGACAATAGACCAGAATTGTAATATTTACGTCACCGGAGTAAGCGAAAGCACGAACGTGGGAGGTACCTGCGGGCCGGACCACTACCTTGATTATGTAACACTAAAATATGATTCCAACGGGAACCGACTTTGGGCAGCGCGCTTTAGCAATCCACCAGACTACGTAAACAGCGGATATTTGGTGGGAGTAGATAAGGATGAAAATGTTTACGTGAGTGGTTACAGCTCTCATTGGTGCCTCGGACAACTGGAATGGGTAACCGTCAAATATGATTCAACCGGCACTCAACAGTGGGTGCAGCGAATCAATGCGGGGCTGCCACCCCTTATTCGTTCAAACATACCTGCCGACTTGAAGTTAGATGCCAGCGGCAATATTTATCTTACTGGAGGAGTCATAAACGACACAACATTTCTCGACTATACAACTATTAAGTATGATTCTCAAGGGAATCAATTGTGGATGGCTCGTTTCGATGGAAGTGCTAGTGGTTACGATTTTGCCAGAGCGATAGCATTGGATTCACAGGGGAATGTGTATGTAACAGGTTATAGTGACTATGGTGTGGAAGGCTTTGATATAGTTACCATTAAGTACGATTCGAACGGAAACCAACTTTGGGTTCAATCCTATAACGGTCCTCCGGGTAACGGAGCGGATAAAGGTTGGGCTATTACCTTAGATACGGTTGGAAATGTTTATGTGGCAGGTATAAGCCTTGGAAACAGCTCTACTTACAATTATGTCGTTATAAAATATGATTCGAGCGGAAGTTTAATTTGGGAAAAGCGATATGAGGGGCCGGTTAGTGACTATCGAGTATATCCAAAAATTTTAGTTGATCGGAATGGAAATGTGTACCTTGCAGGATGCGATCTCCAAAACCAATTGGATTTTGTTACCATCAAATATTCTCCCCTACCCACCCTAAAAGGAGATTTGAATTTGGACGGCGTTTTGACTTTGGCGGATATTGTTTTGATGCTCAACTGCGTATTCTTGGGAGAGCAACCAGCGGCAGCGCCTTCGGCTTGCGATTTAAATTGCGATGGATTGCTTACCTCGGCGGATGTGGTGATTCTTCTAAATTTATTTTATTTAATCGCTGCCCCACCCTGTTAGTAAAAACCCTTTTCCCAGTATAGACCCTCTTTAACAAACTTTAGCCTGCAAGTTTTTCCCGCTTGACCACCTTGGTTAAGCTGGGTAATATCCTAAAGATGTTGAAAAAGCTTATCCCGATTTTGGTTTTGGCGGTGGGTGGCTTGGTCGTTTTGATTTACGTTCAGGGGAAAAGAGGAAGCGACAATAGCAAGCTGATTACCGCTTCCGGGACGATTGAAGTGACTGAAGTGGAAATAAGCTCCAAGCTGGCGGGACAGATTGAAATCTTTACCAAAGAAGAGGGGGATACGGTTTCCAAGGAGGAGCTTTTGGCGGAATTGGAGCATAAAGAGCTTTCCGCCCAGTTGAGGGTGGCGGAGGCGACTACAAAAGTAACCGAGGCGCAGATTGCCCAGGCCAGAACAAACTTGAAGAACTTTGAGGATAACCTGCGGCGGATTAAAGAACTTTTTAAATCCGGAGCGGCCACTCAGCAGCAATTGGATGACATCGAAAGCAAAACCGAAGCGGCGCGGGATCAGGTTCGCAGTTTAGGGTATAGCCGCGAACAGGCGCAAGCCCAAAAGAATCTGATTTTAATCCAGATTGACAACGCCAAAATTTTTGCACCGATTTCCGGACGGGTGATAAAAAAAACGGCGGAAATGGGAGAAACGGTCTTTCCCGGTGTGCCGCTTTTGACTCTGGCCGATTTGTCCAAGGTTACGTTGAAAATTTATCTGAAAGAGACCGAAGTAGGCCGCGTGCGGCTGGGTCAGGCGGTGAAGGTGAAAGTGGATGCTTATCCAAAAGAGAGTTTTGAAGGAAAAATCTCCTACGTTTCCCCCTCGGCGGAGTTTACCCCAAAAAATATTCAGACCAAAGACGAACGGGTGAAGTTGGTTTTTGCGGTTAAAATTATCATCCCCAACCCAAAAGAGCTGCTCAAACCCGGCCTGCCGGCAGATGCGGAAATGGTGCCGCAAGAAGCCAGCTAATGCCGGCTGTTGTTGTAAAAAACTTGGCCAAAAAATATCCCAATGCGATTGCCGTGGCCGGGCTCGATTTCCAGGTCGAAAAAGGGGAGATCTTTGGCCTCGTCGGCCCGGACGGTGCTGGGAAGACGACCACCATTCGAATGTTAGTGGGAGTTTTGCCGCCTACCTCCGGCATGGCAGAAGTGGTCGGCTTGGACGTGGTAAAACAAGCCGAAGAGTTGAAAAAGCGGATTGGATATATGTCCCAAAAGTTTTCGCTCTATAGCGAACTGACTGTACAGGAGAATCTGGATTTTTTCGCGGATATTTATCTGGTTTCCGGCCAGGAGAAAAAAAGGCGACAGGAGCGCCTGCTGCAGTTCTCCAACCTGGCCCCCTTTCGCGACCGCCAGGCCCGTCACCTTTCGGGAGGGATGAAGCAGAAGCTGGGTTTATCCTGCGCTTTGATTCATACGCCGGAGGTGCTTTTTTTGGATGAACCGACCACCGGCGTGGACCCGGTTTCGCGGCGGGAACTTTGGGAAATCATTTACGAGCTTTTGGAAGGAAACGTGACCGTTTTCGTTTCCACTCCCTATATGGATGAAGCCGAACGCTGTTCGCGGATTGCCTTCATCCATAAAGGCAAAATTTTGGCTTTGGATGACCCCAAAAAGTTGAAGAGCTTGACCGACCGCGAGGTTTTTGAGGTGAAAATTGACAACCCCAGATTGCAAAGGCAGGCTTTGGAAAAATTGCCGGGACTTGTGGAGCTGGAGATTTTTGGGGATATGCTGCATCTTTCCTTTCCTATACAACAAACCGACGAAGAAGAGCTTTTGCGGCGCGCTTTGGAAGCAGGAGCCAAGCTGGAATCGGTGCGCAAAATAACCCCCTCCCTGGAAGACCTGTTTATTTCTTTGGTCAAAAGAGAAAATTGAGGATGCCCGAAAAACGTTCAATTTTGGTGGCAAAAGACAGAAATCGGTCGAACAACTTAAAGGATTTAAAAGGGTTCCACAAACATACTTCCAAGTTCAGGGCATACAATAGCTTATGCGGCCCCATACTTTAAGTCTGTGGCACGGTTTTTGATATTTCTAAAAGGGGGCGGCAAAGTTTAGCCCCAGGTGTGAGATGAAAATTGCCATAGAAGCCAAGAATTTAGTGCGCCGATTTGGAAATTTTGTGGCGGTGGATGCAATTTCCTTTGCCGTCCGGCAGGGTGAGATTTTTGGCTTTTTAGGCCCCAACGGGGCGGGGAAATCGACCACCATTAAGATGCTATGCGGAATTTTGGCTCCAAGCGCCGGCGAACTCTGGGTGGATGGGGTCGATGTAAAAGCTTTTCCCGAAGAAGCCAAGCAGCGGATTGGCTATATGTCCCAGAAGTTTTCTTTGTATGAAGATTTGACGGCGGCCGAAAATATCGATTTTTACTCCGGGATTTACCGGCTGTCAAAAGCTTCAAAAAAGGAGCGGATAGAATCGATTTTAGAGATGGCCGGTTTGGTGGAAGAGCAGGACCGCCTGGCCGGCGAGCTGGCGGGGGGCTACAAGCAGCGCCTGGCCTTGGGATGCGCCCTATTGCACAACCCTAAAATTATTTTTTTGGACGAGCCAACAGCCGGCGTTGACCCCATCTCCCGCCGCCACTTTTGGGATTTAATCGCCCGAATGGCGCAAGAGGGCAAAACGATTTTTGTCACCACCCACTATATGGATGAAGCCGAACATTGCGACCGGCTGGCCTTGATAAACGCCGGTAGAATCGTCGCCTCCGGCACGCCTTCGGAATTGAAAACCGAGCCGACCGAACAAGAGCTTCTGGAGGTTGCGACTTCCCAACCGATAAAGGCCTTTGGTGTCATCAAGCGGGCTTTCCCCCAGGCAACGCCCGCTCTTTTTGGGGTTAACGTGCACTTGACCGTTTCTGACCCGGATTTGGCCGAGAATAGATTGCGCGAAGCTCTGGCGCGTGAATCGGTTGCGGTTGAGTCGGTAAGCAGGATTCCTTTTTCTCTGGAAGATGTTTTTTGCCGGGTGGTGGGAGAAACGCCGGGTGGAGTTAGTCGATGAACTTAAGAAGGATTCTGGCAATGGTTAAAAAGGAATTTATCACGGTTCGAAGGGACTTTTCCTTTGCCCTTAACATTTTTGTATTGCCCTTGATGATGCTTATCATCTATGGCTACGGCATCCGCTTTGACATCAAATTCCTGCCCACGGTAATCTGGGATTTGAGCCAGACTCCCCAGAGCCGGGAATTGATAGAAAAGTTTTTGGCCTCCGGTTACTTTCGTTCGGCGGGCGTTGTTTCGGGCTATCAAGAGATAGAAAATGTTTTCGATAACGGAAAGGCGAAGCTGGCTTTGGTGATTCCGGTCGATTTTGGTACCAAGCTTGCCCGCGGGCAGAAAACCGACGTTCAAATCCTGGTGGACGGTTCGGACAACAATACCGCCACCTTGGCGGTCGGCTACGCGACCGGAATCGTGCGCAGCTATCAGGCCGACTTGGTTGTTGAAAAATTGGCCAAGAGGGGCATCCGCCTGCCTTTTGAAGTGCCGGCCGTTTCGGAAGAAACGCGGATGTGGTACAACCCGGAATTAAAATCGGTCAATTTTATCGTCCCCGGCATAATCGTGGTTTTTATGAGCATGATGGGGACGGTGATGACGGCAATGGCAATCGTGGGGGAAAAAGAGCGCGGCACGTTTGAACAGATTGCCGCTTCACCGCTTTCCGCGGTGGAATTCCTTTTGGGCAAAATTATCCCCTATATCCTTTTGGCCTTGATGGATATGGTTTTGATTGTAACCGCTGGCTATCTGTTATTTCACGTTCCCATCCGGGGCTCGTTCGCGCTTTTGTTTTTGTTTTCCCTGCTTTTTGTTTCGGTGACGACCGGGATGGGGCTCTGGGTCTCCTCCGTCTCCGGCTCGCTGCAGGGGGCTATGACTTTGGCTTTTCTGGTGACTATGCTGCCTTCGGTTTTGCTTTCGGGATTTATTTTTCCGATTGAGAATTTTCCTCTGGCTCTGAAAGCGATCACCTTCGTCAATCCGGGGCGATACTTTCTGGAAGCGCTGCGCGGCATTTATCTCAAGGGGGTCGGATTTTTCGAGCTCTGGCCCCAGGCGGTTTTTTTGAGTTTGCTCGGAGTTCTTCTTCTTTCGATAACCGTTTTCCGCTTTAAAAAGAGGATTGCCTGATGCTTAAATCCTTGGTTGAGAGCTGGGGGCGCGTCCGGCAGGTGATTAAAAAAGAAGTGCTCCAAATCCTGCGCGACCGCAAGTTTTTGGCCTTGGTTTTGATTACCCCGGTTATGCAAACCATAATCTTCGGTTATGTGGCCAATGTGGACGTGACGGATATTCCGACGGCGGTTTGCGACTTGGACAAGTCTGTCCAATCCCGCGAGCTAATTGATAAGTTTTTACAGTCCGGCTTTTTCTCTTTAGCCGGAACTTTTGACGACCCCCGCCTAGCTGACGACTGGTTGGATAGGGGAAAGGCCAAGGTGGTTTTGGTATTTCCGCCCGATTACTCAAAAAAAGCGGTGGGGCGGGAGACCGGCGAGATGCAAGTTTTGGTCGATGCCACCAATTCCAACCTAGCCGGCATCGCCGGAAGCTACGCTTCGGCCATTGTGGCGGCTGCCGGCGTGGATTTGCTGCTTTCGCGCTTGCACCGAATCGGCATCCGGACAGAGGAAACCGTTCTGGTCGATCCGCAGATTCGCGTTTGGTATAATCCGGAATTAAAAAGCGTCAATTTTATGGTGCCGGGGCTGCTCTGTATGATTTTGATGACCTCCACGATGAATTTGACCGGCATCTCTATGGTGCGGGAAAAGGAGCGGGGGACGGCGGAACAGCTTTCGGTGACGCCGGTGCGGCCTTGGGAACTGGTCTTGGCCAAAGTGATTCCGTTTGTCTCCATCGGCGTTATCAATATGGTTTTTATTTTGGTTTTGGGGGTTTTCTGGTTTGGCGTGCCCATCAATGGGTCTTTGGGTCTTTTGTTCGCCCTTTCTGGCGTTTTCATTTTCACCAGCTTGGGGCTGGGAGTTTTGATTTCCACCCTAGCCGCCACCCAGCAGCAGGCGATGATGATAGCGCAGTTTTTTCAGCTGCCGAACATGCTGCTTTCCGGTTTTATGTTTCCGATAGCCAATATGCCGGCGTCCATTCAATACGTAACCTATCTGATTCCCCTGCGTTATTATGTGGAAATCGTCCGCCGAATATTTATGAAGGGGGTGGGGCTGGCCCAGCTTTGGAACCAATTGCTTCCCCTGATGGTTTTTGGAATAGTAGCGGTTGCCGTCGCCTCCGCCCGCTTTAGGAAGGTGCAAAAATGAAAAACTTCCGGGAAATTTTGCCGCTGATTCTGGTTGCGCTGTTTTTGCTTTTGGCCGGCTACCTTTTCTTCGCTCCCGGTCCCTGGCGGGTATCTTATTTTGTGCGGCTTTTGGTTGGATCCGTTTTGCTGGTCTATGCCGGCGTGCGGGTTGCCTTTTGGTACAAAAAATGGAAAAGCTACAAATCGACCGGGGTATAAAATTGTGGAGATAAAGCCGTTGACTTTGCAAAAAGGAAGGTGTAAATTGAGCGTTTTGGAATTTTTCGGAATTAAACCGAAAAGAAAAAGAAATATGGGTTTTATAAAGGTCATAAGCATAGGGGTAATTTTTACCCTTTTTGGTATTCTAATTTCCTTCGCCGCCCAGCCCGACCCGGCGGCGCTTGACGCTTATAATAAAAAAGATTACAAATCGGCCGCTCAAATTTTAGAAAGCCAGGCGGCCAAAACTCCGGGCGAACCGGAAATTTTGACCCTCCTGGGCAGCTCCTACCGCAATATGGGTGAATTTTCCAAAGCGGAAGAAATTTTAAAGAAAGCTTTCGCTCAGAAATCCAAAGACCCGGCGGTTCTATTTGAGCTGGGGCATACCTATCTGGCTTTAAAGAAAAATAAAGAGGCTTTGGAGATATTCCAAAAAGGCCTCTCCACCGGCAAAAGACAGGATGAGTTCTATAATGGCCTGGGGTTGGCCCAGTTTGCCCTGGGAGACGGAAACAAAGCCGACCTCTCTTTCCGAAATGCCATTCAGAAAAAGCCGGATGTGGCTGTCTACCACAAAAACCTGGCCGATGTAAATATGGCCAGCCAGATATTCGCGATTGCCGCCGAAGAATACAAGACCGCCTTGAAATACGACAGCGCCAACGTTGGGCTGCGCTATGATCTTTCCCGCGCTTACTGGAACCAGAAGGATTTCACGAGCGCCGTCGAGCAACTTAAAACCGTGCTTCGATTTGACTCTACCTTCAGCAAAGCCTATCGGGATATGGGCCGGCTCTTTATTGTTTCGGCGCGAAATTCCGGGGACTCCGCCCAATACCGCCAGGCCATAGGTGTTCTTTCCAAGTACGTCGGTCTGGACTCTACGGATGCCGAGGCGCATCTAGATTTGACTCGGTCCTACGCTTTCTTCCGCGATTTTGAAGAGGCCCGTGCCCACGCCCAAAAGGCCCTGGCCTTAAATCCAAAACTATGCGACGCCTACTTTATATTGGGGCAAACGCTCCAGGATTCCAAGCGCGATTCGGCCACCTATCAGGCGGCCTTAGACGCGTTCAACCAGTATGAAGGCTGCCTTAAACAGGATCCTGATTTCAAGTTGAGCCGGAAGGATATCGAGTTTTTCATCCGCCGGGGCCGCGCCGCTCGCGGGTTGGCCGATTCGATTCATTATACTATGGCGTTGGCGGACTTTCAGAAGGTTTTGGAACTGGACTCCGCAAACGCGTTGGTTTTAAACGACATTGGCCAATGTTATTATTACCTTAAAGATTTCGAGGCGGCGCATGCGGCTTACGCCAAACGGCTGGCCGTGGATACCATCTCCTCCAACACAGCCAACGTTTATTTGAACGATGCCTATGCCCTTTTCCAGTTGGAGCGCTATTCCGAAACGGCCGTTGCTCTAAAAAAGGTCTTAGGTTTCAAATCCGATTTCCTGCCCGCCCTGACGATGTTAGGAGAGACCTATATACGCTTGAAAGACTATCCGAACGCGCTGGGCACTTACGAGCAGGTTTTGCAAAAAGACTCCACTAACTTGGACGCTTTAAAATACACCGGGTTTGTGCATCTGGATGGGCAAAAGTTTGGCCAGGCGCTCCCTTATTTGGATAAAGCCTGGAAGCAGGCGACGACCAAAGGCGCAAAACCCTGCGACCAAACCGACCTTTTGACCTGGCTGGGACAAGCCCATATGTCCCAAAAAAACAATTCCCGCGCCAAGGAGTTTTTTCAACGCTGTTTGGACTGCGAACCGAACAACAAAACCTGCCGGGAAGCGATAGATTATTTGAAAGGATTAAAAAGTGAGCTCGGAGCCGATGGCAGCGGAGAGTAAAAAAACAAAGGAAAATAACGAAGCGGCCGACCCTTCTATTCGCTTTCGCTATATTGGGTTTGAGGTTTTTCAAAAGGATACCACGCCCTTTTTTAAATCGGAAGAGGAAAAGAAGAAATATTTGAAAGAAGCGGAGGTGGCTCAATCCCCGCAAGAGATAGCCGAACGTGAGTTTTCCCACCTTTTTGTCCCCTCATTTACCAAAATGGACGGAATGGTCCTCTACCTTTCGGCCTTGATTCTGATTGGCGGACTTTTTATGCCCTGGTTTTTCCTGCCGAAGGGCGGCGATCTCGAAATGCTTTTTGGATTCAATCTCTTGGCTGTGTTAGCCGTCCAAATTGGACCCGCTTTTCAAATTAGCTGGGTTGCCGGAACGGGGACGGCCTTGGCCCTGTTGGTCCTTGCGCTGGCTCCCCTTTTGGGATTTTGGCTGTTCTTCGCTTTACTGAAAAGAAAATCGGATTCCGAAAAGGATTTGGGCGGGCTGAAAAAGGTTTTGCGCTGGCACCGGTTTCCGCTGGTACTATACATCCTAATTTTTGGTCTTGCAATTGTTGGGTTTAAGGCGGCCGAAAGCCCCTTGCCCTTTTTCAAGGAAGGATTTAATATTTTCAGTTTGATTTCGGAGGCTGGTGCCGGTTTCTGGATGGTTTTGGTCGGTCATTTGCTGGCCGCCGTAAAGACGGCCGACTTATGAGCGTTTAGGATGGAAACATAATCTAAATGAGGAGGAGTTCGTGAAACAATCCCTGTTTATCACCGTGCTTTTGGTGGTTTCGCTGGCGGCCGGCTTCGGCATCTGGATGCTTTTGCCGGATTATCTGCAAAAAGGCGGCTTTTTAGTGGCTTTTCTAATTGCCCTTTCGATTATGCTGTTCGCCTTTATCGTGGAGCGCTGGATTACCCTGCGTAAAGCCAAGGGAACCGGCTCGGTGCAGACTTTTTTCCACTACGTGGTGGAAGCGCTGCAGAAAGGGGATCTCAACGGCGCTTTGGCGGCCTGCGATAAACAGCGCGGTTCCTGCGCCAACGTCTTGCGCTCCGGCATCGAACGGTATCAGCAGATGGAAGGCAATTCGACACCGGAAAAACGGTTGGCCGAAACCCAGCGGGCCATCGAAGAAGCCAATGCTCTCGAAGTGCCCCTTTTGGAGCGGAATCTGATAGCGATGTCCACTATCGCCTCGATTGCAACGATGATTGGACTTCTGGGAACCACCATCGGCATGATTCGCGCCTTCCACGCCACGGCCGGGGTGGGCGGAGTGATTAACGCCACCTCTTTGGCACAGGGGATTTCGGAGGCGCTGGTGAACACGGCTGGCGGACTCCTCGACGCCATCATCGGCATTGTGGCCTATAACTTTTTTGTCAATAAGGTCGACAGCTTTAACTACACCATTGACGAGGCCAGCTATGAGGTTTTGCAACTTTTGAAATCCAAGGAAGCCGGAAAGTAACGGAAAAAAGATGCTGAAAAAACCTAAGCGCCGGGTTGGGGTCAGGGTTGATATGACCCCGATGGTGGATGTCGCTTTTCTGCTTTTGATTTTCTATATGTCCACCACCATCTTCAAGCCGCCCGAGAAAAAAAGCGTCTCTTTGCCGGCCGCGCACGCCAAGCTCCCCCTGCCGGACAAGAACATTATTAACATAATGGTCACAAAAAACGATTCCATTTTCATTGATTACATCGAGGAGGTCGAAGAAGGCGGCAAAAAAATTCCCACCCGCCGGTTAATTGAGACCGGCCCGGCTGATTTGATTTACAATTTGAACGCCGCCCGCCAGGTTTTCTGGCAGCGCGGCCAGAACCCGATTCCGGTTATCAAGGGTGACCGCCTGGCCAAATACGGGCTCATTGAACAAATTATGAAAAATATGAAAGAGAACAACTTGAACGTCTTCCAGCTGGTAACGGAATTCAAAGTCGAGGAGCGCTGAAATAATTTGGCTGTTTCGGTGTATTTAATTATGGAGAGGTGTGAGTAAATGGCCGGTGTTGATGTAGGCGGAAGCAGACCGCAACGCAAGGGCACGGGACTTAGGCGCCCAAAAAGACGTTTGGGAATACGTATTGATATGACCCCCATGGTGGATATCGCTTTTTTGCTTTTGATTTTCTATATGGTTACCACCATCTTCACCACTCCGCAGGCGATGGAGGTAAACCTGCCCAAAGACGACAAGCTGGAAATTAAGATTGCCGAATCCAATCTTATGACCATTCGGATAGCCAAGGATGGCAAACTTTACGAAAACATCGGCGCCAAAAAACCCAAAGAAGTGTTGCCCCAGCAATTGCGCAACTTTTTAGTGGAGAAAAACAAGGCTAACTGGGAAAAGTTGGTTACTTTGATTCGGATTCATAAAGAGGCCCCTTATTACAAAATGGTTTATCTGGTGGATGAAATTCAAGTGGCTGAATTGAAAATACAAGAAACCTACCCCAACTACAGCTCGCGCTTTGCCTTTGACACCTGGACCGAAGCGGACGACAAGGAAATCGACCGGGCGCTAAACGGAGGGGGCGAATGAACGGTTTAACTTTAAACTACGGCGCCTTTGAGCTAAAAAGAACTTATCAAAGAAACTTGGCCCGTGCGCTGGCCATCGCGGCGGGCATTCACATCTTAATCATTGGCGGCTTTTTGACCTATAACTTTATTAAAAGTCTCAACGCTCGCGACAAAAACGTCATAGTTATAAAAGACATTAGGTCGCTGCCTCCCCCTTCCCTGCAGAATAAGCCGCCCACGCTGAAAGTCGAGCCCCCAAAAATCAAGCCGCCGGCCGTCGGAATCCCGAAAGCGATTCCGGACGAACAGGTGGTGGAAGAAATTGTTCTGGCTTCCCAGAAAGATCTGGCCGAACTAACACTCACGAACGTGGGAACCGGGGAGTCGCTGGCGATTGACATTGATTACACCCCGGAAATTGGGGAATTTATAGTCGTAGAGGATGAGCCGGCCTTGATAACTAAAATTAAACCGAGATACCCGGAAATCGCCCGGGAACACAAAATAGAAGGCCAGGTGCTGGTAGCCATACTGGTGGGTACCGATGGCAAAGTCCAGGACCTCAAAATCCTTAAAAGCTCCAACGAGATTTTTAATGAAGATGCCGTTGCCGCCGTTAAACAATGGGTTTTCAAACCGGCCATTCAGAATAAAAAGCCGATAAAATTCTGGTATAACGCACCCATCGTCTTTAAGATAGAGTAAGCTTCAACGTAAGGCGCCGAAAAGGGCAAAAAATTTAACTTAGGATCCGCGGTGATCCGAAAGGAGGATTTATGTCCGTTTACTACGGTGCTTTTGAGTTAAAGGCCGCTTACCAAGGTAACTTGGGCCGAGCTCTGTTTTTGGCGGCTGGCTTTCATCTTTTAGTCATCGGGGGAGTTTTGGTTTATAAGGCTACAAGAATACCCGATTTACTTGAGAAGCAGGTAATTGTGATTGATAAAACAAAACCTGTACCTCTACCACGATTTCAAAGAAAAATGCCGACTACGAAAGTCGAAAAGCCAAAAGTAAAGCCGCCAGCAGTTGGAGTGCTCCGAGCCATTCCGGACGAACCGGTTCCTTTCGAGACGGAGCTTTCGACCCAGGAAACCCTTGAGCCGCACAACGGGCCGACAGGAGAGGGCATCACCGATTCATTCGCGGCGGGCACCGCTTTGGAAGAAGATCCCCAACCGGACAGTTTCATTGTTGCAGACGAACTTCCGGTTTTGATAAATAAGGTCAATCCTTCCTATCCAGAAATAGCCCGCATACATAAAATTGAAGGGAAGGTCACAGTTGCCATTTTGGTCGGAACGGATGGCCGGGTGCGGGACTGCAGAATCAGACAAAGCACCAACGAAATTTTCAACGAAGAAGCCTTAGCCGCAGTGAAACAATGGGCTTTCAAACCGGCCATACAGAATAAAAGGCCCATTAAGTTCTGGTACAACGCCCCGATTGTTTTCAAGATAGAATGACTTGAAACTAAGCCGCTTCGACCGCTACGAGGGCTCTTCAAAAGAAGTTTTGTTAGATGGCTTAAAAGTAAGCACCGCCAGAAAGGCAAAAAAAGGAACCACCGGATGATGAAACCGGTCGACACCCATAAAGAAAAAGTGCGTCGCGGCCCAGCATAGAATGGTAGCAACGGGAAAAACGATTGCAATCTTTCTGTTTTTTTGGGGGCTCAAAAGAGAGGTAAGAGTATTGAGCGTTGCAGAAAAAAACAAAATCCACCAAAAAGCTTGGCCTAACATTCCCCAAACCAGCTGTCCATACGATGGGGTGGCAGTTAACCCTTGCAGAACATAAGTATAGTCGAAACCAAAAACCTTTATCTCTTCGGTCAATCCCCTTCTTAAATATTCCCAAGGGCGTTTACCTATAACTCTCCACCCAAACTGTCGAGACTTTTGCTCCATTTTTCCTTCCTCGGGAAAATCCAGCCGCATTGAATCCGGCGAATGATATCGTCCGGTGGATTGGGGGTCGGCCCGCATCCAGAAATTGATGCCTGAATTAGTTGAAAGAGTCCAAACCCCGAAGTTCTTATGATTGCGATGATACCAAAATCCAGTCGCAATAATTACACCCATTAAGAACAGTACCAAACTGACCCATCGCTTTTTAGCCACCGACATTAGGATGGGTATAATTCCCCAAGCCAGCACTACCGGTCGAACCAAAGCGGAAATTCCCATGGTCAAACCGGACACAAAAGAGAAAGTCTTATACTTCCGGCCTTTTTCCCAGAAGTAGATGCCTAGAATCCAAAGGAACCCAAATAAATGTTCGGAAAGAATATTTTGGGTTGTATAGAGAGTCGGCGGATAGAAGGCGGCCATCGCAACCGCCTTCAGAGCTGTTTCCTCATCTTTCCACAGGGCAAAAGTCCTCCAGAGCAAAAGAAGCGAAAAGATGCCTAAAAGAACATTCGCAAACTTGGGCGAAAAAGTGCTGTGGCCAAAAATCTTATAAATCCCGGCCAGAAAGGCTGGGTATCCAATCGGCCGATAGGCGGTTAGTTTTCCGTTTTCCTGAAAAGTTCCTGTCGCAGCCAGAGTTTGGGCTAACTGGTCGTATTCTTTTGCATCTGAACTTAGGGGGGCGACACCAAAGATTATGACGGCCAGGCGCAATAGAGCAGCCAACACCAAAATTAAAACAATTTTTTGCTTCAAATTGCCAGAAGAAAACCAAGTCCAGCTTGACTGCCCGACCCAAATTCCAAAGTAGATTGCCCATACAAAGGAGAGCAGCCAAAAGCCAAGGTGGTGAACACGAGAGATTTTGATTGTCGCCCAGGGTGGGCCGTAAGTTTGGATAAAGTTTGAAAGGGGGCCAAAAAGAAACGGGGAAATTGAAATACCGATCAATCCAGCGACAAAATAAATATGCTTTTTCGACACCGGCCAAAATATAGAAATTAACCGAACCTTGGTCTATTGGTTCCAGGGCTCCAATTAAAATAAAATAGAAAAGTCAGTAGAAGCCGGAAATCGCTTTTGCTCGAAGGAATTAAAACTTTGTCTTTTACCTCTCTTCTTGCCGGGCTGAAAAAGTCAGCGCCGCCAGAAAAGCAAAGAAGGGAACCACTGGATGATGGTAACGTCCAACCCCCACAAAAAAGAAGTGCACGGCGGCCCAGCAAAGCAAAGTCCAAATGGGCAAAAGACTGCCGGCTTCGGCTCTTTTTCTACGCAAAAACAGAGCGGGAACTGCCTTAATCGTGCCAAAAAATAACAATATCCACCAGTAAGCCTGGCCTGCAATTCCCCAGATTAGTTCTTTATGGGAAGGTTTTTCGTACAGGTCGAAAACGAAATTGTAATCCAGGCCAAAAAGCACCGCCTCCTTCACCAAACCCAACCGAAGGTATTCCAAAGGATGGCTGCGCACGTAGTCCCAGCCCAGCTTCCAGGCTGTCCGCTCTGCCTTTCCCTGGTCGGATAAGTCGAACGGAAGCGAATCGGGCATAAAGTAATGGCCGTTAGCCTGCGGGTTGGCCCCCATCCAAAAACCCAAGCCGGCATGGGTGGAAAGGGCCCAGCGGCCAAACTTATCGTGATTGCGGTAAACCCAGGGTGCGGTCACCGCAGCGGTCATCAAAAGAAAAGCGCTTAGGCAAACCCAACGCCTCTGTTGGACGGCTATTATGGCGGGTATAATTGACCAAACTAAGGCCACCGGACGTACCAAAGCCGACAGGCCGAAAAAGATTCCAGAGAAGAAAGACCACACCTTGCGCCCTGCCGCTTTTTCCCATAAGTAGATGCTTAATATCCAAAGGAAAACAAAAAACTGCTCGGAAAGAAGGTTTTGGGTGGAATATATTTCCGGCACAAAGAAAGCCACCATACCGGTCGCTTTCAATGCGGTTTTTTCATCTTCCCAAAAAGCAAAGAGCTTCCAAAGCACTAAAAGGGAGAAGACATCCAGCAGCAGGTTAGCCAGCTTGGCTGCCCAGAGATTGTGGCCGAAGACTCTGTAAATCCCGGCCAGAAAGGCGACGTAACCGACCGGCCGAAAGGCGGTCGGCTTTCCGCCATCCTCATAATTACCGGTTTGAGCCAGTGTCACCGCCAACTGGTCGTAGTGGCCGGCGTCGGAAACTTGAGGCAGATTTACAAGGAGAATTACGGCCAGCCGGATGAGCACGGCAGCGGCCAGAATCAGATAAAACTTGCGCCTCGGTGCGCCGGTCTCAAACCAGTCCCAGCTGGATTTCCGGACCCACACGCCAAAATAGAAAGCCCAGGCGAAGGCAATGAGCCAAAATGCAACATGGTAAACCAACGATATATCGCTTTTAAGTCGGGCCGGCCCGTGATTTTGAATGAAAGAACAGAGGGATTGAAAGAAAAAGGGAGTTATCGTAACTCCAGCCAGACCGAAGAAGAAGAAAATCACTTTTTTTGACATGGTGCTGGAATATAAGCGAAAGCCCAAAAAGCTGTTTTATTTTTTGTGGATTGACGGCGGGACTTAGGATTTAATTAGAAGCAGCACTCCAAAAAGCGCTGCGGAAATCGGAAAAACCAAAAGAAACGAAAGCGGCGTTACCAAGGCCAATAGGCCGGAAATGGCGGCGGAGGGTAAAAGCACGTAGCGGAACAAATCGAAAAGAAAGCGCAGAATCCGGATTACGATTGCCACCGCAAGCAGAACCGAAAGGGCTGTCAATGCTATCCCTCCGACGGAACCTAATTTGGGGAAGGCGTATTTATAGAAGGTTGTTAAAGCATACCAGATGGAAACGAAAATAGGAGATAAAGTTTTAAGAATCGCGTCGATGGCGTCCGGCATTCCTCTTACCTTTGAGGCTTTTGGACGCTTCCATTGGCTCGATGGTCAGGCTGGATTCCCCCACCCGCGCAAGCCCGTTCATCCTCTGTACCAGAAAATTCTGGCTGCCAATCCAGCTCTGTGAGAGGGCTAAAACTTCCTCCTCTTCAATCTCATCTTCCCAGTCCAAAACCACCTGATCGTAATGTTTTCCCGAAACCACCAGGTTGTCCATCGCAAGCGTGAATTTGACTTTCATCTTCCCCTCCACCCACCTGTTTCGCAACGACAGTGCCAAGATAGTTTTTGCCAAACCCTCTAAAAGCGCTCGTATTCTATTAGCGTTCAGCGAGTTAGGCGTAATAGGAAACCCCCTATATTTTTTTCGATTTAAAGTTTCCAAAACCTATTGTTCTCTCCCCTTTTTTCGTGAGCACCTCCAATATAGTTTTACACATTATATAGGCACGGTTTTGGTTTTTGCATTTTGGGGTAGAAGCATATATTCCAAATAGATGAAGCAAGACGACAAAATCTCCATCTTCGATTTAGCTTCTCCGCTTGATTTTCGTTACTACGCTTCCGACTCCGCCGTTTTCGAGCGATTGAGAAACTACGCTTCGGAAGAGGCTTACGTTCAAGCCCAATTGAAAGTGGAGCTGGCGCTTTTGTGGGCACTGGAAGAAATCGGCATTGCTCCCAAAGGAACATACACTAAAGTGAGCAAGGCGCAGATTACGGCGCAAAAAGTTTACGAGGAGGAAAAGAAGACCGAGCACAACGTCCGGGCGCTGGTGAATCTGATTCAAAAGACGCTCCCGCCGGAAGCCGCCCCTTACGTCCATCTTTTTGCCACCTCGATGGACATTACCGACACGGCCCAGGCAGTGCGCATCAAATCAATGGTGCAAGAGGTAATCCTGCCGGATTTCATCGCTTTGACTGAACTCATAGCCGAAATGGCCAAAAAGGATGCGAAAACCGCCCAAATTGGTCGGACGCACGGTCAGTTTGCCGAGCCGGTCACCTTCGGCTTTTGGTTGGCCTATTACGCCAGCCGCCTTTTGGGGCGCGTGGAAAAAATTCAGGAGGCGAATAACCGGCTGGTCGGCAAATTTGCCGGGCCGGTAGGAGCTTACAATTCGCTCGCGCTCGCTTTTGGTGACAAGGCCACGCTTTTTGAAAAGCTTATCTTGAACAAGCTGGGCCTGGAAGTGGACGAGCGGCAGATTTCCACCCAAATCGTCCAGCCGGAACCCTTGGTGGATATGGGCTACGCCATCCTTTCCGCTTTTTCAGTTTTAGCCAATCTGGCCGACGATATGCGCCATTTGTACCGTTCCGAGATTGCCGAGGTGTACGAGCGGGGGGCCGAAAAGCGGGTTGGCTCTTCCACCATGCCGCACAAAATCAATCCCAAGGATTTTGAAAACGTCAAATCGCTCTGGAAGGCGTATGCCCCTCGGATGGTGACAATGCTATCCGACCAGATTTCCGAGCACCAGCGGGATTTGACCAATTCCGCTTCCAACCGTTTTGCCATCGAGCTTTTTGTCGCCTTTGAGCAGGCGGTTTTGCGGATGAACAAAGCTTTATCCCGTTTGGAACCTAATCGCGAGAATCTGAAAAAGAATCTGGAGGCCAGCAAGTCGTTGATAGTGGCCGAGCCGATTTACATTGTGCTTGCCCTGGCAGGGCATCCGGCGCCGTATGAGAAGGCGAAAGAGTTGGCTGGCCGCGTTAGAGCAAAGAAAGAAAACCCGGTCGCCATCGTTAAAAAAGAACTGCCGGAGTATTGGAACAAAATTTCCGACGTGGCCAAAAAGATTTTAGACGACCCGGCTTCCTACACCGGCGCCGCCCCTGCCCGCGCAGTCGAAATTTCCACAGTTGTTTCCAAAAGGCTGGCCCAGTTGAAAGTGGAGTTGAAAAAGTCGGTGCCGAAAAAAGATTTTGCGGTGGAAATGGATGAGTTAAAAAGAGCGCTGGGACAAAAACGGTAAGAATAGTAAGGAGTATTATATGGAGCAAAAACAAACTACAAGTATTGATTTGAAACGGGAATTTCTGCGCCATACGGTGGCCACATTGGCCTATCGCGGCGGGAAGGCGGTGCGCGATGCTCCCGAAAATTTCGCCACCTTTAAAATCGGAGAAAAGACGCGAACGCCCATCGAGATACTGAAGCACATTTGTGACTTGCTTAAATGGGCACTCCTCCTGGCACAGGGAGATAATGCGTGGCAGGAGGTTCCACCCCGGCCGTGGGAGGGTGAGGTCGAGCGCTTCTTTGAGGAGCTTAAACGGCTGGATGATTATCTCGTCTCGGAAAAGCCTTTGGGAAATCCTGCCGAAAAGATTTTCCAGGGGCCGATTGCCGACGCCCACACTCACGTGGGGCAGATTGGACTTTTGCGCCGCCTGGCGGGAGCGCCGGTGCGGGGAGAAAATTATTTCAAAGCGGAGATTGTCACCGGCCGCGTGGGACCGGAGCAACCTTCCGTCCGGTTTGAATTCGATTGATTACCCAAGAGAGGAGAAAAAAATGAAAGTTAAACCGATACCCAAAGGCTATCACACTGTAACCCCTTACTTGGTCGTTGAAGGGGCGGCCAAGCTGATTGATTTTTTAAAGAAGGCCTTCGATGCCAAAGAGAAGGAGCGGATGAAACGGCCGGACGGAGGCATTATGCATGCCGAGGTCAAAATCGGCGATTCGATGATAATGATGGCGGATGCGATGGGGCCGTATAAGCCGATGCCCGTCACCATCTACCTGTATATGAAGAACACGGACACGTTCTACAAACGGGCGCTGGCGGCCGGGGCTACTTCCGCAATGGAACCGGCCGATATGTTCTGGGGCGACCGCAACGCCGGAGTGAAGGACGCTTTTGGCAACCAGTGGTGGATTGCCACCCGCAAGGAGAACGTATCGCCGAAGGAATTGAAAAAGCGCGCGGAGGAATATTCGAAAAAACAACAAAAGGCCTGAATCTGGAACTGTGGCGCAGGTTAAGCTTTATCCCTGGCCCGTACGGGCTCGGGCAGGCTAACCTGCGCTATCGATTATGCTTTCTAATAATAAACAACGCAGGATAGGTTCGCCTCTGGCGAACTTTATCCTGCGCCACGGCTGCCTGCGATGAGTCGCGAAAAAGATTACATACTCGGCACGCACGACGAGGAGATTTTGCGCCTCGGATTGCAGCACCGGGTCTGGCGCCCGAAAGTGTTGGACGCCTGGAAGCGGGGAGGATTTACGGTCGGGCAGACGATTCTGGACGTCGGCTGTGGCCCGGGGTACGCCTCGATGGATTTAGCAGAAATTGTCGGCCCTTCCGGAAAAGTTTACGCCATTGACCGCTCAAGGCGGTTTTTGGACGCGCTGGAAGCAAAACGTCAGAAGTTCGGGCTGGAAAACATCACCACCCTTGAACTGGACTTGGACGAGGCGGAACTGCCCTCGGTCGGAGCCGACAGCGCCTGGTGCCGCTGGGTTTTCGCCTTCGTCAAGCGCCCCCGCAACCTGTTAGCACGAATTGCCGGCGCTTTGAAGCCGGGCGGTGTTCTGGTTACGCACGAGTATTTCGACTACTCCACCTGGCGGCTGGCGCCAAGGTCACCGGAACACGAGGAGTTTGTGCGCGTGGTAATGGAAAGCTGGCGCGAAACCGGCGGCGAACCGGACATTGGGCTTAATTTACCCACTTGGCTGGATGAATTGGGGTTTGAGACGAAGCAACTCAACCCGATAATCGAAATTTTTCCGAAATCTAACTATTGGTGGCAGTGGCCGAAGTCGTTTATCGACGTCGGCCTGCGCCGGATGGTCGATTTGGGCCATTTGACCGCCGACCGCGCCCGCGCCATCTCGGAAGCTTTTACCGCCCGCGAAGCCCAACCCGGCACGCTGATGATTACACCGGCGGTGTTGGAGATTATTGCCGTGAAACGGTAAAACAATATTAAAGGTTGAGAGCAGTACTTAAATAAAATAAAGGTTAGATAATTTTTTTAGCATTCATAAATAATTGTTGCAATTCCTCTCGTGGCAGAATTTTGTCATATTTTTCCTTCCTTATTTCTTTACTCGAAAGATCAGCCTTAACTCTTTTTAAGAAATCCCTATAATCACGATTAACCGCTAACTTATTTATCGTGTCCCAATCCAAATTCTCCTTGTATTTTGCCGGGAAAAATAGCTCTGTAGAATCCGGGTCTTCCACATCAATTTTAATAACTCCAATCCCAAAAGAGGCTGATAGCCTTTTTAGTTCATTCATAAAATCTTCATCCTTTAGAATTTCCGACGCTACCAAATATCCTTCGTTTGCCCAGGACGAATTTGAAACGGTTTGAAAAAATGATTCTCTAAGGTTTGAAAAATTCAACTCTCTCTTTATTTCAAAAGAGTATAGTTTTATTTGATTGTTTCCAATTGAAGAACTTAATTCAAATACTTCTGATTTCCATTCTTCTATAGGAAAGTAACAACCGACCATATCCGGGTGAAGCCACTCACCAAATTCCTTCCTGTCCGATTTAAGATGTTGTATGGTCTTCAAAAACGCTTTAAAGAAATAGTATCCGAAATAGGCTATGAAGGGATGGAGATCTCGTTCAAAATACCCTAATTTCTTTGGCGGTAAAACTCGCGTCTGTTGTTCCTCAATAATTTTTAAGTTATCTCCTCCTTTTAATAAAGCTCGGAGATAAAATCTTCTTGGTTTAGAGTCTATTTTAACAAACGGGCTATCTTTTTTATCTCGAATATTAAGATATAGTTGGGCCCCGACGGTCATCCAAGGTGTTTTTCCCTTACTATCAACTTTTCTATCATACCCTTTTAGTTTTGCCATTTCCCAAATTTCTTCGTGAGTTAATGGTTGTTTCACTTCCTCTAAAATTCTTTTAATCAGTTCTAAAAAAGTCCATCGTTCCATTTCATTTACCTATCTTAGTAGTAGCAAGCATGATGTCTTAATATTCACCTTTCAGCAAAGACTGTCAAATGTGTTTCTTAGAGAGGCAACTACTGATTGCGTGACAGCTATTTCTTCCCCATCGACACCAAATAACCAATAATTTTATAGACCAGCTTCGCCGCGATGAAATCGGAGGAAATCTGGCCGGGGAGGGGGGAAAGCTCCATCACGTCAAAGCCGACCACCCGCTTGTTCGCCTTTGGCGAAGAAAGAAAGCGCAAAAGTTTCAAGGTTTCGTACCACCCCAGCCCGCCCGGCTCCGGCGTGCCGACCGCCGGCATAAAGGAAGGGTCAAAGCCGTCCAAATCGAAGGTCAGATAGACCGTATCGGTAAGCCGGTCTAAAATTTCGTCAATCGAGACCTCGCCGGAGATGAAGCTGTAGGCGGAGACGACTGGAATTTTTTTGGCTTTGATGAACCTCGCCTCATCCGCCGAATAGTTGCGGATTCCGACGCCGACCGTGGGGCAGGTTTCCGAAATCCGGCGCATCACACAAGCGTGATTGTAGGGGGAGTCCTCGTAGCTGTCGCGCAAATCGGCGTGGGCATCGATTTGTAGAACGGAAAGGTTTTTATAGACCTGTTTGTAGGCCCGAACGGCGCCGAAGGTCAAGGAATGTTCGCCGCCTAACATCACAACTCTTTTCTTTTTGCGCGCCATCGGCAAAACGGCGCGATAGACGCGTTCTAACATCTCCTTTGGCCCTTTGGTGGTAATCTCCAAAGCTGGATTGGTGTAAATGCCGGCAACGTAGGGCTCAAAGCCCAATTCATCATCGTAGAGTTCGACCTGCTTGGAAGCGGCCAGAATCGCCGCCGGGCCTTCGCGTGTGCCGGCTTTGTAGGATATGGTTGAATCGTACCCGACCGGAAAGATGACAAAGGGAGATTTGGGGGAGGAATACTCTGGCGGTATGCCTAAGAAATTGTTGGGGTGGAAATTCAACAGTTCAGCCAATTGAGGTGCCCCTTGCAACAAAAATTATAAAAATACCCAATATTATTGTCATCCTGAGCGTAGCGAAGGATCTCAAGGTCGGTCGGAAGAGATTCTTCACTTCGTTCAGAATGACAAATTTGAACATTTGCTTTTTCGAGAATCAAACAGGTTCAAAATTTTAAACCCCTACAAGAACAGGCAATTGGAGGGGCGTATCCTTCGACTACGCTCAGGACAGGCTGCAATCCGCCCCTACTTGAATTTCATCCCCAGCTTTTGATTCATTTCAAAAACCGGCTTTTTGCGACGGCGGGCGTACTTCAGCCCTTCCTGTGCCAAAGCCTGAACGATTATCGGCAGACCGAGCGTGACGTCGGCATAAACCGTCGCCATCCGCGCTTTTTTGTGAATTTTCCCCCAGGACTGGGCTTCCTCAAACGTGCAGCCGGAAAGCCCACCCCAGTGGGGAGCGTCAGTGGTTATCTGGACGGCATACTTGTGGCCGGGGGCTTCCATTCCCATATGGATGGAGGCGGTCACCTCCGCCTGCTGGATAAAATTTTTGGGGGTGCCGCCGCCCAGGTAAATCACGCCGGTATTCGGAGAACGGGCGGCGATGTAGGCGGTTTCCTGCACATCACCGATTACGTCAAACTGAAACCGCTGGAAGGCCTCTTTTTGATAGGTGGCAATGCCGATGCCGATGGAACTGTCGCCGACCGCGGGGGAATAGACCGGAACTTTGGCGCGGTAAGCCGCCGTCAATATTCCTTCGACTTTCGACCGCTTGGAAACTTCCTGTCCAAGCAGGTAGAAAAATTCGCGGGTGGTGTAGGAACGGGTCAAATCGAGCTTGTTGTAGGCAAAGTTCCCGACCCAGCTGTCGATTTCGCGGAAGGTCAACTCGTTACAATAAGTATCGTACACGCGGTCAATCCAGAGTTCTTTCAGCTCCACGTCATCTGCCTCCGGCGAGCCCTGATAGTGATGGCTGCCGAACGATTCGTAAATATCGTGGAACAGATTGGCGCCGGTGGAAACCAAACAATCGATAAAGCGATTTTGAATCAAATACCGGATGATGGCTTTCATCCCGCCGGCAGTCATTGCGCCGGAAAGGCCCAAAAATATGGTCGTGTCATCCTTGAGCATATCCAGCCAGATTTCAAAAACGGTGGCCAGATTACGCCCTTGAAACGAGGTTTTTCCCATCTTTCGCAAAGTTGCCGCCACCGAATCTTTCGGATTTACTTCAAATGGAAAGGTCGGATGGGAAAGATGTTTTTTGGCTAAATGCCGGTGGTTGGTTTGGACGTGCTTCATTCGGTGATGAAAATTCCGGCGGCTACGACGGTGGTCCAAAGCCCGTTCTTGTCCCCCTCGGCGGACTGGGTGATGGAGCGGGTGCGCACGATTTTACCGGAGATTTTCCAGAATTCCCGTTTTTCGTCGTAGCCTTTGTTTGGATCAAATTCCAGGCCCAAAGTGGTGGCCAGCATCTCCGCCGCCAAATCTTCGACATAATCGCTGGCTTTCTTTTCGGTCATTCCGTAGTCGTGATGCTCGGAGAGATAGCCAAACTGGCGCCGGTCTTGAGGTATCGCCAGCCCAACGGAGGAAGAAATCAGCCGGTTGGGCTCGTTGGTGGCGGCACGGGCCATCACGCAAAAAACGATTTGTCCGTCGTAAAGATATGTTAGTCCTTCCTGCTTGCTGATGATTTTGCACTTGGGGGGGAAGATGGAGGAGACCGAAACCAGATTGAAGCGCGCGATGCCGGCCGAGCGCAGCGCCAGCTCGAAGGAGGATAACTGCTCCTTGTGTTTGCCGACCCCTTTGGTCAGGAAAATCTTTTTCGGTAAAATTACCACGCGCACCTCCTTTCCAGTTCCCGCTTTACTTTCAAGTCGGCAAAAAATATATAGAAGCGCCGCACAAATGCAATAAATTTTTGTAAAAAATCAAAAAATTTTACGCGGTTTTTGTCTCGGCGGCTGAAAGCGCCGCACCCAGAAGAAAAAACAATACCATCCGGATTTCGCGGTAAATCAGGGAAGACTCAAACTGGGCGTAAATGAGATAGACAGCGAGAGCCAGAAGCCCCAATAAAAGGTAGGGCGAAGCTCGGTTTTGACGAAAGCTGTTCCATAATCGCGAGGAAAGCTCTTTCCAGAAAAAAAGAAGGGCGGTTAAGCCGAAAAGGCCGGAGCCGACCAGGACGTTCAAAAAGTCGTTATGGGCGTGGCCGAGCGGTTTGGCCGAAGTGCCTCTGATTTTATCGGCGTAGGCGGTTTTGAAATTGTCCGGCCCGATGCCAAAAACCGGATGCTCCTGGAAAATTCCATAGCTCCGCTCCCAAACCGCCAGCCGGCGATTTTGGGCGGAAGCTTCAAATTCATATCCCTCAAATTGCTTAAAGCGCGAGAAAATGGCCGGGCTTGCTGCCCAGGCAGCAAGCGTCAATACGGCCGCTCCGCCCAAAAGATGGAACTTTTTGTTTTCGCGTGACCAGAACAACCACAAAATAAATCCCGCCCAGACGGACAAAAGCCCGTCCCGACCCGCATTGTAAAGCACAGATATATACGAGAGCGTGGAAATGGCAAGGAAGAGTTTTCCCATGGAGCTTTTTCGTTGCGGCCATCCCAAAACAAGAAAGGTTATTGCAGTTAAGCCGAAATAAAGGCCGAAGGAAAGTAAAACCGGGAAAAAGCCGCTGGAGCGGAAATAGAGGCCAATCGGCTTCAGAGGCTCCGCCAATCCAAAATGCCAGCCGGTGAAATGTTGAAGAATTGAATACAGGGCAACCAGCCCAACTGCAACACCAAAGATGACAAATACTTTTTCACGAATCGGCGAATCTTTTAGCCGCAAAGCAAAAAAGAAGATGGCTATGAATACCCATTGTTTGGAGATGAAAATCAAAGAACGCGAAAAAGAAAAGCCGAGCAGCGCAGAAAGGAGTAGAGCAAAAAAGAAAAAAATGGTTGGAAAAAGAAGAAAAGAATTCGGAAAGGATCTTGGGAATTCAAAAATCCAGTCCAAAACCCAGCAGATAAGGGTAAAAGCGAGGGCCGCTTCGGCTGCAAAAGTCGAAAACGGAGAGAAGAAAACGAAGGCATAGCATCCAGCCAGCTGGCCCCACCACAAAAGCTGGCGGAATGTTCCCATCTACTGGGGCAAACTCGCGTCCAAAACTTCACCCCAAAAATGGAGAATGGTGATATGCATCTCCTGAATCCGCTGGGTATCATCGGAAGGAACCCCAATCCAGCGATCGGCAAGCTTTCCCAACCTGCCGCCGTTTTCACCGGTCAGCGCGATAACTTTCATTCTTTCCTTTCGAGCTTCACGCGCCGCTTCAATCACGTTGACCGAAGCGCCGGAAGTGGAAATTGCCACCAGCACATCGCCGGCCTCCCCCAAAGCCTCTACCTGCCGGGCGAAAAGCTTTTCAAATCCTAAATCGTTGCCGGCGGCGGTCAAAACGGAACTATCCGTAGTAAGAGCTATTGCCGGATAGGCTTGACGAGTTTTTCCTTTTCGCAATTGAACCACCAATTCGGCGGCGAAATGCTGGCAATCGGCGGCGGAACCGCCGTTGCCGCATAACAGAATTTTTTTGCCCAATTTTAAAGCGTTAAAAAGCAGTCTGTAAGCCGCTATCCATTCAGGAATCGAGTCAAATGAATGTTGCCGCAATTCAATGGCATCCGCTAAAATCTTTCGGGCGATTTCGTGAGGCGAATTTTTCACTATCCTTGGTGACAGGCGCTGGCAAATTCAGCCAAGAGCTGGGAGGCGGTTCCTTTTTCAAAATGATTGCCAACCACTACGATTTTTGCTCCGGCGCGAATTTTTTGGGCCGCTTCTTCCGGGGTTTTTATGCCTCCTCCGGCAATGACCGGCAGGGAAATAAATGAGCTGACCGCGCTTATCAGTTCATCCGGTACGGAGGTGGCTGAACCGGAACCGGCTTCAAGGTAAACTAATTTCATCCCAAAGTATTCCGCCGCCAAAGCGTGCGAGCAGGCGATATCCGGTTTATCCCGCGGAATGGGCCGCGTGTCGGAAATGTATTCCACCGATGTCGTTTTCCCCGATTCGATAAGCAAATATCCGGTTGGAATCGGCTCAAGGCCGTATTTTCGCACCAAGGGAGCACCTTTCACTTGTTCGCCAACAAGAAAATCAGGATTGCGGCCGGAAAGAAGCGACAAAAACAGAACAGCATCGGCTTTCGGGGCAATCTGGTTGGAATTTCCGGGGAAAAGAATCAATGGAATCGATAATTTTTCTTTAATAGCAGCTATAGCCTCGTCAAATTGGGAGTTGACCAACATTGATGAGCCCACCAAGACTGCATCGGCGCCGGCGTTTTCTGCTGCCAAGGCCTGTTCCGCCAGTTCAACCGCCGGTTTTCTATCCGGGTCTAAAAGCAAAAAGAAAAGCCCCCGCTTTTCCTTTAGTTCTTCCGTCAGTTTTTGGAAAATACCCATCAGTGCGCTAATAGCTTTTCAACCATTTTAGGAACTTCGGTCAAAACTTGAGGAAGTTTTTCTTTATCCTTGCCGCCTCCCTGTGCCAGGTTCGGGCGGCCGCCGCCGGTGCCATCCAAACGGGAGGCGACTTCCTTCAATAGATCCGGAGCCTTCAGTTTTTCCATAGCCGATTTGGACAACGCCGCTACCAATGCAACGTCGGAGTTGATAACGGCGGCCAAAACTCCGGCAACTTTCTCTTTTGAATTAACGATGAAATCGGCGGCGTCGATAAGGGCTTGGCGATTTTCCACTTCGAGTTGAGCGGCGATCACAAGAATGCCGTCCACCTGCGCGGCGTTCTGCAGGGCCTCCGTCAATTTCCCTTTTGATTTTTCTTTTTCCAGCTCCTCAAGCCGTTTTTCCAGCTGTTTGTTGGTGGAAAGAAGTTCTTCCACCTTGTGAACCAAAAGTTCGGGAGGAACTTTCATTTTTTCGGCCAGCGAGCCGAGTAGCTCCCGCTCCCCTTTGGCCAGCCGGGAAAAGCCGGTGCCGGTCACGGCTTCGATACGACGCACGCCCGAGGCGATGCCGCTTTCGGAAAGTATCGAAAAAAGCCCGATTTGACCGGTGGTGGCCACGTGCGTGCCGCCGCAAAGCTCCAACGAATAATCGGCGATTTTAATTACCCGTACTTTTTCGCCATACTTTTCACCAAAGAGCATCATCGCCCCCATCTTTTTTGCTTCTTCCAGTGGCACATCCCACAGTGTTTCAAGCCGGATGCTTTCCAGAATTTTTGCGTTCACTTCCTCTTCAATTTTCCGCAGCTCATCGGCCGAAACCGGCTTGAAATGGGTGAAATCGAAGCGCAGCCGCTCGGGAGCCACCAGCGAGCCGGCCTGATGAACGTGCTCGCCCAAGGCGTTGCGCAGCGCTTTATGCACCAGATGGGTGGCGGTGTGGTTGCGCATAATCTCCTGCCGGCGCGGCCAGTTGATCTTTTCCGAAAGTTCTTCTCCTTTTAATTCTTTTAAATAATCCGGGAATGAAGCCAAATGGAGTAAAATATAGTCCTGCTTTTTCTTTGTATCTATGATTTTTAGCTCTTTGTCATTTTGAAGAAGTTCTCCGGTGTCTCCAACTTGTCCACCAGATTCGGCATAGAATGGTGTTACATCAAATATTATTACAGCGTGTCCCGTTTCATCTTTAGCTACATCAATGACTTTTCCCTTGGACTCTTTATGGTCATACCCAATAAATTTAGTTGGCGGAGTATGCTTCTCCTGTAGTTGTTTCACAACTTCAATATGAAGCTGAATCTCTTTTTGAATAGTACAAAGAAATTCTATCGGTATAGGTGCTTCCGCTGAAACAAACTTTGATGCTTTTCGAGAACGTTCTCTTTGTTTTTCCAGTTCCTTTTCAAAACCGGCCCAGTCGATGGTCAGGTTGTAATCTTTGGAAACGATTTCGGTCAGGTCGGCTGGAAAACCGTAGGTGTCGTAAAACTTGAAAACTATTTCGCCCGGAACGATTTTGATACCCTTTTTGGCAAGTGCCGGAAATTCCTTGGCCGCCAGTTCCAGGCCGTTTTCCAACGTGATGCCGAAATTTTTTTCCTCTTCTTCTATTACTATCTGGATATGTTGTTTTTTGGAAACCAGCTCCGGATAGACACCTCCCATTTCGGCTGTTAGGGTATCGGCCAGTTGAAAAATGAACGGCTCTTTTTTCCCCAAAAGATGGGCGTGGCGGGCGGCCCGGCGCAAAATCCGCCGCAAAACGTAGCCCCGCCCCTCATTGGAAGGTAGCGCGCCATCCGCAAGAGAGAAAGAAATCGCGCGAAGATGGTCAGCGATTACACGGAAAGAGACACCTTGCGGCCCGGTCGAATATTTTTTTCCTGTGAGCAATTCAATTTTCTTGATAATCGGGGCAAACAGATCGGTCTCAAAATTTGATTCTACATTTTGCAAAACGGCAGAGAGACGTTCCAGCCCGGCGCCGGTATCAACCGAGGGCTTGGGCAAAGGCGTCATTTTCCCCGATTCATCCCGGTTGAACTGCATAAAAACCAAATTCCAAAGTTCCATAAAGCGCTCGCAGTCACAGTTCGGGCCGCAAGAACTCTTGCCGCAACCATACTTTTCTCCCCGGTCGTAATGAATTTCAGAGCAGGGGCCGCAGGGGCCGGTCTCCCCCATCGACCAAAAATTATCTTTTTCGCCAAATCGCCGAATACGGCTTTTTGCTTCCGGGGCAATGGCTATCCAGTGTTTTTCGGCTTCATCGTCATCTTTGTAAACCGTTGGCCAGAGCTGTCCAGCTGGTAGATTCAACTTTTTGGTTAGGTATTCCCAAGCAAAGGCGACGGCTTCTTTTTTGAAGTAATCGCCAAAAGAAAAGTTGCCCAGCATCTCAAAAAAAGTATGATGGCGGGGGGTTAAACCGACATTTTCCAAGTCATTGTGCTTGCCACCGGCGCGCATACATTTTTGACTCGAAGTCGCCCGCTTGTAAGGCCGCGATTCCTGCCCCAAAAACACCTTCTTGAACTGGTTCATACCGGCGTTGGTGAAAAGCAAGGTCGGGTCGTCCTGCGGCACCAGCGAAGAGGAAGGGGCGCGGGTATGCCCAGATACCTCAAAGTATTTCAGAAAACTTTCCCGGATGTCAGCGCTTTTCATATAAATCTATTTCTTGCGTGTACATGAAAATAACAAATGCACAAAAAGAATATAAAACCTTTTATAGGGTTAAGCCAGAGATGGAATCGAAAATACAGGGGCGTATGTCCATACGCCCCTACGGTTAAAAACTTACCGCCTTGCTCGGGCCGGCTCGCGCACTTCTTTTTCTCTTTCCTTTTTTTCCGGTCTTTCCGGCTCTTTGGTGATTTCCTTAATCATCTCGGATTTCACCAGCCCCAGTTTCTCCCGGATTTTCAGCCGGATGTCCTCGGCAATCACCGGGTTATCGCGCAAAAACTGGCGCGCCTGCTCCCGCCCCTGGCCAATCCGGTCGTTGCGGTAGGTGTACCAGCTGCCGGATTTTTCGATGACCGGGGCGTCCCCCTCTTTCAACGGCTCGCTGCCTAAATCGAGCAGTTCCCCTTCGCGGGAGATGCCGACGCCGAAAATGATGTCAAACTCCGCTTCCCGAAACGGCGGGGCGAGTTTGTTTTTCACCACCCGCACGCGGGTGCGGGAGCCGATGACGCTATCCCCTTCTTTAATCTGGGCGATGCGGCGGATGTCCAATCGGGCAGAGGAATAAAATTTCAGCGCGTTGCCGCCAGTGGTGGTTTCCGGATTGCCGAACATAATTCCGATTTTCATCCGGATCTGGTTTATGAAAATCAAACAGCATTTGGATTTGCTGATGGTGCCGGTGAGCTTGCGCAGGGCCTGCGACATCAGCCGGGCCTGCAGTCCCATTTGCGGGTCGCCCATTTCCCCTTCGATTTCAGCCTTTGGCACCAGAGCCGCCACGGAGTCGATGACGATTACGTCTATCGCCCCGGAGCGAATCAAGGTATCGGTAATTTCGAGCGCCTGTTCGCCCGTATCGGGCTGGGAGAGAAGCAAGCTTTCCAGCTCGACGCCCAATTTTTTGGCGTAGGCAGCGTCCAGGGCATGCTCGGCATCGATGAAGGCAACCGTGCCGCCCAATCTTTGCGCCTCGGCGATGATTTGCAACGACAGGGTGGTTTTACCGGAGGCCTCCGGGCCGAAAATTTCAATCACCCGGCCGCGCGGAACGCCGCCGATTCCCAAGGCGTAATCGAGCGCAATCGACCCGGTCGGGATGGCCGGCACCCGCTGCGGAGTATCCCCCAGGCGCATAATCGACCCCTTGCCGTATTGCTTTTCAATCTGCAGGACCGCCTGCTCTAAAGCTTTTTTCTTTTCCGCCACTCCGTCCGTTGACATTTTACCTCCCGTGTGGTGAGCCGTCCGCCTCTGGCGGACAAGTCGAACCATCTATTTTACCAACTCAAAACGTTCCAGCGGGGTGTAGATGGAACCACCCGGCGCCAGCTCGCTTTGAAACAAAACCACCTCGGATACAATAATATCTTTGGCCTCAAAAGTGCAAGCCCTTAGTTTGGACAAAAGCCCCTCGGAAAGGCGCGAATCTTTCACCCGCCCCAGGGTCAAATGGGCAGAAAAACCGCGTTCTTCCAGCGGAAAGCCGAGTGGGTTGGCAGCTTTTTCCACTTTTTCGGCCAAAGCCACCAATTTTTCCTTGCCATCTGTTACTCCAACCCAAAGAACCCGCGCCCGGTTCAAGTTCGGGAAAGCCCCAGCGCCGGATAAAGAAAAACTAAAGGTGGTTTCTTTTCGCAAGTTTTCCGTTAAACTGCTTTTCAAAGATTCCAATTGCGCCAGAGACGTTTCTCCAAGGAATTTCAGGGTCAGATGCAGATTTTCTTTTTTCACCCAGCCAACTTTATCCCCGTTTTTGCGCCAATCGTCAACCAGTTTTCCAAGCTGGTTTTTTACCTCTTGGGGCAACGGAACGGCCACGAAGAGGCGCATTACTTATACTTTCCTAAAAAGTAGAGCCGCACCATATTCAAGGCGGCCTGTGAAGCACGGATTCGGTTGATTTCCCGGTCGCTGCTGAAAATGAATTTTTCCACCCAAACTTTCTTCTTGTCGGCCATTCCAATATAAGTCAGACCCACTGGCTTTTCAGTGGAGCCGCCATCCGGACCGGCAATGCCGGTGATGCCAAGACCCAAATCAACTTTGGCCAGCTTGCGCACTCCTTGGGCCATCCGCTCGGCCACTTTTGGGCTTACCGCGCCGGCGGTCTGGAATAACTTCTTTGGAACGCCCAAAAGCTCGTGCTTCGCCTCGTTGGCATAGGTAACCAAGCCGCGCTCAAAGTAAGCAGAGCTGCCGGGAACATCCGTAATCCGCTTGGCCACCAGGCCACCGGTGCAGGATTCGGCCACGGCCAGTTTCTTCTTGGACTCTTTAAGCAACTGGCCGATTAATTCTTCCATTGAAGTATTATCCTCTGCATATAAATGAATGCCGATAAGTGGTTTGATTTTGGACAGTTTTTCTTCGAGGATTTTTTCGGCTTCACTTTTTTCCTTTCCGGAAACTTCGAGCCGCAAATCGACGCCATAATAGGAGGGCAAAAAGGCCAGATGAATCCCCTCCCCTTCCGGTATGGCTCTGCGAATTTTTTCGTAGAGGGCGGATTCGGTAATGCCGCTGGTTCTCAACCTGCACCGGACGACAACCGCTTGCCGCCCGATGGTCGCTTCCAAATAGGGAGCGATTTCCTCTTCAAAAACTCCTTTCATCTCTTTGGGCACTCCGGGCAATGCAATCAAGCGGCGGCCGGCCTCTTCGATTAAAATTCCGGGCGCCGTACCGTAGTTATTGGCAAACCATTTTGCTCCCGAGGGCAAAAGCGCCTGATTTTGATTCACCAAAGGCATCTTTTCACCCCGGCGGCGGAAGCGCTCTTCCACCTTTTTCAAAATCTCCTCGTGCAGCACCAGCCCTTTCCCCAAAGCGCGCGCCAGCGCCTTTTTAGTCACATCGTCGTTGGTTGGTCCTAACCCGCCGGTAAGAAAAATTAAGGGCACGCGGCCCAGCGATTCTTCAATCGCCTCGGCAATCGGCTCGACGGCATCCGGCGTGGTGGTGCGGCGGGTCACCAAAATTCCAAATCCAGCCAGCTTTTCAGCCAGATAAACGGAATTAGTATCCAGCGTGGCGCCGGAGAGGAGTTCATTGCCGATGGTGATAATTTCGCAATGCATTTACTTCAAAACGCCGCGTAGTAGGGGAGCGTTTTTCACCAGATAATCAACGCCGGTTCCGACGGAAAGCACCATCGCCAGAAAAATGAGTCCGTTGAAACTTTTCAAAGTCCAGGGTGAATAAAAAATCGCCCAGTCGTGGCCATTGGGTACCAGCCAGGCTTTGAGGTTGGTGAAGACCAAAATTGCTGCTATGGTGGACATTTCCAGAACGGTTTTTATCTGCGCCCAGAGCGATGGGACGATGACGATGCCTTTATAGGCCGCCAAAAGCCGCAGACCGGTGACCATAAACTCGCGGAAGATGATAACCACTACAATCCAAGCCTTTATGTAGCCCAAGGCCACGAAGGAGATAAGCGCAGAGGAAACCAGCACTTTGTCCGCCAGCGGGTCCATAAATTTGCCGAACCCGGTAACCACGCCGGTCCGGCGCGCCAGGTAGCCGTCGTACAGGTCGGTCAACGCCGCCGCCAGAAAGACGGCCAGCGAAAGCGTTTTGGCCCAGAGCGCGTCGATCAAAAAAAAGCCGACGAAGACGAAAGCCAAAACGATGCGCGCCAGAGTCAATTGATTGGGAAGATTCATAATCCGTTCGCAATCTATCGATTTTACAAAAGGGTGTCAACCGAGACCCTAATTAGTATGGACACGTCTTGAGCCGTGTTATTTTACAAGCAATTTTTTTTAAAAGAAAGCGGGTGCTTTTTTCTTGACTTCCAATTGCTTATCTTTAAAATTGGTTGGCCGTTTATCCCGGTGCGGCAATGAAATAACGCCTGCAGAAGAGCGCTTTTTAAAAGCGGGCGAAAATATGGCGGAGTAGCTCAGTTGGTTAGAGCAGCGGAATCATAATCCGCGTGTCGGGGGTTCGAATCCCTCCTCCGCTATTTAAAAATAGAGATCGGAAATTAGTGATAAAGAACCCTCTTTTCTGCTCAATTGGTTTGCACAGCTTGACCAAGCAGTTTTGACGCTTTCTAACCTGCCTTGACGGTATAAAAATGGCGGGTTAGATTGGGCCTATGAATTTCTTAAGGCGGCCATACTTTCAATACCACACTCAAACGTCAAGCAAAAATGGAACAGCCGCACCGGTTCGTTAGGGCAACTTCTTTGCGGTTGTTGCGGGAGCGGCCGATACGCTCGTTTAAAATCGGACTGTTCAAAAGTATTGCCATTTTTTACGTAGACGGCGAAGTGTACGCCACGCAGGGGCACTGCGTGCATATGCATGCGCCGCTTTTGACGGGGTTTTTGGAAGGAAAACGGCTGACCTGCTCCTGGCATGGGTGGGAATACGACGTTTCCACGGGAGAATGTTTTACCAATGATTGGGCGCGGCTGGCAACCTATCCGGTAAAAATCGAAGGTGAAGAGGTTTTTATTGGGTTGCCAGAAGATGTGAATATCGAGAACGTGAAAGAGAATCTTGAAACGGATTAAAAAAACAAAGGAGGAACAGATGAAAAAGCTGTTGGTTTTAGCATTGGGTTTAGCCTTTGCGTTCAGCACTGCCTGGGCGCAAAAGGCAAAAGAAGGTGAGAAGCAAAAACAATCAGTAAAGGAGGAGAGTAAGCAGATGGAAACGAAAGCGCCGGAAGTGGGAGAAAAAGCGCCCGATTTTGAGTTGCCGACGGCGACCAGGGATACTATTTACGAGGCCAAGAAACTTTCCGACTTTTTAGGCAAGGGGCCGGTGGTTCTGGCATTCTATCCGGCGGATTGGTCGGGCGGCTGCACCAAAGAGGTATGCACCATCCGGGATAATTTTTCGGAGTTTGAAAAGTTGGGAGCGACGGTCATTGGCATATCCGGCGATTATGTTTATTCGCACAGGCAGTGGGCGGAGCACCATAATCTTCCTTTTTTCTTAGCGTCCGACCATTTGGGTAAAGTAGCAACGCAGTACAACAGTTATATGGCGGATGAAGGATACTGCAAACGGACCGTGTATGTTTTGGACAAAGACGGTGTGGTGCGCTACAAAAATTTGCAATTCAGAGCGCGGAGCGAAGAAGATTACAAAGCATTAAAAGATGCCATCGCCGCGATAAAATAGGAGGAAAAATGCCAAAAGTTTGGCCGCTTTTGTATCAGGGATTGGACGACTACCTTTTAAAAGTTACTCCGGAGCGGGAGCCGGTGCTGAAGGAAATGGAGGAACTGGCAAAGCAAAAAAATTTTCCCATCATCGGCCCGTTGGTGGGACGTTTTTTGTATCAACTGGCAACTTTAACCAACGCCAGGCGGATTCTTGAATTAGGCAGTGGCTACGGCTACTCCGCTTTCTGGTTTGCGCGGGCGATAGGGGCGCGCGGCCACATTTTCTGCACGGAAGGGAGCGAAGAAAACACCCGGATGGCACGCGATTTTTTCAAGCGCGGAAAAATCAAGACCAAAATTGAATACCGCATCGGCGATGCCTTAAAATTGGCGGCAAAAATTCCGGGGAAGTTTGACATCATTTTAAATGACATCGACAAATGGGAATATCCGGCAGTTATACCGTTTGCAGAAAAGAGGCTGAAAAAAGACGGGGTTTTGGTGACCGACAACCTGCTCTGGAGCGCGCAGATTCTGGACGAAAATCCGGACAAGGATACGGCCGGAATTTTGGAATACACGCAGAAGCTGTATGTCAGCAAAAACTTTTTCACCACCATTTTGCCCATACGGGATGGGATTTCCTTTTCCATCCGGCTATAACCGATGCGGCTGATTAATATTTTGCGTGGAATAGAGAATTTGGCACTATCTTTGTGGATGGGCGGGTTGACCTTTTTGGCCTTCTTCACGGCTCCGGTAGTTTTCAAGGCCTTCGAGTCGCGGGCGCAAGCCGGATCTGTTATTGCTATTATTATCGAGAAATTTTCCCGGCTGGAATATTTTCTGGCATTGATTCTGTTCTTTATCGCCATCATTTTCCTTTTGACCACCGAGCGGAACTGGGTGCGAACTTTCGTTTCCATCGCACTAATTCTAATGTTTCTTTCCACAACGCTCTATGGCCGGGTCTGGCGGCCCCGAATGCACTATTTGCGCACGCAAATTGCCGATTTTGATATTCCGCCCGAGAAGGATAGTTCACCAGCCCGACAGGAGTTTGAAAAACTGCATCGCCGCTATACAGCCCTGGTGATAGTGAATTTGCTTTTAGGGTTTTCGGTTTTGGTGTTGAAGGGGTTCGATACGGCCAGCCAACGGAAAAAGGCGTTGGGAGCGGCTCCTGACGCAATTAAGCAAGCAACCTAACCCCTTGACCCCCCTCCCGAAACGGGAAGGGGGAAATGGAATTCTATTTTATGAAAATCAAAAGCTGGAAAGAGACCCGGGAGGAGAGGAAGAAACGCGCAAGAAAGATTATCGCCCTTCTTTCAAAGGAATATCCAACAGCCAAATGCTCCCTCGATCACAAAACTCCCTTGCAGCTTTTGGTTTCCACCATCCTTTCGGCCCAGTGCACGGACAAGCGGGTGAACCAGGTGACGCCAGCGCTTTTTGCCCAATTCAAAACCGCGCAAGATTATGCCGCCGCAAATCTGGACGTTCTGGAAGACTACGTCCGCACCACCGGCTTTTACCGCAATAAAGCCAAAAGTTTGAAAGCGGCCGGGCAGGCGCTGGTGGAAAAGTTTAGTGGCGAAGTGCCCCAAACGATGGAAAAGTTGCTTGCCCTTCCCGGCGTAGGCCGCAAGACCGCCAATGTTGTTTTGGGAAACGCCTTCGGCATCGCCGTTGGTGTGGTGGTCGATACCCACGTCAACCGCATTGCCGCGCGGCTGGGGCTGACCCCGCAGGAAAATCCGGAAAAGACGGAAAAAAAGTTAATGGAAGTGATTCCGAAAAAGGATTGGGTTTTGTTTCCCCATCTTTTGATTTACCACGGCCGGGCGGTTTGCAAAGCACAGAGGCCGAACTGTCCGGGTTGCGTGGTAAACAAGTTATGTCCATCATCAACCGCATAGATAAAAATTTGTAGGGGCAGGTCCCCGCTTGCCCCGAGCGAAGTCGAGGGGTGCCTGCCCTTCTTGGGCGAGCGTAGAGGCGCCCTTATAAAAATGGAGGAATCGATATGAAAATCAATCGGCGGGATTTTTTGAAGTTAGGGGCGACGGCGGCACTAGGAGCGACGGCTGTTCCGGCGCTGCTATTTGGAGAAAAGAAAAAAAGGAATTCTTCCGTAGGCGGCGTTTCCAACGCCGCACCGCTAAACAAAGGACAAATCCCGACCCGTCCGCTCGGAAAAACCGGTGTGATGGTCACGCTTTTCGGTTTGGGCGGGCAGGCGACTTTGGAAGATGATGGAATGCGGAATGACGCCGTCAAAATTATCAATCGGGCGTATGAATTGGGAGTCAATTATTTCGATACCGCCACCGCTTATGGGCCGTCCCAAGGATTTTATGGCGAAGCGATGAAGGGATGGCGCGACAAAATCTTTTTGGCGACCAAAACCTGGGAGCGCTCGCGCGAGGGCAGTTTGCGCTTGTTGGATGACTCGCTCAAAAAATTAAAGACCGACCATCTCGATTTGTGGCAGTTGCATAATCTGCGGCATATGGAAGAATTGGACGTAATTTTCGGTAAGGGCGGGGCGTTGGAAGCGTTACTAAAAGCGCGCGATGAAAAAATCGTCCGTTTTTTGGGCATTACCGGACATTACGACCCGGCGGTTTTGAAAAAGGCGGCGCGCCGGTTCGATTTCGACACCGTTTTGGTAGCCCTGAACGCCGCCGACCGGCATCACAAATCCTTCATCGAGGAGTTCTTGCCCACCGCGCAGGCCAAGAATATGGGAATTATCGGGATGAAAGTTCCGGCGCGGGGGCGTATATTCCGCAAGGATGGGGTTCGGACAATGAAAGAGGCCTGTGATTACGTGTGGACCCTGCCGGTTTCCACAGCCATCGTCGGCTGTTCTACGATTGCCGAGCTGGAAGAAAACGTGCGTTTGGCGAAAGAATTCAAGCCCCTTACGGCGAAGGAAATGAGAAAGCTGGAAAAAATGACCGAGCATTCTGCGGAAGAGGCAACGTTTTTTAAAAATTGGGGGTAGCCTCACCCCTGACCCCTCTCCACGGAGTGGAGAGGGGAAAATTGTAGGGGCAGGTCCCCGTGCCTGCCCTGAGAGGTCTCGTAGGGGCGGGGTCACCCCGCCCTCTGTTGGGGGAGGAAATCTCCCCTACAATTTTTTGCGCACCAGCGGCCGCGAATACGACTGCCGCTGGACAATTCGAAAACCGAATTCCTCAAAAAGTTTTAACGGCCCAGTGTAAGACCAGGCGGCCGGAAGTTTCTTGCCATTCTTGGTCAAAGGCACCGGGTACCCTTCCAAAATTTTGGCCTTCTGTTTTTTGGCGGCTTTGATGGCGGCTGATAGCAGCCCCCGCCCGATTCCCTGGCCTCGAAAACGAGAGGCAATAAAAAAACAGGGGAATGACCAGGCTTTTTCGACGTCGTCCACTTTATAAGCTTTGGCAGTTTCCAGCTTGGGAAAATCCGTGCGCGGCCCCAGAGCAAGCCAGCCAACGGGAGCGCCATCAGCATACGCCAGAATCGCTCCTGCTTTACCCTTTTTCACCAAATTTTGCAGCATTTTCTTGGCTTTTGGGCCTCTGGTTTCGTTCCAGACCTTCCCCCCTTTCGGCAGCCGCCACCAGATGCACCAGCAACCGGCGCAGGCGCCATTAGGACCGAAAAGCTTTTCGACGTCCTTCCACATCGAGGGTTTGAGTTCCTTGTATTCGACTTTCATAAGTTTACTTCAAATCCTTGCGCATTACAACAGTTCGCGAAGTTTCGTAATAGACGAAAAATCCGGCATCCTCGAAAATTTGTTTCGGCCCCATCCAAACCTCTTCATCCGGCAGATTGTCTTCTTTGCGCGGATAGGCCTCGACCGTTTTGCCGCCCTGTTTTTTGATTTGCTTCAAAACTTCCTCCAAAATGTTTTTGGACAGGCCTTTTTTACGCTCTTCTTTAGCCACGGCAAAACAGCCAATGGACCAGATGTTATCACCTATGGATAGGGCAAAGGTCGGGTGGGTGTTCATTTTTTTGAAAAAAGAGCGGTGGGCGAACTGGCACCAGCCGACCGGTTTGCCATCGAGATAAAAAATGGCGCCGCGGGCTTGGCCGGATTGGATGTCTGTTTGTTTAGCAATCCGATTTTCCTCCGGCGTAGTTTTGCCCCAGGCGCTATTGTCTTTTTCAAACTGCCAGTAACGGCAAAAACAACCGCCGAATTCAAGGCGGGAATGCAGGGCAAAAAAGTCAGCGGCATTTTCTTCTGAAATTTCTCGCAGTTCGAGATTCATTTTAGGTTGGAAGTTAAAGAAAATGACTCGGTCTGTCCACCATCACCCCGGAGCAGCCCTTCGACTACGCTCAGGATAAAGAGCTCCGGGGCTACCCCAGAGAAATTTAACTTAAATATAGGGTAGCCCACCAGCCCCTGCTGGTGGGACGCACATTACCCTTCGACTTAGCTCAGGGCAGGCAAAAACCAATGTGCGCCGCCGATACCCCGAAGGGGGGACTCCGGGGCTAATCTTTTGATTATAAAAAACTCGTAGTGCAGGTTGGTCTTTGTAACCTGCACGTGCGGGATACAAGACCATCCCGCACTACGGCAACTGCAAAAAAGGGGGAAACTACGCCGCTACCGCCCCGTGGCACTTTTTGTATTTTTTCCCCGACCCGCAGGGGCAGGGGTCGTTGCGGCCCACTTTCGGCTCCACCCGCACCGGCTTCTGCTTTGGCTCTTCGGCCTGCGGTGCTTCCCCTTCTCCCATCAAACCCATTCCGGTTGTTTCAGCGTGAACGGTCTGCATTACCTCCGGTCGCGGGCGGCGCACTTCGCGCGGAGCTCCGACCTGCAGCTTGTAAATCATCTCAATCGCTTCCCGGTCTATCTGGCCTACCATCTGCTCGAACATACTGTAAGCTTCTTTTTTGTATTCGATGAGCGGGTCGCGCTGGCCGTAGGCGCGCAAGCCAATGCCGGTGCGCAGCTGGTCCATTTCATACAGATGTTCCCGCCAGCGCTCATCAATGGTGGAAAGGAGGGCGAACTTTTCTAACTGACGCATAACTTCCGGCGTGATGGCCGCTTCCTTGGCGCGATACACCTGCAAAGCCATTTTTTTTGTATTTTCGACCAGCGTGTCGTAGTCAATTTTTTCGATTTCCTGTTGTGAAATCTTCAAATCAATCAAAAACGTCCGGAGCAAATCATCTTTCAACGCCATCCAGTTCCAGTTCTCCGGGATTGCGTCCTTTTGGCAGTGGGCAAAAACGATATCTTCAGCTACCTCTTCGATTAAGCCGACCACGTCTTCGCTCAAGTCCTCCTTTTCAAGTACTTCAAGACGGCGGGCATAAATAACCTCGCGCTGCTTGTTCATCACGTTGTCGTAGTCTAACAGATGTTTGCGGATGGCGAAGTTTTGCATCTCCACCCGTTTTTGCGCCCGCTCGATGGCACGGGTGACCATCCGGTGCTCGATGACCTCCCCTTCCTCCAACCCCAGCCGGTCCATTACCGAAGCAATCCGGTCGGAACCAAAAAGGCGCATCAAATCATCTTCCAGCGACAAATAGAATCGTGAAGAGCCGGGGTCCCCCTGCCGGCCGGAGCGGCCGCGCAGCTGGCGGTCGATGCGCCGCGCCTCATGCCGTTCGGTGCCGACGATATGCAGGCCGCAGGGGACTTTGGCGTAACAGTCCAGTTCGTCCAGATACGGGCAGGATTCGACTTCCGGGTCTAAATCAATTAGTGCGCAATGCGAATGTTTGACCACTCCCTGGCCTAACTTAATATCTGTGCCGCGCCCGGCCATATTGGTGGCGATGGTAACAGCGCCAGCCTGCCCGGCGCGGGCGACGATTTCCGCTTCCTGCTGATGATATTTGGCGTTCAAGACGGAATGAACGATTCCCTGGCGCTTGAGCATCCGCGACAAAGTTTCGGAAACGTCAACCGAGGTGGTGCCAACCAAAACCGGCCGCCCCTTTCCGTGGTATTCCGCCGCCTCGTTGACTATGGCGTTGTATTTTTCCCGCTTGGTGCGAAAGACCTGGTCGTTGTAGTCAATCCTCCGCACCGGTTTGTTGGTCGGAATCGAAGTGACGTCTAATTTATAAATCTCGAAAAATTCCCCCGCTTCCGTCATCGCCGTGCCGGTCATCCCCGCCAGCTTGTCGTAAAGCCGGAAAAAGTTCTGCAAGGTAACCGTCGCCAGCGTTTGCGTTTCTCCCTCGACCCGGACCTCTTCCTTGGCCTCCACCGCTTGATGCAGGCCGTCCGACCAGCGCCGCCCCGGCATCAAACGCCCGGTGAACTCGTCCACAATCATAATCTTGCCATCTTGCACCACGTATTCCACATCTTTTTCGAAAAGCGAGTAGGCCTTCAAAAGCTGGCCGATGTTGTGCACTTTCTCCGAGCGCTCGGAATGCAGGGCGTAAAGCTTTTCCTTAGATTGCAGCTTGTCTTTGTCGGAAAGATTTTCATCCCCTTCGATTTCGGAAAGCCCTTCGGTGATGTCCGGGATGACGAAAAGCTTCTGGTCTTCCGGTGAAAGTTGCGAGCGGCCCATTTCGCCCAGCTCGCAGGTGTTTTCCCGTTCGTCAATGGAGAAGTAGAGCAAATCATCGATTTCATAAAGCTTTTTGTCGCGCAAATAATCGGTTTCCACCGAATGGATGAGTTTTTTTACCCCCGGCTCCTTTAAGAGCTTCATAAACTTCTTGTTTTTGGGAGCACCGCGCTGCACCGCCAAAAGCTTGATGCCGGCCTCGTATTCCTTTTCCTTGTCGCCATTCTTCAGCATTTCCTCCGCTTCGGTAATCAGTTTGTTAACCAGAACGGTTTGCTTTTTGACCACCTGCTCCACCAAAGGCTTCATCTCATTGTAACGGTTGGAGGTGGAGTGGGTGACCGGGCCGGATATGATGAGCGGCGTGCGCGCCTCGTCGATTAAAACCGAATCCACTTCATCCACGATGGCGTAACTAAAGCCGCGCTGCACCCGGTCTTCCAAGCGCACGGACATATTGTCGCGCAGGTAGTCGAAGCCGAATTCGTTATTGGTGCCGTAGGTGATGTCGCAATTGTATTGCTCCCGGCGGGTGGCCGGGTCCATATCGTTCTGAATGCAGCCAACGGTCAACCCCAAGGAGGTAAAAACCGGCCCCATCCATTCCGAGTCGCGCCGGGCCAAATAATCGTTGACGGTAACGAGGTGGGCGCCTTTTCCTTCGAGGGCGTTCAAATACAATGGCAAAGTGGCCACCAGAGTTTTTCCTTCGCCGGTGGCCATTTCGGCGATTTTTCCCTGATGCAAAACGATGCCCCCGATAAGCTGAACATCGAAGGGAACCATCTCCCAGCCGATGGGCATTGCCACCACCGGCCAAGACTTGCCGCAGAGCCGCCGGCAGACCTCTTTGACTACCGCAAAGGCCTCCGGCAGCAAATCATCTATCGTCTCTCCCTCTTCGAGCCGCTTTTTGAATTCGGCGGTTTTATCCGCCAACTGCGTGTCGGAAAAATCCTTAAGCGTGGGAAAGATTTCCTTTATCCGCTCCACGAGCGGCTGAATTTTTTTGATATCCCGCTGGTGCTTGCTGCCGAAAATCGAAGTAATCAGTTTTTCAAACATCTTCCTTTATACCCAGTTTTTGTAGGGGTAACCCTCTGTTTACGGTGAGCGACTTGTCCCGAGCGAAGTCGAGGGAAGCCGAACCGTGGTTGCCCTATCCTTCAAAACACAAAGAATAAGAATTTCAGAGATAAAAACAAGAGGAAAGGGGAAAAGGTTTCTTTTGGGCTATTTTCGCGATTTCCTTTCGTAGGCGGCACTTCCAGTGCCGCTGCCGGGTTGAAAACCCGGCCTACGGTCACAAAATAGTTTTATTAATTTACAAACTGGAGCCGAGCGGGATCGAACCGCTGACCTGTACGTTGCGAACGTACCGCTCTCCCAACTGAGCTACGGCCCCATTCCATCAAAATATACCCCAAGCACCGGCGTAGTCAATCCAAACGTAGGGGCACAATATATTGTGCCCTCGCTCCCTTCCGGTTGAGTTTTCCCTCGCTTGGGTGTATATTCAATAAGGAGGCAAAGAGAGAAAAATGGCCTATATAATTGCGGAACCTTGCATCAACCTGAAAGATAAAAGCTGCTTGGCGGTCTGCCCGGTGAATTGCATTTACGAAGGGCCGGATATGCTGTATATAAATCCGGACGAATGCGTCTGCTGCGATTTGTGCGTGCCGGAATGCCCGGTGGACGCCATTTTTAACGAGGACGACATTCCCGAAAAGTGGAAACATTTTACCGAAATAAATAAGAACTTTTTTAAACCAAAACCGGCGGGGGAAACGAAGTAAAGCCTTTTTAGGCCGATAAAAAGCCCCGCTTCTGTGGGGCATTTTTTATTCCCATTTTAGTAACACGGGCGTAATACCCCCGTCATACCCAGACCATAGGCAGAGCTTTTCTTGCCCAAGGCGAGAGAGTATGGAAAAATGACTACTAAAGTGCATTATGGCAGCCGGGAGCCTCTTGATAACCCCTTGTATGGCAATATCAAAGGAAATTTAGAGTGTGGCAAAGATTTTGCGGGAAATTACATCTTGGGAGGGATTATGGAACGACCCGAGATGCCGGAAAATGGCTCGACAGAGCTGACCGTAAAGCCGAAAAGAAGGGTAAAGAAAAGCTGCCCGGTCTGCGGCAAAAGGCTGTATCAGGATTCGCACGAGCACTGGTACTGCCCCCGCTGTCAGGCGGAAATCGATGGGGAAAAAGTCAGCTTTAATTACATCCCCGAAGACGAGCTGAATACGCAATTGCAAACCGGATGAAGCTTTTGTGGCGCAGGTTAAGTTTTATCTAACCTGCGTTTGACCGCTGAACTGAAACGCAGGATACGTCCGCCTGCGGCGGGCTTTATCCTGCGCCACCTGAAAAAACCGCTATATTCGCTGGGATGAATTTTGACCCGGCGATTTTTAAAGCCTACGACGTTCGCGGCACCTACCCCACTCAAATAAACAAAGATGTAGCCTACCAATTTGGGCGGGCATTCGCCGCCTTTTTGCGTCCTCCGGCAACGGTGGTAGGGCGGGATATGCGCCTTTCCTCGCCGGAACTTTTTGAGGGGCTGACGCAAGGCCTAGTCGATTCCGGCGTCAACGTCATCGACATTGGTTTATGCTCCACCGACGCTCTCTACTTTGCCGTGGGCAAATGGGGCGTACCTGCGGGAGTAATGATTACCGCCTCACATAATCCAAGAGAGTATAATGGCTTCAAAACCTGTCGAGCCGAAGCGGTGCCGCTTTCCGCGACCGAAGGATTGAATCTAATTCGAGACATAATGCAAAGGGGAAAATTTGAGCCGATTCGGACTAAAGGGAAAATCGTTCAACGGGAAGTTTTGCCGGAGTTTGTAGAGCATATTTTGAACTTTATCAACCCCAAAAAAGTCAAACCGTTCAAAATCGCCATCGATGCCGGCAATGGAATGGCCGGGAAATTGATTCTTGAGCTTTTTAAATATCTCCCCTGTCAGTTAATACCGCTTTACTTTGAACTGGACGGCTCTTTTCCCAATCACCCCGCCAGCCCGATAGAGCCTGAAAATACGGAAGAGTTACGCAGAATCGTCAAAGAGCAGAAACTGGACGTGGGAGTGGCTTTTGATGGCGACGCCGACCGGATGTTTTTGGTGGATGAAACCGGAAAACTTTTGGGCGGAGATGTGGTCACCGGCTTGGTGGCTAAAAAACTCTTAGAAAAAGCCCGCGGCGCGCCGGTGGTTTATAACTTGATTTGCTCTCGTTTGGTGCCGGAGACGGTTGAAAAAGCAGGCGGCAAGCCGATTCGTTCACGCGTCGGCCACGCCTATATCAAGCCGTTAATGAAAGCCCAAAATGCCATTTTTGGCGGAGAACATTCGGGACATTTCTATTTTCGGGATAATTGGTTTGCCGATTCCGGCGTCATTGCGCTGGTAATCTGTCTCGAACTTCTCTCAGAGACAAATCAGCCACTTTCACAGTTAGCCAAAGCCATAGACCCTTACTTCCGTTCCGGAGAAATAAACTTCAAAGTGGCCGACCAGAAAAAAATCATTGAGAAAGTGACACAAACCTTCGCCGATGGAAAAACAGACCGGGAAGACGGTTTGACCGTTGAATATCCAGACTGGTGGTTCAACCTGCGCCCTTCAAACACCGAGCCGCTTTTGCGGTTAAACGTGGAAGCGAATTCGCAAGCGCTGTTGGAAGAAAAGCTGTCAGTTTTACAAAAAGAAATAGCGACATAGCAACGGTAGCGGAGGTCTTTAGACCTCCATTTTTGGGTGTTTGCGCCTCAAAGGGAAAATTGGAAACCTGAAGGTTTCCGCTACGATTCAAAACATTCAGGGAACTTTTCCGGGTTTTATCCTTTGAGATGATCCAATTATGATAAAAATACGACCGGCTGAAAAGTGCGCTTTTTCCAAAACCACGGGTTCTTACTTTTGGTCTTAATGCACCCAGACCGAGGCCTTGCGCGTCCATTCGCTGTCGGGATATTTCTCTTTGAGAAGCTTGGCCGCTGCGGCCAGCGTCTCCGGCTTGTTGGTGGCCTTGTAGGCCGAAACACCGGCCCAGTAACAAGCCTCCGGCGCCGCTCCGCTGGTTGGATAAGTTTGACACATCGACCGGAAGCGCTTTTCTGCTTCAGGGTATTGACGTTTTTGAAAAGCCAGTTTGGCCAGACTCAATTCCAGTTGGGATAGAAAGTCCTCCACTGGAAAAAAACCTTCCATCCGGTGCCTTTCGACCCCTTCCGAATCCAGAATCAGCTGGGTGGGTGTCCATTGCGCACCGAAGCGTTGAAAAACTTTGGGCTGTTCTTTTATATGGATTTTGACCGGCAGAAAATTCTCGGAAATGAATTGGCTCACTCGGTCGTTGGGATAAACCTCGGCTTCCAGCCGGGCGCATCCCCCTCACATCGGAGCGGCGCTGAAGTCCAGAAGTATCTGCTTCTGTTCTTCTTTTGCTTTTGTTAAAGCGGCGTCAACATCTTTTTGCCAATTAATTGCAGTCATCATAACCTCCTTGTCCAACTATTATACGTGGGACGGCTTGTTTTGTTTGCAGCCGTCAAAAACCCCGCTCAAAGTAGCGGCAGGTGTGCGCAGACTTCCGTTGAGGCGGCGGCGCGAATTTGCGCTTACATCCAACCTTTCGTATTTTGAACGCTTGCCCCTCGGCTGCATTCGGGGCGGCGAGCGTCGCAATCCACGCGAAAGTGGCGGAACTGGCAGACGCGCAGGACTTAGGATCCTGTCCCTTCGGGGGTGGGGGTTCAACTCCCCCCTTTCGCAGATTTTTTGCATAGCCGCCTCTTAGGAAAGTTGATTGGTAGCCGACACTTCAGTGTCGGGTAAATAACCTCGACTGAAGTCGAGGCTACCACAGGGATGCGCCAAAGGAACAACAAAAGCCAAAAGCGTACAAGGAAATGAACGAAACAAAGTTTGCTTTAACTGAAGATAAAAACTGGCAAAGAAGCCTAAAAGTCGATGCCCCCAGCTCGCGGGTTGAAGGCAAGGTCGACAAATTTTTGGCCGAATACCGTGCCGCGGCGAACATTCCCGGTTTTCGCAAAGGCAAAACTCCTCTTTCGGTTATCCGCCAAAAGTATTTGGAAGCGGCCCGGCAGGATGCCCTGGCCGAAACGGTGGACGAACTGTACCGCGAATTCTTGGAGAAAGAGAAAGAAATTTTTCCAATCACCCGCCCAACCGTCTCGGAACTGAATTACGAGCCCGCCTCCGGCTTGACCTTCACGGCCAACTTCGAGGTCCGCCCCCAAGTGGAGTTGAAAAAATACAAAGGGCTGAAGCTTACCCGCTTTTTGCGCAAGGTGAAAGATGAAGAAGTGGAGCAGGTGATTGAAAAATTGCGCGACCAGGTTGGGGAATGGTCCTCCGTCAACCGCGAGGCCAAAGAAGGGGACCTTTTAATCTTGGATTTGGAAGTCACCTCCGACCCGCAAAATCGGATGAAAGATAAAAAAATTCCCAATTATGAAATTATTCTGACTCCAACTCTGCTGCCTGAATTTAAGACGGCGCTGACCGGCATCCGCCCCTTCGGCCAAACCGAGGTGACCATCACCTACCCGGTCGATTACAGCGAGAAAAATCTGGCCGGGGCGACGGTCGGCTTCAACGTAGTGGTCAAAGAGATAAAAGAAAAAATCCTGCCACCCAAGGATGACACCTTGGCCCAACGGTTGAAAGACTGGAACTGCCAAACCTACCTGGAGTTAGTGCTGGAAATACGTAAACGCCTCGAGGCAGCCATAGCCCAGGAAGCAGACGATGCCCTGCGTCAGCAAACGCGCAATCTTGTGGTGGAAGAAAATCCCTTAGAGCTGCCGGCTTCCATAGCCGCTTCCATCAAGTCACGCTTGAGAGAAGACGCCAAAAAGGAGAAAACGGAAATTTCAGAGGCCGATTTGGAACAAAAAGTCTGGCCTCCTTTCGAGCGGATGGCCAAATGGGATTTTTTGCTGCACGAGCTGGCCGAAAAAGAAAAAATCGAAACGACCGAAGCCGATTCGGCTGCCTGGATGGCCCGCTTTGCCGCCAATTACGGGATGAAACCGGAAGAAGCCGACGAGTATATTAAAAAATCGGGGCGGATAAAAAATATTCGCGAAACGATTTTGGAGGAAAAAGTGGTTGACTTTTTGCTGCAAACCGCCGTTATACAGAATGAGAACGAAAAATAGGAAGGGAGAAGAATGCCTTTAATACCGATGGTAGTGGAACAGACCGGCCGGGGGGAGCGGGCCTACGACATTTATTCGCGGCTCTTAAAAGACCGAATCCTTTTTATAGGCAGCCCGATTGACGACAACGTCGCCAATCTGGTCATCGCCCAATTGATTTTTCTGGAGGCCGAAGAGCCTGAAAAAGATATCAACGTTTACATCAATTCCCCGGGCGGAATTGTAACCTCTGGTTTGGCGATCTACGATACCATGCAGTTTATCAAGCCGGATGTCGCCACCACCTGCGTGGGGATGGCGGCTTCGATGGGGGCTTTGCTTCTGGCGGCCGGGGCACCCAAAAAGCGTTTCACTTTGCCCCATTCGCGGATTATGATTCACCAGCCCTGGGGGGGGGTGCAGGGGCAGGTGACCGACATCGAAATCCAAGCCAAAGAGTTGTTGACCATCAAGGCCCGCTTAAACGAGATTTTTGCCAAGCATACCGGCCAGCCCTTGGAGAAAATCGAAAAAGACACCGACCGGAATTTCTTTATGTCGGCCGAGGAGGCCAAAGCCTACGGATTGGTGGACGAAATTTACGAGACGAAGCGCAAGCTTCCCGCCACCAACTCCAAATGACTGGGGCTTGATTTTTTTGCACGTTTGTGTAATTTAACTCAAGGCGCAGAGGCGCCTTTTTTTTGGTATGCCTAAGAAAACGAAAGACCCCAAAGAACGCTGCTTTTTCTGCCGCCGGCCGGCGGCGGAGGTGGTCACTTTAATAACCGGCTACGACGCCTCCATTTGCGATACCTGCGTGATTTCCTGCCAGCAATTCCTGGCCGGCAAAAAACCGGCGGCGCAGCCGGCTTCCCCTCCGCCCAAACTGGAAACTTTGCCCAAACCGGCGGAAATAAAAAAAAATCTGGACGGTTACGTCATCGGCCAGGAAAAAGCTAAAAAATCAGTAGCGGTAGCCGTATATAATCATTACAAGCGGGTTTTCCATCCCCAAGCGGCCGCCGACGTGGAGCTGGAAAAATCCAACATCTTGTTGATTGGCCCCACCGGCACCGGCAAAACTTTAATTGCCGAAACTTTGGCCAAAATGCTTTCGGTCCCTTTTTCCATTGCCGATGCCACGGTGTTAACCGAAGCCGGCTACGTGGGTGAAGACGTCGAAAACATTTTAGTCCGGTTGTTGCAGGCCGCCGACTACGATTTGAGCAAGGCCGAGCGGGGCATTGTCTATATCGATGAAATCGACAAAATCGCCCGCAAGGGGGATAACCCCTCCATCACCCGCGACGTTTCGGGTGAGGGGGTGCAACAAGGTTTGTTAAAAATTCTGGAAGGCACCGTCTCCAATGTCCCCCCCAAAGGTGGCCGCAAACACCCGGAGCAGAACTTTGTGCAGATGAATACCAAAAATATTTTATTCATCTGCGGCGGGGCTTTTGACGGGCTGGAGAAAATTATCGCCCGCCGGGTGGGGCAAAAAACGGTCGGCTTCGGCGCCAAGCACGCGGCGGTAACAAACGAAAAACAGGGAACCATTTTCTCTTTGGTTGAGCCGGAAGATTTGCTGGCTTACGGACTGATTCCGGAATTGATAGGCCGACTGCACGTCGTTGGGGCGCTGGAAGAGCTGGACACCGAAGCGCTTTTTAAAATTTTAACCGAGCCCAAAAACGCCATCACCAAACAATATAAAAAGCTATTCGAGATGGAAGGAATTGAGCTGGTCTTTGAAAAAGAGGCCTTGGAAGCGGTGGTGAAGTCTGCCCAAAAGCGCAAAACCGGGGCGCGGGCGCTGCGCTCCATTCTCGAAGAGGCGATGTTGGAAGTGATGTACGAGCTGCCTTCCTTGCAGGGGATTACCCGCTGCGTAGTTTCCAAGGATTGCATAACCGAAAAGAAAAAACCGGAGCTTTTCTATGGCTCCAAAAAGAAAATTGCCTGATGCTGGGAACAATCGAACATAATCAGGAAAAAATAGCCCTATCGGATAACCTGCCGGTTCTGCCCCTGCGGGATGTGGTCATCTTCCCGGGAATGGTTTATCCCTTATTGATTGGCCGGGCTCCTTCGCTGGAAGCGGTGGCCGAAGCCCAGAAATCCAACCGCCAGGTTTTTGTCTGTTCGCAGAAAAAATCGGACGTGGAACTGCCCAAACCGGAGGATTTGTATTGCATTGGCACCATCACCCGCATACTGGAAGTTACTCCCCTGCCCAACGGCACCCAAAAAGTTTTGGTGGAAGGATTGGCCAAAGCGGAAGGCTCGTTCAATTCTGCAGCACCAGTTACTTCAACTTCCAACAAGAAACATTTTACCGCCCGGTTGGTTCTGCTCAAAGCGGAGAAAAGCGCCAATCCGAGCGAACTGGAGGCCCTGACCCGTTCCACCACCGCCGCCTTTCAGGACTACGTCCGGCTGAACCGCCGGATGCCGGAAGAGATTCTGCTTCACCTGAACAACATTTCCGACCCGCAGCGCTTGGCGGATACCTTGGCCGCCCATATTTTGCAAAAAGTGGACGTGCGCCAGAAGCTTTTGGAAACCCGCTCGGCCGCTTCCCAATTGCGCCAGTTGTTGGAAATTCTGAACGCCGAAATCGAAATCCTTAAAATCGAAGAGGAAATCGACACCTCCGTGCGCGAAAATGTCGGCCGTTCCCAGCGGGAATATTATTTGCGCCAGCAGTTAGCGGCTATCAAAGAAGAACTGGGACAGATTGAAGAAGGGCCGGAGGAAACGGTCGATTTTGCCAAAAAACTCTCTTCCCCCAGTTTGCCCAAGGAAGTGAAGGACAAAGGCGCCGCCGAACTGGGGAAGCTGAAAAAAATGTATCCCTATTCCTCCGAGGCCTCCGTGGTGCGCGGCTACCTCGAATGGCTTCTGGCTGTGCCGTGGGGTAAACAGACCGAGGATGAAACCGACTTCAAGAAAGTTAAAACCGTTCTGGACGAAGACCATTACGGCTTAAAAAAACCGAAGGAGCGGATTCTGGAACATCTGGCGGTGATGCGCCTGTCTAAAAATCCGAAGGGCTCGATTCTCTGTTTGGTAGGCCCGCCGGGGGTGGGCAAAACTTCACTGGGACGCTCAATTGCCCGCGCTTTGGGACGCAACTTCGTGCGGATGTCGTTGGGCGGCGTGCGCGACGAGGCCGAGCTGCGCGGCCATCGCCGCACCTACATCGGTTCCTTGCCCGGCCGCATAGTCCAAGGTTTGAAAAAAGCGGATTCAATAAACCCCGTCTTCCTTCTGGACGAAGTGGATAAGCTGGGAATGGACTACCGCGGCGACCCGGCGGCGGCTCTGCTTGAAGTTTTAGACCCGGAGCAGAATCGCACCTTTGTTGACCATTATCTCGAGGTGGAGTGCGACCTCTCCAAAATCTTTTTCATCACCACTGCCAATCATCAGGATGGCATTCCCCCGCCGCTTTTGGACCGGATGGAAGTCATCCGCCTGCCGGGGTATCTGGAGCATGAAAAACTTGTAATCGCAGAGAATTATCTCTACCAGAAATTAACCAGGGAGCTCGGAACCGAAAAACTGAAGCTGACTTTTTCCGAAACGGCTTTACTCGAAATCATCCGCCGCTATACGAAGGAGTCGGGTGTGCGCGAGCTGGAACGCCAGATGGCGGCGATTATGCGCAAGCTGGCAACGCGCAAACTCTCGGAGAACGGAAAAACTCCGAAAGCCGTTACGCCCGAATTGGTGGCAGAGCTTTTAGGCGCGCCGCCGTATCTGGATACCGAAACGGAAAAAAAACCGGCCATCGGCCGGGCAATGGGCCTGGCCTGGACCGAGCGGGGCGGGGAGCTTTTGCCTGTCGAAGTGGCGCTGATGCCGGGCAGCGGCAACTTTACTTTGACCGGCAAGTTGGGGGAAGTGATGCAGGAGTCCGCCAAGGCAGCGCTTTCCTTTTTACGCGCCAATCACAAAACTTACGGCTTGAAAAGAGATTTTTACAAGGATTTGGAAATTCATATTCACATTCTCGAGGGCGCCGTGCCCAAAGACGGTCCTTCCGCCGGGGTGACGATGGCGGTTGCGCTGCTTTCCGCCCTGACCAAAAAGCCGGTGAAAAACAACTTTGCGATGACGGGCGAAATCACCCTCTCCGGAAAAATTCTCCCCATCGGCGGGTTGAACGAAAAGGTCCTGGCCGCCAAGCAAGCCGGCATCAAAAATATTTTAGTGCCAAAGAAAAACGACAAGGACTTGGCCGAACTGCCGGCAGAGCTGAAAGAGGGCTTAAAATTTCATAAGTTAGAAACGCTTGCGCAGGCCTTCGACCTGGTTCTGTGAGCATTCTCCCCTATGATGGAAATCAAAAAGGCCAGTTTTCTCACCACCGTGGCCAAGCCGGAGACCTGCCCAAACCGTTTTCCGGAAATTGCCTTTGCCGGCCGCTCCAACGTCGGCAAGTCCAGTTTGATTAACGCCTTGACCAACCGCAAAAAGTTGGCGCAGATTTCCAAAACTCCCGGCAAGACCCGAAATCTAAATTACTATCTTATTAACGACAAATTGTACTTTGTCGATTTGCCCGGCTACGGCTACGCCAAAGCGGGGGGGGCCGAGCGGGAGCGCTGGAGCAAGCTGGTGGACGATTATTTGAATGAATCACCAAAGCTGGCTGGCATCGTTTCTCTTCTGGACATCCGCCACGAGCCGGCCGAGCTCGATTTGCAGATGGTGGATTGGGTAAACCAGGCGGGCATTGCCGCGCTTTTCGTTCTGACCAAAGCAGATAAGCTTTCGCGCTCCCAGCAAAACGTCCAATACGAAAAATTCACCACTCTTTTACCGCTTTCGGAAAGGAGCGCAATGACAATTTTTTCCGCCGCGACCAGAGAAGGAAAGCCGGAGATTTTGAAATGGATTTTTGAAACTGCCTTACCGCGCACTCCTAAAGTCGGAGCCGGGGCGCGCTGATGCCCAACCGCATCGTTGTCGGCCTGCAGTGGGGGGATGAAGGCAAAGGGAAAATCGTCGATTTTCTCTCCGAAAAGGCGGACATCGTCGCCCGCTATCAGGGAGGCGCCAACGCCGGGCATACCATCTATCTTGACGGCACCAAATTTGTCCTGCACCTGATTCCCTCCGGCATTCTGCATCCCAAAAAAATCTGCCTCATCGGCTCCGGTGTGGTTTTGGAGCCGGAGGAGCTGAAAAAAGAAATCGAAATGCTGGCGGCCCACAAAATCAAAGTGGACGGGCGGCTGAAAATCTCCGCCGGCGCGCATCTCGTTTTGCCCTTTCACCGCGAATTGGATTTATGGGAAGAATCGAAGCGCGGCGAAAAAATCGGCACCACGGGGCGGGGCATCGGCCCGGCCTATTCCGAAAAGTACGCCCGCCGCGGCATCCGCGCCGTCGATTTGCTCTCGCCCGAAAAACTCTCAAGCAAAGTTGCCGACATTCTCTCCTGCCGCAACCACGCAGGGCAACTCTCGAATATCGATCCGCACGGTTTACTCCAGCAATTACAAAGCTACGAATCACTCATCGCCCCTTTTCTTGTCGATGGCTCCCGCTTTTTGAACGAGGCCATCAAAAAAGGTAAATCGGTACTTTTCGAGGGAGCGCAGGGGTCGCTTTTGGATGTCGATTTCGGCACTTATCCGTATGCCACTCCTTCCCACACCATCGCCGGCGGGGCTTTGACCGGCACCGGTGTCGGGCCGCGCTCGATTGACGAAGTCATCGGCGTGATGAAGGCCTACACCACCCGGGTGGGGAACGGCCCTTTCCCCACCGAGCTTTCCGGGCCGGAAGGGGAACTGCTGCGCAAAACCGGCGATGAGTTCGGCGCCACCACCGGCCGCCCTCGCCGCACGGGATGGCTGGACCTGGTCATCCTCAAGCACGCCTGCCGGATAAACGGCGTGGATAAGCTATCGATTATGAAACTGGACGTTTTGGACAGCTTCGACCAAATCAAAATCTGCACCGCTTACGAATACAAAGGCGAAAAAATCAAGGAGCTGCCGCTTGATTTGTGCGAGATGGCAAATTGTAAACCGATTTACAAAACTTTTCCCGGCTGGAAATCTACGACCCGCGGCATCACCCGCTTTGCCAAGCTTCCCAAAAACGCCCAAAGGTATCTTTCCATCATCGAAAAATCGCTCGGCGTCCCCATCCACCTCATCTCCACCGGCCCGGAACGGGAAGCAACGATTGTAAAGCGATACTAGAAAGGTGCAGCTTCAAATCCTTCAAAACAAAGTATTGACTGGACGGTTTTCTTTGATTACGTTTTTATCAAGATATGTTGCATAACTCGCATAACGAAAATTTTTCCGCAAGCAAAAAACTTCAACCGAACGTTATACGTTGTGGAGACTGCTTAGAAATTTTACCGACCTTTCCAGATGAATCGGTTGATCTAATTATCACGTCTCCACCATATGCGGACAGCCGAAGAAAAACGTATGGAGGAATACACCCAAGTCGGTACGTTGAATGGTTTCTACCGATTTCAAGTGAGTTGAAACGGGTTTTGAAAAAGAACGGTTCATTTGTTCTCAACATCAAGGAAAAAGTTTTTAGAGGAGAACGGCACACGTATGTGATAGAACTCATCATAGCTATGAAAAAGCAAGGTTGGTTATGGACAGAAGAATACTGTTGGCATAAAAAGAATTGCTATCCTGGAAAGTGGTCAAACCGTTTTCGCGATGCATGGGAACGCTGCCTGCATTTCACTAAGCAGAAGAAGTTCAAAATGTTTCAAAAAGCTGTTATGGTGCCAATTGGAGATTGGGCAAATAGGCGACTTATACACCTGACTAAGAACGATCGTATCAGAGATGAATCGCGTTCCAAAAGCGGGTTTGGAAAGAAGGTTGCTAACTGGATCGGCAAGGATATGGTGTATCCTACAAACGTTTTGCACCTTGCAACAGAATGCTCAAATAAAAATCACAGCGCAGCTTTTCCAATTGAATTGCCCTCTTGGTTTATTAAGCTCCTTACTCAAGAAGGAGATATCGTTTTAGATCCTTTTATAGGATCTGGAACCACAGCTATAGCCGCAAAGCAATTTTACAGACAATATGTAGGTATTGAGATACAACCCGATTATTGCAAACTTGCCGAAGACAATCTCGAAGGTATATACCCTTCAATCTTCAGTCAGTCCGTAGCGGCCAGAATTTAATGGGGTTAACCTCTCAACGGCTGCAGGAGCTTATAACCGGTTCTTTAAGAGACTTCTACCAGAGACGCTTACAGCGCTTGGAGAAGCTTAGGCTTAAACAAGTCCTTAGACGCAAAAACCCATATCTCTATAAGGCGGTTGGCACCCAAAGCGCAACCGAAATAGTTGAAGGCATTTTATCTGCCTATCTTAGTTCCTCTGATGAAGGCATTTTTGGTGATGCTTTCTTCGAGCCAATTGCCAAAGCCGTCTCAGGAGGAGTAGTATCTCCAAGCGATGGGGTCGATATTGCTATAGAAACTCCAAAAAAGTACCTGGCCATATCCGTAAAATCAGGCCCTAATCCTTACAACAGCAGGCAAAAGAAAAAGCAAAATGATGATTTCATGACATTGCGGAGTAGATTGCTAAAGCTGAAGAAACAATTTGATGCAATGCTAGGGCATTGCTACGGGACATTGAAAAGTGAGCCAACCAAAAACCAAATATACAGAGACAGGTCTGGACAGGAGTTTTGGTCAGAATTGACCGGTGATCAAGGTTTTTATTTAAAGCTTATCCGTTTAATGGAACAAGATATCATAAAAAAGCATAGGGAAGAATATAGAACTTCTTGGCAAATAGCCGTTAATAAATATGTCAGAGAGTTCACAACAGAATTCTGCGATAAAGATGGCGCAATAGATTGGGAAAAACTTCTTGAATTTAACAGTGGTTCCAAGCCTACCACAACTATGCAGAAAAAGAAAAGTAAATAAAATTCCAAGCATGGATAATCACCTTGACCATCCCTTATTCCCCCTTTATCATACCCTATGACCTTTCAACCCTCGGATGTGGACCGCCTGGCCAAGTTGGCGCTACTGGAATTGACCGAAGAGGAAAAAGTCCGCTTTTAGGGCGATTGGAGCGGGTCAGCCCTACCGGATAATATCTCGAATCTCGCGCAGTTTCTCGGCGGCGAGGGCCGACTGGGAAACCAACTTTCTTAGCCGCTGATTTTCCTCGAGAATTCCGGCCTGGCGGGAAAGCATCTCGTTTAGCTGCACCGTAAGCTGGTCGCGCCGGCCGGCAAGCTTTTCCCTTCTTTTCTTGATGACCGCCAGCTCTTTCTCGTTCTCTTTCAGCTTGCGGCTGGCCTCCTCGAACGCTTTGGCTCTTTCCAGCAAGGCCCGGAAATCTTCCTCCGTGAGTTTGGGAACCCGCAGCAACCGCTTCTGGCCCGGCCGTGCCTTCTCGCTTGCCGGCTGAATTTCCCGGGCGATAACCTGCTTGCCCAGATTGGTTATCCGGTACCCTTTCAGCATTCCGCTTTTTATGACTTTTTCGAGGTAGCCCCGGTGGGAGAAAATGCCGGTAAGCCTTCTAACCGCCTGAGGCGGGTAGGCCTCCAAATCCAGCGCTTCCTGAATGGCGGCGGTTGCCTTGCGGTTTTCAATCACCCCGTCGCGGGAAAGCTCCTGAATGCGGACGAGGCCAAAATAGATGCGATCCGGAACTTCGTCCAAAAAACCTTGCAGGTTCCTGCGTTTTCCGGTCGCAGTCGCGGATTCGGACTCTTCTTTTTCTATGCCGACGTTGGAACCTTTCAACACGCCTTTCACCTTATAATGCCCTCATTTCTGCCGGATGGGAACGCTTGCGAAGCCGGGCGGCTACCAATCCTTCCGCCCAAAACTTTTGGGCCATACCACAGGCACTGCCAATTTAACTTGCCGCCAATTTGAAAGCAAGGGATATGAAACTTGCAGTAGTCAGGTAAGTTCGGGTTATTGCAATCGCGATTCTTGACATCGACTCATTTTTCCCTATCCTATCCCTATGACCTTTCAACCCTCCGATGTGGAACGCTTGGCCAAGCTGGCGCGGCTGGAGCTTTCCGAGGAGGAAAAAGCCCGCTTCGCCAAAGAGCTTTCCTCCATTCTGGAATACGTCAGCCAGATTCAAAAGGTGGACACGTCCGGCATAACCGAATACGAAACGGTGGTGCCCTTGCCGCCCGCCTGGCGGGAGGATGTGGTTGCCCCCTCCCTGCCAGTGGAAGAGGCCTTGGCCAACGCCCCCGACCGCAAAGATAATTTCTTTAAAGTTCCAAGAGTAATATAAGACCAACATTTGTCATGCTGAACGAAGTGAAGCATCTGGGAAGGGAAAGGAGGGGGATTGTTTGATTGGGTTGGCAACAACACATCCCCACCCAGATTCTTCGCTTCGCTCAGAATGACTGGATGGGGGGAATGAAAAAACTGCGGGCGGTCGGCATCATCCCCGCTCGCTTTGCCTCCACCCGCTTCCCCGGCAAACTCTTGGCCAACT
>CAZSIT010000003.1:0-22562 GCA_964607165.1 uncultured Ignavibacteria bacterium
ATGAACTTGGTCCAAAAGCAAAGCCGATTACCGGCCGCTTCCATAATTTACGTTCTTTTCAATCCGCAAGCAAGCCATCCATCTTGCGCAATTCGCACGGGCGAACCGTCCTTGCCCAGAAATGGTAGCCGCGACTTTACTTGTCCCGAGCGAAGTCGAGGGAGTCGCGGAAAACAGGAAACCCAAATGCAATTTAAACAAGAACATCTGAAAGAAGAATTCTTCCATCTCGAAGCCACCGACCCGCGCCTGCGCGCCATCCTCTTTGAACTGGATTTTTTCTTTCAACAAAAATTCGGCCGGGGACTTTTGGTTACCTGCGTCTGGCGCACGGAGGAAGAACAACAGAAACTATATCCTGAATTTTTTGCCCGCGTCGGCCGCGCCCGCCCCAGCCCGCATTTGGACCGCCCATCACGCGCGGTCGATTTGCGCTCCAAAGATTTGCAACCGGAAGAAATCGAAGCGCTGCGAAACTATTTTCAAACCTGGTGGGGCGATTTACCAATGTCGCTTTTTTGGTCAATGATAGAGGCAATGCTTTTCCGCATATTCATATTCAGGTTGGCAAAAAAAACTATTCCCTCTCCTTGTAGGAGAGGGTCAGGGAGAGGTTAAAAAAAAGCGGGCGTTGCGCCCGCTTCAAAGCATTGGGGAGTGGTGGAGGGGGGATGCCCGACTCTAACGTCAGGTGGCTGGGGTACAAGACCAGCGCGGCACCACTCACCCAAACTTATCAAAACCCCAAATAGCAGATTGGAAAACAAGCAACTACTATGCCGCCAATAGACGGACTGTAAGTTTACGAAAGAAAATGACTTAAAGCAAATCAAAAATTAAAAAATTTGACTTTTGTATGACACCTTAACAGAAAAGCAAATAAGAGATTACGGAAAATTTTTGGATAATTCTGTTCAAGTTCACAATTTTTTTTGCTCCCCCAAATAGACCGGCAAACAAAAACTATATATCAAAAATTGCTGCAAAGCGTTTCATACTTGGTGTTGCATTTTGCAAGAGATTGTTTTGAATAGAAAAAAGCTGAAGGTTTAAAGGACATCGGCAGGAATTTGTAATATATTATAATGCAATAGCTTACAGCATCTTATTTACGATTTGGTTTAAGTGGGCAGGATATGTTTTTTTCGTTTAAGTGATAGTGAGGCGATAGGAGGGTTAATTCTTGCTCAACAAGGAAAGGGAACGCCGAGAAAGACGGCGTTCATTTCAATGATTGCATCTGCTGTGGTGGGTATGCCATCGCAATTTAGGTCGCAGGCGGTTTCACCGGCGGGTGGAGGAATATTCAGATAAATGTAGTTTAAAATCAAAACCACATCGGCCGGAGTTAGAAAAAAGTCTTTATTGAGATCCCCCTTTATGTCCCCCCCGACGTTTATCATGCCTTTGACAAAATTGACGTAAATCGCCGTGCCGAAGATATCGACAAAGCTTACCGTGTTGGCCAGAACCTTGCCCGAGTCAACTTGAAACAGGCCGAGGCCTGTCACCGAGTCGAACTTGATATCGATTACCGGCACGCGGGTGAAATTGGGCGGCACCCGGTCGTCGGCTTGAAGAGGATTTTCCTGATTCCCAGCCCACAAAAATGTGTCCGGCGGCGTGCTGTGATAATTGTTTACATTCGAGAATCGAGCCGGCAAACGTTGCCCGCCACCCGGACCCGGGGGATAAATAAAGTCGGCGATTACAACAGCGGCACGATTGGAACCGCAGTTGGCTGGGCGCGAAAGAACGGCGTAAGCATCTCCGCTGATGCGGTTTGTTTCCAAAGGCAGGACGATAACGGCTAAAGAATCTTTGTTAGTAATCCAAACCCGAATTTTCAAGCTGGCTGAGGCGCAAGGGCCGGATTGGGGAGCGGCGGTTTTGGATTCGATGATGACGGAATCGCGGGGGTCGGGGGTCTGGGAAAAGGCAGTAGTGGCCAAAAGCAAAACGGCCAGAATGGTTTTCATAAATACTTCTGTCGGTTTCAACAGGGATACGGCGTTCCCAAAAAAACGGCGTTCAGAATTGCAACGACGTCGGCTGAACTGCCCACCCCGTCGCAGTTGACGTCGCACACTTCGCTGCCGACGGGAGGCGCAATCCCCAAATAAACGCAGTTTAGCAGCAGAACGATGTCGGCCGGGTGATCATCTCCATCCAGGTCCAAGTCCCCTTTGAATATCACGTTGACGACCCCTTTGGCAAAGTTGGCTTTGACTGTATTGCCCTGCAAATCTACAAACTCCACTCGGTTCAACGTCAGAATTTTGGTCGTATCCAACTCGAACTGCCCCATACCGCTCACGCTGTCGAATTTGATTTCCCCCAAAAGTGCGCGGGTGAGATTGGGTGGAACTTTGCTGTCGTCACTCATGGGGTCGTAAACGAAGCCCCAGCCGATGGAGTCGGGAGAATTGCTGTGGTATTGGATACCGCTGACTATGCGGCTGGGGAGCCGCGCTCCGCCGCCAGGCCCCGGCGGGTATAGAAAATCGAAGGTGTGAGACACCAGGGTGCGGTTCGCACAGGAGAAGGGACGGGATAGCGTGGCGTAGCCCGCTCCGGACGTGGTGGTGGTTCTAATGGCCATGGTTATGGCGGCCAGCGAATCCTTGTTGGTAATCCAAACCTTTATCCGGAACCAGCTCGACCCGCAGGCGCCATTGCCCCGGGCGATATACTGGGATTCGATAATAATCGAATCGCGGGGGTCGGGGGTTTGGGCTCCCTCGACTGCGCTCGGGACAAGCAAGGCAACAGAAGCCCCCAAGAGAATCAGGCCAGCAAGGAGAGTTTTCATATTCAGCTTACCTTTCCGATTAAAGGTAGGATGGAGGTGAGATTTTGTCAAGGACTTTGGGGATTTTTTTTTAAGGTTAGGGAGTAGAACTCCCTCACAACCTTGGGCCCCTCTCCACGGGGTGGAGAGGGATGGGCGAACACGAGGTTCGCCCCTACGGTTTTGTTTCTGGGTAGGGGCGGTTCGTAAACCGCCCTTACAAGGGCAACCACGGAGGGTTGCCCCTACGGAAAATCGCAGGGGGGATTTTTGAGCGGGAGAAGGGCAAATCGTTATTTCCTGGCATTGTGCTTGACGGTTCCTTTCTGGCTGTTTATACTTCCGGCGTAAACCGTTGGAGGTGATTATGGACAGAGTTTTAAAAACAAGAAAAGGGTTCAAAGGAGCGCTTTCAGCATTGGGGGCGTTTGTGGTTTTATTGGGAGTATCTTTTCCGGCTTTTGCCGAGCCGGGAAGAGTGAGTTTGCAGGCGGAAAAGAGGAGCATTGAGCTTAAAACCTCGCTGGCGGCTTCGCTGGATACGGCAGGAACGATTGATTTTGGGTATTTGGTGGAGGGGATGTTTTTGGATTTGGGGAACCCCAATCCGGTCTGGGCGCCGTTCGTTTTCAGTTTGCAAAACTTGCCGGGAACGACGGTGACGCCGATGTCGGGGATGGTGCCGCCCTTTGGAGTTAAAACGGTTGTCATTTTTACCGACCGCTCGAACGTCCCGGCGGGAGAATATTCGGGCACCATTTACCTGACCGTGTTTTCGAGCGAAACTCTGGTTATTCCAATGCATTATTTTGTGGCGGATACGATTTTGTGCACCACTTTTACGCCGCCGCAGGATTCGGTTCTGGCGGAAAGTTCGAGCGTGCATTTTGGTCAGAATATCTTCTTTACCTTGTGGACGAAAAATTCGGCGGCGGTAACCTGGAAGGTGAACAACAGTTCGAACGCACGCATCAGCCGGAACTTTGCGGCCAGCTTGACTTTCAAAGGAGTTTGGAGTTGGGATCCTGCGGACGATGTAGTCATTCCTGCGGGAAGCCCGACCGTGACGTCGGTTTCCAGCCTCACACCGACGGGGAATCCGGTGACGGATGATTATTTCTCCGTCACGTATATGACCACGGGTGGATTGCCGGCGACCACGCGGGGAGATTTGAACGGGGATGGGTTCCTCACGGCGGCGGACGTCGTTCTGGAAGAGAATTTAGTTTTTTTGGGGATGATGCCGCCGGCACAGCCCTCGCAGGGAGACGTAAACTGCGACAACGGGTTGACGCCTGCTGACGTGGTAATGCTTTTGAATAAAACATTTCTTAATTCAGGAAATCTCTGCGCCCCTTAAACACTTCTTTAACATGGGAGAGTTTGTAATTTTCCCGGCGTTAACCCCTCCTTTAATTTCTCCCCTGCAAGGGGAGGGGAAAAAGACAGGGATCAGTGATTGGGAATTAGGGATTAGTTAAAGACAAATCGTGAGATACTTCTCGGTTTTTGTTTTCCTTTGCATTTTTGGCGTCAGTTCTGTTTTTGCACAGTCGGCGGAATTAGTTTTCCGGAATGGGAAGGTTGTAACCATCGATTCCACGCTTCCGGAAGCGGAGGCGGTGGCGGTGGCTGGCAACAAAATTGTTTTTGTCGGGTCGAATGCGGATGTGCAGAAATGGATGGGGGAAAAGACTCAAGTCGTAGATTTGGCCGGCAGGTTAATGCTGCCGGGATTTAACGATGCGCATTGTCATTTGGTAAACGGCGGTTTTTTGAACTTGCGGGTAAATCTCGTCGGGGTAAAAACCGCCAAAGAGATTCAAGCGAAAGTCAGGACAGCCGTTCAGAACGCCCCCAAAGGCGCTTGGGTGCAGGGAAGAGGATGGGATCAGACGCTCTTTAACAAAGGAGAGTGGCCGACCAAAAAATTGCTCGATGAAGTGGCGCCCAATACGCCGGTTTATCTGCGGCGGGTGGATGGACATTCCGGCTGGGTGAATTCGGCGGCTTTAAAATTGGCGGGAATCACGAAAAAAACTCCCAATCCGGAAGCGGGGGAAATCGTCCGCGATGCAGCGGGTGAACCGACCGGCATTCTCAAAGAGACGGCCAACTATCTGGTCACAAAAGTTATTCCCGACCCTTCTCCCGCGGAGTTACGGCAGGCAATTGAAAAAGGGCTGGAAGAAGCAAAAAAGGTGGGGGTAACGACGCTTCAAGAGTTTTCTTCAACCGAGGCAATTAAAATTTACAACGATTTGCTAAAAGAAGGAAAGTTGGCGGCCAGGATTTCAGCCTGGGTTTCGCTGGATTTGGCCAAGGAGCCGGCCAAGCTTTCCGGCATTTCGCAAATGTTTCCGGCGAATTCCTCCATACTGAAGTTGGGAATTTTGAAAGATTTCATCGACGGGTCGATGGGGTCGCGGACGGCTTACTTTTTTGAGCCGTATTCGGACGATTCGGGAAATGTGGGAATTCCGCAACATTCCGAGGAAGAATTGAATGAGTTGGTGCGTGTGGCGGATTCGGCGGGGTTTCAAATCGGTATTCACGCCATTGGAGATAAAGGGAATTTTATGGTTTTACAGGCGTATGCCAACGCTCTTTTGCAGAACCAACCGCATCCAAGGCGGCATCGGGTAGAGCATGCGCAGCTGGTGCGGCTGGAAGATATTTCACTTTTTAAGGAAACGGGAACGATTGCCTCGATGCAGCCGACGCATTGCACTTCGGATATGCGCTGGGTGGAGGCGCGGGCTGGAAAGGAACGGAGCAAAGGGGCGTATGCCTGGCGGTCGTTTCTCAATGCCGGTGTGCCATTGGCCTTTGGCACCGATTGGGCGGTGGAGCCGCTAAATCCGATGGGAGGTTTGTATGCGGCCGTCACTCGTCAGGATTTGGAGACGGGAGAGCCGGAGGGAGGATGGTTTCCGGAACAACGGCTGACGATGGAGGAAGCTGTTCGGGCCTATACGCTTGGTTCGGCTTATGCCGATTTTAGGGAGAAAGAGTTGGGTTCGATAATGGTTGGAAAGTTGGCGGATTTGGTGGTTTTGGATAAGGATATTTTCATGATTCCTCCTCGAGAAATTCTTTCGACTTCGGTTGTTATGACGGTGGTTGATGGAAAAATCGTTTACCGGAAGGAATAGTCGATGGGTCGGGAGCGGAGCTCCTCGCAACTAATCGCTCCCTCACAACGCGGGTTCCCTCCAACGGGGGTCTCTCTCGCAACCGCGTGAAAATCGCTTACTACAAGAAATAGTTTGGCGTAAAAGTTACCCAAGTAGTATCTTAATTCCGAATGGAATGCGGCTTTTTGCAGAAAAAAAGAATTTTGGAAATGTTGGTTAGAACGGAAAAAGCGAGTTTTTCGGTTAAAATTTTCGCTATAGCATAAATGGAAAGCGTCTTTCTTGAACAACTAAAAAAGGGCCCCATCTTGTGCGATGGGGCGATGGGAACGATGCTCTATGAAAAAGGGGTGTCGTTCGACCGCTGTTTTGACGAATTGAACCTATCCTCGCCCGAAATTATTTCCGAAATTCATCGCGCTTACATCAAAGCCGGGGCGGAAGTTATCGAGACCAATACCTTTGGTGCGAACCGTTATCGGCTTTCTTCGTACGGCCTGGAAGGACAGGTTATCAAAATCAACCGGCAGGGAGCGCGAATGGCTCGCGATGCGCGGGAAATCGAAGGCAAATCTGTTTTTGTGGCCGGTTCGATTGGGCCTTTGGGGAAGCCTTTGGCTCCCATCGGAAAAATTACCGCCCAAGATGCCTTTGACGCTTTTCGGGAACAGGCGGAAGGGTTATTAGAGGGGGGGGTCGATCTTTTCATTGTAGAAACCCAAGGCGATTTGAAAGAGATTGAGCAGGCGATAATGGCCGTTCGCGCGCTTTCGAAGCTGCCCATTATCGCCCAGATGAGTTTTACCGAGGAGGGAAAAACAGTCACTGGCGCCAACCCGGCGGAGGTGGCGCGTTTGCTTTCGACCCTGCCGCTCGAAGTAATCGGGGCCAATTGCTCGGTGGGGCCGCAGGGAGTTTTGGCTGTGGTTTCGCAAATGGCGCACGAAACGAAAAAATATCTTTCAGCGCAACCAAATGCGGGGCTGCCGCGGCTGGTTTCCGGGCGTTTCGTTTATTCCACGCCGCCGGAATATTTTGCTGAATATGCCCGTTACTTTCTGGCTGCCGGGGTTAAAATCATCGGCGGCTGCTGCGGGACGACGCCGGCGCATATTGCCCAAATGGCTAAGACTTTGGAAGATTACGCCGAAAAGAAATTGGCGCCGGAAGCGATCGAAGTAGTTTCCGCGCCGCTTGAAGAGGAGAGAGAAGAAGTCTTTGCGGCAAGGCCGACCAATTTTGCCTCCAAGTTAGGGAAAAAATTCGTGATTTCGGTTGAGTTGGACCCGCCACGGGGAATTAACCCGGAGAAGCTTATTAAAGCGGCGGCGCGGATGAAAGAGGTGGGAGTGGATTGCGTCAACATCGGCGATTCGCCGATGGCGCGGGTGCGGATGGGCTGCTTGGCGGTCGCGTATATGCTGCGCCAGCAGACCGGCATTGACGTGATTATCCACTTTACCACCCGCGACCGAAATCTGATGGGAATTCAATCCGACCTGATGGGAGCGCATGCTTTGGGAATCCGCAACATTCTGGCGATTACCGGCGACCCGCCAACCGTAGGGGATTATCCCCACTGCACCGGGGTTTTTGACATCGATTCCGTTGGTTTGATAAAAGTTTTGGCCAAATTGAATACCGGGGTGGACTGGAACGGCAACTCCATCGGCAGCCCGACGGAGTTTTTCATCGGCTGCGGGGTCAATCCGACGGCTGAAGATATGGATAGGGAAGTGGAGCGATTCCATCAAAAGTTAGACGCCGGGGCGCAGTTCGTTTTCACCCAGCCGCTCTATGACCGGGAGGTTCTGGAGGAGTTTTTGAACCGGGTGCGGGACGTGAAGATTCCGATTCTTTTGGGGATTTTGCCTTTGCAAAACTCGCGCCACGCCGAGTTTTTGCATAATGAAGTGCCGGGTATAACCATTCCGGATGCCGCCCGGAAGGCGATGCGGGAGGCTAAGGATAAAGGGCCGGAGGTGGGGATTGAAATGTCGCGGGTTTTTCTGGAAGAGGTCAAGGATTTGGTCTCCGGAACCTATTTGATGCCGTCGTTCGGGCGGTTTGAGCAGGTTTTGGAGGTGGTCAAAAACATTTTACCTAAAGAGGAGATTCTGGGAGTTAGGCGATGAAAAAAACCGCTCTGTATTTTGTTGCGCTATTTTTGTTTTTTGCCTGTGGAGCCAAAAAGGATGAAACCGAAGTGCAGAAGCTTTTCAGCCAGGGGCAAGCGGCGCTTACGGCGGGGAAGTATGATTCCGCTTTGATTGCGTATGACACCATCTTGAAGAAATTTCCCAAACATCCCAAGAATGACAAGGCTCTTTTTATGATGGGGTATATCGAGATGGAATTTTTGGGCAATAAGGCAAAAGGGGAGAAGTATTTGAACGATTTTATCGCCCGCTACCCCAAAAGCGACCTGGTCAAGGATGCAAAATTTTTGCTTTCGGAACAGGCGCCGAAGTTTTAGGGTTTTTGACCTCGCCTTTGGTCGCCCTCCTAAGAGAAGAGGGAAATGGGCAAGATGTATTGTGCCCCTACATTTCCTCTGCGGGGAAAGGACGTAGGGGGAGTCTTTCAGGTTCACCCTTACAAATACGACCCCCTGACCCTTCGGTTTCGCTCAGGGTCTGTTCCCCTTTGCGTGGGGGACAGGCACAAAGTGCCAGGGGGTTATATGAAGGGGCACGGCTTGCCGTGCCCCTTATTTTCCGAGAGTCGGCTTTCGGGCCGCTCTTCTCTTTGCTCGATCAGTTATCTGCTACTACAAACCAGCTGGTGCCATTGCAGACAATGGTCACGTATTCATATTGAACCGTGAGGGAATGTGTCGCCGCACCGTCAATCGTTTCGGCTCCGGCGCCATCGACCGTGACGATACCGGCGGCGGCGCTTATCTTTTTTATGGTATACTGCCTGCCGGGGACGAAGACGGCGCCCGGCAAAGTAATAGTCGTCACGCCGGTATTCACCAGAACAACGCTGTGGGAGCCGGTGAGGGTTGTGGGACCCACTACCGTGGTAACATCCGTAGCGATTGACCCCTGTACGTGCAGCGTGCTGGGGTCCCCGAAGAGAGTGGTTGTGCCAATCTGGACGCGGCTGAGAACACTAAGCAGGCCAGTGGGGCCAACACGAACTCGCTCCGCTCCTCCTGTTGCAATGCTTACAAAATCCGGACTTGTGTTATAGATGCCCGTGTTCAAATCCCCTGCAAACGTATACGCCGGTGCGGCGGCAGTTCCCGCATCTGCGGAAAGTTGACCTCCCGCAACCGATAAGCGGGTGGAAGGGCTGGTCGTCCCGATGCCGACGTTGCCGGTGGTGTCTTGAATATACATTCTCACGAAGGGTCCGAAGGTAGGAGTTATCAAACTCATCGAGCTGTTGCTGGAGATGTTGCTGGAAAAAACCGTGTCGCCGGAGCCCACTTTGATGCTTCCGGCCACTTCCAGCTTTTTAGTTGGGCTGGTCGTCCCGATGCCGACGTTGCCTTCCACCAAAAGGCCGTTGGCTGGAGCTCCATTTGTTCCCGCATAACCTGCCCCAATCGCTGCTCGGCCTTCGACATCTAAGGTGTTGAATCCACTGGTCGTTCCGATGCCGACATTGCCCTCCACTAAAAGTCCGTTCGGTGGAGCCACATTGGTTCCGGCATAAGCGAAACCGATGGCAGCCCCACCTGCAACGTCCAATTGGTTTACCGGACTTAACTCCCCGATGCCCAAATTGCCGCTTCCTCCCTTTAGGACCGCCACTGCCGCACCGCTTCCATAAATTGTCAGGTCGTTACTGGAGTTGTTGTAGGTGAGGCCTCCTTTAACAGCTTGTGCGTTATTCCCTAATGCCAGACTTGCTACACCGGAAGAGCCGGCTATAATCGTAACCGCGGCCGCGTCTCCTGCCGAGGCGTTGTTGTTTACCAAAAGTCCGGCAACCGTACCCGGCAAACCTTCGCCGCTTCCCGCCGCTACTTGCAGTTTGGCGACGGGGCTGGTCGTCCCGATGCCGACGTTGCCGTTTGCATCGTTAATAAACATCCGTGTAGTTGCTGCCGGAGCGTTCAATCGTAGTGGGCTATTGCTGGAAAGGACATTGGAAAATACCGTGTCTCCCTTGATGCTTCCTATCACTTCCAGCTTTTTGGCGGGGCCGGTGGTTCCGATGCCGACATTGCCACCGTTGCTGATAAAAAGCCTTTGGGTACCGCCAACCTCGAACTCTACCGCTCCCGATGTTCGGTTGTTAACAATAGACATTCGATTGGATGCGCCGAAAACACTTATGTTTGCCAGGCCCGAACTGCCAAAGTCTATTCTTTCTTGAGCGGCCCCACCCACGTTGGGGTTATCGATCCGCAGGCCGACAGAGGTGTTATCATTCCGGAAAATATGCAGATTTCTGGCTGGAGTGGCCGTCCCCAAACCCACGTCCCCGGACAGGTCATCTATGTACATCCTTGTGGTGCCCGCCGGTGCCTGCAATCGTAGCGGGCTGTTGCTGGAGATGTTGCTGGAAAAGACCGTGTCGTTGGTTCCAACCTTGATACTTCCGGCCACTTCCAGCTTTTTGGTCGGGCTGGCGGTACCGATGCCGACCTTGTCCGCATCGGTCAAAAGCCGGACGGTCGTCCCATCGTCCATCCAGCCGCTCCCGGTGCTCCCCGCGTCCGCGGCGGTCACCACCGAGCCATCCTGATTGATGGCGGTGATATATTGACCCGCCCCAGCCGTTCCGCTCACCCGGCGCTGCACCTGGGTAGCATCCACATCGCTGGTACCCACACAGCCGGTGCAGGTCAAATCGAGGGAAACGGTGGCGGTGGCGGCTGAATCGGAGCGCAGGGAGTGAAGGGCGTATGGCACAGAAATCAGCCGGGTGCGGGGCACCAAAGTATCCGCGTTTACTTTGACTCCGACAAAACGATTGGTGCCAGTGGAAAAAATAGTGTTAGGCAAAGCAGTTCCGTCCCCCAGCCGGACGGAAAAAAGCCCGCCGACCGTCTGCACCGCCACGGTCTCTTCCCATAAAGACGTGCCGGCGGTGGAGTCGTCATGGATTCGGAAGCGAACGGTGTAAAACCCGTCCGCCACCGGCTGCCCGCCGGGGGTTTTCAAAATCCCCTGAAAGTTGATGAGATTGGGGACGGCTCCTCTAACAGAGTTTGGGATAAGTACAAGGACAGTTGTCGCAAGGACAAATGCCAAAAACAGAGCAAACCGTAGGGGTGAACCTTTAGGTTCACCCTTGGGCGAATCTCCTTCGGCTTCGCTCAGGACAAGTAAAGATTCGCCCCTACGTTGATTAAAGCCCCTGCTTTGTTTGAAGCGGTTCATTTTGAACCTCCTTTTGGAGTTAGGGTTGATAATTTCAGGCAAGCTGACCGCCCGCCCTTTGGTTTTTTAGGCAATCTGAAAACAATAGATACGCTCTCACCCCTTTCGGTTTGAGTTCCTTTATATTTAACCGGCCAATAAAAAACCGGCGCATTGTTTTCAAAATAAAAAAACTTAACGGGCCAAACCACCCTCGCATGAAGTATAAATCGACGCGGGGCTGCCGTCAAGCGGTTTTTGGCTGGAGAAGCGGGAAATTGTGGAAGCGGGAACCTCAAATCTGCTTGTGTAAAATCCCAACATATTGTGTCGAAATAATTTGACATAACATTAAGTTGGGTTTAACTTTGCGGTGGTGCGCGCCTTGATTCAGCGGGTAAGCCGGGCGTCGGTAACGGTTGAGGGAAAAAAGGTGGCCGAGATTGGCGCCGGACTTCTGGTTTTGTTGGGCGTGGCGGCCGGCGATATGGAAAAAGAGGCGATGTGGCTGGCGCACAAGACGGCGAATTTGCGAATTTTCGAGGATGAAGCGGGAAAAATGAATTTGTCGGTTAAAGATACAAAAGGAGAAGTGTTAGCCGTTTCGCAATTTACGCTTTACGCCGATGCGCAGAGGGGAAATCGTCCAAGTTTCTTCGATGCGATGGAGCCGGTGAGAGCCGAGCAATTGTGTCATTTTTTCATTGAATCATTGAAAAACGAAGGGGTGCCGGTCAAAGAGGGAGTTTTTGGCGCCAAAATGGCGGTCGGGCTGGTGAATTGGGGGCCGGTTACGATTTTGCTTGAAAGCGAAAAAAAATAGGATGGCTCTGACACAGGTTCTTACCGAAATTCCGGCGGAAAGGGAGTGGAAAAAGCTGGCTGGCCGGCTGGCCGGAAGAAAGTTGGTTTTGGCAACCGCATCGCCGCGGCGTAAATTCCTTTTTGAAATGCTGGAGATTCCTTTTTCGGTTTTCCCCAGCGAAGTCGAGGAAGAGATGGGAGCTTTTAACGGAAAAAATCCGGCGCGAATTGCCGTTTTGCTGTCAGAAAAAAAGGCGGCGGAGGTTTTGAAAAAGTCGGGAGCGGACCTCGTCATCGGAGCTGATACTATCGTTGTTTTAGGCAATAAAATTTTTGGGAAACCAAAAAACAAAAAAGAGGCTTTTGTTTTTCTTTCCGAACTTTCCGGTAAAATGCATTCGGTTCATACCGGAGTTTGTGTGCTCGTTTCTTCTGGAGAGAAATTTTCCGGCGCCGAGAAGACCGACGTTTTTTTCTATGAAGTTGGCGTGGAGCCGATTAACGCCTACATCCGGTCCGGAGAGGGGATGGATAAAGCGGGGGGGTACGGGATTCAAGGGATGGGAAGTTTTTTGGTGGAAAAGATAAGAGGGCCTCTGGACAACGTAGTAGGGCTGCCAAGGCAGAAACTTCTGGAGCTTTTGAAAAAGGCAGTATGAATTCGCTGGGCGCTTATCTCAAATCGAAACGGGAGGAAAAGGGGCTTGCTCTTGAGGAGATGGCGGAAAAAACAAGAATACCTTTGCGTTATCTTTCCGCCGTTGAAGAAGACCGGTTGAACGACTTGCCCGGCAAAGTATATGAGCGGCTTTTCATCCGCACCTATGCCGATTTGGTGGGGGTGAATGTGGATGAACTGGCGCGGGAGTTTCGGGAAATTCAGAACACGCTGGAGCTGCGCATCCGGCCGGAAGAGGAAGTCAGGTCTCCTTTGCTCAAGAGAGGAATTTGGGGGTTGGGGTTATTGGCGCTGGTTTTAGTTTTAATCCTGTTTTTCACCCAGGGAAAAGAAGAGAAAAAACCTGCGGAGCCGGTGAAGTCGCAAGCCGTTTTGAATTTGGTTCCGGTGAAGCCGATGGATTCCGTTGCGGCTGCCGTCCAGCCGCCGCAAAAGCCGGAGCCGGAAGGATTGAATTTGGAACTGGAGGCGACCGATTCAAACTGGGTGCGCCTTTTGGGGGACGACAAAATAATCTTTGAGGGGGAGCTGAAACCGGGCGAAAAGAAAAGCGTGAGGGCGGAGAAAAAAATTAAAATTTCGCTGGGGCGGGCCTGGGCGGGAAAAGCGGTGCTCAACGGACATCCGTTGAAGAGGTTTGGAAAAGAGGGAAGCACGATTTTAGACTTTGAATTGACCAAAGTTAATTATCCGGCCTGGATTGATTCGGCTGCGGCGCAGAAGGGAAAATTATAAAGGAGGAAAATGTTTTTATCCCGCTTGGAAATCGTCGGCTTTAAATCGTTCCCGGAGCGGACGGAGGTGCGCTTTGGGCCGGGGGTGACCGGCATTGTCGGCCCGAACGGCTGCGGCAAGACCAACATTTTAGACTCCATCCGCTGGGTGATGGGGGAGCAGCGGCCGACGCTTTTGCGCGGCGGGAAGATGGAGGAAGTGATTTTTAACGGCGCGCCAGGTGTTGCGCCGGTCGGAATGGCGGAAGTTTCGCTGACGGTTGAAAACAACCGCGGGATTTTGCCGGTGGAATATTCGGAAGTGGTCGTCACCCGGCGGTTATTCCGTTCGGGGGAAAGCGAATATATGTTGAACCGAGTTCCCTGCCGGCTGAAGGATATCGTGGAACTTTTTTTGGATACCGGGATGGGTTCGCATGCTTACGCCGTTTTCCAACAATCCATGATTGACGCTCTGCTTTCCGAAAAGCCGGAAGACCGGCTGGGGCTTTTTGAGGAAGCGGCGGGAGTGGCGAAATACAAACATCGCCGGAAGGCGGCCCAGCGGAAGTTGGAAGCGGCCGACACCGATTTGGTACGCCTGAATGATTTATTTTCCGAGGTGGAGAAGCAGTACAATTCCTTGAAGCGACAAGTTAAAAAAGCGGAAAAGTTCAAAAACTTAGAGGAAGAGAAAAAGGCCTTGAAGTTCAACCTGGCTTCCCATGAATACCGCGAGTTGAAGGGGGGGGAGGAAAAGGCGGGCCTGGCGGTGCGGGCTTTGGAAATTGAAGTGGCGGAAGTTGCCGCCCAGAAACGCAAACTGGAGTTGGAGAAAGAAAACCTTTCGTTAAAATTAATCGAAAAAGAGACGGAAAAGAAAAGATTAGACCAGGAACTTTCCGGTTTTATGCGGCAGGGCTTGGAGCTGGAGGGCCGTCGGGCGCTTTTGCTCGTGGAAAATGAAAGTTTTGCGGAGCGGAAAGAGGAGTTGGAAACGGAACTGGCCCGCCTGAAAGAGCGCTCGGAGGCAATTGCGGAGGAGATTGATAATCTTTCCAAACAGAAGGAGAAACTTGCCGTTTCCAAGTCGAAATTGAAGAGCGCGATGGCGGGGGCGGAAGCGGAGCTAACGCTTTTCTCCGGCCGATTTGAAGAATTGAGCGCTAAAAAAGCAGAGCTTCTGTCCCGGCAGGAGCAGGCGCGGCAGCGGCGCACGGAACTGGAATCGGAGAGAAAAGTTTGGGAATCGAGGGCAGAAGAAGTTTCCATCGCGTTGGCGGAATTGGTAACTGAAGCCGGGAAATTTGAATTCGAGTTGGGCAATAAAAAAGAAGAGAAAGTCCAAGTCGAAAAAGAACTTGCCGGAGTTGGGCGAAAGTTGAACGAAGTTTCTGAAAAGTTTGGAATTTTGGACAAAAATTTGGCGGAGATTTCCTCCCAGAAAGAGGCTCTCTCGGTTGAGTTGCAGAGCTTGGAAAATCAAGCCTCCGAATTGGAAGGACGGAGGGCGATTTTGGAGGATTTAGAAAAGAATTACGGCGGTTATGAACCGGCAACGAAAGAGATTCTTTCGCGAAAGGAGGAATTTCCGGGCATCGTTGACAGCTTGGCCAATTTGATTTCTGCGGAAGAGAGATATTTGGGGCTTATCGAGGCGGCTTTAGGTGAACGGGCGCAAGCGGTGGTGGCAACCAGCTGGGAAGAGGTGCGGCGCACTTCCGAGTTTTTGAAGGAAAAAAACCTGGGACGGGCACGATTTTTGATTTTGCGTTCAGAAGAAGTCGTTCAGCCGGAGGCGGAAAGCTGGCCGGGTGCGGTCGCATGGGCCTCCGATTTAGTCTGGGGAGAGGATGCTACGCTTACTTTGGTGAGGCAGGCCTTGAAAAACGTTTTAGTAGTCGAAAATCGGGAGGCGGCTTTCCGTTTGGCCGTTCGGGCGGGGGAGAATGTTACGCTGGTCACGCTCGACGCGGAAGTTTTTGGCCCGGGCGGATATTTTGCCGCTGGCCTTGCATCGGGGGCTTTCTTGGTCGGGCGCAAGGCGGAATTGAATCGGGTGCGGGAGAAACTTGCCGAGGTTGGACAGCGGAAAGCGCACCTAACTGAAATTTTCGGAAACTTTTCTTCAAAGTTAAATTCGTCGAAGCTTGAGTTGGAACAGCTTATTACTCAACGGAGCGAACTGGCGGCAAAGGAAACGGATATTCGTTTTACCTTTGAGCGCCTGGCATTGGAAGAAGCGACCGTTGCCGATAAAATCACCGGCTTGAACAAAAATAGAGATGAGTTTTTGAGCCGTCAGACAGATGCTCGAGAGGGCATTGCGCGTTTAACGGCGCAGCTTGCGACATTGGGCGGCAAAGAATCCGGGCGGACCAGTACGCTGGCGGTTTTGGAACAAGAGGAACAGACGCTGGGGCGGGGGGAGCGCGAGAAGCAAGAGATTTTAACCAAAAATCGAATGGAGCTGGTTTCAGCCCTGGCCCATCTGGAAGCCACCGACAAAGATTTGGCGCGGCTGGCAGATGAACGGGAGCAGGCAGAAGAAATTTCGAAAGAAAAACATAGAAAGCTTTCGGAACTTCTTGATTTGCATGAGAATTTTGATGAGCGGCTGTCTGGAATTGGCACGGAAGAAGAGAAAGTGAAAGGTTCGCAAGGCAGCGTCGAAACGGTTAAGGAAAAGCTGGCAAAAGAGATTTCCGAATTCTTTTCGGCTGTTTCGTTCGGAGAGAAAAGTTTGAAAGAGGTTGTCGGAAAATTGGAAGAAGTAGCCGGGCGGAAGCATGAGAAACAACTTTTAGAAACCGATTGGCGGGCACGCAAGGAATCGCTTTCCGGCCGGTTTTACGAAGATTACCATCAAACGCTGGAGATTTTGCCGCCAGCGGGGCCTTCGGTAGAAACGACAGTGGAAAATTTGAAAGCGCGGTTGGAAGAAATAGAAAAGTCGATGGCGAATTTGGGTGCGGTCAACTTGGAAGCCTTGTCGGAATATCCCACCTGTGCCGAGCGGTACGAGTTTATGAATAAACAGATTGAGGATTTGACCAAGGCTAAAGAAGAACTTTCTGCCACGATTGTGCAGATAAATGGGAACGCGCAAGAGCTTTTTGCGCAAACCTTTGAAGTGGCGCGGGATAATTTCAAAAATCTTTTTGCGGAGCTTTTTGAGGGCGGTCAGGCGGATTTGATTCTGGAGCCGGCCGAAGATCCCCTCGAGCCGGATTTGCGCATTGTCGCCCGCCCCAAGGGTAAAAAGTTAGTCACCATTCAACAACTTTCCGGCGGAGAGAAAGCCCTGACCGCCATTGCCTTGCTTTTTGCCCTTTATATGGTCAAACCCTCTCCGTTTTGCATTCTGGATGAAATTGACGCGCCTTTGGACGATGCCAACGTTGACCGGTTTTTGTCCATTATCCGTAAATTCTCCTCCGGCGAAACCCAGTTCATCGTCATCACCCACAACAAGCGGACAATGGAGGCGGCAGACGTACTCTACGGCGTGACGATGGAGAAAACCGGAATATCCAAAATGGTTTCGGTGCGTTTGGAGGGACAGCCGGTAGCGGTTCTTCAAGAGCGCGAAGTTCCCGAGTTAGCGCACTAAAATGGGGTTTTCGTTTGAGAAGTTAAAGGCGGGGCTGTCCAAAACCCGGCAGAGTTTCTTTGGCAAGGTTCGCGAGGTTTTAGGGGTCGGCAAATTGGATGCCGCCACCTTATCGAATCTTGAAGAAATTTTAGTCGGTTCCGACTTGGGGATTACCACGTCCGAAAAAATCCTGAATCATCTTAAAGAAGAATCGCAACAAGCGGGAATAGCCAAAGACCAGGAGCAGGTTTTGACTTTGCTGAAATTGGAACTGCGGAAAGTTTTCGGCACCAACGGCCGGCCAATCGATTTTGAGGAATCGCTATTCAAATTTCGCCCGTTGGTGATTCTTGTTTTGGGGGTCAACGGAACAGGAAAAACTACTTCCATCGGCAAGCTGGCGCAGCGCTTTGCTTCCAGGGGTAAGAAAGTTTTGGTTGCGGCTTCGGATACTTTTCGCGCGGCGGCGATTGACCAGTTAGCTTTGTGGGCGGAACGTTCGGGCGCCGACTTTGTGAAAGCGAAGCCCGGCCAGGACCCGGCTTCGGTGGCTTTTGATGCTGTTTCTGCGGCGCAAAAGAGGGATGTGGATGTTGTTTTGGTCGATACCGCCGGGCGGCTGCATACCAAAGTGAACTTGATGGAAGAGTTAAAAAAAGTTAAGCGGGTCATTGGCAAAGCAATGCCGGGCGCGCCCCACGAAATCTGGATTGTTCTGGACGCGACCGTTGGCCAAAATGGTTTGCAGCAGGCAAAGGTTTTCCAGCGGGAGCTGGGAATTACCGGCGTCGTTTTGACCAAACTGGACGGAACGGCCAAGGGGGGGATTGTTCTGGCCATAACCGATGAATTAGGGGTCGAAGTTCGCTACGTCGGCGTGGGAGAAAAATTGGAGGATTTGGAGCTTTTTGACCCGGATGATTTTGTGGAGGCGCTTTTTGCTTGATTGTTGAACTTTCGCTGCGCTCGCAAAAACGAACCGAGTTAATGGATGTTACCTCTCAAATAGAGAAAGCTTTGCCTAAATCCGGTTCCGGTTTCTGCCGATTTTTTGTTCCCCATACAACAGCCGGAGTTATCATCAACGAAAATGCCGACCCTTCTGTAGCCCTCGATATTTCTGATTGCCTTTCCAAGCTGGTTCCACACCGGCAGGAGTGGAAACATCAGGAAGGAAATGCGGATTCTCACGTCAAAGCGGCTTTAGTCGGAACCACCACCGGCGCGCCGTATTCCGACGGCAAGCTGCTTTTGGGGCGCTGGCAGGGGGTTTTCTTTTGCGAATTTGATGGGCCGAGAAGCCGGCGATTGGTTTTGCACATCAGCCCTGACAAGTAATTGGGCCCGAAGATTCTTTTTTTATTTGCCGGGAGGGCTAAAGAGAAGTGGGTGGAGGAGGGTTGCCGGCATTATATCAAGTTACTTTCCGGTTTTGCTCAAGTTGAAGTCAAAGAGTTTCCCGAGTCTTCCAAAGAACTCCAGAAACTGAACGATAAAATTCCGGAGGGAAGTTTTAAGGTTATTCTCGATGCCGGCAGCAAAAGTTTTTCTTCCGAATCGCTCGCCGAATTTCTAAAACAAAAACAGAATCATGGCAATTCCCGTTTTTGTTTTGTAGTCGGCGGTTCGGAGGGATTGCCGGAGGACTTTAAAAAGAAGGCTGACCTTTTATGGTCATTTTCGCCGCTCACTTTTCCTCACCATCTCGTTCGGGTAATGCTTTTGGAACAGGTATATCGAGCCTTTTCGATTCTGGGCGGGCGGAAGTACCACAAGTAAATTGCTTAGTCGGAACGTGGAGCTTCCGATCAACTTTTTGAGGTCGGGAGCAAAACTCCCTCACAACGGGTGGTAAATGATTTACGATCATTTAGCGGTTTTGTCTTCCTGAAATGTTCCCAAAACGTTTTCCCTAAAACGTTCCTTCGCTCCCAGCTTTTTTACCCGAGGTGTGCCGGAATAATCTGCCATAGATTTTTATTTGGGCCTCGGCAGCATCTGCGATTCCCACTTTTGAAATTCGGCCTGGAGTTGTGCCAAAACCTCCGGTAACGTTTCTTTTAAGTCCACTTTTTCCCCGGGGTCGCTTAAAAGGTCGAACAGATATTCCTTATCTCCATCTTTCAGATACTTCCATTTTCCGCTGCGCACCGCATCCTGCTTACGGGTGCGCCAAAAGAGCGTTCGATTATAGCTGGGTTGAGACCCTTTGATAACTGGAAGCAGGTCTTGTCCATCTAAGGGGTAGTTTGGGTCGGCTTGGGTTTCCGTCACCGAAAGTATCATAGCAGTCCAGTCCATCGTCATAACGGTTTGGTCGGTCAAGCGGCCGGGTGGGATGGTGCCGGGCCAGCGGACGATTGCTGGAACCCGCAATCCACCTTCCCAGAGCACGCCTTTTCGCGCTGAAAAAGGCCAATTGTAAGAAAAACGCTCACCGCCGTTGTCGCTGGTAAATATGACCAGCGTGTTGCGGTCAAGATTGGCTTTGCCGAGCGTTTTCATCACCGTCCCAACTCCTTCGTCTAAACTCTTCATCATTGCCGCATAGATTTTGAGCGAGCCTCCGGCTGCAAAGTTGTCTTTCGATCTGCCACTGACTTCTTCATCTTTTGGCCCTTCCCAGGGCAAATGGGGTGCGGTGTAATGCAGGCTGAGATAAAACGGACGGTCGTGACGGCGTGAAATAAACTTAACCGCACGGTCGGTCAGAAGTTCAGTAATGTAGCCGGTGCGCTCCACCGGTGAAAGATTTTCGTACAGGTCCAGTTTTCCGGATCTATCCTTATGGGTAAAGTAGTCGACTCCGCCGCTTAGAATGCCAAAGAACTCATCAAAACCGTGTTGATTCGGACCATATTCGGGAAGGAAGCCTAAGTGCCACTTTCCAATCAGGGCAGTTTCGTAGCCATTATTCTTGAGGAGCGAAGCAGCCGTAGGATGATCCGGGGGCAGACCCACGCTGTTGTTTCCATAGTTTAGCGGCTCCTCCAGACCGATGGGCAGCCGGGCGGGATAACGGCCGGTTATGAAGGCACAGCGCGTTGGGGTGCAAACAGGCCCGGCTGCATAAGCCCGTGTGAATCGAACGCCCTGTCTGGCCAGTTTGTCCAAAAAGGGGGTTTGATAGTCAGGCCGTCCGTAACAACTTAAATCGCCGTAACCGAGATCGTCGGCTAAAATGAAAAGAACATTGGGCCGTTTTTTGGCCGAATAAATATTTCTTGGTAATCCGGCCAAAGCGGCCGTGCCCGCTATTGTGGCAATTACAAACTCGCGGCGGGTCAGCAGCTTTATTTTGTATGTTTCCATTTGACTCCCTCCATTGTTAGCGCATTGAAGCCGTTTTGTTATTTGGCGGCCGGGTCGTTCTGGCTGATGCCGAAAACACTGCCTTCAGTATCCTGGCAGTAGATCAGGTAGCCGATTCCAGGGATTGTCATCTTTGGAACAACTACCTTTCCGCCTGCGGCGGTTATTTTGGCTGCGAAGTCGTCCACCGCTGGAACGTCGACGGTGTTGACGTGGCCGACCGGGCCTTTGCGTTTGAACAACCCGCCGTTGATGCCGGGCTTGTCGTTCGGGCCGGTATTCACCAACCAGTATTCTTCCGGGCCGTTCCATTTGGTGAATTGCCAGCCGAAGACAGCCTGGTAAAACTTGAGCGCACGGTCACAGTCATCAGCACTTATTTCAAAGTGGATTACACGGGGCATTTTGTTATCCTTTCAATTTATGCTTGTTTGCGGTTTAGGAAAAGCCGTTTATTACTTCCATCCCATTCTTTCCCGCAAGAAAACGATATGGGCGGTATGGTGCTTGCCATGCCAGGCGTAGAAGGCCAGGATTTGTTCCAAGCGGAATAGTTTTCCTTCATACTCCGGGTGGCGGAAACCGCGCTTGAAATCGGACGGGCTCATCGAACGCAAAAGAGCCAGCCAGCGTTCGTGAATTGCGTCCAAAAGCGAAAGGGAGACCTCAATTGGAACAGTCTTAGAATCAGGGAGTTCGGCCCATTTAGTCTGGTCGTACGGCTTGATAGTTGGTTCATCCTCGGTCAGCGCCAGTTTAAAGCGGGCGTAGGCATTGAAATGGCTGTCCGGGACGTGGTGGATGACTTGTTTGACCGTCCAGCCGTCGGGGCGATAGGGGGTATCGAGCTGTTCTTCCGAAAGTCCTTTAACCGCCGTTCGTAGAGCAGTGGGGGCTTTTGAAATCTCCTCAATCATTCTTTTGCGTTCGGATTCGCTGACCGTTTCCGGCCAGATGAATTTGCCGATGGGGTAGCGGAGGTCTTCCCTTCGGCTGGGCTCAGGGTTTTCAACGGGCATCTTGTTTCCTTTCGGGGGCGAAAGATTTAAGGTTCTAATGTTTTTTTCAGTTTTTCGAGAGCTTTCTCCCAGTAGGCCTGCTTTTGCTTGGCCTCCGTAGCTTTAGATAGTTTCAAATGTTGAATGACAATCTGGCTTTTGCCGTCTCCTTTGGGATAAAAATTTACGGACAGAAGAGTTTTGCCGTCCGGCCAGGTGACGCGCATAGATTTGGGAGAGGTGGCTTTGCGAATCACTATGCCTTTTTCCGGCAGCCAGCGGGAGCGGGTTTTATCGTTTTTGAAAGCGTCAAACAGCGTTTTAATTGGCACAGCAATGGTCTTGCTGCGGCTGATTTCGTACCCCTGCGGAGTTTCGTGTTTCTGTCGCATTCCGCGCGCTTGCTCGTAGCCGACCGCTACCATCTGGCACCACCAGCCGGGGACGCCGAGCTTGTCGTGCAAGTAGGTGGCGATTTGGGTGTGATTCATCTTCTTGGCTCCGGCGTTATCTAAAACTTTAAGCCATTCGGCCCAGCCCTTGCCGGTTTTGGCTTTTACCGCATCCGAGCTGATGCCGGCGATTTTGTCGTTTTTTTTCAATTTTGCCAGCCCATCAGGCGGTTGATTAAAGCAACCGCCGGTGGGTCATCGGGAAAAAGCACCGGCAGCTCTTCGGTGCGCACGGTTTTGCTTCCGACCCGTTTAACCTTGGCTTTCACCGGGCAGCCGCAGGCGCTGTAAATAAAGGTTACCTCCCGTTCGACCCCATCCGGCCAGAAGGAATCGACCGGTGAGTTCAACTCCCTCAACGTGGCGGTCAAAATCGAACTCGGATTTTTGGAGCCGTCCACAAAATAGGTTTGGCCTTTGCCGTCGTCCACCAGAATGGTCAAGCTCTTGCCGGAAAAGCCGGAGGCAGGTTTTGTAGCCGGGACAATCTCGCTGTGCCAGAGAATTTTTCCGGTGCGCTTGAAAACCACCGCTCCGTAACCGACCTTTTCGGTGCTGACATGCATAGAGATATGCAGTTTTCCGTTCGGCATTTTCATCCCGTAGGCATCGATGATGGCAAACGCCCGTCCCACTCCGTCGGCCGGCCGGTGCACCCGTTCAATGTCCTGCAGCGCCTCGGCAATGGATGGAACTTTTCCCCCGTAATCCAGCTCTTCGGTAACCATAATTGCCTGGTTGATTTCCATTTTCATCATCC
>CAZSIT010000003.1:22662-161431 GCA_964607165.1 uncultured Ignavibacteria bacterium
AAGTTTTTAAGCACTTCGTATTGGCTTCCATTATCCAACGTTCGCAATTGATAGGTGTTGCCTTCCTTGTCTCTTCGGTGAACGGCCGTGCTGCTTCCCTCGACGTAGTTGTTGTCCACAAAGACCACCCATGTTCCGGGAGAAAGAGCGCTGTGAAACCCCGTCAAAAAATCTCGAAGCTGCGGTTTCTTGATATGCGACCACCAGAAGGCAGACAGGCCGGCGTTGAACTTTTCGGGAAACGAGTTGAGTTTAAAGGCGTCCCGCTTTTCAAAGCGGACTTTTGTATCCCCGGAGTCCTTTGAGCGCGCAATTTCCAAAACTTCCTCGTTAATATCTGTCGCGGTTATCGAATTTGCGGTTTTGGCAGCGACCTCTGTCCAATAGCCGGTGCCGCAGGCCACTTCCAGAACATCGCGGCCATTTAATATTTCCTGCAAGAGTGAGCGCAGGGCGGCGAGGTCTTTCTGCCGTTCCGGTTTTTGATAAATTTGTTCGTATTCCGCTGCCCGTTTGGCGTAGTAATCGATTAAGTTTGCTTCCGGATTCATATAGCTTGATTCAGCAGGTTTTTAGCTTTTTGAAAGATGGATTCAAACATCGGTCGGGTTAGTCTACCGGTGAAGGTATTCTGTTGGCTGGGATGATAGGAGCCGATGAGTAAGAGGTTGGGTGCAATCGGCGCCACGACCCCGTGGCCAAAGGCCGGTTTATTTTTGAGCGAAGTCATTTGCAGCTCTTTTAGTGCACGAAAAACCGTGTTGAAGGCTATTTTGCCCAAGCCGACGATTACACGAACCGATTTCAAAAGCCGAAGTTCCTCCAAGAAATACGGGTGACAATTTTGCAACTCTTTCGGGGTCGGTTTATTCTGCGGCGGAGCGCAGCGCACAACGGCAGTGATGTAGCAGTCCTTCAACTTCAGCCCGTCATCGCGGGTAAAGGAAGTGGGCTGGTTGGCAAAGCCAAACTTGTGAAGAGTGGGATAAAGGAGCGAGCCGCTTTTGTCGCTCGTGAACATCCTCCCCGTCCGGTTGGCGCCGTGAGCCGCGGGTGCAAGTCCGACGATTAACAACCGGGCATTTGGGTCGCCAAAGCTGGGGACCGGTTTGCCCCAGTAATCCCATTCATGAAAGCGTTTTACTTTTTCTTTGGCAATCTTTTCTCTCCAGCGCACCAGTCGAGAGCATTTTCGGCAGGTGATAACCGTTTGCTGCAGCGCATCGAGAGAAATCGCCTGGTTCACGTGAAAGCTTTTTTCAGCACCGCAATTTGTCCGGCATGGTAGAGGTCGTGCTGGATTACGCCGTGCAAGAGTTGGTAAACCGAGGACTTTGGCTCTTTAAGGATTTTGTCTAAATCGGCGTCGGAGAGACGGGAGATGACCTCGCGCAATTCCATATGGCCTTTTTCCAAAGCATCCAAGGTTTTTTCCCAGGCCGGGTCACCGGTGTTTTTTATTCCAGGCCAGTTCTGTTCGTCCGAGACGTCATAAGATTCGCCTCTCACCCATCTTTTGACGGCGTCTTCCCAGGCGGCAATATGCAGCACAAGTTCCCAAATGCTGTGAGCATTGGATATTGGCTTGGACGCTGCTTGCGCGGCGGTTACACCGGCCAAAACTTCTTTGACGGAAGGGCCGTGCCAGGCGTGGCCTTCGAAGGCGCGTTTAAGCTGGTCGGATATGCGTTCGATTTCGGTCATACTTTTGTTCTCCTGCGTGAAGTTATATCGTAGGCCGGACTTCCAGTCCGGCGGCGGCACTGGAAGTGCCGCCTACGAAAGAAAAGCCTACGAATAATTTAAGTTTTTCAATTTTCCAGTTTTGCATCCATTGTGATTTTGGTATTCAGAAGCCGCGAGATGGGGCAGCCGGCTTTGGCGGCGTTGGCGGCTTTTTCGAAGGCGGCTTTGTCGGTGCCGGGGATTTTGGCTACCGTTTCGAGATGGCTGGAGGTTACCGTCGGGCCGCCTTCCAGCATTTCCAAGGTTACCGTGGCGGTGGTGCTGATGCTCTGGGGGGTGATGTTGGCTTTTCCCAGTTCTGCGGAAAGGGCCATCGAAAAACAGCCGGCGTGAGCGGCGGCTATCAGTTCCTCCGGGTTGGTCCCTTTTTCGTTCTCAAAACGGGTGTGGAAGGAATAGGCGTTGTTCGAAAGCACGCCACTTTCGGTCGAAACCGTCCCTTTACCATCCTTCAATCCACCTTTCCAAACTGCTGATGCTTTGCGTATCATTTTTTCCTCCTCTTTGCTTTTTTTCTTTGGATTCTTCTACCAGTAGTATAGAATGTAAAACCTTTTCCGGGTACGGGGGTAGTTCCAAAAGAAGCTAACTCAAATATTTCCTCAGTTTTTACTGGAATTGGATCGTTAGAGTTTTCAATCCATGGGGTTAACTCCTTCCAAACCGCTTGTACTGCTTTTCTTTCTGCGTCCAAAGGGTTTTTGGCTTCAATAAAACGGGTTGCGAAGCAACCCCCTTTGACAAGTTTTCCTTCGAATTTAAGTAAAAGATTTTTTCCGGGAAGGGGTAATCTGTACTTATTCCTTTTTGACATCGGTCAGGAATATAAGCGATAAAGTGGCTTTTGGGTTACTTCCTCGTTACCATCCAAACTCCCAACAAAATGATTGCCCCGCCTAAGAGGATGCCTAAAGTTATGCTTTCACCAAGAACCGCGGCGGCAACGATGACGGCGATGAGGGGTTCGACATACAAAAGCGCCCCGACCTGTGGGGCGGGAATGATTTTTAGGGCGTCGAACCAATAAATGTAAGCCAATCCGGAGCAGAAAATGCCCAAAAAGCTGATTGCCGTCCAGCCGGATATGGTAAGTTGGGTTATTTCACTCCATCCCGAATCGGCAAAGAATAGGGGAATGGAAAAAAGCCAGCCCGTGGTCATAACGTAGAACATCATTGTCGAGGCGGGGTGTTGTTTGAGCCCTTTACGGGATAAAACAGAAAAGACGGCCCAATTGGGGGCGCTGATTAAAATCAACAAATCTCCCCGTGTGCCGAAGCTTCCCTTAAAAATGGAATTTAAATCACCCCGACTGACAACAAGCAGCACTCCTGCGGTTGCAATAGCTATTCCAAAAATTTGGCTCCAGCTTAAATGTTCTTTCAGGAAAATCCAGCCGAGGACGGCGATAAAAATAGGCGCTGTGGCGACAATCCAGGCAGTTGTAGAAGCTTGCGCGGTTGTCAGCCCGTTGGACTGCAACCATTGGTGAAAGGTTATTCCAATAAAACCAATGAGGGAGAAGTAACCGAATTCTTTGAGCGGCGGAACAGAAAATTCCCTGCGAAACGTAATGACTGCACCCAAAATCAAAACGCCTATGGCGAAGCGGAGAGAGACGACGGTTATCGGAGCAACATCTTTCAGAGCAACTTTGGTGGCAATAAAAGAAGCACCCCAGACGGCCACGGAAAAAGTGGCTTTGAGGAAACCAATCGTCTTTTCGCGGGTGCTCAAAAAAGGTCTTGTTTACTATTTAGTCGCACCTGGCCCGTTTCATCGGGAAATCGACGCCTCGTTCCTTCCCTTTGTTTTTCCCTTCGATACGCGCTACCAGCAAGTCGCCTTGAATGCGATAAATTATCCGCTGGGGAAAATCGTGTTCAGGATTTTCAAATATCAGTTCCGTTTCGGTAAATTTGACCAACTTAAAGGAGTCCTGTTGTTGACCGGATGGATTGGCGACGTAGTAGATTGCGCCGTTTTCTTGCCGTTGGATTCGTAAAAACTCATATTCCACCGTTTTGCCTTGCGCTACGGTGCGGCTCATCCCCAGCATTGAATTTCCCGCCGGTTTCATCCATTGTTCTTCGTAATGGCGAAGGGTGTCGCCGTTATCCCAGCAGCCGGAAAGCCAGAAGAGACTTTCAATAGCTGGTTTTTTTTCTTCAGACAAAGCCTTGAAAAGAGCCATTGAGAATAAAATAAGCAAAAGCGGGGTTATTTTTTTCATCGTTCCTCCATCTTCATTATGTTGAGCCGGAATATACATCTAAAGTCGGAATCCAAAACAAATTACTTTCGGCTTGCCAAGCGGATAGAATTCTGTTTTTTTGGATTTTGTGGAAGGATTGAACGGGAAAAAGGCGTGGGAGCTTCTGCCGCTTTTGAGCAAAAGGGAAATTTCAGCCGTGGAAGTTACCCAAGCGTGTCTGGCTGAAATTGAGCAAAGCGGGAAGAGGTTGAATAGTTTTGTCACTGTCTTGGCAGATTCGGCTCTCGAAAAAGCGAAGGAGATAGATGCCAAACGTGTGAAGGGTGAAAAGCTTGGGAAACTGGCTGGGATTCCGATTGCAATTAAAGACATTATGTGCACCAAGGGGGTTCGGACCACCTGCGGGTCGAGAATTCTGGAAAATTTTGTACCGCCATACGATGCCACCGTCGTCAAAAAGCTCGAGGAAGCGGATGCGGTTATTGTCGGCAAAACCAATATGGATGAATTCGCAATGGGGTCTTCCAACGAGCATTCCGCTTTTGGGCCGGTGCTGAATCCGCTCAATCCATCCAAAGTGCCGGGTGGTTCGTCCGGCGGTTCGGCAGCAGCTGTGGCGGCGCATCAGGCGATTTTAGCTTTGGGCACCGACACCGGCGGCTCGGTGCGGCAGCCGGCATCGCTGTGCGGCATTGCCGGGTTCCGCCCGACTTATGGAGCGATTTCACGTTACGGATTGGTGGCGTTTGCTTCTTCCCTGGACCAAATAAGTCCTTTTGCTCGGGATGCGCGGGATTTATGGCTGATTTTGGATATCATTTCCGGTTACGATCGCTGCGACTCGACTTCGATACCGGAGAGACTTTTTGATTTTCCGTTTTCGGAGCCCGGCCGCGTTGTTGAGCTCCCGAGGAATACGAGATTTGGAGTTCCGAAAGAGTTTTGGGGTGAGGGGTTGTCGGCAGAAGTCAGGGATTCGGTAAAAGCGGCGATCGAGAAAGTTTCGAAAGCCGGGTTTCCCATTGAGGAAGTATCGCTCCCTTCTTTACCCGCTGCAATCGCGGTTTATTACATTATCTGCACAGCGGAGGCCTCGTCAAATCTGGCGCGGTATGACGGCGTTAAATACGGCATGCGTATGGATAACCATTCTGACCCCTCGACAGCGCTCGGGACAAGTTTGTTTGAAATGTATGCGAAGACGCGGGCGCGGGGATTTGGAGCGGAGGTCAAAAGGCGCATCATCTTAGGAACGTATGTTCTTTCTGCCGGCTATTACGATGCCTATTATTTGAAAGCGCAAAAAGTGCGGGCGGTTATGAAAAAAGAGTTCGCCCAAGTATTCAAAAAAGTGGATTTTTTGCTGGGGCCGACCACTCCATCGGTGGCGTTTGGCATTGGCGAAAAAACGGGCGATCCTTTGGAGATGTATCTTTCGGATATTTACACCGTGCCCGTAAATTTGGCCGGTGTGCCGGCGGTTTCAATTCCCTGTGGCAAAAATACAGAGGGATTGCCGATTGGATTTCAAATCATTGGCCGGCAGAAAAAGGATGAGGCGGTACTGAAGGCGGCGATTGGCTTGGAGAATTTGGGAATAGGGATTTGAGAAAGCAACCTAACCCTTCGACTGCGCTCTGGGCAAGCCCCCGACCCCTTCCCCTCGACTACGCTCCCTCGGCTAAGCTCGGGACAAGTCGGGACAAGCCCGAAACGGAAAGGGGAGAATTAAAGCAAAGAGTGCAAAACTTGTGAAAAAATACGAAAGTGTAATTGGGCTAGAAGTCCACGCCCAACTGGATACGGAAACTAAAATCTTCTGTGGCTGCTCGACCGAATTCGGAAACGAGGGAAACAGCCAAACCTGTCCGGTTTGCCTGGGAATGCCGGGGGTTTTGCCGGTTCTAAATAAAAGAGTGGTGGAGCTGGCGGTTCGATCGATTTTGGTCGTGGGAGGAACGGTTCAGCCCAAGAGCATTTTTGCGCGGAAAAATTATTTCTATCCGGATTTGCCGAAAGGATATCAAATATCTCAATACGAACGTCCGCTCGGAATGGGAGGCTCATTGAGCATACATTTTGACGGACAGGCCAAGACAATTGGGATAACGCGCATTCACCTCGAAGAAGACGCGGGCAAATCCTTTCACCCGGAGGAGCGCGCCATCGACTATACGCTGGTGGATATGAACCGCTGCGGGGTGCCGTTGATTGAAATCGTCTCCGAGCCGGACATCCGCTCTTCAGATGAAGCGTATGCGTATCTCTCCGCTCTCAAACAGATTTTACAGTATTGCGAAATCAGCACGGCCGATATGGAGCAGGGGAAATTGCGCTGTGACGCCAATGTCTCCATCCGCCCGAAGGGGCAAAAAGAATTCGGTATCAAGACAGAACTGAAAAATATGAATTCCTTTCGGGCCGTGCAAAAGGCTTTGGAAGTGGAGATTGAAAGGCAAACCAAAATTATTGAATCGGGGGGAAAGGTGGTGCAGGAAACTTTGCTCTGGGACGAAGATAATCAATCGGTTCATCCGATGCGCGCCAAGGAATTTTCGGACGACTATCGCTATTTTCCCGAGCCGGATTTGCTGCCCCTGGAAGTTTCGCCCGAATGGTTAGAGGGAATTCGGGTAAGTTTGCCAGAATTGCCGGAGGCGCGACGGAAGCGATTTATGGAAGTTTACCAACTTTCGGATTACGATGCCTCGCTTTTGACTTCCGAGCGGGCGGTGGCGGATTACTATGAGACGGCGGTTATGCTCTTTCCGAATTCCAAGATAGTGGCCAATTGGATAAATGGGGAGATTTTCCGCTATTTAAATGACAAAAAAATTTCAATTGAGGAACTGAAGGTTTCGGCGAGCGAACTGGCCGCGTTACTGAAAAAAGTTGATTCTGGCGCGCTTTCCAATAATATGGCTAAGGAAGTGCTGATGGAGATGGTCCAGTCCGGGAAATCAGCCGAGGCGGTAATTGCCGAAAAAGGTCTGGTGCAGGAGTCGGATGAGGCAGTTTTGGATGGGTTGGTGCGGGAGGTAGTTGAGGCGCACCCTAAAGAAGTTGCCGCTTACAAACAAGGGAAAAAACAGATCTTTGGATTTTTTGTTGGAGAAACAGTCAAGAAGAGCGGGGGGAAAGCCAATCCCAAGCTGGTTTCCGCCCTTGTGAAAAAATACCTTGGAGAGTAAGCTTTCGGTCTGGGTTTCCGGTTCGGGCTCCAATTTGGAGCGAATCAGTCAGGCCTGCCGAAATAAAGAAATTCCAGCCGTTGTTACCCTGGTTATTTCTGACCGAGCCGGTATTTTAGCTCTGGAACGGGCCCAAAAATCTTCGATTCCAACCGCCGTTGTTTCACGAAAAGATTTTGAAAGCGACGGGGCGTATGCGCTGGCCTTTTTGGAATTGCTCAAGAAATATCAAATAGAACTAATTTGTCTGGCGGGATATTTGAAAAAAGTGCCGGATGAGGTGGTCAAGACTTATCGAGGGCGGATTATCAACATCCATCCGGCTCTACTCCCCAAGTTTGGCGGCACAGGTTTTTACGGGCAAATGGTGCACCAGACAGTATTGAAAGCGGGGGAAAAGGAAAGCGGCGCAACCGTTCATTATGTTGATGAAGTATATGATCACGGAGCGATAGTTTTACAGAAAAAGATCGTGGTTTTGCCAAACGATACGCCCGAGGGCTTGGCCGAACGCGTTCATCAAATCGAATATGAAATTTATCCGCAGGCGATACGGCTGGTTCTGGAAAAGCTGGCTGGCCGGTAGTTTTTTGTTTCCGTCTCTTTTGTCCGGTCAGGTTACCGTGCAGCCGACAGGCCCGGGTGTGCGCATCCGCACGGTCGTCATCGATCGGGGAGATGTTTTTCCAAAAGAAAAAGAAAAGATATGGCTTTTTCGGCTAGCAAATAAGTTTCATATGCGAACTAAAGAAGCAATCGTGCGGCGGGAGTTGCTTTTGAAAGAGGGGGACTTTTACGATTCGGCCCTGGCGCAGGAGACGGAACGCAATTTACGCAGTCTGGGTGTTTTTGGCAGCGTTCTGATAACACCGCATTTTGTCTCCGACTCGACCGTTGATTTGCTTGTTGAGACTACCGACCAATGGACGACGGAAGGAAGTTTTCGGCTGGGGGGCGGCGGCGGCGCCTACCAATTTTCCCTTGGTCTGGAAGAAAAGAATCTTTTGGGCTGGGGGCAGAAATTGGAGCTGACCTATGAACAGACCGACTTGCGGGTCAGCCGGACGGCTTCGTTTTACGAGCGCCGGATTTTTTCCCAACCCCTTTCGCTTTCTTTGGTCGGCGAAGACCGGTCCGATGGAAATTATTATCTGGTCGGGCTTGGAAGGCCTTTGTATTCATCGCAAGACAAATGGGGCGCTAACCTGCAATTGCTTTCTTTTTCCGACCAGTTGCGTTTTTTTGCCGGCGGGGAAGAACGATTCTTTTTTCGTCAGAAAACTAAAGAAGCAAGCTTTTCCGTGTCACGTTCCTGGGGAAATTTGTTTAAAAAGGTGGCGACCTTTGGTTATACAGTAACACAAAACGATTTCAGCGGTCCCCTCTATCCTATTGCTGCCGATACGGTGTTTAGACCGGAAGACTTTGCCTTTGTGGTTCTCGAAAAGCGAGTTCACGCGGTTTCTTTGGGTTTAAGTTTGTATTCCAATCGTTACACAACAGAGAGATATCTCGATAATTTCGGGGTGATAGAGGATTTTCGGTTGGGTGAGGTTTCGACTTTTGAATATGTCCTTTCCCCCCGCTTTTTGGGTTCGTCGCTCAACCGGCACGAAGCAGCTTTTTCAGTGGGAACTACTCGAAAGCTAAACAATCACTTCATCCGATTGTCGTTGGGCGACCGTACGACACTTCTGTCCGAACGCTGGGAGGGAAATTTCTGGCAGGCAAACCTCCGTTACTATTGGCGTTGGAAGAATAAATGGCCACTCGCCTTTCGTTTGGAGGGTTCTTTCGTCAACGGGCAGGCCCGTATTGGCCAGTTTGTTCTTGGGGGAGAAAGCGGCCTACGCGGCTACGATGCCCGCAGCTTCACCGGCAGCCGGATGGTTCTTGGAACGGTTGAACAGCGTGTCTTCGGACCCAATTTCCTCTCTATTCTCGGAATAGGCGGAGTGGTGTTTGTCGATTTTGGTCAAGTTTGGAAGACAGAGGAAGATTTCCGGATTTCGGAAGCAAAGAGTAATTGGGGATTGGGGCTTCGATTGGGCTTGGTCAAATCCTCACAATTTAAAGTGCTACGGTTCGATTTAGCCCGCCCGTTCGGGCCGGGCGATTGGGTTTTTTCTTTTGGAACGGGAATGAGCTTTAATCTTGAATAGAAAAATATGGGGATTGGTTGGGGTAATTTTTGCCGCGCGATTGGTTTTGGCTTTGCTTTTGCCCCTTTCGCCACAAGAGGCATATTACTGGAATTATTCGCGGCATTTGGCTTTAAGCTATTTTGACCACCCTCCTTTGGCGGCCTGGTCAATTTGGCTTTTTACTCATTTGTTGGGGGATACGGTTTTTGCCATTCGGCTGCCGGCATTTTTGTATTCAGTTGGAACGTTTGTTGTCCTTTACCAATTTACCCGTCGATTAGCGCCGGTTGCCGTTCGGGAATTTTTGCCCTTGCTTTTATCTCCATTTTTTTTTGTAGGCGGGATTCAGATGCTGCCGGATTCGCCGCTTTTATTCTTCTATGCGGCGGCGCTGTTCTTCGGGTATCGGGCGGCCGTCGAAGGGGATGAAAAAAGGTGGTATGGATTTGGAGTGGCAGCCGGAATGGCCTTGCTTTCCAAATACAGCGCGGTTTTGATTTTCGGTGGGATGGGGCTTTACATCCTTTTCACGAATAATTGGAAAATTTTATGCTCGCCCCATTTCTGGTTTTCAATATTGCCGGCAGGCGCGCTTTTTTCACCGGTCTTAATTTGGAATGCTGGACATCATTGGGCTTCGTTTCTGTTTCAATCCTCGCGGCGGGCGGGCGAACTTTCTTTTCCTAATTTTTACAATTTTGGGCGTTACCTGGTGACGCAGATTTTGGTGGTTTCGCCGGTTTTATGGTTGACCAATTGGAAAGCTTTTATTGTTGGAATCAAAGTCTGCTTTCGCGAAAAAGACCGGCTCATTCTTTATCTGACCAGCTGGATTTTGCCTTTTTTTGTGATTTTCAGCCTAGTTTCGTTTTTCTACTGGGTAAAATTGAACTGGCTTTGGCCGGGATATCTGGTGGCGACCGCGCTCGTTTTGGTTTTGATTATTCAAGGGAGAATGAAGAGTTGGTTTAAGTCAGAGTTGGTCGGGGCAACTGCTACGACTTCAATACTGGTCTTGCTTTTATTTTACCAGCCTTTTGCAGTCCACTGGTCGGGGAATAGTTTAGCGGGATGGAGAGAGTTAGCTCAAAAAATTGTGTGGATGGCTGGTCAGCGGGGCGGGGAATGGGAGATTGCCGGCTATGAATACAAAGCGGCTTCCGAATTGGCGTTTTATTTGCCAAACCAGCCGGAGACATATTCCAACACATTGATTGGAGAACCGGGGTTGCAATATGATTACTGGTTCGACCAATCCAAAGTTATTGGCAGGAACTTTTTATTTGTGATTGACCGGCGCTATCGATTGAACGATGCGCCAGAGGTGCTCAAGGGCTTTTTTGAAAAAGTTGAGGAAGCGGATTCGCTGGCCGTGAAGAGCGGCCGGGGAGAGGTAACCACTTTTTACATTTATCCTTGTTATTCTTACAAAGGGTTGAACTTAAAGCAATAGTTGAAGGTAAAAAAATGGAACGCTTGCGCGGTGGCGGTCTTTCGCCCATATTAGCTATATGGAAAATACGATGACAATGCCTTCGGCTTTAATGCAAACTGACATTCCAGACTTACCGCTTTTTAGAAGGGGAAAAGTGCGGGATATATACGATTTGGGCGACCGGTTGCTTTTGGTCGCCACCGACCGGCTTTCGGCCTTCGATGTGGTGATGCCGGAGGGGATTCCGGATAAGGGTAAGATTCTAACGGCTCTTTCAGTTTTTTGGTTTGAGTTTCTGTCCGATATCGTGCCGAACCATTTAGTAGCTTATCGTGTCAGCGATTTTCCTAACGGGATGGTGAAATATCGCGAACAGATGGAGGGGCGCTCGCTTTTGGTAAAAAAAGCAAAGCGTGTCGATTTGGAATGTGTGGTGCGCGGTTACATTGCCGGTTCGCTCTGGAAAGAATATAAAGCGATGCGCGCGGAAAACGGAAAGCCCGTACGGTTATATGACTTTGATTTCCCCTCGGATTTGCAGGAGTCGCAAAAACTATCTGAGCCGATTTTTACACCGGCGACCAAGGAGGATACCGGACACGACCAGAACATTTCCGAAGCGGAAGCGAAAAAGCGTTTTGGCGTTGCGCTTGTTGATGAATTAAAGAAACTTTCGTTAGCCATATACAACCAAGCTTTCGCCTATGCCTGGTCGCGGGGCATTATCCTGGTGGATACAAAATTCGAGTTCGGTTACATTGATGGCAAATTGACCTTGATTGACGAAGTTCTTTCGCCCGATTCTTCGCGCTTTTGGCTCGCTTCACAGTATCAACCGGGGCGGCCGCAGGATGGTTTTGACAAACAGTTCGTGCGCAACTTTCTGGAATCCATAAAATGGAATAAAAAACCGCCGGCTCCGCATTTGCCGGAGGAAGTGGTGATGAAAACGCGCGAAAAATATCTGGAAGCATACCGGCTTTTGACCGGCAAGGAGTTTTGATGGGAACGGAAGAGGTTTTGGTTGAGGAAGAAAAAATGGTCGAGTTGATTCCGGTCCGGCGGGCCCTGGTTTCGGTTTATGACAAGTCGGGCCTGGAAGTTTTGGCGGAGATTTTGAAAAAACATTCGATTGGCGTTTTGTCCACCGGCAAAACGTTGGAGGTTTTGGGGAAGCTGGGTGTTTCCGTGCAATCGGTCGCAGAATACACCGGTTTGGAAGAGATTTTGGACGGGCGGGTAAAAACCCTGCATCCAAAATTATTTGCCGGAATTTTAGCGCGGCGGGATAAAGCCGAGCATTCTGCCACGATGAAAAAGCAGGGGTGGGGCGAAATTGATTTAGTCGTTGTCAATTTGTATCCCTTTGAGTCAACGGTTCAGAAAACGGGTGTCACCGAAGAGGAAGCGATTGAAAATATCGATATCGGCGGGCCTTCGCTTTTGCGGGCGGCGGCCAAAAACTATGAATCGGTCACGGTTATTACCGACCCCGTCGATTACGAGCAACTGGGGAAGGAATTAAAAACAAACGGCGGGGCTACTTCGCTTGAGTTTCGGAGAAATTGCACGCGCAAGGTTTTCGCGCTCACGTCCCGCTATGACCGGCTCATAACGGAATATTTGTCCCGAACTGAAACCGAAGCGGCGCGGGATGATTTGCCGCAAGCGATTCGGATGGAGCTTTCCAAAAAGCAGGAGCTGCGCTACGGCGAAAACCCGCATCAAAAAGGAGCCCTGTACACGGCAGGAGAAGGTTGGGGCGTGGACAGTTTTGAAATTTTGGGCGGGAAGGAACTTTCCTACAACAACCTGCGGGATTTGAACGCCGCTTTGAAGTTGGCTTCTGAATTTGAAAAACCGTTTGTCGGTGTTCTCAAGCACACCAATCCCTGCGGAGCGGCGGCGGGTTTTACTCTGGCCGCTGCCTATCGAGACGCTTATGATTGCGACCCGCTTTCGGCCTATGGCGGGATCGTTGGCCTGAATCAAAAAGTGGACCTTGCCACGGCCAAGCTTTTAGACGGGTCTCCCTTTTTGGAATGCATTCTGGCACCGGATTATGAGACAGAAGCTTTGGAAATTTTGTTGCAGAAGAAAAACCGGCGCGTTGTAGCTTGCCGGAACTGGAAAAGCCGGGGGAGCGGCTTGCGGCTGTATCATCTGGAAGGCGCATTTTTGGCGGAGACGGTTGATAGCGGCGTTTCAACTAAAAATGATTTGCAGATGGTGTCAAAGAAAAAACCGTCTGATGCAGAAATTGAAAGTTTGCTTTTTGCCGAAAGGATTGCCAAGCATACACACTCCAATGCCATTGTTTTAGCGTCCGGAATGAAGATTGTTGGAATTGCCGGGGGCATCACTTCACGCGTAGATGCCGTCTGGCTGGCTTTATACAAAGCCGGAAATCGAGCGAAAGGCTCGGTTTTGGCTTCGGACGCATTTTTTCCGATACCGGATGGCGTTGAAAAGGCGGCGACCGGCGGCGTGGTTGCCATTCTGGCACCTTCCGGTTCAAAAAAGGATCCCCTTGTGATTGCCGCTGCCGACCGGGCGAATATCAGTTTAGTCTTTTCCAGCCAAAGGCATTTTCGGCATTAAGGCTTGGCAAAACCCGACGGAAGCTTTAATTTAAATATATGATGAACGAAGAACGCCTGTTGGAGGCAGTCGCCTTTCTTGCAGAAAAGGCCCGCCCGCCAGTCAGCTCGGCCGAAAAAGATTACCAAAAGGAGCTTTCGTACTGGTCGGAGCAGCTGGGAAAAATGGGATTTTCCATGCGCGAGGTTGGCTCGGCTTTAAGCTGGATATTGGAACGTTTTGGCTCGCAAGGGGAAAAGCGCGCCAAACCAGCCTCGGTTAGAATTTTTTCGGAAGCAGAGATGGCACTTTTCACTCCCGAGGCTTTTTCAGCGCTGGTGCGTTATTATGCTTTGGGAATTTTGCCTTCGGAGCGGCTGGAGCTGCTTTTGGAACGGGTAAACTGGGCCGGGAAGATGCCGGTGGATAAAAAAAATTTGGAATGGCTGGTCTCGATTTTGATTTTCACTCCGGCGGAGCGGATGATGGGGTATCCGGTTGATCCTACGGGGGGTTCGGAAAATGCCGGAGTGCATTGATGCCGGCCGGTAGAAAAATCCTGGTGGGGGTCACCGGAGGAATCGCCGCATACAAGACTCCCTCTTTAATTAGACAGCTTGTTGAAAAAAAAGCGCAAGTCCGGGTGGTGATGACCGAGGCGGCGCGGCAGTTCGTGACGCCGCTGGTTTTGGAAACGGTTTCCGGCCATCCCGTTTCCTCTGAATTATTCCCGCAAGAGTTTGCTTCCACCCATCACATTGAGCTGGCGCGCTGGCCGGATTTAATCATAGTGGCGCCGGCCACGGCGGATTTTATCGGACGGGTGGCTAACGGGTTAGCTCCGGATTTGCTCTGTAACGTTCTTTTAGCCACAACCAGTCCGGTTTTGCTGGCACCGGCGATGAATACGGAAATGTGGCATCATTCTCAAGTGCAAGAAAATTTAGGGAAGCTGGAGAAAATGGGATACCGTTTCGTCGGTCCGGAAGAGGGAAAGCTGGCGACCGCTTCGGAAGGGGAGGGAATGGGGCGAATGAGCGAACCGGAAACGATTGTTAAAAAAATTGAAGAGGTTTTTGCCGAGCGGGATTTATTACAGGGAAAGAAAATCATCGTCACCGGAGGGCGAACGGAGGAGCCGATTGACCCGGTGCGCTATCTTTCCAATCGCTCATCGGGAAAAATGGGCGTCGCTCTGGCGCGGGCGGCGGTGCAAATGGGAGCGAAAGTGAGTTTCGTTCACGGTCGAATATCGGTGGAACCGCCTCGAAACATAGAAAGTTTTCTGACGGCGACAGCTGACGAAATGCAAAAGAAATTGGCCCAGCTTTATAAGGGGGCGGATGCCGTAGTGATGGCGGCGGCTGTTTCCGATTTTCGGGCGGAGCAAGTGGAGACTAAAAAAATCAAACGAAACGGAAAATTGGTTTTGAATTTGGTGGCGAATCCGGACATTCTGGCCGGATTAGGAAAAAATAAGAAAAAGCAGAAGCTGGTCGGGTTTGCGTTGGAAACAGGCCAGGGAATGGTCAATGGAAAAGGAAAGCTTAAAGAAAAAAATCTGGATATGCTGGTTTTGAACCGCGCCGACGAGGAAGGAGCAGGGTTTGACGTGGACACCAATCGGGTGACCATGTTTTTCCCTTCCGGTAAAAAAGAGGAAGTGCCTTCGGCTTCCAAAGAGGAAGTGGCGCGGCTGATTTTGAGACGGCTGGCGGAAATTTTGTAATGGCCAGAGAAAAGCTTAGAAAATATTTAGCTCAACAAGTAGAGTTAGGCAACGCGGAAATTGTTCTATCCCCGGCGCAGAAGCCAGCTGCGCCAAAACCGGTTGTTTCGCGACCAATCATTGCCCAGGATACGCTTTTTGGCGGTATTGGCAGTCCGGCCAAAGATGACTCCGTTAGGCCGGACGCGGGCCGGACGCTGGACTCGTTTTATCACGAAATCAAAGATTGCGTCCGCTGCCCACTGGGGCATACCCGCACCAAATTTGTTTTTGGCGTGGGCAATCCGAAAGCGGATATACTGTTTGTTGGAGAAGCGCCGGGGAGAGATGAAGATTTACAAGGGGAACCATTCGTTGGGCGCGCCGGCCAGCTTTTGGACAAGATTTTGGCGGCAAGCAAGTTTTCGCGCGCGGAAGTTTACATTGCCAATATTCTCAAGTGCCGGCCGCCGGAAAATCGCGACCCGCAGCCGGAGGAGATGGAAACTTGCTCTCCCTATTTACTGGAACAGATTCGTTTAATCAATCCGAAAATTATTGTTTGTCTGGGGCGCATCGCCGCCATGCAGCTTTTGAAGACCAAGCTTGCTTTGGGAAAACTGCGGGGAAGCTTTCACGAGTTCAACGGCATCAAGGTTATGGTTACTTATCATCCGGCGGCGCTTTTGCGCTTTCCCAGCTACAAGAAGGATGTGTGGGAAGACATGAAGATGCTGCGCAAAGCATACGATGGGTTGGAGTTGTAGAATTAGCAGGTAGTTTCAGGGGAAGGATTTCATATGGTAGATGGACAAACAGGAAATGGTGGACGAGTACCTCCACAGAACTTAGAGGCAGAACGTGCTGTTTTGGGGGCAATGCTTTTAGATAAGGAAGCAATAGGTGTTGCTTTAGAAATAATTCACGAATCCGTTTTTTATCGCCCAGCCCATCAGAAAATTTTCTGTGCCACGGTTAAACTTTATGATTCAAACGAAGCCGTTGACTTAACAACTCTATCGGAGGCACTTACAAAAAGCGGCGATTTGGATCAAGTAGGAGGACGGCTTTATTTAGTTTCTTTAGTGGAAAATGTCGCAACATCGGCAAATGTGGAATACCATGCCAGAATTGTTTTAGAAAAATGGGTTTTGCGGTCTCTCATCGATACCAGCACTCAAATTGTTTCATCCTGTTATGATCCTACTTACGATGTAGAGAATCTATTAGATAAAGCCGAAGCGGGAATCTTTTCAATATCTGAATCTCGATTGAAACAAGGTTTTATAGATCTTGGCTCAATTTTGCCCCATACTTTTGAATCGATAGAGGAATACCATCGAAAAGAAGGAGCTATTACAGGTTTGGAGACTGGATTCTCTGAAGTGGATGCTCTGACTGGCGGATTACAGCCCTCCGATTTAATAGTTGTGGCTGGGCGACCGTCTATGGGTAAGACCGCTTTTGTTCTGACTATTGCAGAGTACGTAGCTTTAGAGAAGCAGGTTCCCGTAGGAATTTTCTCTCTGGAAATGTCAAAGCACCAAGTCGCCCAGCGAATGCTCTGCAGCAAGGGGAGAGTTAATTGGCACAAGATGCGTGCCGGAAAAATGGCTAATTATGAGTGGACCAATCTTGGGATTGCCGTAGGGCCCTTATCTGAAGCAAAAATTTTTATCGACGATTCACCAAACATTGGTGTTCTTGAAATGCGCGCCAAAGCCCGGCGGCTGATGTCCCAGCATCAAATCGGACTTCTGGTCATTGATTACCTGCAACTGATGCATGGGCCGCGGGGTGCGGAAAATCGACAGCAGGAGATTTCCATCATATCTCGTTCGTTGAAAGGACTGGCAAAAGAGCTGGATATACCTGTCGTGGCGCTTTCCCAGCTTTCTCGCCAAGTCGAAACTCGAGGAGGTGACCGGCGGCCGCAGCTCTCCGATTTGCGCGAGTCGGGCGCCATCGAGCAGGATGCCGACGTGGTGGCTTTCATCTACCGGCCGGAAATGTACAAGATGGACCGGGATAAAGAGGGACGGTCTCTGGAAGGGGTGGCGGAGGTAATCGTCTCCAAACAGCGCAACGGCCCGACCGGCACCGTGCAGCTGACGTTCATTAAAGATTACGCTCGGTTCGAAAACCTGGCTCGGGTTCCGGAAGGAGCTCCGGCGGGCGGCGGGCAGGCGCCGTTTTGATAGGGAGGAATTGATTCCGATTCGATTTTTTTTAGAAATATTGGTCTCAAGAGTAGAGAGGGCGACCCATTCGGCAATCTCAGGGCAAGCCGGCCGGTCGCCCCTACGTTTTATATTAACGTTGTATCGGGAGTTCTTCCCGACCCGCCACAGGCGGGCGTCAAGAGTAACTCCTGACGCAACCTACCGGAGGATGGTTGGCTGAAATTCCTACGGTGTTAACCTATATCGGAGAAAAAGTAGTCCGCTTTTTCGCTCACAGCGGGGCGGTTTTTGTTTTACTTGCCAAAGTCGGGGTGGCTTTCGCCGGACTGGGAAAAAGAACGGGACTCTGGTTTGACCAGATGCTTTTCGTCGGCGTGCGCTCGTTGCCGCTCATCGTCATCACGTCCGTTTTTACCGGCGCGGTTTCGGCTTGGCAGGCGGCGTATCAGTTCGAAGGCTACATTCCCCTGCGATATCTGGGGACGGCGGTGGGTAAGGCGATTGTCATCGAACTATCGCCGGTTTTGACGGCTTTGGTCGTTGCCGGCCGGGTGGGGGCGGCGATGGCGGCGGAATTGGGGACAATGAAAGTGACCGAGCAGGTGGACGCCCTGGAGACGATGGCCATCAATCCGGTTTCGTATCTGGTTTTGCCGAGAGTGGCTGCCTCGGTTGTGATGCTGCCGGTTTTGACTGTGTTTGCTGACTTTGTGGCGATTATGGGAGCGATGGCGGTGGCGGTCTATTTTGTCGGATTGTCGGGCGAAGTGTTTTTAAACGGCGTGAAAATGTTTTTTCATATTGCGGATCTGGTTTCGGGACTGGTCAAGGCGGCCGTGTTTGGACTGGTAATTTCGCTCATCGGTTGTTATCACGGGCTTTTGGCGGAGGGAGGGGCGGAAGGAGTGGGACATTCCACCACCCGGGCGGTGGTTTGGGCTTCGGTTCTGATTTTGGTTTCGGATTACGTGGTGGCGACCTTGTTGTTTTCGATTTGAAAAAAAATAGGGGCATGGTATGCCGTGCCCCTACGAAGAAGTTCAAAACGGAATTACAAATTAGGGAAAGAATTTGATAGAGATTATTGATTTACACAAAAGCTTTGGGAGAAAACAGGTTCTGACTGGAGTCAATCTCACCGTTCGAGATGGGGAGACGGTAGTCATAATCGGCGGCTCGGGCACGGGGAAATCTGTTTTGTTAAAACACATTCTCGGATTGATGGAGCCGGATGAAGGGAGAGTGGTCGTCGATGGTATTGAAGTTGGTTCAGTTCGAGGCGAAGAACTGTATTTATTGCGCAAGAAATTTGGAATGGTTTTTCAAGGGGGGGCGCTTTTCGACTCACTCAGCATAGCAGAAAATGTTGGTTTGGCTTTACGTGAACATTCGCGACTTTCGGAGGATGAAATTTTGGAAACCGTGCGGGAAAAGCTGGCTTCGGTCGGTCTTTCGGGGGTGGAGAATCAGAAACCGGCGGAGCTTTCGGGTGGGATGCGCAAGCGGGTGGCTCTGGCGCGGGCTTTGGCCACCGAGCCGGAGGTGATGCTTTACGACGAGCCGACCACCGGACTGGATCCGATCATGGCGGATGTCATCAACGAGTTGATTCTGGATTTGAAAAAACAGCTGGGAAATTCCGCCATGGTGGTGACGCACGATATGAATTCGGTTTACAAAGTGGCGGATAGGATTTGCATGCTGTATAAAGGTAAAATCGTTTGGGATGGGTCGGTGGAGGAGACTAAGGACAGCAAAGACCCGGTGGTGCGGCAGTTTATCACCGGCGCAGCGGTCGGACCGATTCAGGTTTTGTGATGGCTTTGGTAAAAACCAAAACAGTATATGTTTGCCAGAACTGCGGCAGTTCCGAGCCGCGCTGGCTGGGGCGTTGCCCCTCCTGCGGCGGCTGGAATACTTTCGTTGAGGAACGGACCGAGCGGAGGGCCTTTAAACCTCCGGTAATATTGGAAGAGCCGGTGGAGCTGGATTCCGTGGCTTTTGAAGAAACTAATCGGGTTCCAACGGGCTTAGCGGAGTTTGACCGGGTTTTGGGAGGTGGGGCCGTCGAAGGTTCGGCGGTTTTGGTCGGCGGGGATCCCGGCATCGGGAAATCAACTTTGCTTTTGCAGGTGGCTGGAAAGTTAGCGGAGAATGGGTCAACCGTTCTTTACGTTTCGGGCGAAGAGTCGCTTGCTCAACTGAAATCAAGGGCTCAACGTTTGGGCATCAGGCAACAGGGAATCTGGTTTCTGGCGGAGACACAACTCGAAGCGATTTTGGAACAAATCAAAAGGGCTAAAGCCAAGGTTTTTATTTTTGATTCGATTCAGACCATCACTTCCGGCCAGTTTTTTTCACCAGCGGGTTCAGTCGGCCAACTGCGCGAGGTTACGCAGGCGCTGGTGAGCCGGGTTAAAGCTTCAGGAGAGATACTTTTTTTGGTCGGACACGTCACCAAGGACGGCTTTTTGGCCGGGCCGAAGGTTTTAGAGCATCTGGTGGATGCGGTTTTGTACTTCGAAGGTGAAAAGAACCACTTTTACCGCATCCTGCGGGGGGTTAAAAACCGCTTTGGTTCAACCTCGGAGATTGGTATATTTCAAATGACCGAGCGGGGTCTGGAGGAAGTCAAAAACCCATCCCGGTTTTTCTTGGGAGAGCGGGCGGAAAGCGCCTCCGGCTCGGTTGTGGTTGCGGCGGTGGAAGGAAACCGGCCCTTGCTTTTGGAAGTGCAGGCCTTAGTTTCTCCCACTCCCTGGGGAACGCCCCAGCGGGTGGTGGGAGGGTTTGACCCCCGGCGGCTGGCCTTGATAGTCGCTGTTTTGGAAAAGCGGCTGGCGCTTTCCTTCGGGACGAAGGACATTTTTGTAAACGTCGCCGGAGGGGTAAAAGTAGAGGAGTCGGCCTGCGATTTAGGATTTGCCCTGGCTTTGGTTTCCAGCCTGGAGGATCTCCCCTTCGACACCCGTTCTGTAGCAATCGGGGAAGTCGGTTTGGGTGGGGAAGTTCGGGGAGTGGGACAAATTGAGGCGCGGATTTCCGAAGCGGAGAAGATGGGTTTTGAACGGATTTTGGTGCCCCAAGCCAACCGGAACGGATTAAAGAAGTTCGAAATTGATGTTGTTCCGGTAAAAAAAGTTGAAGAGGCGCTGAAGAAAGGTTTGCAGTGAGTTTGGCAGTAGAAACAGAAGCGAAGCTTGGTTTTGCGGTTGAGACGGTTGACGCGAAGGGCTTAGCCCGAACGGGCTGGATGAATACCGCGCATGGGGTTTTTCAAACCCCGGCTTTTGCGCCGGTGGCCACCGCCGGCAGCGTAAAAACGCTCACTTTCGAAGAAGTACGCTTGCTCGGTACGGAGTTAGTACTTTCCAACAGCTACCATCTTTACCTCAAGCCGGGGACCGAGGTCATCCGACAGGCGGGCGGGTTGCATCGCTTCATCAACTGGCCGGGGCCGATTTTGACCGATTCGGGTGGGTTCCAGGCCTACCGGCTTTCGCAGTTTTTCGATTATCAAGAAGAAGGAGTGGCTTTTCGCTCCCACTGGGACGGTTCGGAACACTTCTTTTCGCCGGAGAAGGTTCTGGAAATCCAGCATATTTTAGGGTCGAATTTGATAATGCCTTTGGATTTTTGCCCGCCATACCCCGCGGATGAAAACTTAATAGCCCGATCGGTTCGAGTTACAACCGAATGGGGCAAACGTTCCAAAAGCTGGTGGGAGTCGAGAGAGAAGACTTCGGCTTGGGGAGAACGGCAGTTTCTTTTTGGCATTGTGCAGGGGTCAACCGATGCTGTTTGGCGCAAGCGCTCGGCACAGGAATTAGTCGAGCTTGAATTGGATGGTTATGCCTTGGGTGGCTTGTCTTTGGGTGAATCGAAAACCGAGACGTTTGATACGGTTGCCTCTACCATTGAACATCTTCCCGCCGACCGGCCGCGTTATCTGATGGGAATGGGGTCGCCGGAGGATTTGCTTTGCGGCATCGATTTGGGCGTGGATCTTTTCGACTGCGCCCTGCCGACGCGCAATGCCCGCAACGGCACAGTCTATACCTGGGAGGGGAAGCTGGTTTTGAAAGGGGCTGGATACAAAGATGACTTTAAGCCGATTGACCAACGCTGCGGCTGCCCAGCCTGCCGGAGCTACACGCGGGCCTATCTTCGTCATCTGTTTAACGCCAGGGAAATAACTGCAATGCATTTAGCCACGCTGCATACCTTATGGTTCTATCAGGAATTACTGCGCAGGGCGCGTGAAGAAATTCGCGAAGGAACCTGGGCTTCCTTCAAACAGGATTTTTTAAACCGTTACCGAGAGGAGGAGATTTGTTAGCATTACTTTTGATGGGAGGTGCTCCGGGTGGGCAGGGGGGCAACCCCATTCTGCAGATGCTGCCTTTGCTTTTAATCATCCCGATTTTTTATCTTTTTTTGATACGGCCGCAGCAGAAAAAGCAGAAAGAGCATCAAAAAATGCTTGCGGAATTGAAACGGGGGGACAAGGTGGTCACCAACAGCGGAATTATCGGCAACATCTGGGGTATCAATGAGAAAGACAACGTCATAGTTCTGAAAGTTGGCGAAGAAACCAAAATCGAGTTTTTGCGCACGGCCATAGCCGGCAAGCTGGAGTAGGGCGTGGTTTTGGAGGTTCGCAAATACGGCGATCCGATTTTGCGGGAAAAAGCTAAAGCGGTCGCCCTATTCGACAATAAGCTGGCCCGCCTGGCCGCCGATATGATGGAAACGATGGCGGCGGCCGCAGGCGTCGGGCTGGCGGGAAATCAGGTTGGGGTTCCCCTGCGGATTTTTGTGGCCGACACCACCAGCTTTGAGATTTCCGGTAAGAAATTTGCGGTGATAAACCCGGAGATAGTTTTTCGTTCGGAAGAAGAAATAGTTGGAGAAGAAGGATGTCTTTCGATTCCCGGAGTTTACGCCGACGTTAAACGCCCGAAAAAAATCAAGTTAGCGGGCCAAAATCTGAAAGGGGAGAAAGTAGAATTGGAGGCGGAGGAGATGATTGCACGAGTTTTTTGTCACGAGACCGATCACTTAAACGGAGTTCTGTTTATCGACCATCTTTCCACGCTGGAGCGGGAGATGCTGAAAGGGAAACTGGCCGAGGTTCGCAACAAAGCAGCGGCTCTGTGAGGGTGATTTTTATGGGGACACCAGAGTTTGCCGTTCCAAGTTTGGAAGCCTTGGCGGCTTCCAAACATCAGATTGCCGGAGTTATTTCCGCTTTTCCCAAGCCTTCGGGGCGTGGGCTGAAAACGGAGGCAATGCCTGTTGCGCTGTGCGCCGGGCAGATGGGATTGGAAGTAAGGACGCCGGAGCGGTTAAGAGACCCGGAATTTTTGGGCTGGTTTTCATCCAAGAAACCGGACGTCGGTGTGGTGGTGGCTTTTCGCTATTTGCCTAAAGAGGTTTATACTTTGCCCCGATTGGGAACCATAAACCTGCATGCCTCTCTTCTGCCCCGTTATCGCGGAGCGGCGCCAATCAACTGGGCCATCTATTGCGGGGAAACCAAAACGGGTGTCACCACTTTTCTTTTAGATGAACAAATCGATAATGGAGCTATCCTTGCCCAGCAGGAATGCCCGATTGGGCCGGAAGAAACGGCGGGAGAGCTTTCGGAAAAACTCTCCAGAATTGGTGCGGAGTTGTTACTCGAAACACTTGAGGGCTTAGAATCTGACAAGTTGAAGCCTGTTCCACAGCCGGAGGTGAGCGTTACCACCGCTCCCAAGCTGAAAAAAGAGAGCCTTTTTGTCCGCTGGGAGCATTCTGCGCAGGAAGTTCACAATCAAATCCGCGCCTTTTCGCCCGTTCCGACGGCCTGGGGGGTTTTGGGGGGAGAGGTTATCAAAATTTATAAAAGCCGCATCCTTGACAGAGAAAAATCGAACGGCAAGCCGGGCAGTTGGCAGCGTTTTGACGACCGGGTCGGCTTGGCCGTAAACTGTGGGGAGGGTGTGGTTGAATTGTTGGAGCTGTCCAAAGAAGGACGGAAAAGATTAACCGGGGCGGAATTTGCCCGAGGCCAGATGCGTCTGGCGGAAAAAACGTTTGAGCTAAATTTATGATAAAAAATCCATTGGTTTGGTTTTCCAAAGAGAAACAGGTTAAAAAAGAGCCTCAAAAGTATTCCAAAGAAATTGTAATTAACGCCAGCGAGCATGAAACCCGCATCGCCATTCTTGAAGAGGGGCGTTTGATGGAGCTTTTGATCGAGCGTCCGGACAAAGAACGAATAGCTGGGGACCTTTTCAAAGCCAAAGTCACCTCGGTTTTGCCCGGTATGCAGGCGGCATTTTTGGACATCGGCACCGGAAAGTCGGCCTTTTTGCATGCCTCCGATATCGGCTGGCACTATGGTTCGCAGGAAGGGGAAGAGTGGGAGGAGTTCGAGGAAGACGAGGCGCCGGAGCCGGAACGGCACCGCCACCGGGCCGCCATAGAAGAGATTCTTAAAAAAGGGGACGAGCTTTTGATTCAAGTGGTCAAGGAACAAATTGGCACCAAAGGGCCGCGGGTGACCACGGAATTATCCCTGCCCGGGCGTTTCATCGTTTTAATCCCCGGCGGAAAGTTGGTGCGGGTCTCTAAACGCATATCGAATTGGGCGGAGAAACGGCGGCTTAAAGATTTAGTGATGCGCCATTTGCCCTCCGGCTTTGGGGTCATCATTCGCACCGAGGCGGAAGGAAAGGAGGAAGGGGATTTTACCGCCGACATCAAAAGTCTGGTACATCTCTGGAAAAAAATCACACGCCTGGCGCGGCGGGCCAAAGCTCCGGCCTTAATTCACAAGGAAAGCGGCGTCACCGCCGGCATTATCCGCGACCTTTTTACTTCGGATGTGGACCGTTTGGTGGTGGATAACAAAGAGGAGTTCCGCAAAATAGTGCGCTACGTCAAGGAAGTGGCGCCGGAACTGCGTTCCAAGGTTGCCCTCTACAACGAGCCGGTGCCCATCCTCGATTTATACGGCATCGAGCCGGAAATCGACAAGATGCTGGAGCGGAAAATCTGGCTCAAGCGGGGAGTGTATTTAATTATCGACCAGACCGAAGCGCTGGTCACCGTCGACGTGAACACAGGCCGATTTGTGGGCAAAGACAGCCAGGAGCAAACTATTTTTAAAGCCAATATGGAGGCGTCCAAAGAGATTGCGCGGCAAATCCGGCTGCGCGACATCGGCGGGCTTATCATCATCGATTTTATCGATATGCCCTCACGCGAGCACCGCCGGCGTTTGTTCGAAGAGTTTAAAAATCATATGCGCCACGACCGGTCCAAATATGCCATCAGCCCGGTTTCCGAATTCGGTTTGATTGAAATGACCCGCGAGCGGATTCGCCCCAGCTTGATGTTCACTTTTTCCGACCCCTGCCCAACCTGCACCGGGCTGGGCCGGATTTTATCCAAAGAGACTATAGCCACCAAAATGGAGCGCTGGTTTCGGCGGGCGAAGGCCGGTTCGTCTGTGAAGTCTTACAAGCTGGTCATTCATCCCTATTTGGCGGAAGCGGTGGCAGATGGCGCCGGCAATCGGGTGGCGCAGTTGTCAAAAGCTTTGCGCTTGGATATTGACGTAATCCGGGATACCTTCACTCCTCCCGACCGCTTCCGAGTGCTGGAAGCGGACACCAAAAAGGAAGTGACCGAGCTTTTTATGAAGTAGGAACCGCCACTATGTTGAAAGCCCGCCTTCCGGCGGGCTTTTTTTTATTGCTTTTCTTGGGGCGTGTAGAAAACCTCCAGTTCGGCTACTCCGCCAGTCGGTAGATTTCTAAGCTGTAAAGTGTTGGCTCTCTCTGCCGCCGGATAAACCAGAACTCCAAGATTAGGCAGCTCTGCAGATTGCCAAGTTTTTAGCAATTGGGTCATTTCGATTTCTGCCGAACCGCTCTTAAGACTTAGCCGACCAAAGCTGACGTGAAAGGGCGAGGCGGCGGAATCCGATAGACCGGAAAACCTCTGACCGGAAAGCCAGGGCAACAACATTGGTCTGACCAACAGGCCAAGGGACTTGCGAACTGTGTCCGGTTCAACTTTGAAGCGCAGGTAGGCCAAATCAATTCGGGCACTCTGCAATTCGGCAGGAAAGTCGATTTTAAAAAGTAACCCCGGTCTATCAAAGTTTCCTACTTTATCCGCTGAAGCGGAGACCTTGGTGGTAAGTTTTAGATTGGCAGCGTTGGCCAACGAAAGACTGAGTGCGCAAACAAAAATTAGCTTTTTCATTTTTCCTCCTTCTATTTTAAGAATACCATCCGTTTAACTTCTCTGAATTCCGCCGTTTCCATTTTGTAGAAATAAATTCCGCTTGAGACTGAAACTCCATTTTTATCCGTCCCACCCCATTCAATTTTATGAATTCCGGCCGCTCTCTCTCCATCCACCAAAACGTTGACCCTCTGCCCGGCGATGTTGTAAATCACCAGTTTGACTTTACCGGCTTTCGGCAGAGAAAAGCTTATAGTGGTTCTCGGATTGAAGGGATTGGGGTAGTTCTGATCCAAAGAGTATTTTAAGGGAATAGGAGCTGTCCCCGTGGAAATCCTTGCTTCACAAGGAGGCGCGCAGTCATAAAACGGCCGAAAGACTACCGGGCCGGTAAAAAATATTTGACCGGAATCTGTGTAGGATATCGAAGTAACCTCCCAGTAGTTATTTTGGGCATAGGCATTACTGCTTAGATTGTTTTCTATCGCTTTTCCCGTGCCTCGAAGAATAGAGTTGTCGCCCCCGCCGGATGACGTTCCCAGGTTAATCAGAGGAGAAGCTACTATTCTGACGTTCGGGGCACAGTTAACAGCCGTGATGGTGCTGTTTGTTACGATAGCCGAATCCACTCCCGAACCAAGAATACCCACATTCGCCAAGGGGTATGGCGGAGGACAAGTAGGATCAACTATCTTGATTCTTGAGTTTTGAATTTTAGTTCGGCTGGCGGCCACCACCGCGGCGGTGTTAAACTGGCCGCTGTCGAGATTATTGTTGAAAGTTGAGAATTGGGTCTGCCCGTTCCACCATCCTTCCGCCCGGAAACCGAACTCGTTCCCCGTCCCCGTGCCGATGATGGTGTTACTGGAAGCCGTTCCGTACGATTTATAGAAGTTGATGCCATACTTGTTATTCCGGAAGTAACAGCCGTTCACCAAAGCATTGGCGGCGTTAAAATAAACGGCGTAATTGGTGTTATCCCGGAAGGTGTCGGCCAGAATTTTCAGGTTGGGGTTGGTGGTGCGAATCCCGTACATAAAGTTTTTCTCAAAGACACAATTTTTCACCGTGTCGTTGGCGCTGTTTTGGAAGTCCAGAGCGGCATAAGCATTCTTGAAAATGCAGTTTTCGAACTTGCCCGAACCGCCCCAGCCAATTCTTACGCTCTGCCAGTCCGAATCGCTGGGTGTGGAATTGAAGGAAATGAATTGTATCGGATTATTTGGCGCGCCTTTGGCCACAAAGGTCCCGTTCACGATTATCTCCGCTTTGTTTGGGTCGATTCCCTTGTTGAAAATATCGCCGGGGTAAAATATAAATTTCGTTCCCGGCAGGGCGGTCACCTTTTTGTTCAGAGGGATGAAAAAGTCACCGCTAACACAAACAGTGCCGGAAAGCGTGGTCTCTGCCACCGTTTTGGGAATGGTATCAAAAAAGGTTAGGGCTTTGTAGGCATTCAGCCGCCCAGTGCCCATTTTGCCAACCACTCCGTTTGCGGTGTCCTGTGCCGAGTAACGAATCGAGTCCGTCGAGCTTTTTAGTTTGCACATAATTTGCTGATTGGTCATATTTGGATAGGCCGATTTAATCAAACCGGCCACCCCGGAAACCAGTGGGGCGGCGTGAGACGTCCCCGCACCAGTATAAAAAGTTAAACATGCCGGAGGATTTGTGATGAATGGCTCTCTGTATCTCCAAATTGACGAGTCAGTGTCAGCGGTCCAATTCCCCAAAGGGGCGGACAGGTCAACAAACTGATTATACGAAGAGTTAGGCGTTTTTACGTCGGCCATATTCACCCCCGCTACGGAAAGAACTTCCACCATAGCTGCTGGATAGTTTATAACGATATCATTACCGGTATTTCCTGCGGCAGCCACCTGCACAATCCCGGCGGCGTCGTTCAGCCGGATTTCCCGCAAAATCTGTCCGGCATACAAGGTATCCATCTGAATATGCCAACTCATATTGATAACGTCCGCCCCCATTTTGCGGGCATAGGCCAGCGCCAGGACTCCCCTCTCAGCAGTTCTAAAGATGCCCGACTGACATCCAGGTAACAGAGCAGGAATGGCCATAACCCGGCAATCGGGACAGGCTCCTGCTCCGCCTGCGGTATCGCCAGTAGTGGCCGCCGCTCCACTGGCAACCGCCGTTCCATGATAATTTCCCGAAACTGCCTCAATGGTATCCAACAAACCGGACATATTTCTGAAGTCAAAACCGATAACATCATCCACAAAACCATTGCCGTCATCGTCCACTCCGTTGCTGTCGCCGCCGACGCTTGAAGCCCACGGCTCCAGCTTGCCGCTGTGGTTGATATCTTCCAAACCGTTTATCCAGAACCGCGTTCTAAGGTCCGGATGCGTATAGAGAATAGGGGCATCGATTATCGCTATCACCACGCTGGTATCCCCTTTGGTAACGTCCCAGGCCTTTTCAAATTGGCCATGGGTGCTGTCAAAGGCCCATTGGCGGCAACGAGGCGATAGTATTCCATATCCACGATTGAATAGCGTATCGTTCGGCGTAAAATCGAGCGCCAGAGCATTGCAGAGAGAAGGGCCAACATACAAAACGCTGGGGCTGGCGCGGTAAGCGTCACTTATAGCCTGCACGTCGGTACCCTGCGGAAAGGTGATCGAATAATCATCCAGAGTGGAAGGTAAGGACAGGTGGCCGGCGAATCGAAATTCGGTGGCCCCCTTGGCACGGTTGATTGAATCAATGTAAGGAATGCCGCAGAGGGTAAAGCCGGTGGAATCCTGATAGAGCGAATCAACCGCCCCCGGCTGAAAGGTGACGTACACTTCCCGGGGGGGTTGAGCGAGGGACAGCCGCGGAACTAATATAGAAACCAGCAACATAACGGACAACTGAAAATAGCCTTTCATAAAACCTCCTCTGTTTTTAAGGGTTTTAGTTACATGGAAACGGATTTTCCAGAAAGATTGCATTTAACAATAGCACCACGTCCGGGGAAGTCAATAATCCGTCGCAATTACTATCCGCGCTCTCAAACGGAGCCGAAAAGGACTGCCCCAGAAACACGGCGTTGAGCTCCAGAACAGCGTCCACGGTGGTCAGCATCCCGTCCAGATTCAAATCCCCCTTTATCGTCGTGGGTATTCCCCAAGCGCCGAAGATATGAAGAATCTCCTCAAAGATGGGGTCGTAGCGGTCGTCGAACCAAACCGCATAAGCCCTTCCCTTCTCGTTGACCGCCAAACTCCCCATAAAGTGTAGGTCAAAGGGAGAAAGGTTGGTCTTTTGCGCAATAACATCCGCAAAGGGGGCAAAGGACTGCCCCCCGTCCGGACTGTAGGAAAAGCAGATAAGATTTAGAAGAGTCGAGTCGGGCGGTCTGGGGTGATAGCAACGCCAGGCCACGTAAAAGATTCCGTTCTTCCAGACCAGCGAAGGGGCCTGCCCCGCCGAACTATCCACAACAACGCTAGATGAAAAGATCTGGCCGTGATCATGGCTGACAGAAAAACGGATGGTCCCTTGGCCAAAACGTAAATCCTGCCAGACTACACCTATTACTCCGTCTCCTATCGCAATGCTCGGTGAACCGCTTCCTGCTATGGTTGAATCGGCCGGCAAATCCGTAGCGACCGTTCGAAGAGGAAAGGTTTGGCCAGAATCATCACTCCGGCTTAGAAAGATTCTCCGATCGTTCGGCTTCCATGCCACATAAACACGGCCGCTGTCACCGGCACCAACATCAATATCCCCTCCCAATGGAGTAGTGCTGTCGTTGATTTGAATGTTTTGAGTAAACGTCATCCCACTATCATAGCTGGCCGCCGCAAATACCGCCCGGTGGGGTTGACCGGGTGCCGTCCTTTGATCCCGCCAGGCAATGAAAATCTGCCCCTTGCTGTTCACCGCAATGGCCGGATTCTCCTGCCCAATTTCCGGATTCGTGTCGTCATTCACTTTTACGCCGGGAGTAAAGGTGTTACCTCCGTCCGTGGACTTGGTAAAATAAATGTCACCAGCAAGACTTTGATACGCGATGTAGATTATGCCATTCTCATCCATTTTCATGCTGGGATTGCCCCCCGGCGCCACAACCACGTTCGGCCCAAAGGACTGGCCCCCATCCGTAGATTTAGCCAGAAAAACGTGGATGCCTAAGGGAGAAGTGCGCTCCCGGCTTTCGTGCCAAACCACATAAACCGTATCTCCCCGCGAAGCCGCAAAATGCTGGCCCGAACTGAATAAACCGAAGGCCGTACCGTCATTCGGCGGCGCGTCGGTTATCTCCACATCCCCCGAAAAGGTGTAGATGTTGGGGGATTGGGAAAAAGCGACCCCGAAAAGCAACAATACTACCCCTATGGCAATCAGGGCTGGTTTTTTAGTCGGCATAACCTAATCCTCTGCTTAAAAGCTAAAGCTTATTTTTCATAAATCAACACAAATCCTGCCGCCGTTGGCCCTGTTGACCGAATCGATGTAGGCAATTCCGCAGCAGGTATGACCGGTGGAATCCTGATAGAGCGAATTGACCGCACCGGGCTGAAACCTGACATACACTTTCCCGGGGACATAATTCTGCACCCCACTTAAGGGGGAGGCCGTCAGAACCATTGCGGCCAAAAGAACCAAGAATAAAAAAGAGCGTTTCATAAATCCTCCTATGAAAAAGTTTAGGTTTAAGGTGCAGCACACCCCCACTGCAATTGGGGATGGCCAAGAAAAATTCTATTCAAAAGTAATACTACGTCGGCAGAGGTAGCCAAACAGTCGGCGTTAAAATCCATATCTGCGGCGGGAACTGAAGTCGGTATTCCCAAAAAAGTATAATTCAACATCATAACCACATCTGATGCCGTCAACTGCCAGTCTAAGTTCAAATCGCCAATCAGCGTGGGAGAGTAAATGTAAACATAGCCGCTGTTCCCTACGGCATAGGCATGATTGGCATCCACAGCATCAAAGCCAACAATGTCATCTCCTACGCCAGGCATCTGCTCCGTCCAAGTGCGACCACCATCGGATGAAAACTGAACCGAGGCACCCAAGGCAGCATATCCTGCTAACCAATAATGAGCAGTGTCCACGGCCTCAAAAGTATAAAACCAATAGTCGCCGCTAAAGCTTGACAAAGAATCCCAAGTAATTCCACCGTCGTGCGTTCGCGAGAACCGGTATTTGTTGGAAACGTTTGGGTCACAGTGCCACATCCAACCATTCAGCGTATCCTGAAACCAAATCTTGGCTCCAGCACAAACCGGAATCGAAACCGGAAGAGCTACCCAACTGTCTCCGCCATTACGTGTTCGGAGCAGGTCTATCGCATTGTTGTTTGGCGCTGGGCGATAAGAAATGGCCCAACCGTTCAGAGAATCAACAAAATGAAATCGACCCAACTGACAGGCGGGGATTCCCGTGGTTTTAATCTGCCAACTTTTACCGGAATCATTGCTGACCAGAAAAGAATCCCTGAAGTTGCAGTCATGTCCAATTACATCAAAACCCTTAAGTCTGTTTAAGAACAGAATCTGACCACCCCAGTTAGTTCCGGTATCCAATTGAGTGGTCCAGGTATTCCCCCCATCGGTGGTGCGAAGCCGAAAGCTCCCAGCAGGAGGAGGATAATTTGAGGCCTGGCCAGCCATCCAACCATTAAGAGTGTCAAAAAAGAAAAAGGAATTGGCAATCCCGCTTTCCAACGGTGGGCAACAGCCGGTCAAGGAAAAAGTATTCCAGCTAAAACCACCATCCTTTGTGTAAAGTACGTCCCGGAAGTAGGTCGAAGCCCAGATATGGAGAGAATCATAGGCGTAAACAGCCTGCATCGGGTTGGTAGCCTGTCCCACATCCACCCGCCGCCAGCGGGGGCCGCGGGCAAAAAGCGGCCCGGCCAGCCCGAAAATAAGCAATACTGCCCCTATGGTAATCAGGGCTGAAAGTATAGTCTTACTTACCCTCACAAGGGCTCCTTATAACCTTACCTGTAAGATGGGGTAAGGAAAGGAATTGTCAACTGCAATTTGGCTTTATGGAGCTCCTTAGTAGTTCGCGCCGAAAACTTCCATCCGGAAGTCTTTAATGTCCGATTTTTTCTGCAGGTCGGTGAACCAGGCGTTGTAGGTATCGTTTTTGCGCTTTTGCACCAAGGATTGTATGGTGGAATCTTTGGCCGCGGCGAAGCGGTTGGCATCATACGGCAGGTATTCCATCAACTCTCCAAGGAGGTATCCCAAATCGGTCGGCACGGGAGGAATGAAGCGCTGTTTTTTCTCGTGGGCGCGGATGGTGGCGCCGATGAAAGCGGGCGCATCTCCCATACCTGGCACCCAGGCACCCCAGCCCCATAGAAGATCGGTGGTGACTTCCTCTTTATGTTGTGCGGCGGCCCAGTCCAACGAAGTGCCGCTCTGTGCCATTTGCAAAACTTTCTCCGCTTTTTGACGGGCCAGCGCCATAGATTTGGGCCCCAAAACGTTGCCCTTTACACGGTTTTTAATTTCTTCGTAGGAAGGAACTCCGGCGGGCATCCGTTTGTAAATTTTCACCACCGCGGGTGACCCCGGCAGGTAGTAAACAGGCGATACGGTACCCGGTTTGTTTGAGAAGACAAATTCCGAAATTTCCGAAACGAATCCTAAACCGGCGATGGAGGCATCGCGGGTAAAAATGTTGGAGGAATCAATTTTCAATTTTCGGTCAGCCGCCTCCTCCTCGAAACCAATTTTTTGGGAGGCTTGGACGAATTCCTCGGCGCTCGTTCGCGTCCGCTCGGCTGTTTCACTGCCGGTTTTTACCTGCAGGAGTATATGGCCGGCATGAAGTTGTTCGCCTTCCTTATTTTTCTTTTTCGCCCAGAGTTTGATTATATGCCAGCCAAAGGAAGTGCGCACGGGTTGGGAAAGCTGCCCGGGGCTTAGTAAGAAAGCCGCGGAGTCAAAAGCCGGGACCATCCGACCGTGGCCAAACCAACCCAAATCGCCGCCGTTGGTCGAAACCGTGGGGTCTTCGGAATATTTTTTGGCTACTTCGGTAAAAGCCGCGGAATCGGCGGCTTTTACCGCTTCCATCCGGATTGTTTCAATTGCCTCTTTTACCCGCTGTTCGTCCTCGTAGCTGGGTATGTTCTGAAAGCGGACGAATTTGACCACCGCCCGCTCGGGCAGGTGGTATTTCTCTTTGTTTTTTTCGTATTCTGCCTTGAACTCCGATTCCGGAACCTGGGCCAGCTCGGCCCGGAATTGTTCGGGCCGGACTAAAACCATTTTAACCCGATAGTATTCGTTAAATTCCTTGTAACGATTAATGATGTCTTCGTCGGTCACCCTTGCCGTTGAAAACACCATATCGGTCAGCTTAAACTCTAAAAGTTGGGGACGCACCAGTCCTTCAATTTGGGCCCAGAAGGGGCCGGCCATAGGGTCTTTGGAGTTCATCAGGGCAATATATTTGGAATAGTCAAACTGGCCGTTGGTTTGAAAAGCTTCAATTTGAGCAAGTTGGGGAATGGTGTAATAATATTTTTGCAAAAACTCGACCACTTCGACATCGCTGACTTTGATGCCATATTTTTTTTCCTGTTGCCGGACCAAAACTCCGCGCACCACATCTTGCCACGCCTGTTGATGAAAACGGGTTTTTTGGTCTTCCGTCAGTTCCGCCTGGGGGTTTTTAGATTCCCAGTCGCGGACCTGGCGGTCATAATAAAAGTTATACTCGTTGGCGGAAATTTCTTCACCGTTGATTTCCGCCACAAAATTTCTCATTTTTTGAGAGGTGGTGTAATTCATACCCCAGGCGAATACTATGGTTCCGATAAAGGCGGCGATTACAATCCAGAGAATAATCTGTGTATTTTTGCGCATCGTTTTCAACATATCAAAACTCCTTTTGCCAAATTTAAGTTAAGGCACCATCTGTCGAGTACCCCGACAACAGATAGTTAAGATAAAATAAACAAGCAAATTGGCAAATGGTTTTTCCGGTTAGGCCAAGGCTTGCTCCTTTGTTAAAGTATCGCCCGGCTCTATTTAAGGCATCCGTAAAATAAATGCAAAATCTGTTTGCTCGGTTAAGGTAATGAAATTATTATATGTCGGGACAGGGAGAGGTGGCCGAGTTGGCTTAAGGCGGCGGTTTGCTAAACCGTTGTACGGTCAAAAGCCGTACCCTGGGTTCGAATCCCAGCCTCTCCGTTTATTCCGAGCGAACCCCGCCATAGTTGGGTGAGTCGAGGAATCGCTATGACTGATACTAAAAAATCTTGGTACGTGTATATTCTCCTTTGTTCAGATGGATCCTTCTATACCGGGATCACCAACAATGTTAAGGAAAGAATGAAAGAGCATAATGCCGGTAGCGGAGCAAAGTATACGAGGGGGAGAAAGCCGGTCACGTTGGCATATAGGGAAACGCATCCCAATCAGGCTTCTGCCCGGCGGCGGGAGGAAGAAATCAAGAAATTGGAAAGAAGAAATAAGGAAAAGCTCGTTTCGGATTTTTCTCGAGCAAGCCCGAAATAAATTTCGGTTTTCGCTCGGGATAAACAAATCCCAGCCTCTCCGCTTGTTTTGAGCGTGCGCTGGAACGACTTCCTCATTGACTTGCCCGCAGGCCTTTAGTAAACTTCATTATGTGTTGGAGTTAATTGATGTGGGGCAGGTATGTTAGGGCTAACTATTTCTCATTTCAAAATTCTGGAAAAGATAGGGGAAGGTGGAATGGGCATTGTGTACAAGGCCCAAGATGTCAGATTAGACCGGCCGGCAGCTCTAAAATTTTTGCCCCGGGGTCTGGCTTCCAGCCACGCTGAACGTGAAAGGTTCAATCACGAAGCCAAAGCGGCTTCGGCTTTGAACCACCCCAACATCACCACAGTCTATGAAATCGGGGAGCATGATGGTCAACTCTTCATCGCTATGGAACTGGTGGAGGGGAAGACCTTAAAGAAACTGGCCAATGAAGAAACCCTGCCGCTGCACCGAATTCTGGATATCGGCATCCAGCTGTGCGAGGCCCTTGCGGGCGCGCACGAAAAAGGCATTGTCCATCGGGACATCAAAGGGGATAACATCATGCTGACACCCACAGGCCAAGTCAAGATTATGGACTTTGGTTTGGCCAAACTTAAAGGGGCTTCCAAGCTCACCCTAACCGGCTCTGTCCTCGGCACCCTCGCCTATATGTCTCCTGAGCAGGCCCAGGGAAAGGAGGTGGACCGGCGCAGCGACATTTTTTCATTGGGGGTGGTCCTGTACGAGCTAATTACCGGCAAACTCCCTTTCAACGGGGAACATCCGGCCGCCCTGATTTACACTATCTGTAACGAAGAGCCGGAGCCGTTGACCCGCTTCCGCAGCGGAGTTCCGGAAAATTTGCTAAGGATTTTCGACAAGGCTTTGGCCAAAGAGTTGGAAGAAAGATACCAGGACATAGCGGACTTGCGAGTGGATTTAAGCAGGGCGAGAAAAGGCTTGGATTTGGGGCCAAAGGAAACCTCCGAGGTTGCTAAGAGAGCCATAGCGGTTTTATACTTTGAAAATCTAAGTCCGGATCCGGACAGTGATTACTTTGCTGCGGGGATGACCGAAGACATCATCACCGACCTATCCAAAATTGAAGGCATACGGGTGGCTTCCCGCAATGCAGTTTTGGCGTACAAAAGCGTGCCGTTGGATATTCCCCAGTTGGGTAAGAAGCTGAAGGTCGACGCCATTCTGGTGGGGAGCGTTCGCAAGGCTGGCAGCCGGCTTAGAATCACGGCCCAGCTGATTGGTACAAAAGAGGGTTTCCATCTCTGGGCGGAACGATACGACCGCGAATCCACCGAGGTCTTTGAACTTCAAGAAGAAATAGCAAAGAATATCACCTCTGCATTAAAGATTAAGCTTTCGCCTAAGGACGAAAAGCAACTGGCCCAAAGATATAAAGGTAATTTGCAAGCGTACGACTATTATCTTAAGGGAAGAGACCACTATTACAAATACACGAAATCTGATATGGTGGCAGCCATTCAAATGTTCAAAAAAGCCCTTGAACTGGACCCGAACTATGCGCTGGCCTACGCGGGTCTGGGGGACTGCTATTTCCAGATGTTTGATAAGGGTTTTGATAGTGACAAGTCTTGGCTGAAAAAGTCGGAGGAAGCCTGTCTGCAGGCCTTGGGCATTAACCCTTTTTGTGCCGAAGCCTACAAAGCATTAGCGGGCGCTTGTTATAGGCAGGGGAGGCATAATAGCGTAAAACGATTTCTCGAAAAGGCTCTGGAGATAAATCCCAATTACGCACCGGCGCGAGCCAACCTGGGGATAGAGCTTTTATTCAGAGGAGATTTGCAGGAGGCGGAAAAACAGCTGCTCTTGGTGAGAGAGCAAGACCCTTCGATTCCATTCAGTCTTTTTTTCCTTGTCGGTATTCACTTACGGTTGAACAACTTCGCCAAGGCCGAGTCGCTCGCCAAAGAGCTTTTAGAAACGGGAGAGTCCATCGTTTTCATTTCGGCGGGACATCAGGCCCTGTCGGATGTTTATTTGTATCAGCGCCAATTCGATAAGGCCTTGGAGCACATCCAGCGGTCCTTGGAGCTGGATCCGACCGAACCTTACGGAATCGTTAGTTTGGCTGCCATTTCTGCCGGGCGGGGAAAACGGGAAGAGGCTTTGGAAAGGATCAAAGAACCCCCTGTCGATACGCTTTTGCGCTACGATACAATCTTAAAGGTTATAGAAACCTACGCACTTTTAAACGAGAGGGATAAGGCTTACCAGTGGATGAGAAAAGGAATCGACGAAAACCAACTGATGTGGTACCATTGCGAGCATAATCCTCTCCTCGAGGAAATTCGCAAAGAGCCGGAATTTCAGAAACTTTTAGCAGAGGCCAAGGAAAAGATACTAAATTCGGAGTGATGGAAAAGGAGGAAAACTTGCCAACTAAAATAACCGTCAACAAAAACGGTTCGCTTAGAATAGAAGGAGAATTCACCATCTGCGATCCAGGTGGAATGGTTTATAACGTTTCCGGGCGGACGATGATTTCCCTTTGCCGCTGCGGGCAGTCCAACAACAAACCGTTCTGCGATGGCAGCCACAAAAACGCCGGCTTTTGCCACGAGCCGGCGGCTTTTGAACTGCCGCCGCCCCAGCCAAAACTGTAATGCTGGTTGGTTTTTTTTTTTACTCATTTGAAAAGACACTACTATTTTCCATGAGCTATAAAAAAATTCTTTTAAGCTATTGACAAACTTATAACATTATGTATTTTTGGAGTTTACCCGAAAACGGGAGGATGAGATATTACCTTTCGGAAAGTTCGGATGTATTATGTTTTAGTTGTTTTTGATGTTTGGTCGCAGATTGTAAGACGCTGAAACATCGCAGCAAAAAAGAGGAACCAGAGGAACGGATTGAAACCGGTAATGTTGAGCTGAATCGAACCGCCCAGATAGCTCAGTTGGTAGAGCACGTCCTTGGTAAGGACGAGGTCACCGGTTCAATCCCGGTTCTGGGCTTTATAGATGGCAGAACAGGCGTTGGACAAAGAAAAGCTAAAGGACGAGGTCATCCCGATAAGTCGGGATTCTGGGTTGTAATAAAACAGAGATTAGAGATTAAGCAGGGCAGCGAAAGTTGAAAATCGGACGAGAAAAAATAGAGTGGAGGGAAGAGTAAATGTCCAAGCCGAAGTTTGAGCGTACTAAGCCGCATGTGAACGTGGGGACTATAGGGCATGTGGATCACGGGAAGACTACTTTGACGGCGGCGATAACGATGGTGTTGAGTAGGAAGGGGTTGGCGCAGATACGGACGTTTGATTCGATAGATAATGCTCCCGAGGAAAGGGAGCGGGGTATTACCATTGCCACGGCGCACGTGGAGTATGAGACGGACAAAAGGCATTATGCGCACGTGGACTGTCCGGGGCATGCCGACTATGTGAAGAATATGATAACGGGAGCGGCGCAGATGGACGGGGCGATCTTGGTGGTTTCTGCCGCGGACGGTCCTATGCCGCAGACGCGGGAGCATATTCTTTTGGCGCGGCAGGTGGGGGTTCCGTTTATCGTAGTTTTCATGAATAAGGTGGACGCGGTGGACGACCCGGAGCTGTTGGACTTGGTGGAGTTGGAAGTTCGGGACTTGTTGAAGAAGTATCAGTTTCCCGGGGACGAGACGCCGATTATCCGGGGGAGCGCTTTGAAGGCGATGACGGCGGCTTCCCGTCCGGAAGTGAAGGAGGATCCGGCCTTTGAGTGCATCTTTAAGTTGATGGAGGCGGTGGACAGTTATATCCCTACTCCCAAGCGGGAGACCGACAAGCCGTTTTTGATGTCGATTGAGGACGTTTTCTCCATCACCGGCCGAGGCACGGTAGGCACCGGAAGGGTAGATAGGGGTAAGGTGAAGGTTGGGGACGAGGTGGAGCGAGTGGGCATCAAGGAGACGAAGAAGACCGTAGTCACCGGGGTGGAGATGTTTCGCAAGATTTTGGACTATGCCGAGGCGGGGGACAACGTTGGCTTGCTTTTGAGGGGTATCGAGAAGGATGACTTGGAAAGAGGAATGGTGCTGGCTAAACCGGGGAGTATCACTCCCCACACGAAGTTTAAGGCCGAGGTTTACGTTTTAACCAAGGAAGAGGGTGGGAGGCATACGCCCTTTTTCAATGGGTATCGTCCGCAGTTCTATTTTCGGACGACGGACGTGACCGGAGTGGTGACGTTGCCTTCGGGAGTTGAGATGGTGATGCCGGGGGATAACATCCAGACGGAGGTGGAGTTGATTCAGCCCATCGCCATGGAAAAGGAGTTGCGCTTTGCCATCCGCGAAGGGGGCCGCACGGTGGGCGCCGGTGTCGTAGCCCAGGTAGTGGAGTAATGCCGAGAGAAATAATTGCGCTGGCTTGCGGCGATTGCAAACGCCGCAACTACAGCACTAAAAAGAATAAAAAATTGCACCCCGACCGGGTGGAGTATAAAAAGTATTGCGCTTGGTGCAATAAACATACTTTGCACAAGGAGACAAGGTAGGAAGTAGCAAAGCGGGAGGTATTAACCGCCGCCGGGCAAGTTTAGGCCTGTAGCTCAACTGGCTAGAGCGTCGGTCTCCAAAACCGGTGGTTGGGGGTTCGAGTCCCTCCAGGCCTGAATAAAGACAGTTATTAGGAATTAGGAAAAGATAAAAAGATGAAGCAATGGTACGAAAAAGCGATTCAATTCTTTAAAGAGGTTCGTTCCGAGCTGGCAAAAGTTTCCTGGCCGGCGCGCAACGAGCTGTTGGTTTCGACTTTGGCGGTAATTTTTTTCTCCATCGTTCTGGCCGGATTTATTGGAATTGTTGATTTTTCCTTGGTAAAAATTTTGGAGGCGGTGACCGGCCGGTGAAAAAATGGTTTGTGGTTCATACTTATTCCGGCCAGGAACAGAAGGCCAAGCGGTATTTGGAATCGGCCATCTCCACTTCCGGGTTGGGAGAGCAGTTTGGGGGAGTCATGGTTCCGACCCAAGAAGTGGCGGAAATGAAAGCGGGAAAGCGGGCCACTTCCACAAAAAAGTTTCTGCCCAGCTATCTTTTGGTGGAAATGGAAGTGAACAAGGAGACGGAAACTTTAGTGCGGAATACGCCGGGGATTACCAACTTCGTCGGACCTTCGGGAAAACCATCCCCTATTTCGGAGGAGGAAGTGCAACGGATTATGGGGCAGATGGAAGGGGTGCGGGTGGCGGAGCCGGAGGAAATCGGCTACAAGACCGGCGACCCGGTAAAGGTTATTGACGGGCCGTTCACCGACTTTACCGGCACGATTTCGGAAGTGAATATGGAACGAAAGAAGATAAAGGTTATGGTTTCGATTTTTGGCCGTCCGACTCCGGTGGAATTAGATTTCTTGCAGGTTCAGCCGGCGTAAGTAATAGAACAGGGATTAGTGATTAGGGATTAGAAAAAACAAGGATAAAGATGAAAAAAGTTGTTGCTCAAGTAAAATTGCAAATTTCGGCAGGCTCTGCCAATCCGGCGCCGCCGGTTGGGCCGGCATTGGGCCAGCACGGGGTTAACATTATGGAATTCTGCAAGCAGTTTAACGCCCGTACGCAAGCTCAAACCGGTTTGGTTATACCGGTAATAATCACGGTTTACGCCGACAAAAGCTTTACTTTTATCACCAAAACACCGCCGGCGGCGGTGCTTCTAATCAAGGCGGCGAAAATCGAGAAAGGTTCGGGCGAGCCGAATCGAAATAAAGTTGGGAAAGTAACTAAAGCTCAGGTAAAAGAAATCGCTCAGATGAAAATGCCAGATCTGAATGCAGCCTCCCTGGAGGCGGCGATGCGTATGATCGAAGGGACTGCGCGCAATATGGGAATTGAGGTGGTATGAGACACGGGAAGAAATATAAAACCGCAGCTGCCAAAGTGGACCGCGTCAAAAAATATCCTTTGACGGAGGCGGTTAAGCTGGTCAAAGAGGCAAAGTTTACCAAGTTCGACGAATCGGTGGAGCTTTCCATCCGGCTGGGGGTTGACCCCAAGCAGGCCGACCAGGTGGTGCGGGGCACGGTTTTGCTTCCGCATGGCACCGGAAAGAAAATTCGGGTTTTGGTTCTGGCCAAAGGGGAGAAGGAAAAAGAGGCCTTGGAAGCGGGTGCGGACTGGGCCGGCGCCGAAGAATATGTGGAAAAAATCACCGGCGGTTGGATGGATTTTGACGCGGTGGTGGCAACGCCGGATATGATGGGCTCGGTCGGAAAGTTGGGGAAGATTCTTGGTCCGCGAGGGCTAATGCCCAATCCGAAGACCGGGACGGTCACCTTCGATGTAGCCAAAGCCGTGAAGGATTTAAAGGCCGGCAAAATTGAATACCGGGTCGACAAGGCCGGCATTGTCGGTGCGGCAATTGGAAAAGTTTCTTTTGGTGAAAACCAGATTAAAGAAAACGCGGAAAGTTTTCTGGCCGCCATCGTGCGCGCGCGGCCGGCTGCCGCTAAGGGCGCATATTTGAAGTCGGCGACAATGTCTTCCACCATGGGGCCGGGAGTCCGCCTGGATACAAACGAAATTTTAACCTTAGGGAAGAGTTTATAGTATGCCCAGGCAAATTGCCCAACCACGACCGGAAAAAGCAACCGTAGTTGAAGAATTAGCCGAGCGCTTTTTGGCTTCGCCCAGTTTCTTTTTGACCGATTTTTCAGGGCTGACAGTTGAAGGCGCCACCACGCTGCGCAAAAACCTGCGCGAAAGCAAAGTCAATTATCGGGTAGCAAAAAATACATTGATTCAAATTGCCGCACAGAAAGCGAAGGTCTCTGGGCTGGAGTCCTACCTGGCCGGGCCGACCGGAATTGCTTTCGCTCTGGATGATCCGATCGCGGTGGCAAAGATTTTATCCGATTTCATTAAGAAAAACGAAAAGCCTAAGGTCAAGGTTTTCTTTTTAGACGGTAAGCTGTTTTTAGGGGCCGAGCTTGGTAAGATTGCGGCCTTGCCGGGGAAAAAGGAACTTTTGGCGAAAGTGGTCGGTTGTATACAGACACCCTTGTCTATCTTGGTAGGGACTTTAGATGGCGTACTACGGAATTTTGTTTTAACTATTGACGCTTTAGCAAAAAAGGAAGCGGTTTAATCCGGGCCGCGCTTCTGAGTGGGGAATAGGCCCTCCCACTTGGCTCGGAATAAAAGTAACGCTCGGCCAGCGTTTTAAGGCAGTTAAATATGGAAAACAGGAGGAATAATGGCGAAAGTAGATGAAATCGTGGGGATGATTGAAGGGATGACAGTTTTGGAATTGGCGGAACTTTCCAAAACCCTGCAGGATAAATTCGGTGTTTCTGCCGCCATTCCGGTAGCGATTGCCAGTGGCGGAGGAGGGGTGGCCGCTCCCGCGGTTGAGGAACAAACTGAATTCAACGTGATTTTAACCTCGTCCGGCGACAAGAAAATTCAGGTAATTAAAGTCGTGCGGGAATTGACGGGCCTGGGTTTGGCGGAAGCCAAAGCTTTGGTGGATGGTGTCCCCAAACCGGTGAAAGAGGGAATTCCGCGCGAGGAGGCGGAATCGATTAAGAACAAGCTGGTGGAAGCCGGCGGCGCGGTTGAGATTAAGTAGGCAGTTGAGAACCTATTTTCGGTCAGAGAGCTCTGTTTTATCAGAGAGGCTCTCCTTTTGTCTTTTTTTAAACGGCCCGGCGGGCCTTTTTGGAGGAAGGTGATACCTTGAAAGTTTGGCGCGAACGGAAAAGCTACTCCCGGATTGGCGAGGTGGCGGAAATGCCGAACCTCTTGGAAGTTCAGTTGGCATCCTACCGCCAGTTTTTGCAGGCGGACATAGAGCCTGAAAAAAGAGCCAAGGAGGGCTTGCAGGCAATTTTTGAGGAAGTTTTTCCGGTTACCGACGTGCACGAAAATTATTCGTTGGAATTTGTGCGTTATCAAATCGGCCAGCCCCGTTACACCATCCGCGAATGCCAGGAGCGAAATATGACCTTCGCCGCTCCGTTGAAAGCCACTTTGCGGTTGGTTACCAAGACCGGTGAGGGGAAGGAGAAAAAAGCCAAAGATATTTTGGAACAGGATGTTTTTTTGGGCGAACTTCCTTTAATCACCGACAAAGGGACTTTTATCATCAACGGTGCCGAGCGGGTAATTGTTTCGCAGTTGCACCGATCGCCGGGAGTATTTTTTGACGAGGAGATGCATCCCAACGGAAAGGAGATCTATTCGGCGCGAATAATCCCTTTTCGCGGTTCCTGGGTGGAATTTATCATCGATGTGAATGATATCCTTTACGTGCACATCGACACCCGCCGCAAGCTCCCGGGCACTACCCTGCTTCGCGCCCTGGGATATTCCAACGACGAGGATATTATTGCGCTTTTTTACGAAGTGGACACATTTGAATTAACTCCGGGGAAAAAGGCGACCAAGCTGGTTGGGAAGACCTCCGCTTCCACCTTAGTAGATACCGAAACCGGTGAGGCGATTATCGTAGCCGGCGAAAAAATCACGGACGAAGTGGTGGAACGTTTGGCTGCCACTAAAATCAGCAAGATAAAAATTATCACGTCCGATTTGACCAAAGATGCCGGTGTGGTCGCCAACACTTTGAAAAAGGATTCCTCCACCAATCAAAAGGAGGCGCTGGCCAAAATTTACACCTTGCTTCGCCCCAGCGGAGAACAGCCAACCGAAGAGGCGGCCCAATCACTTTTAGAAAAGCTGTTTTTCTCAACCAAAAGGTATGACCTCGGAGAAGTCGGCCGCTATATGATTGGTGCCCGCCTGGGTGTAAATCTTCCGCTTTCGCACACAACCTTGGACAAAAAAGACTTTATAACTATCATCAAATACCTTTTGGCTTTACGCAATGGCGAGGGAGAGGTGGATGACATCGACCATTTGGGAAACCGCCGGGCGCGCACAGTGGGGGAACTTTTGTCCAACCAGCTATCGGTGGGACTTTCCCGAATGGCGCGTACGATGCGGGAACGCTTAAGCTTAAAGGACACCGAAAACGTTACCCCACACGATTTGGTGAATGCTCGCACGGTTTCGTCGGTGGTGGATGCCTTCTTTGGTTCTTCACAGCTTTCGCAATTTATGGATCAGACCAATCCATTGGCGGAGCTGACCCACAAGCGGCGTTTGTCGGCTCTGGGCCCGGGCGGTTTAACGCGCGAGCGGGCCGGCTTTGAAGTGCGCGACGTGCATCACACTCACTATGGCCGGGTGTGTCCGATTGAAACCCCGGAAGGGCCAAACATCGGGCTTATCGCCTCGCTTGCAACCTATGTGCGCATCAACAAGTACGGCTTTTTGGAAACCCCTTATCGCAAAGTTAAAAACGGCCGTGTCACCGATGAGATTGAGTATCTGACGGCTGACAAGGAAGATAAGTTCATTATCGCCCAAGCCAATGAACCCTTGGAAAAAAATGGCCGGTATGTTAATTCATACGTAAAAGCTCGCAATAAGGGTGAGTTCCCGGTTGTTGAGCCGGAACAGGTACATTATATGGATGTTTCTCCCAAGCAGCTGGTTTCGGTGGCGGCGGCGTTGATTCCATTTTTGGAGCACGACGACGCCAACCGCGCCTTGATGGGTTCCAATATGCAACGCCAAGCGGTGCCGCTTTTGACTACCCGGGCGCCGTTGGTCGGAACGGGAATGGAAGGGAAGGCGGCGGTGGACTCCGGAGCTTTGGTGGTGGCTCGGCGCGGGGGCGTAGTGCAGTCGGTCACGGCCGAACGAATTGTTATCGCTCCTTCCGGACGCGGGGCCAAAGACGAAGCCGATTTTTCAGAAGTAGATGAGTACGAGCTGATTAAGTTTCAGCGCTCCAATCAGGACACCTGTGTCCATCAAACACCTTTGGTAAAATTGGGAGAACGGGTGGAAGCCGGACAGGTGATAGCCGATGGGCCGGCAACCGATAAAGGAGAGCTGGCTTTGGGAGCGAACGTATTGGTCGCTTTTATGCCCTGGAGGGGATACAACTTCGAAGATGCCATCGTGCTTTCCGAGCGGATGGTAGCGGACGACGTTTTCACCTCCGTTCACATCGAAGAATTTGAGCTTCAAGTGCGGGATACCAAACGGGGCGCCGAGGAGCTGACCCGTGAAATTCCGAACGTGTCGGAAGAAGCGGTGGCGGATTTGGACGAGCGCGGAGTGGTTCGGGTTGGCGCCGAAATTGAAGCGGGCGACATTTTAGTTGGCAAAGTCACTCCCAAAGGAGAAACCGAGCTTTCGCCGGAGGAAAGGCTGTTGCGGGCTATCTTCGGCGAAAAAGCGGGCGACGTGCGCGACGCTTCGCTTAAAGCGCCGCCGGGGATGAAGGGTGTGGTTATAGACACCCGGGTTTTCTCGCGCAAGGAGCGGACCGAGGCGGCGAAACGTCAGGAAAAAATCGAAATTTCAAAGATTAAAAAACGTTTCGCCAAAAAACGGGAAGATTTATTGACCTTACGCAACAGCCGCTTGGCCGAAGTTCTGGAAGGAGAAACTTCCAACACGATCCGCAATTCCAAAGGCGATGTTATCCTGCGCGCGGGGGCCAAATTTGGGGAGGAGACTTTTGAGAATCTGGATTTTTCCGATGTTGCGGCGGAAGAAGGCTTTTCGGGCGATAAGGCCAAGGACAAAAAGGTGGGCCTGATTATCGAGAAATCGAACCAGCTATTGGAAATTCTTGACCGGCAGCTGGAAAATGAAATTGATAAGGTTCAACGCGGAGCGGAGCTGCCGCCCGGAGTCGTGCAGCTGGTGAAGGTTCGCGTGGCCACCAAGCGAAAAGTGTCGGTGGGCGATAAAATGGCGGGCCGGCATGGAAATAAGGGTGTAGTTGCCAAAATCGTACCGGTGGAAGATTTGCCGCACTTACCGGACGGCACACCGGTCGACATCGTTTTGAATCCCCTGGGCGTGCCTTCGCGTATGAATGTGGGTCAGATTCTAGAAACTCATTTGGGCTGGGCGGCACATAAGCTGGGGTTGTACGTAGCCAGTACAGTTTTTGATGGAGCCAATGAAGAGGATATCCGCTCGGCTTTGAAGCAGGCGGGGCTGCCCGAGTCGGGCAAAACCACTCTGTACGACGGGCGCAGCGGAGAGCCTTTCGACAATCCGGTGACGGTTGGTTACATCTATATGATGAAACTGTCGCACTTGGTCGACGACAAGATTCACGCCCGCTCCATTGGCCCGTATTCTCTGGTCACCCAGCAGCCGCTGGGAGGCAAAGCCCAGTTCGGCGGGCAGCGTTTTGGAGAAATGGAGGTCTGGGCTCTGGAAGCCTATGGAGCGGCCTTCACGCTCCAGGAGGTTTTGACGGTGAAGTCGGATGACGTGGCCGGCCGATCCCGGATTTACGAAGCGATTGTTAAAGGGGAAAACCCCCCCGAGCCCGGGGTGCCCGAGTCATTTAACGTTTTGGTTCAAGAGTTGAAGAGTTTGGGAATGGACGTGGAACTGGTGGAGACCTTCCGCCGATAGGAGGATGCGTTATGGTAGACTTTAATATCCGGGTCGCTTCCAAAAGACCCTCCGATTTCTCGGCGATTAGAATTCAATTGGCCAGTCCGGAGACTATCCGCAGCTGGTCCTACGGCGAGGTGACCAAGCCGGAGACCATCAACTATCGTTCGTTTAAGCCGGAACGGGACGGGCTTTTCTGCGAGCGGATTTTTGGCCCGGTTAGAGATTGGGAATGCTCTTGTGGAAAGTATAAACGGATCCGTTTTCGCGGCATCGTATGTGACCGTTGCGGGGTAGAGGTCACCCATTCAAAAGTCCGGCGGGAACGGATGGGGCATATTGATTTGGCCGTGCCGGTTTCACATATCTGGTATTTTAAATCGATTCCGACGCGTATCGGTTATTTGCTGGATTTATCGATCCGTGATTTGGAACGGATTCTCTATTACGAATCGTATGTTATGATTGATCCGGGGAATTCCGGCTACAAGAACCTGGATTTAATAACGGGAGAAGAACATCAAAAGTTGACAGAGGAGGGAAAGGAATTCCGGGCCCAGATGGGAGCGGAGGCGATTAAGGAACTGCTTTCCCAAATGGATATCGAGGAGCTGTCGCTTTCCTTGCGGGCACAGGTGAAGGTGGAAACTTCCGCCCAGCGCAAGAAGGATACGCTCAAACGGTTGCGGGTTATCGAAGCCTTCCGCCAGTCGAAGAATCGGCCCGACTGGATGATTTTAGACGTCATTCCGGTCATTCCTCCCGATTTACGTCCGCTGGTTCCGTTGGAGGGGGGCCGCTTTGCCACCTCCGACCTGAACGATTTGTATCGCCGGGTCATAAACCGTAACAATCGGTTGAAAAAACTGATTGAAATTCGGGCCCCGGAAGTGATTTTGCGCAACGAAAAACGGATGCTTCAGGAAGCGGTCGATGCCCTATTGGACAACGGCCGCCGGACGCACTCCGTGCGCGGGGACACCAAGCGGCCGCTCAAATCGCTTTCCGATTTGTTGAAGGGTAAACAGGGGCGTTTCCGCCAGAATCTTTTGGGCAAGCGGGTCGATTATTCGGGCCGCTCGGTCATCGTAGTGGGGCCGGAGCTCAAGATGCACCAGTGCGGGCTGCCCAAAAACATGGCCTTGGAGCTCTTCAAGCCGTTCATCATAATGAAGCTGGAAGAAAAAGGTTATGTTCAAACGGTTAAATCGGCAAAAAAACTGGTGGAGCGGGAGCGGCCGGAGGTTTGGGATATATTAGAAGAGGTAATCGCCGAACATCCCGTGTTGTTGAACCGTGCGCCGACCTTGCATCGATTGGGAATTCAAGCTTTCTATCCGGTTTTAGTCGAGGGTAAGGCCATCCGGCTTCACCCTCTGGTTTGCGCGGCTTTCAACGCTGATTTTGACGGCGATCAGATGGCTGTGCATGTCCCGCTTTCATTTGAGGCGCAGCTGGAAGCCCGGATTTTAATGCTTGCCACCAATAACCTCTTGTCTCCTTCTTCCGGACGCCCGATTGCAATCCCCTCACAGGATATCGTTTTAGGGTGCTATTATTTAACCAAGGACAGGCCGGGCGTAACGGGGGAAGGGATGATTTTTTCCTCTACGGATGAAGCAATGGCCGCTAACCATCATGGGGCAGTTGGCTTGCACGCGCGGGTTAAGGTCAAGGTCGGTTCCGAGCTTTTAAATACCACCGTTGGGAGAGTGATATTTTCTTCGGTTTTGCCGCCCGAGCTGGGGTTTTTCAACCAGGTTGCCAGTAAATCGAATTTGGAGGAATTGGCGGCAAGAGCTATTCGTCAATTAGGTAACCACCGAGCCGCCATCTTCCTGGATGAGTTGAAACGGACCGGTTTTGAGCAGGCAACTTTAGCCGGAATAACGGTCGGAATGGAAGATCTGATCATCCCGCCCGAGAAAGAGGAATTGGTTTCCCGGGCTCAAAAGGAGATTGATCGGATTCAAAAACAATACGAGCGGGGAGTAATAACCAACGGCGAACGCTATAATAAAGTTATTGATACCTGGACGCATACTACCACCGAAGTGTCGGAAAAGATGTTTGACCGGCTGAAAAATATGAACCACGGTTTCAACCCGGTATTTATGATGGCGGATTCCGGTGCGCGGGGCTCCAAGGAACAGATTCGCCAGCTTGCCGGCATGCGCGGGCTTATGGCCAAGCCGCAAAAGAAGATCACTGGTCAAATTGGCGAGATTATCGAGTCTCCAATTGTGGCAAACTTCAGGGAAGGACTTACCGTGCTGGAATACTTTATCTCCACCCATGGAGCGCGCAAAGGTTTGGCGGACACAGCCCTGAAAACCGCAGATGCCGGCTATTTGACGCGTCGTTTGGTGGATGTGGCCCAGGACATGATTATTACCGAGCAAGACTGCGGCACGATTCTGGGGTTATCGATGGTTGCTTTAAAAGAGGGTGAAGAGGTTATCGAATCGCTTAAAGACCGCGTGCTGGGAAGGGTAGCTCTGGAAGATGTTATTGATCCTATTACCGAAGAGACTGTCGTTTTCGCTGGCGACGGAATCGACGAAACGGCGGCCCAAAGAATCGATGAATCGGGCATTGAGTCGGTTATGATTCGCTCGGTTCTGACTTGCGAATCCCGCCGAGGCGTATGCATCAAATGTTACGGCCGGAATCTGGCTACCGGCCGAATGGCGGATATGGGGGATGCGGTCGGGGTTATCGCCGCCCAATCCATCGGCGAGCCGGGTACGCAGCTCACGCTGCGCACCTTTCATATCGGGGGCACGGCGGGGCGCATTGCCGAGCAATCCAAAGTGCTGGCAAAAACAGAAGGGGCCGTACATTTCAAAAATATCCGCACGACCGTTCGGCCCGACGGGGAAACAGTGGTACTTTCCCGGGACGGTGAAATCACCATTCAGGATGACGAGGGCCGGGTACGCTCCCGTTATCACGTTCCCTATTCCGGTGTTCTGCGTATCAAAGCCGGGGATCGGGTGAAAAAGGAAGGGGTTTTGTTTGAATGGGATCCTTATACCTCCACAATTGTAGCCGAGCACTCGGGCAAAGTGGAGTTTCAGGACATCGTTGAGGACGTCACCTTCCGCGAGGAGCTGGACGAAACCACCGGTTTGCGCCAGCGCGTAATCATCGAACAACGGGATAAGACTTTACGTCCGCACATCCAAATAATGGATAAGGGGAAAAGAGTGGGGAGCTATTCGATTCCCACCGGAGCGCACTTGGCCGTGCAGGAAGACCAGGAAATCGGCACCGGCGAAGTCTTGATTAAGATTCCGCGAGAGATTTCCAAGACGCGCGATATCACCGGCGGTTTGCCGCGGGTGGCCGAGTTATTCGAAGCCCGTAAACCGCGCGACCCGGCGACTGTTTCCGAGATTGACGGGTTCGTTGAATTCGGCAAAGTCGTGCGCGGACAGCAGCAGGTTTTTGTTCACGGGGACGCCGGAGTTTCGCGCGAATATTTGATTCCCCACGGCAAGCATATGCGGGTACATTCCGGGGATCGGGTCACCGCCGGCGATCGGCTGTGCGAAGGGCCAATAGATCCCCACGACATTTTGCGTATCAAAGGTTCCGAAGCGGTTCAGGAGTATCTTTTGAACGAGATACAGGAAGTTTACCGCATACAAGGTGTGAAAATCAACGACAAGCATATCGAAATCATCGTGCGCCAGATGCTACAGAAAGTTCGCGTAGAGGAAGTCGGCGGCAGCAACTTCCTTGAAGGAGAGCAGGTGGACCGTTACCGTTTCAAGGAAGAAAACGAGCGGGCAATTGCCGAAGGGTTGGAACCGGCGACCTTTCAACCCCAGCTTTTGGGGATTACGCGGGCCTCGCTAACCAGTGAGAGTTTTATTGCGGCGGCTTCCTTCCAGGAAACCACCAAAGTTTTGACCGAGGCAGCTATTTCCGGCAAAACCGATAACTTGCTGGGTTTGAAGGAAAACGTCATCATCGGCCGCTTAATCCCGGCCGGCACCGGTCTGGAGCGGTATCGGGCAGTCAAAGTTTCCGGCGAGGAAGAGCCGGAAGTAGTGCCGCCGGTGGAAATGATGGAGGAAAGCGCTTGACGATTAGGAAAGAAAAAATTAAATTAATTAGCTTTGGTTTGATTGGAGAAGAATGCCGACGATAAATCAATTGGTGCGCCTGGGGCGCTACCCGGTAAAATATCAGAGTAAAACCCCGGCGATGAGGGGTTGTCCGCAAAAACGCGGGGTCTGCACGCGTGTTTATACCACCACGCCGAAGAAACCGAATTCGGCTCTACGGAAGGTGGCGCGCGTGCGCCTGACCAACAGCATTGAAGTCACCGCCTACATTCCCGGCGAAGGACACAATTTGCAGGAACACTCGGTGGTTTTAATCCGGGGCGGCCGTGTTAAGGACTTGCCGGGGGTGCGTTATCATATCATTCGTGGAACTTTGGATTCGGCAGGTGTTAACGAGCGCCGACAAGGGCGTTCTAAATATGGCGCCAAGCGCCCTAAAGAAGGAGCGAAACCGAAAGCGGCTGCTTAAAGAATATGCCACGCAAAAAGAAAGCTGAATTTAAAAAAGAGTGGGCCGCGGATTACAAGTACCGCTCCCCTTTGGTCACCCATTTTATTAATTGCCTGATGATGCGCGGGAAAAAATCTTTGGCCGAGCGGCTCTTCTACCGGGCCGTCGATTTGGCCGGGGAAAAGGGCAGTGCCCCCGGATTTGATGTTTTTCAAAAAGCCGTCAACAATGTCAGGCCGGTTTTGGAGGTTAAGTCCCGCCGGGTAGGCGGCGCCAACTATCAAGTTCCCATAGAAGTGCGGCCGGATCGGAGGACCGCTTTGGCTATCCGCTGGCTCATCGGATTTGCCCGTGAACGTAACGAGCACTCAATGTCCGAAAAATTAGCGGCGGAGTTTGTAGCGGCTTCTAAAAACGAAGGGGCAACTATTAAAAAGAAAGAGGATACGCACAAAATGGCCGAGGCTAATAAGGCTTTTGCCCATTTCCGCTGGTAGCAAACCGGGAAAACTTGTAACCGGTTATAAACAATTTGGGAGATATGAATTTTACCACAGCCGAAATTAAAAAGGAGGAAGCCGGAACAATTTCGCTTTCGCTTCGTTAAGCCGCCGCTTCCTTCGGGTTGCCCAGTAGTTCAGCTCGGAAGCGGCTTTTTTTTTAATATGCCAAGAAAATACCCATTAGAAAAGACCCGCAACATCGGGATTATGGCGCACATCGACGCCGGCAAAACCACCACCACCGAGCGGATTCTGTTTTACACCGGCAAAACCCATCGCATCGGCGAGGTGGACGAAGGGGCGGCGACGATGGATTGGATGGAGCAGGAAAAAGAGCGCGGGATTACCATTACTTCGGCGGCCACTACGGCCGAGTGGAAAGGACACCGCATCAACATCATCGACACACCCGGGCATGTCGATTTCACGGTGGAAGTGGAGCGCTCGCTGCGCGTTTTGGATGGGGCGGTCGCTTTGTTCTGCGCGGTGGGCGGTGTGGAGCCGCAGTCGGAAACGGTCTGGCGGCAGGCGGATAAATACGGCGTTCCGCGCATTGCATACGTCAACAAGATGGATCGAGTCGGGGCCGATTTCGAAGTAGCTCTGGATATGATACGCAAACGCCTGGGCGCCAATCCGGTGCCGATTCAACTCCCGGTCGGGCAGGGGGATATATTCACCGGCATCATCGATTTAATTAAAATGAAAATGCGCGTATATCGGGATGAAACCCAGGGAATGCAATTTGACGACGTGGAGATTTCCAAGTCGCTGATCGATAAGGCAAAGGCCGCCCGCGAAAAGTTGTTGGAAGCGGTTTCCGACTATGACGAAAAATTGCTGGAAAAATTTGTTCACGATGAACCGATTGACGAGGCGGAAATCAAAGTGGCTTTACGGCGGGCCACTTTAGATGTTAAGATAATTCCTATTCTATGCGGTTCCTCTTTCCGCAACAAGGGCGTACAGCAACTTCTGGATGCCGTTATCGACTACCTGCCTTCGCCTTTGGATTTGCCGCCGGTAACCGGACATGACCCGGCGGACACCACCGAATTGACCCGGCCCCCTTCCGACACGGCGCCCTTGACCGCGTTGGCTTTCAAAATTCAGACCGACCCCTACGTTGGAAAATTAACCTATTTCCGCGTTTATTCCGGGACGTTGAATGTCGGCTCCTACATTTTGAATCCGAACACCGGCAACAAGGAGCGAATCAGCCGGATTTTAGAAATGCACGCCAACAAGAGGGAAGATATCGACACCGCTTACACCGGCGACATCGTCGCCGCCGTCGGCTTGAAGAAAACCACCACCGGTAATACCCTCTGCGATCCGGACAACCCGATTGTGCTGGAAAAGATGCATTTCCCCGACCCGGTTATTTTTGTTGCCATTGAGCCGAAGACCAAAGCCGACCAGGACAAGCTGTCTGAATCGCTGGTTAAGCTGGCGGAAGAAGACCCGACTTTCAAAATCCGCACCGACGAGGAGACCGGGCAAACCATCATCGCCGGTATGGGCGAGCTGCATTTAGAAATCATCGTCGACCGGATGATGCGGGAATTCAAGGTGCACGCCAACGTCGGCCGGCCGCAGGTGGCCTACAAAGAGACGATTTCCCGTCCGGTCAAATCGGTCGGCAAATTCATCCGCCAGTCGGGCGGGCGCGGCCAGTACGGCCACGTGGAGCTTGAAGTTGAACCGTTGCCTCCCGGCTCCGGATTTATCTTCGAGAACAAAATTGTGGGCGGGGTTATTCCGCGCGAATACATTCCGGCGGTTGAGAAAGGCATCAAGGATGCGATGGAAAACGGCGTCCTGGCCGGCTATCCTCTGGTAGATATCAAAACCATTCTGGTTTACGGTTCCTATCACGAGGTTGACTCTTCCGAGATAGCCTTCAAAATTGCCGGCTCCATGGCTCTGCAGGATGGCGTCAAGAAAGCGGGCGCCAAATTGTTGGAGCCGATTATGAACGTCGAGGTGGTAGTTCCGGAAGAATATATGGGAGATGTGATGGGAGACCTGCAGTCCCGGCGGGGAAAAATCGGCGGGATGTTTCAGCGTTCGGATGCGCAGGTGATTGCCGCCTCGGTTCCGCTTTCGGAAATGTTTGGCTATGCCACCAAGCTGCGCTCCGTTTCTCAAGGCCGCGCAGTCTATACGATGCAGTTCGGTCACTACGCCGAAGTGCCCAAATCAATTGCCGAAGAGATTGTTTCCAAGGTTCGGGGCGTTTAGGATTTTTTTGGAATTGTAGGGGCGGGTTTTATACCCGTCATTTTCTTTTTTTGATGATGAATCCGACCTTCCTGCGTCCTGTGGACCCGTCCTTCTTGTTAAGGGTGACAGGAATATTACCCTGTGACTTTGTTGCACAGGTCAACTTTTATCTAACCTGCGGATGGTGTGCCAGCGAAACGCAGGACTAAGTATGCTTGCAGCAGGCTTTACCCTGCGTCACAAAGCCTACAAAAAGAAAAATGTAGGGACGGTTCGTAAGCTGTCTTTACATTTGTCCTTATCGAAAGAAAGATGCTAAAAAGGCTTGCCAAATTGTTGAGAGCATATATATTAGGAGGTTTCGCTAAAAGGCGAAGGGTAATATATTGTCTTTTTTGGCGAAGCATTTGTAACGAGGAAAGAAAGATTGGAATGGGATTCAAGTTGTAGAATCCCCGTAGAAAAGAAAAGGTAGAGTAAGGAAAGAAAAGATATGTCCAAGCCGAAGTTTGAGCGTACTAAGCCGCATGTGAACGTGGGGACTATAGGGCATGTGGATCACGGGAAGACTACTTTGACGGCGGCGATAACGATGGTGTTGAGTAGGAAGGGGTTGGCGCAGATACGGACGTTTGATTCGATAGATAATGCTCCCGAGGAAAGGGAGCGGGGTATTACCATTGCCACGGCGCACGTGGAGTATGAGACGGACAAAAGGCATTATGCGCACGTGGACTGTCCGGGGCATGCCGACTATGTGAAGAATATGATAACGGGAGCGGCGCAGATGGACGGGGCGATCTTGGTGGTTTCTGCCGCGGACGGTCCTATGCCGCAGACGCGGGAGCATATTCTTTTGGCGCGGCAGGTGGGGGTTCCGTTTATCGTAGTTTTCATGAATAAGGTGGACGCGGTGGACGACCCGGAGCTGTTGGACTTGGTGGAGTTGGAAGTTCGGGACTTGTTGAAGAAGTATCAGTTTCCCGGGGACGAGACGCCGATTATCCGGGGGAGCGCTTTGAAGGCGATGACGGCGGCTTCCCGTCCGGAAGTGAAGGAGGATCCGGCCTTTGAGTGCATCTTTAAGTTGATGGAGGCGGTGGACAGTTATATCCCTACTCCCAAGCGGGAGACCGACAAGCCGTTTTTGATGTCGATTGAGGACGTTTTCTCCATCACCGGCCGAGGCACGGTAGGCACCGGAAGGGTAGATAGGGGTAAGGTGAAGGTTGGGGACGAGGTGGAGCGAGTGGGCATCAAGGAGACGAAGAAGACCGTAGTCACCGGGGTGGAGATGTTTCGCAAGATTTTGGACTATGCCGAGGCGGGGGACAACGTTGGCTTGCTTTTGAGGGGTATCGAGAAGGATGACTTGGAAAGAGGAATGGTGCTGGCTAAACCGGGGAGTATCACTCCCCACACGAAGTTTAAGGCCGAGGTTTACGTTTTAACCAAGGAAGAGGGTGGGAGGCATACGCCCTTTTTCAATGGGTATCGTCCGCAGTTCTATTTTCGGACGACGGACGTGACCGGAGTGGTGACGTTGCCTTCGGGAGTTGAGATGGTGATGCCGGGGGATAACATCCAGACGGAGGTGGAGTTGATTCAGCCCATCGCCATGGAAAAGGAGTTGCGCTTTGCCATCCGCGAAGGGGGCCGCACGGTGGGCGCCGGTGTCGTAGCCCAGGTAGTGGAGTAAGAGGTTCTCAAGAAAGTTTAGCCCTAATTCGAGAAAATATCGGAGCCAGAAGAGCTAAAGAAAGCGGATAGATATGTCATTGCCTCAAGGACAAAAAATCAGAATACGGCTGAAGGGTTACGACCATTACGCCATAGATAAGTCGGCCAAAGAGATTGCGCGGACAGCCTTGCGCACGGGAGCGCGATTGGTCGGCCCGTTTCCGCTTCCGACCAAACGAACGCTTTATACGGTCTTGCGCTCGCCGCATGTGGATAAAAAGTCGCGGGAACAATTTGAAACTCGTTTGCACAAACGTTTAATCGACATTTATGATTCCACGGCACAAACTGTGGATGCCCTCATAAAATTGGAGCTTCCGGCCGGCGTGGATGTGGAAATAAAGGTATGAGAGAGTTTATTGGAAAAAAAATCGGGATGACCCGTATTTTTGCGGAAGATGGCACATCAATTCCGGTGACGGTCATAGAGGCCGGGCCGTGCAGGGTTACGCAAATCAAGACCGTTGAAAAAGATGGGTATCGGGCGGCGCAGGTGGCTTTTGGGGAGAAACGAAAAACGCTAATCAATAGACCGGTAGCCGGCCATCTGAAGAAATCGGGACTGGAGTCGGCGCGTTGGTTGAAAGAGCTAAAGTTGGAAGATGGGGACAGCTATGAAGTGGGGCAAGCCATAGACGTTTCGATATTGCATCCCGGGGATACGGTAAAGATAACCGGCGTCTCGAAAGGGTTGGGTTTTCAGGGCACGGTGCGGCGGTATCATTTTGCCGGCGGACCGAAGACACACGGGCAGTCGGACCGGCACCGCGCCCCCGGCTCGATCGGCGCCTCCTCCTTCCCTTCGCGCACCTTCCGCGGGCAGCGGATGGCGGGACGGATGGGGGGAGATACCGTGACGGTGAGAAATCTTAAGATTGTAGATGTAGATGTTTCCCATAACGCTTTTTGGGTGAGAGGTGCTATTCCGGGAAAACCAAACGCTTTGGTTAAAATCACGATTCAAAAGTTGGCCTCGGCGAGATTTAAAAAGGTGGAGAAGTAATGGAGGCAAAAGTTTTTAGTAAAGAAGGTGAAGAGGTCTCTAAAATGAAGCTGGCGGATGAGCTTTTTGCCCAGAAACCGAACGAGGCAATTCTGCATCAAGCAGTGAAGACCTATTTGGCCAACCAAAGGCAGGGAACCGCTTCTACAAAGAGCCGGGCGGAAATGTCCGGCGGCGGCGCCAAGCCCTGGAAGCAGAAGGGAACCGGGCGGGCGCGGGCCGGTTCAAATACTTCCCCTGTCTGGGTGGGAGGGGGTCGCGCCTTTGGGCCCGACCCGAAAGATTGGCGTATGCGACTGCCGAAGAAGATGAAACGTTTGGCTTTAAAATCAGCGCTTTCGCTCAAAGCAAGTGAAGGAAAGTTGCATTTACTGGAGGATTTTGATTTGGAGGTGCCCAGGACCAAAACGATGATGGAGCTTTTCGGCAAAATTGGAGTTGGCAATGATAAGATTCTTTTCCTCTGGGAAGGGAAAAATAATTTGGATAAGTCGAGCCGGAATTTGCGCAACGTGGTTTCGCGACGGGCGATTTTGGTCAATCCGTATGAACTTTTGTGGGCTGACTCCGTGGTTGTAACCCAATCCGGATACCAAGCGATTGCGGAGACCTTTGTATGAAAGAGCCCAAGGAAGTAATCGTGACCCATCTCATCACGGAAAAAGGGGTTTTGCAGAAAGAGAAGGATAACAAGCATCTTTTTCACGTGGCGATGGATGCGAATAAGTTTGATATTAAGCGGGCCGTTGAGCAGCTTTTTAAGGTCAACGTTACTATGGTTGCGACGATGGTGGTACGCGGCAAAACCAAACGGTTTGGTTTCCGCCGCGAAGAAGGGAAGCGGCCGAATTGGAAAAAGGCGGTTGTGACCTTGAAAAAAGGGGAAAAAATAGAGGCCTTTGAGACGTTATAATGGCGATTAAGAGTTATAAACCGGTTACCCATACCCTGCGGTTCAGGACGACTTCGACCTTCGAGGAAATTACCAAAACCGTTCCAGAAAAGTCGCTTTTAGAACCTTTGCGCAAAACCGGCGGGCGAACCAACAACGGGCGGATGACCTCGCGTTACATCGGCGGCGGGCACCGCCAGCGGTATCGGCTTATTGATTTCCGCCGCGATAAACGGGAGATACCGGCAAGGGTGGCGGCCATCGAGTATGATCCCAACCGGACCTGTCGAATCGCGCTTTTACACTATGCCGATGGGGAGAAGCGCTACATTTTAGCCCCGGAAGGATTGGCAGTCGGGCAAACGGTTACGGCAGGGGAGAATGCCGAAATTGCAGTCGGAAACGCGGTGCCTTTGGCCAAACTGCCCTTGGGAACATTTGTTCACAATGTAGAGTTAAGGGCGGGACGAGGCGGACAGCTGGCGCGTGCGGCCGGGACAATGGTGCAGGTGATGGCCAGGGAAGGAGATTTTGCTCATCTGCGGCTGCCTTCGGGAGAAATCCGTTTAGTGCGTTCGGAAAACTATGCCACCATCGGCCAGCTCGGCAACATAGACCATGAGAACATTTCCATTGGCAAAGCGGGAAGAACCCGCTGGCTGGGGCGGCGCCCCCGCGTTCGTGGCGTAGCGAAAAACCCGATCGACCATCCGATGGGCGGCGGCGAAGGGAAATCCTCCGGCGGGCGGCACCCCTGCAGTCCGTGGGGACAGTTAGCCAAGGGGTTAAAGACGCGCAAGAAAAAGAAATTGTCCTCGAAATACATTTTGAGAAGGCGGAAGTAAGATGACCCGTTCCCTTAAAAAAGGCCCTTCTATCGATGAGAAGCTTTTGGCAAAAGTTAAAAAATTGGTTGAGTCGAAGACCAAAACGGTTGTTAAAACTTGGTCGCGGCGTTCGACCATACCGCCCGAGTTTGTAGGACAAACTTTTGCCGTGCATAACGGCAACAAATTTATCCCGGTCTATGTGACCGAAAATATGGTGGGCCACAAGTTGGGCGAGTTTGCGCCGACGCGCACTTTTCGTGGGCATTCGGGCAGGTTAGCTAAAGCAGCGGAGACGGCCGCCGTTCCGACCGGACCAAAAGGAGCACCGGGACAACCTACACCGGCGCCTTCCGGCGAGGCGAAGAAGGGTAAAGAGTAATGGAGGCGGTTGCACGCGCCCGGTTCGTTCGGATGTCGGCAAGCAAGGTTCGCCGCGTGGCGGAGTTGGTGCGCGGGAAGGTAGTTAACGAAGCGATTGAAATCTTGAATTTCGTCCCAAAAGCGGCGGCGCTGCCTTTGCAGAAATCTATTAAATCAGCGGCGTCGAACATCTTGGCAGAAGAAGGAACCACCAAGATTCATCCCGAAGATTTGAAGGTAAAAACGTTGTTTATAGACGGCGGGCCGATTTGGAAACGCTTTCGGGCTGTGGGTATGGGCCGGGCGTATCGGATTAGAAAAAGGACCTGCCACATCACCGTTGTTGTCGAAGGGGAACCGCGAGCGGAAACGGCTAAGGTTGCATCATCGGCCAAGGCAAAAGTATCCAAAGCTGAACCGATAACGGACGAAATTCACAAGAAAGCGGTAAAGAAAGGTAAGAAAGCGGAAGGGTAATGGGACAGAAGGTTCATCCAATCGGGTTGCGGCTGGGAATTATTCGTTCCTGGAGTTCAAAATGGTTTACCCAGCGGGGGTTTGCCGGTTTGTTGCAGGAAGACCATTTGATTCGGCGTTACACCCACCGCCGGCTGGAGAATGCCGGTATTGCCGAAGTCGAGATTCTGCGCTATCCCAAAAAAGTTACCGTGAACATTCACACCTCGCGTCCGGGTATTGTCATCGGGCGCAAGGGGGTGGAGGTGGATAAGCTGAAAGAAGAGTTGGCGCTTTTGACCAAAAAAGATATCACCATCAACATTGTGGAAGTGAAGCGGCCGGAGCTTTCGGCGAAGTTGACTGCCGATTCGATTGCCCGCCAGCTGGAGGGGCGAGTTTCCTATCGGCGGGCGATGAAAAAAGCGATTCAGTCGGCAAGAAAGATGGGCGCCGAAGGAATCAAAATCATGTGCGGCGGACGTTTGGCCGGAGCCGAGATTGCCCGCAGCGAAAAATATATGGAGGGGCGGGTGCCTCTGCATACGCTGCGGGCGGACATCGATTTTGCAACTTCCACAGCCCACACCACCTATGGCACCATTGGAGTAAAGTGTTGGATTTGCCGCGGAGAAATTTTGGACTACGGAACGCGTGATGAGATTTACGCGGCACCCCGCTTCCAGGAAGAGCCGCGGCGACGCGGCGAACGGAGCGATGGCCGGGAACGGGGCGAACGCGGTTCACCCGGCCGTCCTCCCAGAAGAGGCCCGAGAAGAGAAGATCGAGTTGTTGAAAAACCAGTGGCAGCAGCCGAAAAGGAAACGAAAAGCTAATGCTTTTGCCCAAACGCGTTAAATACCGCAAGCAACAACGCGGCCGTCGGCGCGGCAAGGCATACCGCGGTTCCACGGTCGCGTTCGGGGAATACGGCCTAAAAGCTTTGGAGGCGGCCTGGATAACCAATAAGCAGATTGAAGCGGCACGAGTAGCTTTGACCCGTTACATCAAGCGCGGCGGAAAGGTTTGGATTCGGATTTTCCCCGATAAGCCGGTCACCGTCAAGCCGGCGGAAACGCGAATGGGAAAAGGTAAGGGAAACCCGGAGTACTGGGTGGCGGTCGTCAAGCCGGGCCGGGTGCTTTTTGAATTAGAGGGGGTTTCGTTGGATTTGGCGAAGGAGGCTTTGGGTTTAGCGGGGCGCAAATTGCCGATTAGGTCGCGCTTTGTTTCGCGGGCGGACACGGGAGCGTAATGGAAAAGTTGGAACGGTTGCGGGAATTGACCCGCGAGGAATTGCTGCAGAAAATAACGGATTATAAGGACGAACTTTTTAATCTACGGCTCTCGCGCGCAACCAAAGATTTAGACAATCCGATACGGTTGCGAACGTTACACCGGGAGATTGCCAAAATAAAGACGGTTCTGCGCGAGGATGAATTGAAAATCCGTCAATTAGCCGAGGAGCGCTCGCCTGCTGGTGCCTCGCCGGCCGAAAAGGAAAAGAAAAGTTAGTGTATGACAGAAAAAATTGAACGGAACGAAAGAAAAACCCGGGTGGGGACGGTGCTTTCCGCAAAAATGCTGAAAACCGTGGTGGTCGGCGTATCGCAAACTTTTCGCCATCCGGTATATGGAAAAGTAATTAAACGCACGGCCAAGATGTACGCCCATGATCTGCTCGGCGCCAAGGAAGGCGACCGTGTCTTAATCGTCGAGACGCGGCCCTTCTCCCGTTTAAAGCGCTGGCGGGTGGCGGAGGTTTTGGAGCGGGCGAAATGATTCAGGAGTACACCCGTTTAACCGTGGCGGACAATTCGGGAGCGCGGATTTTGATGTGTTTTAGAATTTTGGGGCATTCCGGGCAGCGCTATGCCCGCATCGGCGATATCATCGTGGGAACCGTCAAGGAAGCGATTGCCGGCGCTCCGGTGAAAAAAGCGGATATCGTCAAAGCGGTGGTGGTGCGCACGACGCGAGAGACCCGCCGCAAAGACGGTTCTTATATCCGTTTTGCAGACAATGCCGCAGTTCTAATCGATGAGCAGAAAGAGCCGCGCGGGACGCGCATTTTTGGACCGGTGGCGCGGGAGCTGCGCGATAAACAGTTTACCAAAATTATTTCGCTAGCGCCGGAAGTGTTGTAAAATGCGAGTGAAAAAAGGAGACATCGTCAAGGTCCTGACCGGCGCAGACCGGGGCAAGACCGGAAAAATTTTGAAGGTTTTCCCGGAGAAGCTCCGGGTGGTGGTGGAGGGCACAACTTTAATCAAGCGCCACACCCGCCCGAGCCAGAGAAACCCGAAGGGCGGAATTGTGCAGCGGGAGCGCTCGATGGCGATTTCCAACGTGCGTTTGGTATGCCCCAAATGTTCCCAACCAACCCGCATCGGAACGCGGCGTTCGGAAAAGTCGGAAATCGGGCATTCCGACCGGGTAAGAATTTGTAAGAAATGTGGAGAGATGATTTAATGATTCAATCGTCCGATGCGACTTGCCTTAAACGGAGTTTAGCCTAAATGGCGGAAGAAAAGAAAAAACAGCCGGCGCCGGCCAAGCCGCCTAAAAAAGAGCAGAGGATTCAGAAAGAAGCGAAAGCGGAAGGGCCCAAGGAGAAAGCCCCCCCCCGGCAACGCATAATTCCGCGTCTTTTGACCCAGTATCGCAGCCGGGTAGTTCCGGCCCTTTCTTCGCGTTTTGGCTATACTAACGCCTTAGAAGTTCCGCGGCTGATCAAGATAGTTTTGAACGTTGGTTTAGGCGAGGCCATCGCCAATGCCAAGGCTTTGGATACAGCCACGGCCGACCTTTCCGCCATTACCGGACGCAAACCAGCTGTCCGCCGCGCGAAGAAATCGATATCGAATTTCAAATTGAGAATGGGTGTCCCCATTGGTCTTATGGTGACGTTGCGGGGAGACACGATGTATGAGTTTTTTGACCGGCTGGTGAACGTGGCCGTGCCGCGCATTCGCGACTTTCGAGGTTTGCCGGCGGACGGGTTTGACGGGCGGGGAAACTACACGCTCGGTTTGAAAGAGCAGATAATTTTCCCGGAAATCGATTATGACAAGGTGGAGAAAATCAGGGGTATGAATGTTACTTTGGTTACTACCGCTTCCTCCGATGAGGAAGGTTTTGAGTTGTTGAAAGAGATGGGGATGCCATTTACATCCGCCGGCGGAGGAAGAAATTAGATGGCCCGTACCTGTATGATTGAAAAAAACAAGCGGACACCCAAGTTCAAAGTCCGCCAGCACAACCGCTGCTGGCGCTGCGGGCGGCCGCGGGCGTTTCTTCGCAAATTTGGCATCTGCCGCATCTGTTTTAGGCAGATGGCCTTGTCCGGGGAGATTCCGGGCGTGGTGAAAGCGAGTTGGTGAAATGCTGACCGACCCAATTGCCGATATGCTGGCGCGGGTGCGCAACGCCTCCAAGGCGCGCCATCCGCGGGTGGAGTTCCCATACTCTCGAGTGAAAGAAGATGTCTTAAAAGTTCTGTATGAACACCGCTTTATCCGCGGTTTCGCCCGCTTGGGGGATAAAAAGCCGGTGCTGCGGGTGGCCTTGCGCTATGGCCGGGATGAGATGCCGATGATTACCGGTCTTAGGCGGATTTCCACGCCCGGACGGCGCGTCTATGCCGACCGCGAGCGGTTGGTAAATTATGGACGGCGGTTGGGCATTACCGTAGTTTCCACTTCTAAAGGAGTTTTGCCCCATACGGAAGCGTTAAAACAGGGTGTGGGGGGAGAGATTTTATTTCAGGTTTGGTGATATGTCGCGAATAGGAAAGTTGCCGGTTCAGATTCCACGGGGCGTTACCGTTACCCTGGCGGGAGGTGCCGTAACGGTAAAGGGGCCGAAAGGAACCTTAACCAGATCCATTCGGCCGGAAGTAACTATCGATCAGGCGGAGGGGAGTTTAGCGGTCAAACGTAACGGCGAAAGCCGCTTTCATCGGAGTGTCCACGGTTTGACGCGCGCACTTTTGGCCAATATGGTCACGGGTGTAACCAAAGAATTTGCCAAGGTTCTGATTATTATAGGTGTTGGATATCGCGCCGAGGCTGTCGGCAAACTGGTTAGTTTTGCTTTAGGGTATTCCCATCCAATCTTAATACGGCCGCCGGAGGGAGTGAAAATAACGGTGGAAAACCAGACCCGGGTTGTCGTTTCCGGGCCGGATAAAGAATTGGTCGGAGAAACAGCGGCGAAAATTCGAGCGTTTCGCCCCCCGGAGCCGTACAAAGGCAAGGGTATTCAGTACGAAGGTGAAATAATTCGGAGAAAAGCTGGAAAGACGGCGGCGTAGCTATGGCGGAAGGAAGCAAATTTTTACAACAGAAAGCGGAACGAAAGAAAAGCCGGGTGCGGGCCCGTATTGTCGGCACGCCGGAAAAACCGCGGCTTTCGGTCTTCCGCAGCCTGAAGGAACTCTACGTTCAATTAGTGGACGACTTGAGCGGTAAAACCATTACCGGGCTTTCGACTCTTTCGCCCGCCGTTAGGGAAAAATTGACAAGCTCCAAGCATACCAAAAGCGAGGAAGCTAAACTGTTGGGTAAGATTTTTGCCGAAGCCGCCAAAGCCAAAGGGATTGAAAAAGTTGTTTTTGACCGGAACCGCTATCTGTATCACGGCCGGGTGAAGTCATTGGCGGACGGAGCGCGGGAAGGAGGACTCAAGTTTTGAAACCGAGAAGAGAGCGGGCAAGAGAGTCGGAGTTCGCTGGTGAAGGGCTCGATTTTGAAGAGCGCGTTATTCACATCAACCGTGTTGCGAAGGTGGTGAAGGGCGGAAGAAGGTTTTCTTTTACCGCGCTAGTTGCGGTTGGGGACAAAAAGGGACAGGTTGGCGTTGGTTTAGGCAAGGCCGGCGAGGTGGCGGATGCCATCCGAAAGGGACACGAGGCGGCGCGCAAGGGAATGTTGAAAGTTCCTTTGGCCGAAGGAACCCTGCCGCACGAGATCTTGGGAATATTCGGTTCGGCTAAGGTGCTTTTACGGCCGGCATCACCGGGAACCGGTGTGATTGCCGGCGGTCCGGTTCGGGCCGTGTTGGAAGTGGCCGGCGTGCAGGACATTTTGACCAAGTCGCTCGGTTCGGCCAATCCTCACAACGTGGTAAAAGCGACTTTACAAGGATTGAAAGATATGATTGCATTCGTTGAAAAATCAAAAATAAAAGATGTCGAGGAGGCAACCGATGGCCGGTAAGCTAAAAATTACCTTGAGGCGCAGCTTATCCGGCCAGATTGAACCGCACAGGCGGATAGTAAAGGCCTTAGGATTGCGCCGTATCCGGCATTCGGTAGTGCGCAGCGATTCCCCGCAAATTAGGGGAATGGTGGAGTCGATTCGCCACCTGGTGACGGTGGAGAAAGAGTAGATGAAACTTTCCGAATTACATCCGGCCAAAGGCTCCCTTAAAAACCGCAAGCGAGTCGGACGTGGGCCCGGCTCCGGCCAAGGGAAAACGTCCGGACGCGGACACAAAGGACAGCTGGCGCGTTCGGGGGGGCATTCCAAGCCCTACAGCGAAGGCGGGCAGATGCCCCTGCAGCGGCGAGTGCCCAAGCGGGGTTTTAGAGCGTTTGACAAAAAAGTTTATCAGGTGGTAAATCTTTCCGACTTGGCGCGCTTGAAAAATCTGGAGTCGGTAAATCCGTTGGCCTTGCAAAACGCCGGCTTAATTCGGCGGGCTGATTTTCCGGTTAAAATTTTAGGGGACGGCGAAGCTTTAGCCAATCTCACCGTTCTGGCACATGCTTTTTCCCGTGCGGCCAAAGAAAAAATCGAGGCCAAAGGGGGAAAGGTAGTCGTTCTGAATGCTTAGCGCCGTAGGCTCGATTTTCAAAATTAAAGAGCTGCGCGACCGTTTGCTGTTCACGGTGGCCCTGTTAGTCGTTTACCGCATCGGCGGGCATATTCCGGCACCCGGCATCGATTCTACCGCGTTGAGCCAGTTTTTTGCATCCGGTGGGGGGGGCGGGCTTTTCGGCCTGTACGATCTTTTTGTTGGCGGTTCGTTCATCAAGATGTCGATTTTCGCTCTGGGAATTATGCCCTATATCTCTTCTTCCATCATTATGCAGTTGATGACCGCAGTGGTTCCGTACTTCCAGCGCTTGCAAAAAGAGGGAGAAGAAGGGCGGAAGAAAATTGTCCAGTACAGCCGTTACGGCACGGTGCTTTTGGGGGCGGCCCAATCGGCCGGAACAGCCCAGTGGCTGGCCGCACAGACGGCGGGGGGAATACCCATTGTTCCCTACCCCGGCCTGGGTTTTACCTTGGTAACCATGCTCACCTTTACAGCCGGCACGATTTTCATTATGTGGCTGGGGGAGCAGATTACGGACAAAGGTATCGGGAACGGAATTTCGCTAATCATTTTCATCGGCATCGTGGCACGCTTTTTCCCGGGCATTATTCAGGAAGTGGAAGAACTTTTTGCCGGGAGGCGGAATCTCTTTTCGGAACTGCTTTTGGTCTTGGTTATGGTGGCTATGGTGGCGGCGGTGGTGTTGGTAACGCGCGCCCAGCGCAGAATTCCGGTGCAGTACGCCAAGCGGGTGGTCGGGCGGAAAATCTATGGCGGGCAGTCCACCCATATTCCACTCTCCGTGAACACGGCCGGTATCATCCCGATTATTTTTGCCCAGTCGATTATGTTTGCGCCCTCCACCTTGGCGTCTTTTATCCCGATCAGCGGACTGGTGGATGTAGTAAATGCCATTTTTGATCCGGGTGGGGTTTTGTATTCTATGATTTACGGGTTACTCATCGTCTTTTTCGCCTATTTCTATACGGCAATAGTTTTTAATCCCATCGATTTGGCGGACAATATGCGCAAAGGAGGCGGATTTATTCCCGGCATCCGCCCCGGAAAGAAGACTTCGGAGTATATTGACCGCGTTTTAACCCGGATAACACTGCCGGGAGCCATATTTTTTGCACTAATTGCCATCGTTCCTCAAATTCTCATCCGTCAGTTTGGAATAACCTTTTATTTTGGTGGAACCTCCATCCTTATCGTGGTGGGCGTTGCTTTAGACACTTTGCAGCAGATTGAATCGCATCTTCTGATGCGCCACTACGAAGGGTTTATGAAGAAGGGAAGAATCCGGGGACGGAGTTTGGTCGGTTAATGCAGGCGGTGCTGTTGGGCCCGCCCGGAAGCGGTAAAGGGACGCAGGCGGTGGAACTTTCCTCCCGCTTGGTTTTTTTTCATTTGGCTACCGGCGACATTTTGCGCCAGGAAGTGAAAAACCAAACCTCTTTAGGCCAAGAAGCCAAAGCTTTTATGGAGAAAGGGGAGTTGGTCCCGGATAAATTAATTTTAGCGATGGTTTCTTCGCGGTTGGAGTCTGGCCGAGACTATCTGTGGGATGGTTTTCCGCGCACCGAAGAGCAGGCGGTAGGCCTGGATGCCCTTTTGGCGGTGCGCAGTTCGGTTGTTGATATCGCCGTATTATTGGAAGTTTCAGATGAAGTCATAGTGGAGCGAATCTCGGGCAGAATGTTTTGTCCTGGATGCGGGGCCAATTATCACCGCCAGTCCAAACCGCCCAAAAAAGCGGGAATCTGCGACCAATGCGCCAAAGGTCTACAGGTTCGGCCCGACGACCGGGCTGAAGTAGTGGAGAATCGGTTGCGCGTGTACCGGGAACGGACCGAGCCTTTGGTATTGTTTTATGAAAAAAAAGGGATTTTGGCTCGGGTGGATGGGAATCGGGATCCGCAGGCGGTCACGGCTGATTTGGCAACCCTCCTGGAGAAAGTTCGCCGGGGACAAAAAGCCTTGAATGGTTGAATTGAAATCGAAACGGGAAATAGAAATTATGCGGGAATCGGGACGAATCGTGGCGGAAACTTTGGAGACGCTCAAAGAGAAAGTGAAGCCCGGAATTAAAACCAAAGAACTCGACCGTTTGGCCGATGAGTTCATCCGCAAGCGGGGCGGAGTGCCGGCTTTCAAGGGCTACAGAGGGTATCCGGCTTCCATATGCGTCTCGATTGACGAAGAGGTGGTGCACGGAATCCCGGGGGAACGTGAAATCCGGGAAGGTCAGATTGTTTCCCTTGACGTAGGGGTTTTGAAAGACGGTTATTATGCGGACGGGGCAAGCTCCGTGGCGGTCGGCGAGGTGTCGGAAAACTTGTCAAAACTCTTGCGGGTAACGGAAGAAGCATTATATTTGGGGGTTGACTTTTTCCGGGTGGGAAACCGCCTGGGGGATGTATCCTCCGCCGTGGAGCATAAAGCGGAGGAAAATAGTTTTTCGGTGGTGCGCGAGTTGGTCGGCCACGGCATCGGCCGCCAAATGCACGAAGAACCGGCTGTTCCAAATTACGGAAATCCGAATTCCGGGATGGCGATTAAGCCCGGTCTGGTTATAGCGATTGAGCCTATGGTCAACGTGGGTGATTGGCCGGTGGAAATAAAATCGGACGGCTGGACCATGGTTACCAGGGATGGCTCGTTTTCGGCGCATTTTGAGCATACCGTTGCGGCAACCGAAGAAGGACCTTTGGTTTTAACCAAAGTATAGGATGGCAAAAGAGGATACCATACAGGTAGAAGGAAAGGTTTTGGAGCCTTTACCGAACGCAATGTTTAAAGTGGAACTGGACAACGGACATCAGGTTTTGGCCCATATTTCGGGCAAGATGCGGATGCATTTCATCCGGATTCTGCCGGGAGATAAAGTTACCGTGGAGCTTTCGCCCTACGATTTGACCCGGGGGCGGATTGTGTATCGGTACAAGTGAGAGAAAAATGAAAATACGTTCATCCATAAAAAAGCGCTGTGAAAACTGCAAAATCATCCGCCGCAAAGGGAATTTGGTGGTGATTTGCAAAAATCCGCGCCACAAACAGAGACAGGGTTAAACTATGGCACGCATTGCAGGCGTGGATTTGCCGCGCGACAAACGGATAGAAATCGGATTGCGCTATCTTTTCGGCATCGGCCCGACTACGGCGCGAGAAATTTTGGGTAAAACGGGCGTCAATCCAAACACCCGCGTGCAGGCTTTGTCTGAAGAAGACGTGGCCAAGCTACGTTCGGTCATTGAGGCGGAATACAAAGTCGAAGGGGCTCTGCGGGCGGAAATATCTCAAAACATCAAACGCCTGGTCGATATCGGCAGCTATCGCGGACTTAGGCATCGGCGCGGGCTTCCGGTTCGCGGACAGCGCACCAAAACCAATGCGCGCACCCGTAAAGGGCCGCGCAAGACCGTGGGCGGGATGAAAAAGCCGCCTCCGGGACCCACCTAAAACAGGGATTAGGGATTAGAGATTAGTGATTAAAAAATCAAAAATGTTCTTATTCAATTAGCGGGAGAAAAATGGCAGAAGAAGTTAAAAAGAAACCGAAAAAGAAACATCGCCGAATTGAGGGTCTTGGGGTGGTGCACATTAAGGCCACGTTCAACAACACCATTGTTACCATAACCGACTCGACCGGGGCGGTTTTGTCCTGGTCATCGGCGGGACGCAACGGGTTTAAAGGTTCTAAGAAAAGCACTCCTTTTGCCGCGCAGATAGCGGCGGAGGCCGCCGCAAAAGAAGCTTTGGAGGTGGGCCTAAAGAGAGTGGAGGTTTGGGTGAAAGGGCCGGGGGCAGGTCGGGAAGCCGCTATCCGCTCTTTGGCCGCGGCCGGTTTGGAAGTTACGGCGATAAAAGACGTAACGCCTTTGCCGCATAACGGCTGCCGACCGCCGAAGCGTAGAAGGGTATAGGGGAGAAAAAATGGCACGTTATATTGGTCCTTCCTGCAAGCTTTGCCGCCGTGAAGGGGAAAAACTGTTTTTAAAGGGAAGTCGCTGCTATACAGAGAAATGTGCTTTCGAGCGGCGCGGCTATTCGCCGGGCGAGCATGGTCAATCCAGAGGTGGGCGGCGCAGAGGTTCTTCGGAATATTCCCAGCAACTGCGTGAAAAGCAGAAGGTGCGCCGTTTGTACGGACTTTTGGAGACTCAGTTTGCCAATATTTTTTCAGAAGCAGATCGATTGAAAGGTATCACCGGTGAAAATCTTCTGGCGCTTTTGGAACGGCGATTGGACAACGTGGTGTACCGTTTGGGTTTTGCCCCTTCCCGAAAATCGGCTCGCCAATTGGTTCTTCATCGGCATTTCACCGTAGATGGACAGACGGTGAATATCCCCTCCTACCTGGTGCGTCCCGGTCAGGTAATAAAAGTTCGCGAAGGGAGCCGGAATCTAGATCTTATCCATCAGGCCTTAAAGGAGCAGGGCCGGGAGTTGGCGCTGCCGTATCTTCGATTGGATAAAGCCCGGTTGGAAGGACAAATGTTGGAGATGCCCAAGAGGGCGGAAATTCCTACTCTCTGTTCGGAGCAGTTGATAGTTGAGCTGTACTCTAAATAAAGCGAGGGAAAATAGATGAAGTGGAAAAGTATTCAAATGCCCAAAGAAGTTGAAGCGGAGGAAGCTTCCCGAACCTACGGTCGTTTTGTTCTGGAACCTTTGGAGCGAGGGTTTGGTATTACGCTTGGAAACGCGCTGCGCCGGGCTTTGCTTTCCTCCATACAGGGGGCGGCGGTTACAGCGGTTCGATTCGAAGGGGTTTTACATGAATTTTCGACCATTTCGGGTGTTTATCAAGACGTTACCGAAATTTGGCTGAACTTGAAAAAGCTTCGCCTGAAACTTTCGGGAGAGGCGCCTAAAACCGTTCACCTTAAGGCGACCCGCAAAGGAAAGCTTTTGGCCTCCCATATCGAAGCGGGGGGAGATATTGAGATCTTGAATCCGGATTTGTTCATCTGCGAACTGACGGAAGAGACCAAGTTCTCGGCTGAAATCGAAGTCGGGTTTGGGCGTGGCTACGTTGCGGCCGAGCAAAACAAACGCCCAGGGGCACCGGTGGGAACCATCTTTTTGGATTCTCTTTTTTCACCCGTTTATAAGGTTAACTATCAGGTCGAAAACACTCGCCTTGGGCAGCGGGTGGATTACGAGCGGCTGATTTTGGAAATTTGGACCGATGGGGGCGTGACCGCAGAGGAGGCACTAAGCTATGCCGGAAGAATTTTGGCCGAGCACTTGTCGATTTTGATTAAAACCGACGGCCCCATTCAGACCGACGAAGTGCAAAAAGTTGACGAAGAGTCCTCGCGGATGTTCAATCTTTTAAAAACTCGGGTGGATGAACTGGAGCTTTCCGTGCGATCGGCCAACTGCCTGCGTGCCGCCGGAATTAACACATTGGGTGATCTGGTGCGGAAATCCGAGGCGGAAATGCTGGAGTTTCGCAATTTCGGGCGCAAGTCCTTAACCGAGCTGCATCAGGTTTTGGGCGATTTGGGCCTTTCTTTTGGCATGGATGTTTCCCGTTATTTGGCGGAGAGTAAATGAGGCACGGGCGAAGAGTTCCCAAATTAGGACGGACGGCTGCACATCGAAACGCCATGCTTTCTAACCTGGCGGCCAGCTTGATTATGCACCATCGGATTGTGACTACCCGTCAAAAGGCGCGCGCAGTGGCTCCTATTGTTGACCGATTAATCCAAACCGCAAAAAACGGTGACACCCTTTCGGCCCGGCGTTTGGTGGCCAGCCGGCTTTATTCTCCGGAAGCGGTCCAAAAACTTTTTGAAGAGACGGCCAAAAAACTTTCCGATCGGGAGGGTGGCTACACGCGCATTTATCATTTGGGCCGCCGGATGGGTGACGGCGCCGAGACGGCGGTAGTCAGCATAGGACTGGAACCGGTGCGGTTGGGGAAAAAAGAAAAAAAAGAAGAGAAGAAAAAGGGGGAACGGCCAGCCGGGTATGACCGGGTTGCCGACAAGGAAATTTTCAAAGAAAAGGCGGCCGCCAAAGAAAAACCGCAAGAGGCAGAAGCCTCGGCTCCTTAGCAACTAACCTCTAAATAAATGAATCAGCTTCTACCAAGTGAAGCGCCGCTCCCTAAGAAAGGACTAAAAAAGGGCTGCTTGGTGGCTTTGATTATTACCGGGGCATTCCTTTTGTTGGCTGTTTTGCTTATGGTTCTCTGCTATACCAATCGAGAAAAATTAATGAACTGGGGGGTGGGGCAGGGAACAGCGCAAATGGAGCGAATTTTGGCAAGGCGAGCCAGCCCGGGATACGATACCACCAGAATTCATTCTACTTTTGCCGAATATCGTCTGGCCACGCATGAAGGGCGGGTAAATTTAGACAGTCTCCGCAACATAGTTATTTATATGAAAATCATTGGGGATACCGTTCAACCGTTAGATACGTTTCAAATTAATCAAATACTCTCCAACTTTAAAGGATCAATTCTTTCCGAACCGGACCCGCGCTGGAAAAAGTAATGCGGGTTATCGTCATAGTTTTAGACTCCTGCGGGGTTGGCGAGCTTCCCGATGCCGGAGCTTACGGGGACAAAGGCTCCAACACGCTGGGAAATTTAGCTCAAGCAGTTGGCGGTTTTTCCGTTCCAAATTTAGAAAGACTGGGCATTGGGAAAATCATCCCGATTGCAGGGGTTCGCTCCAACGTCCCCGCCTTGGGAGCATACGGTAAAATGACCTGTTTTTCGGCTGGAAAGGATTCCACGAATGGGCATTGGGAGTTGATGGGAGTGGCGGTTACCAAACCGCTTCCGCTTTTCGCAAAAGGTTTTCCATCAGAAGTTATGAAGGAATTTGAAAGAATTTCCGGGCGCGGTTATCTCGGCAATAAGCCCGCTTCCGGCACGGAAATCATTGTTGAATTGGGAGAAATGCACGTCGCCACCGGTAAGCCGATTGTGTACACCTCCGCCGATTCGGTTTTTCAGATTGCCGCTCACGAAGAGGTTATCCCGCTCAACGAACTATATCGTATTTGCTCTGAAATGCGCAAAGTTTTAGTTGGCGATTGGGGAGTGGGGCGGGTGATTGCCCGGCCGTTTGTGGGAACTTCGAGAGAAGATTTTAAGCGCACAACCAACCGCAAGGATTTTTCGCTGTCTTGCCCGGAAGAAAATGTTTTGGACCGATTGTATTCGATAGGAATACCGACCATCGGCATCGGCAAAATCGGAGATTTATTCGCCGAGCAGGGATTATCAAAGATTGTTCACACCAACAGCAACCGCGATGGGATGGAAAAGCTCTACGACGAATTAAGTTATACAAGAGAGGGTTTAATTTTCATAAATTTAGTTGATTTTGATATGCTGTGGGGGCATCGGAATGACTTGGAAGGGTTCGCCAAAGGAGTTGAAGAGTTCGATCGGCTGCTTTCCGGAATAGATCAGCGGTTTCGTAGAGAAGATGTCGTTTTCATAACCGCGGATCATGGTTGCGACCCGACCACTCCTTCCACCGACCATTCGCGGGAGTATGTTCCTATTTTAGTTTATGGCGCTCAAATCAAGTCAGATGTAAATTTAGGAACACGAAGAACGATGGCCGATTTGGGTGCAACCGTGGCGGAGTTATTGGGTATCGAATGGAAAGGAGCGAGTGAAAGCTTTGTCAAAGAAATCCTGGCCGATTAAGAAACTGATTGCCGCCGCTCGGCGGGCACAGAAAAATTCTTATTCGCCCTATTCAAAATTTGCCGTTGGCGCTGCTTTCTTCGGGGAGGACGGCAAGATTTATTCCGGCACGAACGTTGAGAACGGGTCTTATGGCTTGACCATTTGCGCGGAGAGAACCGCGGTTTTCGCCGGAGTTTCGGCCGGATGCAGGAAATTTCAAGTAGGGGTTATCGTTTCAAATTCCGAGCGGTTTCCAACTCCTTGTGGGGCTTGTTTGCAGGTTTTGACCGAATTTTCTCCAAAGCTCCCTTTGATATTGGTGAATCGGGACGGAATCGCCAAAGAAACTTCGGTCGAAAAACTTTTGACAGCCCCTTTTCGGCGGGGGAGTTAATTTGGCCGACCTGGAGGTCCTGGAGCCGGGAAGGCTGGCCCGTTTGATGGAACAGGCGGATGAAACCTGGCTTTTAACTCTTCGGCAACTGGGCAGGGAGGAAATCTGGGAAAAAAAGAGGAAGACACGGATGGAGTCAAAAAATACCGAAACATTCATCCGCAGCGTCTTGGAACTCAACCGCTCCTCGGTAGCCGCACGCCTCGAGTCCACCAATCTCGATTTTAAAGCAACTTCCAAGGAAGTTGAAAAACTTTGCGCCGATGCCCTGGAAAATAATATAGGAGCGGTTTGCGTTTCACCCTTCTGGACTTCCCTGACGGCTTTCTTGGTAGGCCGAAAACTTCGAGTTGTTTCAACCTTGGATTTTCCTTTAGGCCAGAACAAAACGGCGGTGAAAGTAAAACAGGCGTTGGAGGCCTGCCAGGATGGCGCCTCCGAATTGGATATGGTGGTAAATCATTCTTTTCTTGTCGAAAATAAACTGGCCGATTTTTTTAACGATATTGCCGAGGTCAAAGCGGCATTGTGGGAAGGAGTGGGGTTGAAAGTCATTGTTGAATTTTCTTTGCTTGCTCCGGACCAAAAAGTTTTGGGTGCTCTGGGAGTTTTCTATGCCGGAGCCGATTTGATTAAGACCTCTACAGGTGTTTTGGGCAAAACCGCACGGGAAGATGTGGAGCTTTTGTTTCGAATCTTTGGCCCATCTTTCCCCATCAAAGCGGCCGGCGGCATTCGCACTCGCAAGGATGTGGAATCGCTTTACGAAGCCGGGGCCGAGCGATTGGGCACTTCCACGGCAGCTTCCTTGTTGAAAGAATTCTGATGTTTCTAACCGCCGAACTGATTGCTAAAAAACGGGACGGCAAGAAACTGTCAGAAGAGGAAATTTCTTTTTTAGTCTCGGAGTTTACCTCTGCCGCTATACCCGATTATCAGATGGCCGCCTTTTTGATGGCCGCTTTTATTCAGGGTTTAGACCGCAGGGAAACTTACTATCTGACCAAGGCGATGCTTGAGTCGGGCCGAAGTTTTGATTTGTCTTCGATAAAGTTGCCCAGAGTGGACAAACATTCCACCGGAGGGGTTGGCGATAAGGTTTCGCTGATTCTGGCTCCCTGGGTGGCGGCTTGCAACGTGGCGGTGCCTATGATTTCCGGGCGAGGGCTTGGCCATACCGGCGGCACGCTGGACAAACTTGCCTCCATTCCGGGTTTCCGCACCGATTACTCCATTGAAGAGTTCACCGAAATTCTACGGCGTAATAATTTCTTCATGGCTGGGCAGACGGTGGAGATTGCTCCGGCCGATAAAAAAATCTACGCTTTGCGGGACGTGACCGGCACAGTGCCTTGCATTCCCCTTATCACCGCTTCGATTTTGAGCAAAAAGTTAGCCGGTGGGGCGCAGGCGATTTTGTTTGACGTCAAAGTCGGCCGCGGCGCCTTTATGCGCACTACAAGAGAAGCCAGAGAGCTGGCACGCTGGCTCTCTTCGGTTTCCCGGCAGTTCGGCGTCAAAGCAGAAGCGGTTTTGACCCGAATGGATCAGCCCTTGGGCCGTTTCGTCGGCAATCTTTTGGAAGTGCGTGAGGCGCTCGATTTTCTTTCCAGTAAATTCGAGTCGGACTTGTATCAAGTTACCGAACATCTGGCGGTACGAATGCTTGCATTAGCGGGTATTGCGATAAAAGATGCGCGCAGGCTTTTATCTGCCCGCTTGGCAAATGGTTCAGCTCGGCAGCGTTTCCGGGAGTTGGTGCGGCAGCAAGGGGGATTTGTGGGAGCCATCGACAATCCCGATTTATTGCCAAAAGCGACCTATCAGATTCCCGTTCGCGCTCTTCGCAACGGCTGGGTTTGGTCGTTGGATGCCCGCGAAGTCGGCCTGCTCGCCATCCAGTTGGGCGCCGGTCGAAAAACCGTTCAGGATAGAATCGATTACACGGTCGGGTTTGAGTTTTTAAAGAAAATAGGTTCGAGAGTTGAGAAGGATGAAATTCTGGCCTACGTTTATTCCAACAGCAACTTGGTTGGAAAAGAAGTGGCTATGGAGTTGGAGCAACTGTATGAAATTAGAAAAGGAAAGAAAAAACTACTAAGCCTAATTTTAGGCAAATAAAGGCCGAACGGCCACCCAACCTTCGCTTTCGTGAGATTCGAAAAGCGGGGGCCCGGGAGACCCGGCTTTTCATTTTACAAAAATCACTTCAGCAAGTTTACGTTCGCCGACAGTCCAACCTGTAAATTCAACTTTGCCACTTGCTGAATCCCATTCACCTTCTGGTAAACCGGCAGCTGGGCGTAGCTATAAGCAGAAAAAGCTTCACCGAACTGGAAACTGGCGCCGGGGCTTAAGAAAATCCACGTTCCACCGGTGTTGGAGCGGAACTCGCCGGTCGTTCCCACATCGGCAAAGTCCTGCCAGCGGCCGTTGGCCTGAAACAAAAGCGAGAATTTGGGGAAAATCTGGTATTCCGTACCCAGGTGGGCCATTATCTGTTTTCCGAATCGGTAATCGTTTTTTCCTTTTCCATTGACCCGGTAATTCAAGCTGGCGTTTATCGGGAGAGTGCTGTAAAGCCCTCCAGCCAGCGTGCGCACACTTGCAAGCGGCAGATGCAAGTTCATTCCAAAAAAGCCGTCCCACGAGCCAGTGCCCGGCTGGATGGTCACTTCTGCTTCTTCGGTCCCTTCGTCGTTTTTTACGTCGGTAACTCCCGTTGGGGTTTTAATTCCCGCCAATAGGCTCAACTCGCCGGTCGAATTGGCAGCGGAAAAGGCCATCGAATACTGACCGCTTACCGTCACATCCCCCAGCCCATCGAAATGAAAGGTTTCCAGTGAGCTATCCTCAATGTGGCTGTGGTCGCGGATGATGAAAGGGACTTCCACGCTCACTCCCAACGAACGGGTAAGGCCGTATTGGGCCGCCAAAAGGGCGCGCTGGTTTTTGGTCTGCACCTCGTCGTGGGGATTTGGAAGCGCGCCGACAAACGATTTTTTGGAGCCGACGTTAATCTGGTTCTCGTTGATGTACTCGTGCGAAAGCTGGAGCTGCAACAGCCCCTTGCTGAAGCCGCGGTGGGTGTTCAAAGGACAAACCGCCGCGCCGCAGCTGGCACCGGCGGTTTTGATTGAAACTCCGACGCAAAAAGTCAAAAACAATAATAAAAGAAAATTTTTTCTTTTCATCTTCTCCTCGCTTTAGAGGTTAGAAAATCCAAAGCCGACAGCCGGTTTGACCGTCAACCGAAATAGTTGGAATTAAAAATTAAGCGGGAGGAGGATGAAAGACGGGATTTTGGAAGTCCGTTTTTAAAGCCGCAGATTCAACCGGCTCGAAATAGGATGCTTGGACGAAACGGAGAATTTCGCTGTTTCCCGTTACATTACCAAAATTTTTATCAGCCGTTGGTACGGGAACACTTTTTGCCGGGTTGCAGTCAGCGGCATAAAGGCAACAGGTTTCATTGCTTGAAGAAGGCTGTGTTGGGCTATTTGATGGCGAGTAACACATTTCACATTTGGCCTCTTGGCCGTCCGGGCCGCTGTGGTCGCAGCAGCATTTTTTGTTCTGGCAAACCCCGCCGTTTTTTTGGGTTTGTGACTTGACGCCGGCTACGACAAAAATTAGGTCGCACTGGCTAAAAATAAAACTGGCAAGCAACAGGGTTGGAACCATCTTAGCAAACGGCTTCATATATTCCTTAGTATAAATATGCAGGTTTGTGGAAGATTGTCAAACTATTTTAGTTAAAAGTTGAGATGTTAACAGGGAAACGGATTGCCCAAAAAGACGGTGTTGAGCAGAATCACCGGGTCGGGAGGGTTGGGAGTGCCGGAGCAGTCGAAATCGCAGGCGGCTGTGCCGGCAGGGGGGGCGATTCCCAGAAAAACGCAATTCAACAACAGCACCACGTCGGCGGAGGTTAAAACGCCATCGCCATTCAAATCTCCTCTCAAAAAAATTATCCGGCGCAATGAGCCTGTGTTGGGAGCAAAGTTGATAAACTGTTGGAGCCAATATAGTGCCCCGTCCGGGCCGACTTGAAAATCGCCGCCGGAAACCAGGCCGGCGGCCCAGGTGGTGTCATTGGGTTGTCCCGGCACGGGAGGGGCAAAATTCCAGACCGAGCCCGATTTTTTAATCCGGCGCATAAAACCCTGATAGTAGTCGATGTAAAAATAGTCGCTGTTGTATTCCGCCGGAAAGTTGTAAAAATTAGGCCCGTTTGTGGGGCGATATAAACCGGCGGAGATTATCGAGGCGGTGAATCCCGAGCGGTCGTAATAGATAATCGGCGCAATAAAGCTTCCGTTGCCTGAACCGCCCGGTTCGCTACATCCGCCGACCACACGCACCATAGGACCTTCCCTAAACGGCCAGCCAAAGTTTTCGCCGCCGGAACATTCGTCGGCTTCTTCATAGTTGTTCTGACCGACGTCAGCGATGTAAAGCTTACCGGTTTGGGGGTCAACGTTAAAACGGAACGGATTGCGCAGGCCGCAGCACCAGGCCAGCCGGGCGTTATCTGAACCGGGGAAAGGATTATCGGACGGAATCAACAATGATTTGAGGGCTGGACCGCTGCCGGGTTGGGGCAGGCTATCCACCGAAATACGCAGAATCACTCCTTTGAGTGAACTGGAATCCTGCGCTTTACAAAAATCGGCATCTTCTCCCAGCGAAGCGTAGAGCCGTCCATCCGTGCCAAAGCGCAAGGTCCCGCCGTTGTGATTGCTGGCGTTGTCGGGAATATCGGTGATGATGTTATAGCGGCTTCCCAGAGAAAGATTGTGACTGTTCGGATTGGACAAATCCCCGGTAGCGGTGAACATCGCGATGTAAATCGTAGAGGTGCCGGTGTGGTCGAAATAGACGTAAACATACGGTCGGGACGGCCACTGGGGATCAATGGCAATGCCCAAAAGCCCTTGCTCGTTACCGATCGTATTCACGTCCGCAATCGTTGTAATCGGGTCGGTGGTGCTTATCGCTCCATTAACCACCATCCGGATTTTTCTGGTTTTCTGCTCGGTGAAAAGTATCCGCCCATCCGGCAGAAAAGCGAAAGAGGATGGCTGGGATAAACCGGGTTCGATTACCTGATCGTAAAAACCGGTAGGGACGGTGGCGGCGGTTAAAAAACTTTTAAGACAAAAGACGAGAATAACAGTTGTGCTGAAGATTCCAGTTGTCTTTTTCATAAAACTTTATACGGTGGAAAATTGGATTGGTTGAAAATTAAATCAGCAGGGAAACGGTTGCCCAAAGAAGATTGCGAGCAATTCAAGAACCACGTCCGCCGGAGTGAACAGCCCATCACAATTCACGTCACACAATTCCGTGCCGCCTTCTGGGGGAATGCCCAGAAAAGTACAGTTCATAAGCAAAATTGCATCTTCGGCAGTCAAAGCACCATCCATATTCAAGTCACCTTTGTTTACGACCGTAATAACGCCTTTGACGAAGTTGACGGGTACGTCGGTGCCTTGCGAATCGATGAAACGAATAATTCTGGTCGGTAAACCGACCACCGAATCCAATGTATTCCGAGGAATTGTCACAGAATCTAACTCAAATTGGCCTGGGAAGGATAGTATTGTATCAAATTTGATGTCAACAAATGGCAGGCGGCTGGGGTTAGGGCCAATCGGAGGTGAATCAATCCCCGGCTCAGCTATGGTTGTGATACCAAAGCTGTCAGGACTATTGCTATGATAGTAGGAAAAATTGGGAATTCTGGTCGGAAAAGTCGGCTCACCAAAAGGCCCCGGCGGAATCAGAAAGTTAAAAACCCCTGAAAAAAATCTTGTGTCGCTGCAATTAACAATGCGGGAGAGAGTAGCATAGGCCCCGGCGGAAATCGACTTTGTTACTATGAGGTAGAATAATCATGCTCACACTATCTTTGTTTGTAATCCAGACCCGCACTTTCAGCACTGCCGATTGGCACGGCCCGGCCTCGGGGAAAACAGTTTTGGATTCGATGATGATGGAATCGCGGGGGTCGGGGGTGGCGGAGGCAATAGTTGCCCCCAAGAGAATTAAACCGGCGAGGAGGGTTTTCATCTTCGGCTTTTCCTTTCCGACTAAAGGTAAGCGTGAACAGGAGTTTAGTCAAGGAATTTCGGAAACTTTTTGGTGTGTGGTAGTCGAGGCTTTAGCCTCGGATTTTTCTAAGAAAGGGGGAGGGGTTGGAAAATCAGCAGGGAAACGGTTGCCCAAAGAAGATTGCGAGCAATTCAAGAACCACGTCCGCCGGAGTGGATAGCCCATCGCAGTTCACGTCGCATAGTTCAACCCCGCCGTCCGGCGGGATGCCTAGAAAGGTGCAATTCAAAAGCAACACTCCATCTTCTGCAGTCAAAGTGCCATCCATATTCAAGTCACCTCTGTTAACAACAGTGATTGTGCCTTTGACGAAGTTGACATTGACTGTTTTGCCCTGAAGGGTAATGAACTCAATCGTTCTATTGGGTGGAATGGTTACTGAATCCAATTCAAATTGGCCGGGGAATGAAAAAACAGTGTCGAATTTGATATTCAACAGAGGAGTACGGGTAAGAGTGGGTGGTAATTCACTGCACTCAATCGGGTCATAAGTTCCCGTGAACATGAACGAGTCGGGCGGGTTGCTATGGTAACGTGAAAAATCGGGGACACGGTTTCCCAACGGCGGACAGTCACTGGCGTCGGGCGGGTACAGGAATTCAAAGACGGTTGAGCTGACCCTCGTTGCGCTACAATTGGCTGGGCGAGAAATTGTGGCGTAGGCATTGCCGGTTAAGGTTTTTGACTCGAAAGGAAGAGTGACATTGCCTAAGGTATCCTTGTTGGTAATCCAAACGCGCACTTTCAACACGGCCGATTGACACGGCCCGGCTTTGGAAAAAACAGTTTTGGATTCGATGATAATAGAGTCGCGGGGGTCGGGGGTGGCGGAGGCAATAGTTGCCCCCAAGAGAATTAAACCGGCGAGGAGGGTTTTCATCTTCGGCTTTTCCTTTCCGACTAAAGGTAAGCGTGAACAGGAGTTTAGTCAAGGAATTTCGGAAACTTTTTGGTGTGTGGTAGCCGAGGCTTTAGCCTCGGGTTTTTCTAGGAAAGGGGGAGGGGTTGGAAAATCAGCAGGGAAAAAGCGTTCCCAGGAAAATGACGTTTAGCATAACCACAATATCGGATGAGGTGGCAAGGCCATCGCAGTTGACGTCGCAAAAAGCAAAGCCCGACTGCGGCTCGATTCCCAAAAAGATGCAGTTTAAGGCCAGCACTACGTCAACGGGACTTAAGGCGCCATCGCCGTTCAAATCGCCTTTGATACCATTAAAATTGAGATAACAACGGGAAGTGGCCCCGCAAAGGTCGGTGATTTGGACGCAGGCAGAGAAAATCCCGGTTTGAAAAGAAGTCGGCGTCCACTGCACCAAACCGGAAGGAGAAACGGTCAAGCCGTTTGGGCCGGAAAGGAGCGTGAAAGTTAGATTCCCGGCGTCGGCAGGGTCGGGGTCGCTTCCATTGAGCTGTAGTGAGAGAGGAACGTTGGGCGGAGCAGAGATAGCACTACTTGGGCAGTTGGATACGGTTGGGGCGGCATTGGTCACCACCAATTGAAATTCGCAGGTGTCGGCAGCCGGGCCGGGATTGCAGCTTCCAAAGCGGTCAAAAACTTTTACTCTAACGGTTTGGGGCGAAGCGGTAATATCGGTGCAGGAAGTTTGGTAAGACCAGTTGCCGGAAGAATTAGTCGTCCCCGGGCCGTTTAATTGGACAGTGGTAAGCACATCGCTGGCGTCCGGGTCGGAAAGCACAAGCTGGTTGGTTGCCAAAGCGCCGTGAGAAAAAGTTATCGTTGCCGGGGTAGAGCACACGGGAGGGTTGTCTATCACGTTTAAACTAAAAGAACATTCTGCGGCGATGCTGGAAGGATTGCAGCCTCCGCAGTCGCCGATGGCGCGCACGGTAATCGGAATGCGGCCAAGAGGACACTGGCCGGAGAAACCGTAAAGACCGCTCGATAGATTAATCGTTCCCGGTCCGGAAACGACCGACCAAGTGACCGGGCTGCAGGGAGTGTCGAAGTCATAACTGAAAGTCCGCCCGTAAAGGAGATTGGAAGAGGCGGGACAATTTGGTGGAACATAGGGTGAAGCAGGGTTGCAAACGTTTATGAAACCTTTGACAAAGCTAACTTCGATTTTGTTGCCGTTCCGGTCAACAAATTGGATAGTGGAGGCGGGAGCAATTAAGGAGGAATCCAATTGCACCTGTCCCAGGCCGGAGGCGCCGACCGAATCAAATTTGATATCCAGGAGCGGAACTCTGGTTGCGTTTTGTGGAACCTTAGAAGCGGCGTCAGTAGGGTCGTGGGTGCCGGCCCAGAGAAAAGTATCGGGGGAGTTGCTGTGGTAGTTGTTAAAATTTCCAATTCGAGTGGGAAGCTGCCCGGCCGGGAGCAAAATGTCAAATACCGCCGCCGCGGTGCGTGCGCCGCAGCCAGCTGGCCGAGAAAGCGTTGCATAGCCCGCCCCGGCGGTGATTTTCGATTCAAGTGGCAGAGTAATATTTGCCAACGAATCTTTGTTGGTGATATAGACTCTGATTTTCAGTCCGGCCGAAGCGCAAGCGCCGCTTATCGGCTGCACGGTTTTGGATTCGATGATGACCGAATCGCGGAAGTCGGGATAAGATTTTGCAATGGTTGTTAAAGCAAGCAGGAAAAGCACCGTCAGCCCGATTTTCATAGCAGTTTTTTCTCCAGAGCCAAACTACGCTGGCGGGGAATTAAAGTCAAGCTTTAATGAGAAATGTAAACGTTGTGGTTTGACCCCCTCTTAGTCTCCCCCTTAAATACAGGGGGAGAGAATGAGTTTGTCTGGGACTAAAGCCTCGACTCACAATAGGAGTTTAATAAGTAGGTGAAAAAAAGAGGCCTTGGCAGCGCCCCCCGCACCTTTCTTAGCTTTGGGTTTTCCTTGTGTCATCCCTAATCTGAATCCCCCGGCCCAAAGCATCCCCCGTGGTGCACAAGCCGCCAAGGCCTGTATTTTTTGTATCGGCAGGATTGAGAAATGGTTAACTCTGGAGCGATGTGCGGGTTACAAAAACCCCTGGCCGGGCAGGCAACCTGCACTACGAAACTCCACGTTGTGGTGAGGAAGGGCAACCACAGGGGGTTGCCCCTACGGATTTGTTTTTGGGTAGGGGCGGTTCGCGAACCGCCCTTGTGGCGTGCACCTACAAAAAGACGGGGTGAGGAGAAATGCGGCATTGAAAATGCCGCCTGCTAATAGAAAGAATTTTCGGAAACGATTTACGTTACAGGCTGGCGGAGGAATTCAGGGGGCAGCCGTCGCCGTCCACCTTGGTTCCGCGCGGAGTATCAGGACACAAATCCAACCGGTCGAGAATGCCGTCGGCATCCTGATCAATTGAGCAGCCGTCGGCATCCACCACTTCGCCGGGTCGCGTGTTGTTGTTCAAATCACGTTTGTCGGGGACTCCGTCACCGTCCGAGTCGGCATCCTTGCCAAAGTAAAAGTTCAAACGGGTGTGGAAATTGGTGACGGCGTTGAAGAGCCCGTAGCCGTTTTTGCTTTTGATGTTTTGGTCGCCTTGGAATTTTGAGAGGATTTTGGTGTTGTAATATAAATCCCCGCCAAAATCGAGGGCGACAAATTTGTTCAGGAAAATTTCCCCGCCGGCGCCGAAGGATAAAATTATGCGTTGGTCCTTTGCGGTGAAGATCTGGCCGTTCAAATCTTCCAGCATTTTCAGCTGTCCGGAAGCGTCGGTCATTTTCCAGCTGTTGTAGCCCAGCCCGAAACTTATATAATTATCAAATTTCCAGAACGAGCGGGAGGGGCGTTGGAGGGATAAAACGTAGAAGTTGTTGACCAGCCGTTCGGAGCTGTCGGTGGTGGCAAAGGTGAAACCGGCGGTTTGATTGGGGCCGATGCTTGCCCGGCGGGATTGAGCCTGGAAGTAATGGAAGGCAAGAGCCTGGTCGTTTAACTCCCGTTTGAGAATAAACCCTTTGGGAAAAGCGACCGTCCAGGCATCGGCGTTTTCGGTCAAAACCGGCTTGGAGAGGCCCGATTCCAGCGACAGAGCTGAATGGCCCAATAAAGTCGAATGCCAGGAGATAGCATTGGCAGATGAATTGGGCAAAAACAAGCCCAAAGCTGCCAGTATGGCCTGAAAAGCGTATCTGTTTATGCGTTTCTTCAGCACTCTATTAGCATTATCGGCCTTTTGGGGGTAAATTTTCACCCCTTTAGTTTCCGATACCATTAATAAAGGGCTTCGGTGGAGCCCCGGAAGGAGGGTGAGGTCGATTTTTTTACTTGCAACCAGCTTTTAACTTCGTATTATTGTGGGTGGGAGTGGTTGGAATTTTACAGCAAGTGGTTGTCACCAACGAGTGTGATAGTTGATAATATCAGGGGTTATAGGTTTGGAGGATTGGTGAAAAAGCGCCTTTTTTGGTTTACAGTTTTACTTCTCGGAATTTTTTCTTCTGCTTTTGCGGTCGCGCCGCATCCCGATTTGGTCAAAAAATTAAAAGAAACCGGAGAGTGGGACGAGTTTTTGGCGCATTATAAAAGCTTGGGGGACTTTGACCAGCCAACTTCCCATCGGTATCGTTTTACCCTTTCCCTAAGAACGACCGCTGGCGCGGTTCCGCCCGATACCTTGAAGGCGGTGGTGATTTATGCCTATCCGTCCGACCGCCCGCCTTCCGCGGACGGGATAAACGTCAGTCGGGCGAAATTGGACTCGATTCTGTTTATCTCCAACCCGACTGGCACGGTGACCGATTATTATAAAGAAATTTCTTATGGTCAGACGGTAGTGGTTGGAACCGTTTTCGGACCTTATCAGCTTCCGGGGACGAATGCCGCTTACACATTTGGTGCTTATGGTATTCCCGCTACTAATTTTACCACGGATGCCATTCGGGCGGCGGATTCCGCGGGGGTTGATTTTTCACAGTTTGACGCCGACGGGGATGGGGTTGTGGATGCGCTCTTTATCGTTCATAGCGGCCCAGGAGCGGAGGAAACCGGGCGGCTTACAGATATCTGGTCGCACGCTTCGAGCATCGCGCCACAGAAGAGAGATGGAAAGTGGCTAAGCGATTATTCCATCGAACCGGAGCAGCAGTCCGGGCCGATACCGATACAGATTGGTGTCTTTTGCCACGAAGCCGGCCACGCTCTTTTTGGCCTGCCCGATTTGTATGACACTGATGGCACTTCGCAAGGAGCGGGGGCGTGGTGTTTGATGAGCTCGGGCAACTACAACAACAGCAGCAAAACCCCCACGCATATGTCGGCATGGTGCAAAAAACAGGTGGGGTGGCTGACTCCCATCAGTTTATCTGCTAATCAAAACAACGTTTCTCTTCCCGCCGTGGAGTTTACTCCGACCATTTATCGGCTTTGGACCAACGGCACAGGCGGATCCGAATATTTTCTTTTGGAAAACCGCTATCGACGCGGTTTTGACGCTTACAATCCCGGGGGCGGGCTTTTAATCTGGCACATCGACGAAGCAGCCGGGAGCAACAACAACGAAAACCGGTATATGGTCGGTTTGATGCAAGCAGATGGTCTGCGGAATCTGAATTTAAATGCAAATCGGGGAGATGCGGGGGACCCATTTCCGGGCAACACTAATAATCGAAATTTTGATGAATTTTCCAATCCAAACAGTAAGAAGAATGTTCCCGTTCAGGCCGCGCAGGTGGCGGTATTTAACATTTCCAACGCCGATTCGGTGATGACCGCCGATATGGAGGTTACGTATGGAAGGCCAAGGGTGACTTCTTTCAGCCCCACGCTGAACGAGATTTCAGGAAACGGGAACGGTGTCCCCGATCCGGGAGAAACTATTACTTACTATTTTTCCTTTATAAATGCCTGGCTTGCCACGCCTAACTGGAACGTTTTAGTTCGATGCAACGATACAGCCATTCATTTTGCCGACAGCACGGCTTTGATAAGTTCTTTGGTTGGGTTGGGGGCCTCCACTTCCACATCGCCTGACCCGGTTACTTTTACTGTTTCTTCCGGCATCGATCGCTCTAAGCTGGACAGCTTTTTCGTTTATGCCTGGAACTTTGACAGCTCCTACACCTATCAAACCGCCTACGTCCAGCAAATCGGGCCGACGCAGATTCTGATTGTGGATGACGACCACGGGCGGGCGCTGGAGAATTACTACAAGCTATCATTCGACACAGTTTTGGTGCCGACCCGCATCTGGAGCGTGACAGTGCGGGGCGTTCCGCCGGCGGAAAGCCTTTCGCTCTACCGCTACGTGGTTTGGTACACGGGCAACGATTCGACTTCACTTTTGAATAGCTCGCGTATTGCCTCCTTGTCCGGCTATATGAACAGTGGAGGGCGTCTATTTTTGACCGGCCAGGGAATGGCTCAATCGCTTTGGAGCACGGCGGATTCCGTATTCCTGCGGAACTATTTTCACTGCCGGTTCACCAACGCCCAGCCCGTATCCGTCTATGCCGAAGGGGTGAGCAGCGAGCCGATTTCCGATAGTGTCCGAATGGTCTTGTTGGCCGGTGACGGGGCCGGCAACCAAACTCAAGTGGATCGTCTTACTTTTGTCGATGGCCGGGCGGACAAGCTTTTTACTTATACCAGCACCAAGGGAGATACGACCGGGCCGGTAGGGGGGGTGGCCTATGCCGACTCAATTTATCGAGCGGTTTTTCTGGGATTTGGTTTTGAGGCAGTTAATTCATCCGCGCCTTCTGTTCATAGCGCAAAGACGCGCTCTTTTGTTTTGCGCCGGATATTGGACTGGTTTGACAGCGCCAGCCCGACTGGACTGGCGGTTCCCTTTATCTCCTCTCTGCCGCAAACGTTTTCCTTTTCAGCCATCAGTGGCGGAGCTTTGCCTCCGGCGCAGAATTTAAACATTGAAAACACCGGCGGAGGCACACTGGTCTGGACGGCGGCGGAAAATCCGGCGGTCGGCTGGCTTTCGATAACTCCGAGCAGCGGCACTGCCGCGCCCGTTTCCAATGTCTCTATTTCGATAGATTCGACCAATTTGGTTCCGGGAACGTATATCGATACGATTGTCATCAGCTCTCCGGGAGCTTTTAATAACCCGCACAAGACCGTGGTCACCTTTACGGTGAACGCCGGGCGGGGCGATATGGACCAGGATGGGGTTTTAGAATTGGCGGATGTGGTGTTGCTGTTGGACTGTACTTTTCTGGGCGTAGGCACCTGTCCGCTTTCCATTGCCGACATCAACTGCGATGGAATTTTAACCTCTGCCGATGTTGTGTTGCTTCTTATCGAATTGTATTACATTACGCCTCCGCCTTGTTAAAAACTTAGTTGCGGGTGCCTTATTAGATGTCAGCGAGGGCTTTTTGTTTCAAGCTTACTTTTTTTCTGCTGCTTTGGGCTTGGGATTTCCCCCGTGGCAATAAACGCAGCTTACTTTGGGAGCGTCTTTGTAATTAAAATACTTCTCATTGATTTCATTTACCATTGTCTGCATTACCCGCGCTTTTTTGAACTCCTCTTTCGATTCGTCGGCATAATCTTTGGTGTGGCAGTGCTCGCACTTCACCCCCAGCTCTTTGTTGTAGGCAGCCATTATCCGCATCATCTCCGCCTTGTTGGCCGGTTTTAGCACCTTCAGGTTTTTGAAGCCTCCATCCTGCGGGATGACTTGAGAAGCGAAGAAGACGGCTGCGCAGAGCATCAAGAAAAAAGGGGTAATTTTTTTCATTTTAACTCCCTTAGATGGTCAGGGTTGGTTTTAAAAAGCTTTTGGGTAAATGGTTTAGCGGGTAGTTAGCGGCCAACTGTCCGCAGGCGGCTTCCACCTCGCCTCCTTTGCTAAAGCGCACGGTCACCGCCGGAGTTCGAGGATACAGAACTTCGCGAAAGCGATTAATGCGTTCCAAGGAAGGGCGTTTATAGGGAGCAAAGGGCGTCGGATTGTACGGAATCAAGTTAATTTTGCAAGGAATCGAGGCTACTTTTTTGGCCAAAAGCCTTGCGTCCTCCGGCGTATCGTTTACATCCTGAATCAAAATATATTCAAATGTGACGCGCCGATGCCTCCTTCTGGCGAACGCTTCAGCCGCAGGCAGAAGTTGTTCAAGCGGATACTTTTTGTTCAACGGCACCAACAAATCTCTTTTTTCATTGGTGGCGGCGTGCAAGCTTATCGCCAGTTTCAGCTTTATATTCTCATCTGCCAGTTCATAAATTTTTGGCACAATACCGGCTGTTGAGAGGGTAATTCTTCGGGCGGCCAGACCTGGACCCAACTCGGAGGTGACGATACGCATCGCTTTCAAGGTGTTGTCATAATTCAACAGCGGCTCGCCCATTCCCATCAAAACGATGTTGCGCACGGTTTCACCGGCTTCGAGATGTTTTTGTGCCAGAAGGAATTGGGCGACAATTTCTCCGGCTGTCAGATGCCGCTTGAAGCCCATCGCCCCGGTCATACAGAACGTGCAGCCGAGCGGGCAGCCCACTTGGGTAGAAAGACAATAGGTAATTTTGCCTCTGTCCCGAATAATCACGGTTTCAGCTTCCTGATTGTCCGAATATTTCAAAAGTAACTTGGCAGTGCCATCTCCCGCCGCCGTGACCGTCCGTACCACCTTGGGAATTCCAACTTGAATCTCCTTTTCAAAAGTTTTTCTTAACGTTTTCGACAAATCAGTCATTTGCTCAAAATTAAAGACTCCCCGCTGGTTCACCCATCGAAAAATTTGTTGACCGTGAAACGATTTGCCGCCCAAATTTTTTGCCAACTGGGCCAATTCGCTTGGGGTTAGGCCTAAAATGTCCAATCGACCATTGGATTCCATACCCTAATTATACGCAACCTGGTCGGAAAAGGGAATCTGTGAAATAAGGTTAAAGATTCGTTTCAGTAAGCCGAAATAAAATAAGGGGGGAGCTTATATAGAAGATGACGACTGCAAAAATAAAGATTAAAACCGGCAAGGTTCTGGTCATCGACGATGAGCCGGAAATCACCGAAATCATCCAGACCTTTCTAGAAAACTCCGGCTATTCCGTTGTGGCGGAAAACTCGGCGATGATGGGGGTGGAGCGTGCCAAAACTTTTGGGCCGGATTTAATTTTGCTCGACATTACGATGCCCTTTATGGACGGTTACGATGTTTGCACGGAATTGAAAAAGGGTATCAGCACCGCTAGTATCCCGGTGGTTTTTCTTTCTGGCAAGGATTCCAAAGAGGACTCCGGCCGCAGTTTTCGAGTCGGCGGTGATATGTTCATCAAAAAGCCGTTTTCCTGCGAACGGCTTTTGGACATCGTCAAAATCGTTTTAGCTTCCAGCGCGAGCAACCGGTAGCTGCTTTTAAAATTTAACGTATATTTCCCGCGTGAGAGTTCGCGCGGGTTTTTTATTTCTGTTTTTAGTTTTTCTTTTTTGGGCAGCGAGCCAGGCTCAAAAATATCCCACTCCGCTTGGGGCGGCCAATGACTTTGCGGGACTTTTAAGCTCTTCTCAACGGAACCAGCTCGAGACCGAATTGCGCGGTTTCTTTGATCGCACCGGTGCCGCCGTCGTGGTTGCTACAGTTGAATCGCTGGACGGTGTTCCCATCGAAGATTTTGCCGTCGGGCTTTTTGAAAAGTGGAAAATCGGCCAAAAAGGTTTAGATAACGGGCTTTTGATTGTAATCGCCAAATCAGAGCGGAAAATCCGCTTTGAAGTCGGCTACGGGCTCGAAGCGGTGCTGCCCGATGGCCGCTGCGGCGAAATCATCCGCACTAAAATGACACCGCGCTTCAAAGAAGGTGACTATGCTGCCGGCATCTTTGCCGCGATGGCTGAAGTGGAACAAATTCTGGAGAAATATTTCGCCACCGGTGAGATTCCAAAACAAAAAACGGGAGCGCAAGATTGGCTGCCAGTGCTTCCCCTTTTTTTAGTTGGTGGAATTATCATGCTTTTTGTCCTGAATGCCGTTAGAAAGGCAGCCCGCTATCCGGGATATTACGGGAGGCGCTCCGGCAGAGGTGGATTTTGGATGGGGGGCGGTTTGGGTGGGTGGTCGAGTGGTGGTGGAGGTGGCTTCAGCGGCGGCTTTGGCGGGTTTGGTGGCGGTTCCTCCGGAGGGGGAGGGGCGACGGGAGGCTGGTAACTATCGGCCAGCTTCACATCTATTTTTCCTTTAGCGTAAATCGGCCGTTCAGAACTGAAAATTAAGAACCGAACTTCTTGACCTCTGTAGAAAATTTGGATACTTTTCACAGAACGGTGAAGGTTAAACGAGCGTGAGTTTGGCAGTTTTCGATGGGGGATGGATTGGCTCCCAATTTGAAATTTTATGGAAAATCCTGGCCTATCTTTTGCCGGTCGTTCCAGTTACTATTGAGCTGACGCTTTTATCCTTTGGTTTGGCGATAATAATGGGTCTTTTTGTCGGCATCGCCCGGATTTCGCACAACCCTTTCATTGAGAAAAGTTCAAAGGCTTACGTTGATATCCTGCGCGGGGTGCCGCTTTTGGTGCAGATTTTTTTTATTTACTTCGGGCTGGGAAAAATTTTAAATCTTTCCAGTTTTTTGGCGGGGGTTTTGGCGATTGGCATCGGGTATTCGGCCTACCTGGCGGAGACGATTAGAGCGGGAATTCAATCGATTCACAAGGGACAATACGAGGCGGCGCTTTCACTTGGGATGACGCGCGGACAGATGATGCGTTATGTGATTCTGCCGCAATCTATGCGGGTGGTGGTGCCGCCGATGGCCAACGATTTTATCGCCTGTTTGAAAGACACGTCCTTAGTTTCAGTCATCGGCCTGCGGGAATTAACCCGGGCCGGCAGGGAGTTTTACTCACAATTTTTTGTTGATTTCCAAACCTGGCTGGTGGTGGGGATTTTGTATTTAATAATGACCTTGGGGCTTTCACGACTGGTAGCATGGCTGGAACGAAAATTCAAAGTGCACGGATATGGAGAGCGGCCGGCGTGATAATTCAAATTGGCAATTTGGTCAAGCGGTTTGGAAAACATACGGTTCTTGATGGCGTTTCGCTTTTGGTTGAAGTGGGCGAGGTTCTGGTCATTTTTGGCCCTTCCGGTTCGGGGAAATCGACCTTGTTGCGTTGTATCAATGGTCTCGAAAGGGCCGACAGCGGTCACATCGTCGTTGATGGAATTGAATTAGACCATAACAAAGAGCACATTCGTCAAGTCCGCGCCGAATGCGGGATAGTCTTTCAGCAGTTTAATCTTTTTCCGCATCTTTCGGCAATGGAGAATCTTTGTCTGCCGCAGCGCATCGTGCGGGGGCGCGCACCCGAAGAGGCGGAAGCAATCGGGAAAAAACTATTGGAGCGGGTCGGTTTGCTGGATAAAAAGGATGCCTTTCCGGCGCAGCTTTCGGGTGGACAGCAGCAGCGGGTGGCGATTGCTCGTGCGCTTGCAATGAACCCAAAGATTATGCTTTTTGACGAGCCGACTTCGGCTTTGGACCCGGAGATGATAGGGGAAGTCCTGGACGTAATGAAAACTCTGGCCAAAGAGGGGATGACGATGCTGGTGGTGACGCACGAAATTGGGTTTGCGCGGGAAGTGGCTCATCGGCTTATATTCATTGATGAGGGGAAAATAGTGGAAGAAGGCCGGCCGGAAGAGATTTTAAACCGGCCGAAAAACAAGCGAACGGCGGAGTTTTTGGGGAAGGTTTTATGAGACTAATGCTCTTTGTCATGCTGAGCGAAGCGAAGCATCTGGGTGGGGGAGTGAGCATTTTCCGGGTCGCGACGGGAGCTACTTCTGACAAAACAACGATGGATTTTTAAGAAAGGTGCTATGAAAAAAATTGTTTTGAGTTCATTGATGTTAGTGACGGTTGTATCGGCTCAAGCCGAGTGGAAAGCCAACCGCTGGCAGCAATGGGTGGACTACACTGTTGAGGTTACTATAGACGCCAAGAATAAAATTTTGACTGGCACAGAAAAATTGGTTTATACCAATAACTCTCCGGACACGCTTCGCACAGTTTATTTCCACTTGTATCTCAACGCCTTTCAGCCGGGAAGTTACACCGATCTGCGCCTGCGGCAGTTTGGGTTTTTTGACACCAAGGATTTGCCGCTCAAAGAACAGGGAGCCGAGTCGCTTTCTTACTTTGCCGTCTCCGGCGTGGAAACGCCCTTTACTATGGACAACACCATTATGAAAGCGGATTTGCCCCAGCCGCTTTTGCCGGGGAAATCGGTCACTTTTGACATTAGATTCAAAGATAAAATTCCGCCCGATGGAGATAGAATGGGCTTTCGAGGAAAGCATATCGATATGGGCCAGTGGTATCCACGTATGGCGGTTTATGACCATAAAGGCTGGCACGCCGACCAGCATATGGGACACGAGTTTTATGCCGATTACGGGCGGTTTAACGTGAGCGTTACCCTGCCCAAAGAATACATTCTGGGGCACACGGGGAAATTGATGAACGAGGAGGAGCTTTTTCCGGGCGGCTTGCCGGTGCCCGGGGGGGATACGGTTCTGGTAGATATTCTCAAAATCTACAAGGAGCGGCAAAAAAAAGAAAAAGCAGATACTTTGGCCGGTGATTCCACGGCGCAAGGGACAGAGTCGCTGAAGAAAATGGCGGGGGGACGCCCGAACCGAAAGCAAAACGATGAGGATGGGAACTCCCTTAGCCGTCGGGAAATGCGCCGGGGCGGGTCGGGGGGCGATAATCGGAGGAGCAGAGAAAGGGGCGAAGCGCGCGATTCATCCAGTGGGAAAGACAGTGTGGAAGTGCGAACCTGGAAAATGTTCGCCGATACGGTTTTTGATTTCGCCTTTGCCGCCGACCCCGGCTACCTCTGGGACCGGGCGCAATGGAACGGAATTATCATCAATTCGCTCTATACCCCCGACCGGAAACGTTTCTGGGCCGATTCGGGAGCGGTATATACCCGCTTCATTATCAAATTCTACTCGGAAACTTTTGGAATGTGGCCCTACCCACAGTTCACTTCCTGTGTGGGCGACGTGGGGGGTGGGATTGAATATCCCCAGATGACCATTATAACGCGCCGCTCAGGGCGGGATTTCTCCCACGGCCTTTTCTCCATCCTGGCGCACGAAATCGGGCACAACTGGTTTTACGGACTTATCGGCAACAACGAAACGTATGAGGCGTTTTTGGATGAGGGATTCACCTCCTTTGCCACCTGTTTGGTGATGGAGGACCGCTATGGACGGTATGAAAATGCCAATGCCTGGGGAAAGTGGTATCAGAAAAAGTTTTTTTACAATGATGATGAGCGGCAGGGGGAACAGCGAAGCTACATCCGCTTTTCCAAAACGGGCGCGGAAGAGCCGATAGATACCCATTCCGACCAGTTCTTGGGAGGCGGAGCTTATAACATTGCCGTTTATCAAAAAACCGCTTCGATGCTGTTTATGCTGCAATACACGCTGGGAGACTCGGTTTTTGACCGGGCGATGAAGGAGTATTACCGGCAATGGCATTTCCATCACCCGTATCGCGACGATTTTGTGTCCTCGATGGAGAAATCGTCCGGCCGGCATTTGGAATGGTTTTTCCGGCAGTGGCTGGATAGAACTTTCACGGTAGACTACGCTCTGGACAAAGTTAAATCAAAGAAAAACGGCAAGAGTTATACGGCAGAAGTGAAAGTTAAACGCAAGGGACGAGCGATAATGCCTTTGGATTTGGATTTGCGGCTGGAAAACGGGCAGGTGGTTAACCAAAAGATTCCGGTCGATTTTTGGCAGAATAGCGAAGCAGAGCGAACCTTCAGCTACGAAGTCCTGGCCAAGGTTCGTTCGGCGGAACTGAATCCGGATTCGCGGATTGCCGACGTTAATCGGCTGAATAACACCTATCCGGTGCCGCGGGTGCGCACCAATTTTGACCCGCCGCGAATGTTTTTTCCATCCACACCAACGCGCAATCCGATTGACGCCTATCAAATCGTCTGGCGGCCGAATATCTGGTATAACCGCGTCGATTTCTTGAAATTGGGTCTTAATTTTTCCGGCAGTTACATCGGAGTTGACCATAATACTAACTTTGAGCTCTGGGGGGGAACTAAGAGCGGAAATTTTGACTTCGATTTAAGATATAATTCCCGGCTGTATGCCTTTGGGCCGCGCTGGAACTGGAATTTTTCGGCCTACAACGTGGAAGGGAGGCAGGGAGGAAACGTCGGCTTAACGAAACAGCTGGGACAAACCCGCTTTTTCGGGGGAGGGGCGCCCAAACAGGTTTCGGCGGGGTTCAGCTTTTCTCGTCTCTCCAAAGGCGAGTACTTGCCGGCTTTCTCGCAGTACGGTTTGGGGCGGGTAGCGAATCTGTATTTCAACTTAAGCACCAGTTGGACGAAAGGAAAAATTTCTTCCCAATTTGACGGCGGTCTGACCACCAGTTTGCCCCGCTCCCGTTTCGCGTACAGCAAACTCTGGCTGGAGTTGAACAATACGCTGGATTTAATAAAAAAATTCCCGACCTCGTTTAGGATTTTTGCCGGAACTTCCGATGGTCTTGTGCCTTTGCAAAATCGGTATTATCTGGCAACCGCGTCACCCTCGGAAATTTTCGCTTCCCGCTGGTATCGTTCCAAGGAAACGTTGCCGGAAGAATGGAAAAACTCCGGGCATCTGTATCCACCCGGCGGCGGTGATTTGCACGGTTATCTTTTCGCCAATCGGGATGCCCGCCACATAGCTGCCTTGAACGCGCGGGTTGGTTTTGACAACCCATTAACCTGGTCGTTGGATAAATTGAAAATCGGATTGGGCGAAGTTAGCAAAAATTTGAATGCGATTACCACCGAAGCATTTTTGGATTTCGGACAGGGGTGGAACTCCACCAAAACCCCGCCGTCGGCCGATTTTCTGGCCGATTTCGGGCTGGCCGCCAGCTACCGCATTCCTTACCAATGGCTGCGAAACGGTCTGGGAAACGAGTCGATTCGCTTTTACGTCCCACTCTATCTTTCCGACCCCCCCTCTGGTGAAAGGCCTTGGAAATTTCGCTGGCTTTTTGCCTATTCGGTGAAATTCTAAGAGTACAAGTGATGAAAACCCTCTTTTTATTTCTTGTCGGGACTCTATTATCCATGCCTGTTTCAGCCGAAGTGAAAATCGCTTTTGGCGTGGAAGAAAGGCTGGCCAGGCAGGACTCCGTGAAAGTGTGGGTATTTTTTAAAGATAAAGGGGTTGAATTCCAGGATAACGTTCTTTTGCGAAAGGCGGCGGAAGCGACTGTAAGCAATGAAAGCCTGCGGCGGAGGGTTAACCGCTTGGGAAACAGGCCGCTTTTTGATTATTCGGATTTGCCTTTGAATCGAGTGTATCTGGAGCAGATTTTGAACGCCGGCTGTCTAATCGACAACGTTTCGCGCTGGCTGAATGCCGCTTCGGTTTGGATGGATAAAACAGCCTTGGACAAAGTGAAACAATTATTCATCGTTGATTCGGTGAAATTGGTGCTTTCGGCAAAGAGATTGGAACCGAAGCCAACCGGAGAGCCCTTATTCCGTCCGGTTCAGCCAGACAGTTTCGTTTTGAATTATGGGCCATCGCTGGACCAGCTGCAACAGATAAACGTGCCAATTTTGCATCGGTTGGGTTATTCGGGGAAGGGGGTAAGAGTGGCTATGTTTGACACCGGTTTTTTGTTATCCCATATAGCGTTTGATTCCTTGCGGCTGACCGGGAGAATTTTGGCCACGCGGGATTTTATTCACGACGATACGGACGTGGTAGATTTAAACGATGCTGACGGGGCTGCACAGCGGTTTCACGGAACTTTGACCTTTTCTGCAATGGCTGGATTTACCGAGGGTTCGCTTGTTGGGCCGGCATTTGGGGCATCTTTCCTTCTGGCAAAAACCGAAGTTGTGGCGACCGAGACGCTCTTGGTAGAGGAAGACAATTGGGTGGCAGCTTTGGAATGGGCGGACAGTATGGGGGCGGAAGTCGTTTCCTCCTCGGTGGGTTATTTCATCGGGGATGACGGAATCGGCTATACTCAAAGTCAGATGGATGGGAACACGGCGGTCACGACAGTGGCGGCGGATATGGCAATGGCTAAAGGGATTTTGGTGGTAAATGCAGCTGGAAACGAGCGAGGCAACTCCTGGGGCACGCTTATCGCTTCGGCTGATGGCGATTCGGTTTTGGCGGTAGGCGCGGTCAACAACCTGGGACAGATTGCCAGCTTCAGTTCGCCCGGGCCCTCGGCGGATGGTCGGATTAAACCGGATGTCTGCGCGCGTGGGGTTGCCACGGTTTGCGCCTCCTCTTTTTCCAATACAAGCTTTGGATTTGCATCGGGAACTTCCCTTTCAACCCCACTGGTAGCGGGGGCGGCGGCTTTGCTTTTTGAAATCGATACGACTTTGTCGCCGTTTGCGGCCTACACCCGTTTACGTCAAACGGCAAGTCAGGCCTCGAGTCCGGATAATGATTTGGGGTATGGGATTATCAATGCGCTTTCGGCTTCAGGGTTGGCCTCGCAGATAGTGAACGGTGGGAGAGAGCCGATTGAAATTAAGGTTTTTCCGAACCCCTCTTTTGGACGGATGATACTGCGGATTAGCACGCAGAACAGACGGAACGTGAAAGTGGCGATTTTTTCGACAGCCGGGGAAGTGGTCAGGCAATTGCAGGTCGAGACTTTCGGCAGTATGGTGCCCTCGGATTTGGTTTGGAATGGGGAGAATCAGAAAGGGGAACCAGTCTCCGCAGGGATTTATTTTGGAGTGGTAAAAGCGGGTGAAACCGAGGAAAGTTTTAAATTGGCGGTGGTGCATTAAAACATTTGCTGTTTTTCTTTGACAGTTTAGCATAAAAAAGCTAATTTTGTGGTTATGCAGGTAGTTATGCGTAAGATTCTGTTGTGCATCTGGCTGAAATGCCAGACCTAAACTTTCCTCCTCACCCGACGTTTTAGTTGTGTCAGGAGTAACTCCCGACACAACAGAAAAAAACTGCAAACCGATTTTAAGGAGGAAAAATGTTTGTAAATCCATTACTTAAGACCCGCTTACCTGGGCCGAAGTCCAAGAAAATTATCAAACAGGATGAAAAATTCGTCTCGCCGTCCTATACGCGCACCCATCCGGTGGTGATTGAAAAGGGAGCAGGGGCGCTTCTCTGGGATGTGGATGGAAACCGGTTTTTGGATTTTCATTCCGGCATCGGCGTGACTTCCACCGGCAGCGTGCATCCGCGCGTGGTCAATGCCGCCGTGCGGCAGATGAAGAAAGCGATGCACATCGCCACGGCCGATTTTTATCATCAACCGGTAGCGGAATTAGCGAAGAAGATTACTTCCATTACGCCGGGGAGATTCCCCAAGCGCGTTTTTTTCACCAATTCCGGCACGGAGGCGGTGGAAGCGGCCTTCAAGCTGGCACGCTACAACCGGCGCCGGCCAAGAACGATTGCTTTCATAAACTCTTTTCACGGCCGCACGATGGGAGCGCTTTCGCTTACCTGCAGCCGCTTGCGCCAGCGTGAGCGGTTTGCGCCGCTCGTGCCGGAGGTTACCCACGTTCCGTATGCTTACTGCTACCGCTGCCCGTATAACTTAAAATTCCCTTCCTGCAACTTCCACTGTGTACAGGTTATCGAAGACGTTTATCTCAATAAAGTTGCTCCCGCTGATGAGGTGGCTGCTATGTTTGTCGAACCGATTCAGGGAGAGGGAGGGTACGTGGTTCCTCCTCCGGGGTATCATCAACGGCTGAAAAAGATGTGTGAAAAATATGGGATCCTATTTGTCGCCGATGAAGTGCAATCGGGAATGGGAAAGACGGGAAAAATGTTTGCCATCGAGCATTGGGATGTCGTGCCGGATATTATTGCCACCGCGAAGGCCTTGGGCTCTGGTTTGCCGATTGGGGCCGCCATTGCTTCCGCCAAGTTGATGAGCTGGGAGCCGGGTGCGCATTCCACCACCTTTGGCGGGAACCCGGTCGCCTGTGCCGCGGCTTTGGAGACCATCAAACTGCTCGAGAATGGATTGATGAAAAACGCCGAGCGGGTGGGAAAATTGATGATGACCGAGCTCGACCGGATGATGGAGCGGCACGAGATTATCGGCGACGTGCGCGGCAAGGGGTTGATGATTGGAATTGAAATCGTCAAGGACAGGAAATCCAAAAAGCCGATGCCGGAATGGGCAGAGGGAATTATGATGGAGGCCTTCCGGCGAGGGCTTATGATGCTGACCTGCGGGCCCAACAGCTTGCGCATCGTGCCGCCCTTGGTCATCACGGTCGAGCAGGCAATGGCGGGTCTGGGCATTTTGGAAAAGAGCATTATGGCGTTTGAATCGAAAAAGAAAAAGTAACGGGTCGAAGGTGCATGACGCCCGCTCCGCGGTACTGGCGCAGGTTTTCAGAGGAGGCGTGGTCGAGTCGGTTCATTACGGCTCGGTGGCGGTTGTCGATTCGAACGGCAAGCTGCTTTATTATTCTGGCAATCCGGAATTCGTTACCTTTTTTCGCTCCGCTTCCAAGCCGTTTCAGGTTTTGCCGTTGATTGAAGAAGGCGGGGTCGAAAAATATGGTTTCGCTTCTGAAGAGATTGCAATAATGGCCGGGTCGCATTCGGGTCAGCCGGAACACATTGCCGTTATTGATCGAATCCTGCAAAAAGTCGGAATTTCAGAGAGCGATTTGCAGTGTGGGACACATATTCCGCATTTCTACACGGTCCATAACAAGGCTTCCGAGCCGAATCGGAAATTTGATCAGCGCTATCATAACTGTTCGGGAAAACATTCTGGAATGATTGCCTTGAGTTTGATGATGGGAGAAGATAAAGCGGATTATTTAAACCCAAAAAGCAAGACGCAGAAACGGATTTTGAAAAGCGTCGCGGAGGCGTGCCGGATTTCGGTCACCAAAATCGGGATGAGTACAGATGGCTGTTCGGCCCCCAATTTTGCCGTGCCATTGAAAAATATGGCGTGGGGGTTTGCTCAATTGGTAATTGCTCAAAAGCTTAAGGGAAAATTTGGGAATGCAATGCATACGGTCTTGTCCGCGATGGTTAAACACCCGCTTATGGTTTCGGGAGAAAAGCGGCTGGACTTTATTTTGGCCCAAAATTTTGGCGGCAAAGTCGTCGCCAAAGCAGGGGCAGAAGCAGTAGAGTGCTTTGGGCTGACGGATAATGGATGGGGTGTGGCCGTAAAGATTGCGGACGGTTCTTCCAGAGGAATGGCGCCGATAGTTTTTTCGGTTCTACGACAATTGGGATACAAGTATGATCCGGAAAACTTGAGGGATTACGTTTGTGTGCCGGTTAAGAATTACCGACAAACGGTTGTCGGGAAAATCGAAGCGGCGATTAGATTGGAGAAAGTAGGGGTTTGATTAATCAAACCCCTACGAATAAATAGATGAAGGGAACTATAGTAAACACGGCTACAGTTTTGATTGGAGCGTCTATTGGATATTTCGCGGGAGCGCGGCTGCCGGAACGAATCCGAACCATAGTCATGCAAGCGTTGGGTTTGGTGACTTTGCTTATAGGTGTGCGGATGATTTTGGCGGCACAGGGTTCGGATGCGGTTCTGAAGGTGGCCGGTGCTTTGCTGTTGGGGGGAATTGCCGGAGAGCTTTTGAGAATTGAGCAGGGGTTGGAACGAACAGGAGAATATCTTAAAGTAAAAATGCAATCGAGTTCCTCCACCTTCGTTTTGGGGTTCGTTTCCGCTTCGCTTCTGTTTTGCGTGGGGCCGATGACCATTGTCGGTTCGATTGAAGACGGCGTGCGCGGAAATGCAACTATACTTTACACCAAATCGATTATGGATGGGGTGGCGGCGATTGCTTTGACTTCGAGTTTGGGTGTAGGAGTTTTCTTTTCGGCAATTACCGTTTTGGTCATCCAGGGCGGCCTGACGCTTTTGGGGGCTCATATTGGAGTTTTGTCCCAACCTGCAGTTATTGACAATCTGACCTCCACCGGCGGAGCGATGATTCTGGGGATTTCCTTTAAGCTTTTGAATATCGCCGCCATCCGGGTGGCCAATTTCCTACCCGCCCTGGTGTTTGTGATTTTCTTTTCGCTCTGGTTGTAGTCTATGGTGAGATTAAAAAAGCCCCGCCTTCCGGCGGGGCTTTTTCCGAATGAGCCTTTTTGCGCCCTGCTCAGGGCTCGGTAGTGCTGCCGCAGGAACAGTTACAGACAGGCCGCAGCATATACCGTCTGGTCCAGTTCATAAACTCACCTCCTTAATGCAAAGCAGGTTGGATATTCAACCGCGTCAAGTTCAGCCGCACTTGCAAGAGCAGCAGTTACATTTCGATTCAGCTCCGGGCTTGGAAGCAGCCTCGTCGCAGGTGCAGCAACAGCAGGATTGTGACATCGTTTTCACCTCCTTTCCAAATACCGTCATATTGATATATTCGTATTTATGTATAAGTCATACTAAAAAAATTCAGCCGTTTTTGTATTTGGTTGAAAAGTTTAAAAGCACCGGCTGGCAGCAGGCGAAGCTGGAAAAAAAGCCGATGCAGCAGGCTTTAATTTTAACCTCGGCGACGTCGTAATAGACATTCTGGCCTTTCCGCTCGGCGGTCACCAGCCCGGCATTTTTCAAAACCGATAAATGACGGGAGATGGTGGGCTGGGAGAGGTTGAAAAAGTTCACGATTTCATTCACCGCGCGCTTCTTCCCCTCCAGCATCAAAAGGATTTTCTGGCGGGTGGGGTCGGCCAAGGCCTTGAAAATGGGGGCGAATTGCCGGGCAGTTTCTTCGGTTTTGGTTTTCATATTCTCTAATAGCAATATACGCATAAATCAATGAAAAGTTTAGGATTTTTTAAAAACCTGATAGGACCGTTATCCAAAGAAAAATGAGGAACTCGGCAAAAAGTTTCACGATAAAGGGCGGAAAATGTTAGAGGGTGGATTTTACATAAAGATAAGTCATTGAAAATGAATCGGATTTGCAGATTGCAAGGATTGGCAGGCAGGTTGCTTCAAATGCACTTTTTTGGGGGTAGGGGCTTGACATTTCATTTTGGTGTAGTATCTTAGCTACTGTAGAAAGGAGATTTGCCGAGAAGGTTTAGTTAAAGGTTTGTCGGCCAACAACGGAAGGCCGTAGAAAATATTGGAATTAAAGCCGAAAGGGCGACAACCCCCTTTTCGGTTTTTTTTATCGGAATGAGGACGATTGTAACGATAGTAACCCTTCTTTTGGCTCCAGGGGCTTGGGCCGGGGAATATGATGATGTTGAGATTGTACGGATGGATGATAGAGGAATAGTATTTGAGTATCGGCCGGTTGATGTTCGATTGGAATTATCGGGAGCAGCGCGTGCAAGCGATGGAGGCAGCGCCCGGCACGGCAATCTTAAATGTTTGTTTATCGACAATTGTGCCCGCACGGCGGGAGAAGGAAATTTTGATTTGCCGGTGAGAGTTGTGCTATTGGGAATTCCAGCAGATGCAAAGCCGGAAGTGAATGCTTGGGTCGATGGAGAAACTATAGTTTCAGGAGGGAGTGCCGCTGTTATTGAACAAAGTCTTCCAGGGCTTGGACAATCGGCGTCGGAGTTTGCTTTAAAAGAAAAATCCGAGGTTGAGAAACGTGTAGCCATTGAAAATCCTTTTTGGATTGGAAACCAGCGGGTTTTAAGGATAAAGGTTTTTCCGGCGAATTATGATATTTCGACAAAGCAGTACCGTGTGGCTGGGAAATTACAGGTAGAGGTTAGATTCAACTCGTCGGGTCACCTGGCTTCAAGTTTGACGGCCAATGCTTGGGACAAAGTTTTGAAAAAGGGGTTGTTGAATTATGAGCAAGCAAAAGAATTCCGCACCGAACCGCAGGAAAGTGGGAAGCTGGCAAAAGCTATAGCGTTTTCCTCTCCTTTTGATAGTTCAACTAACTGGGTGAAGCTAACTTTTCAGGAGAACGGTATTTACAAAATTGACCGTGCGATGCTTTCGGCTGCCGGCGTTCCAGTTTCAACCATTGGCCCACAAACATTTCGAATCTTTTCTATGGGCGGGAGAGCATTACCGGCTTTCAACAATGTACCGAGACCGGCTTGGCAGGAGCATTCTATTGAGGTTACGGGGGAACAGGATGGAATTTTTGATACGGGAGATGAAATCCATTTCTATGGTTGGGCGGTAGTGGGGTGGGATTACGATACTCTTTCCGCAACTTTCAAGTTTGTCAAAAACAATTACACTACGAGTCAAGTGTTCTGGTTAACCTGGGGAGGGAGTTTTGGCAATGCTCCTTTAAGAATAGCCAGATCTTTCGTTGTGGGGAGTGGATCTCCGGTTACTTCTTTCCCCGCCCATTATAGGTTTGAACAGGACCGATTTTTGGCAGTAGATAGATTTTCTGAAATCAACGATTATTACACCTGGTACGGCGGGAAAGGAAATTCGCAAACTTATTTTTTTAATTTGCCTGGTTTGGTATCAAATCCTGATACAATAATAGTTGGGCATCTCTCCGGCGGGGTTTCTTTGTTGGTTAATAATTCATTTGCGACTACCAATAATCCGATTTTGCAGCCGGCAGCATTCATTACATCTGCTTTAAAAGCAGGTTTGAATAGAGTTGATTTGGGAGTCACGACCAATGGCAGCGGGTTAAATCATTTTGATTATCTGGAGATTTTTTACAATCGGCTGCCGGTCTATACCCCTCCGTTTATGGAGTTCGAGACGCCGAATATCTCGGGGCTGGTTGAATTTCAGATTAGCAGCACTCCCGTAAATTTTGTGTGCTGGGGTATAAGTAATCGCTTTAGGCCGGGAGTTGTGCAAGCGACACGAAATTCTTCGGGTGTTTTGTCGTTGGTCGATGATGCTTCCATTAAACGATCCTACATACTTACTTCTATAGCTGACTTTAAGCGGCCCACCCTTTCCCGGGAAAGCCCGGTTGACTTGATGACCGGGCCGAATCAAGGGGAGTTTGTCCTTATCGCTCCTACCTTGTTTCAGCCAGCGCTTTCGATTTATGCAGCCCATCGGGCAGACTCTAGCGGGGTAACAGTTAAGCAAGTTGACGTGGAGCAGATTTACAACAACTTTTCGGGCGGGCTGCCGGACCCGGTAGCCATTCGAGATTTCTTGAAATTTGCACGGGAGAATTGGGGAAATCCCAAACCGCGCTACGTGCTTTTGGCTGGAGACGGGACCTACGATTTCCGAAATATAGAAGGGACGGGAGCGGTCAACTACGTGCCACCGTTTATCGTGGATCAGGCGTTTGATGCTTCCAGTAATTCGGATGAAGGGTATCTATATTTTGGCAACCCCGGCTTTCTGGATTCGGCCGACCAAACTTTGGATATGACGGTTGCCCGCTGGCCGGTGAAAAACGTTTCCGAATTGCAGGTGGTGGCCGATAAAATTATGCGCTATGAAAGTTCGCCCGAATATGGGGTATGGAGGAATCGCGTCACGCTGGTGGCTGATGATGAATTTGGAACGTTTGACAACGAAGGGTTTCATACCGCCAGCAGTGAGCAATTGGCCTCTCGGTACACTCCCAGGCGGTTCGATCAGAAAAAAATCTATCTGTTCGATTATCCTTTTAACGGCCTTAGAGAAAAACCGGAAGCGGAACAAGCGATTTTGCGGGCTTGGAACGAAGGTCAATTGCTTATCAATTACGTAGGTCACGGCAGCCCGAATCTTTGGGCACATGAGCATGTTTTAAAGCGGGAAGAAGATGTGCCGCAGATGGTCAATAGCAACCGGTTGCCATTAGTTTATGCTGCGTCCTGCAATATCAATTCGTTCGTTGAGCCTCTGTCGGAGGGGATGGGAGAGGATTTATTAAAAAGCCCGGCTGGCGGGGCGGTGGCTGTCATTGCCGCCGTGCGGGTTGTTTTTGCCGGTCCGAATAACGATCTAAACGATAGTACTTTTAATTTGCTGTTAGGTTCTGACTCTCTTTCTATCGGCGAAGCCTTTTATTTGGCTAAACTGCTGCGGCAGCCGAACGGTAACGATCGCCGCTTTCTGTTGTTTGGCGACCCGGCCATGCATTTGGCCAGACCGACCTACAACATCTGCCTGACCGCTCCGGATACGCTTTCGGCTTTGACCGTCGCTACCGTATCGGGCGAAGTAACCGCCGGCAAAGTAACCGATACCGCTTGTACCGCCGGTGTTCCCTTGAGCAGCTTTAATGGAACAGTCAAGCTCTCGGTTTTTGACGGCCTGCGCTCCAAGTCCCATCCGTTAGTCCCCACGCCGCTGTCGTATTCCCTGCCGGGGAATATGATTTATCGAGGAGATGCTCAGGCAACGAATGGCCGGTTCAGCTTTTCGTTTATAGTTCCCAAAGATATAAGTTACGGTTCAAAAACTGGGAAGATTTCGGTGTATGCCTTTGACGCAACCGGTGATGCGGTTGGATTCAAAGATTCAATGGCTTTGGGCGGCTCGGTGGCCGTTACCACCGATACCGTTGGGCCAAAGATTTCTGTGACCGTCGTAGGCGGCGGGTCGGTGGGCGCCGGAGACGTCATTTCGGTTGGAGTCAATCTGTCGGTGAAATTGGAAGATTCCTCCGGCATCAACATTACCGGCGAGCCGGCACATTCAATAACGGCGGAGTTTGATTTTCCATCCGGGCTAACGCTGGACATAACAAGCAGTTTTCGCTATGAGCAACGGTCGTTTTCAAGCGGGGAGGCCTTTTTCACCGTGCCGGCGGTTTCTACGGGAAGACATGCGTTGAGGATAAAAGCCTGGGATTCGGCTAATAATTCCTCGGTTTTGGAGTTTCCGATTGAAGTAGCCGCCTCCGGAAAACTTTTGCTTTCGAATGTCTTGAACTATCCCAACCCGATGAAGGATAAAACGAATTTTTGCTATACCCTTTCGGCGCCGGCGGATGAGGTGATGATTGAAATCTTTTCGGAAGCGGGAAGGTCAATAAAGACCATCCGTTCCGCTTCGGTGAAAGCCGGATACAATTTTCAGACCGAATGGAACGGCCGAGATAACGACGGAGACGTTGTGGCATCCGGGATTTACCTTTACAAAGTTTGGGCCAGACAGGCTTCGAAAGAAGCGGAAGAGTTTGGCAAAATCGTGGTAATGAGATGAAGAAAATACAACTAACCATAATAGGGAGGTTTTAATGAAAAGGGTGCTTTTCGTAGGGGCCGCTTTGGCCATTTTGTTTGCAGCCGTCCAGCCGGTTTCGGCTTCGTTGCGGCAGGCGGGAGCTCTGTCTTTGCGCATTTCCACCGGAACGCGGCCGGCTGGAATGGGTGATGCTTTTGTCGGTTTGGCGGATGATTACACGGCCACGCATTTTAATCCCGCCGGATTGGGACGGTATCCGATGAGTCCGGACTGGATTACCCATTCGCTTCCGCCCGGGAAGGGGCCGATTCGCCAGATTGCCCTTTTGCGCAACAACGTGCCGGAACAAAATTACAAGCGCTACGACATCTGGGTTTTGGCTGGTAACGAGCTTTTGCACTGGAACGGCGTTGAGTGGGTGAGCGGGACCTATCACCAGGTGGAAGGCAGCGAGACTTTGGAGGGAATTGTTTCGCGCTGGATGAAAAATGTTTCCGACGAAAGGCTGCGAGCAGTCACCCGCCAGGTGGCGGAGGCCAACAGTCGGATTACCTATGCCGAGCTGGCCGGCCTTAAGGACAAAGTGCTGACCGCTTTGCCTCCGGATTTTGTTGATTCGGAAAAAGAGAAGTTAGCAGTTGCCTTTGATAATCTTTTGGAGCGGTTTGACAAAGGATTGGGTGTGCCGGCCGGGTTGATTTCATTGAAAACAATTGCCGTACGAGCGCTGGAAGATGAAAGAATTTCGGTGCAGGAAGCCTCTAATATCTTATCTGTTTTAGGAAAAGCTTCTGGTAATCTCTTGCCGGATAAGGTCTTTTTGTGGTACGGTTTGGCGTTTTCCGATATGATTGAATCAATTGCTTCGGATGAACGGGCCTTGTGGGTGGCTACGCAAACCGGCGTTGCGCGCTATGACGGCGAAAGCTGGAACAGTTTCGGCTCGGAGGAGGGGTTGCCGGAAGGGCCTTTTAGATACATGGCTGTGAGCCCGGCAAAAACCGCCTGGCTGGCGAATCAAAAAGGACTTTTCTCTTTTACCGGCGGACACTGGACGCTATCCGAAATGGCTCCCGGGGTCTCGTTCCCAGAAGGTGGTCCAAAACGGATGGTTTTTTCGGGAGAGCGGGCTGGCTGGGCAATTTGTGACAACGACCTTTTCTTTTATGACGGAAAAAAGTGGGACAATCGTTTTGAGGTGAGCGCGGGTGTTGCGCCGGAGCTGGAAAAGCTGGTTAACCGCTTTGCGCCGGGTGTGGATTCGGCTCGAATGGCTGACGCCATTTCAGAGATTAGAACTATCAACAACTTCGGTGATTCGGCTATTGCGCCGGGGAAGAAAATATTGGTGCCCTTTAAGCTCGCATTCCGTGGAAGGCTGACCTCTGTTGCTGTTGACCCGTTGGAAGCGGTTTGGATTGGAACGGAGACCGGGCTTTTGCGCTTTGCCGAAGGGGAGTTCAACGTATTCGGATACGCCCCCTTTACAGTTACAAAAGAAAAGACACTTTTGGAGGTAGCCAAGCGCTATACCGGCGATTCCAATCCACAACGGTTGACGCGCTGGATAGAGCGGGTGAGAAATTACAATCGGTTAACTTCCGACGAAGTGGCGCCTGGCCAGAAGATCTGGTTATACCGGGGGCCAGCGGGGAGTAAAATCAGCTCAATTTATGCCAATACCGAAGTTGTGTGGGTTGGCTCGGAGTTCGGAATTCTGAAATTTAACAAAATAGAATTTGAACGGTACGAACCGGCGGGGTTGGCGCGAACTCCTACGGTGGACGTGCAGTTTAAAGGAGCAGATGGCTTTTTCGCCACCGCTAATCAGGTAACCGTTTATGCCCGGCCGTGGAGGCAATTTGGTTTAATGCATTCCAACTGGCTGCCGGATCTGGCGGAAGATTTGTTCTTTGATTCACCGGCTTACGTGCAGCATTTTTCCGGCATCGGCACCTTCGGACTGCATATGACCTTTCTCTCTTTGGGTCGCAACACCAGAATTAGCGAAACCGGGGATACCCTCGGTTTTTTCGACAGCTTTGAGGGTTCAATTGGCCTTTCTTATGGGACGCGTTTGTCCAATTCACTGGCGGGAGGGTTGACCGGTAAATTTATTTTGAGCAAGCTGGCCACGGTCGGCACGGCGCGGGAACTTGGAAAAGGGCAGGGAACCTCATTTGCCGTGGATTTTGGATTGCTATACCAGACTCCCATTAAAAGGCTGACATTGGGTTCGGCTTTGACCAATATCGGGCCGAGGCTCCAGTTTATTGACGCTGATCAGGCCGACCCTCTGCCGCGAAATTTGGCCGTTGGATTCTCCTACAAAATCTTGGAATCGGCTTATAACAAGCTGACCTTGTTAACGGATTTCAACCGGGATCTGGTCAGTCTGAAAACAGACCGGGGATTTTTCAAAACCTCAATCGAAAATTTTGGGATTGAGTACTGGTACGGTTCGTATTTTGCCGGCCGCGCCGGTTACGTGTATGACCCGGACGGTCAATTGAAGTATTTGACTTTGGGCACCAGCTTACAATATCGGAATTTCCGGTTTGACCTCGCCTACATTCCTTCTTCCAAAAATTTAGCGCTGGCCAATACCTTGCGTTTAGCTTTAATTGGCAAGTTTTAAGAGGAGGATGTTGATACTTACGCAAAAAGCCGGCCGATTCATTTTGAGTATCGGCTGGCTTTTGCTTCTTGTGGTGAGCGGAGTCGAACTATTTTTTTCGGCAGCCTGGGGCGCCGACTGGCCGTTAAAAAAAGTTAAGCTTGAAAAGCCGGAAGCCCCTCCTGCTGTGGGATTTCATAGTTCGGTTTCGAAGAAAAATCTTTTGAAATTGACGCGGCTGTCTCCATCTGGATTGCCTTTCGCCCGGCTTTCGACAGCTGCGCCAGTGGAGACCTTAAAGGTTTTGGCTCTTCGGGTGGAGTTTCAGAAAGAAGTGCCGGATGACCCAAGCACCACCGGCCTCGGGGTCTTTGACCGACGCACCAAGCAGCAGTTTTTGGCCGCCGAGGGGCATCTGGTTGACCCGGCACCGCATAATAAAAAGTATTTTGAGAGCCATCTGGAAGCCTTGGACCGGTTCTATCAAGCCGTTTCCAACGGGAGAGTGAAGGTAATCGGAGATGTCTGGCCGCCCGTGGACTCGGAGGTCTATCAGCTCCCATATCCTTTGGCCTACTATGATTTGGCAGGCTGTAACTCTAATAGTTGTGTCGTTGGGCAAATTTCCCGTTTTTTTGTGGATGCTGTGCGGCTTGCCGACATGCTCTCGCCCCAGATTGATTTTTCAAACTATCAATCGCTGGTGATCTTCCATGCCGGGAGTAGCCGGCAGGATGACATTTTCGACAACACCCGCAATGATTTTTTTACCGGATTTCTGCGGCTGGGATTTGACAGTTTGCTTGTCGACAGCAGCCGTGATACCATCACCGAAGGGTTAATTCTCCCCGAATCTCCTTCGCAGGACAATCGAATTGTAGCGTTGAATGCGACGTTCGCGCACGAATTTGGGCATCAGCTCGGTTTGGTTGACATCTACAATACCAGAACGAATGTGACCCAGGTCGGAGATTTCTCTTTGATGGATAATAACGGCGCCGATATTGCAGCTGAATTGGATTTCACCAGTTTGGGTGGCCGTATTGTTTTGGCCTCCCAGCTTTTGCCGGTCTATCCGGATGCCTGGTCGCGCGCTTTTTTGGGTTTTTTGGACACGCTGGTTGTCACGCGAGGCCCGGATAGTTTGTCGCTTCTGGCAGCCGAACTTCAGCACACAGGTATCGAAGCAGTAAAAATCCCGATATCCGAGCAGGAATATTTCTTAATCGAAAACCGCTCGGTCGATTTTGATTCCTTTCCCGGTTCAGCTTTGAAAGTTGATGATTCCACCAACGTGGTCTTGGGCCCGGCGCGGCCGCAGGGTGGCAGTTCGGTTTTTACGGATGAATATGATGCACTGTTGCCCGGCTCCGGCATACTCATCTGGCACGTGGATGAAGGTGTGGCATTTCTGGATGACGACGGAGATGGTTTCAACAATTTTGAAAGCAATACGGTTAATACAAATCCGCAGCGAAGGTTTTTAGAACTTAAGGAAGCGGACGGTTTGGTCGATTTCGGGGGGAATTACTTCACCGGCTTCGGCCTTTCCGAGGATATGTACCGGGCGGGGAACAACTCCCGTTTTACGCCGACTTCCAATCCCTCCTCGCGCAATTCTTTCGGCGGGCAGACCGGTGTCTCGGTAACTGGTATTACCCCTGCCGACACGGTGATGAATTTTGACGTCAATTCCGGCTATTTGCTTTCCGGCTGGCCGCAGTTTACCGGGCGGTTTTCGGTCGACCGCCCCCCCGTGTTGGGGGATTTAGATGGGGATGGTAAGGAAGAGGTTTTGGCTTTCTCCGGGCCCTTTATTCTAGCCTGGAGGCAGAACGGCACGGCTTTCATTCCGAACAATTTTACAGACACTAGCAGCGCTCTAAACGGCGATAGTCTGGAGTTTCCCATCGCTATTTTCAGCTTTGACCCAACCGACACCGCCCGGGATTCAGGGTTTACTTCCGGGCCGGTGGGAGCGGACCTTCTGGGAGATTCCCTAAAAGAGGTTTTTGCCGGTTCCCGCGACGGTTTGATTTGGGGGTTTGCTGCGGAGGATTTGAACGGCGACAGCTTAGCCGATTTTCTCCCCAGTTTCCCCGTTGACTTGAACAACGGAGCGGTTACCGTCATTTTAGTTGGAAAAATTAATCCTTTCAATTCTTTGGCCATCTTTGCCGGAACGGCTGCCGGAAAGGGATTTTTGATTTCGCCGGCTGGGACGGTTCTGGATTCCAATCTTTTCCGAGGGAGAATTGTTGGGACGGCAGTGGATACCACCGGCAATCTTTTTGTGACTTCAGCAAAAAAAGATTCTGTCTTCGTTTATCGGGGCTTTCATCCAATTTGGGCGGATACAATTCTGGATAGTCTGATTTCCGAGCCGGTGGTAGCTGAAAGCGACAGCGCGCTTCTGCTTGCCTTTGCCACCAGTGGAGGGAAACTATATCTGTACGACCGGAATGACAACCTGGCGCCCCGATTTCCAGTTGATTTGGGGACCGGCGCAGCGCCTCAACCGGTTTGGGTGGTCAATCCGACCGGCGGGGAGCCGATAATTTTGCTGGCCTTTGATAATAAAATCGTGGCTTATCAAACAAACGGTATTCTTGTGGAAGATTTTCCGAAATCTATCGACAGGCAGAGGCCTGCTAACGGTTCGCAGTTGCCGTTGGCCGGTTTAGATAGGGCAGCCTTAAGTAGGCTTTCAAGGTATGTCCCTCGCAGTTCCGTTGAAGCCAGGTCTATTCCACCACAGGGCCCTGAAATCGTTTTGGCGGTTGGGTCGGATAACGGCAATATTTATTTTCCTCAAGCAAGTGAGAGAGAAGCCTCTTTCGCTCTTGGAACGGGAGCGGAAATTTTGGCACCGCTGGCCGCCACAACCGTAGATAGTTTGTCATCAACCATTCGGGGCGCAAAAGTTTTTGCCCGCAGCACGGATGGTTTTATGTATGGTTATCAGATTGACTATTTGGAGTTTGCTTCGAGAGCGAGTTGGACCCAGGTGCGGCACGATTTTGCCGGCTCCAACTTTTTGCCAAAAGTGAAGGTCCAAGGGATTGGCGGGGGAGAGTTAATTGCCGAAAAATCGTTTTACAACTATCCTAATCCGGCAACCGGAGGGAAAACTTACCTGCGTTATCGATTGACTGCGCAGTCAAAAGCTACCTTGACGGTTTATGATATGGCTGGCAATCAGATACAGAAGCCCAGAGATGATGTCCCCACGCGGATCGGTGATGACAACCAAGTGGAAATTGATTGCAGCGATTGGGCGGCGGGCGTGTATCTTTGCCGTCTGGAAGTGAATGGCGCAGGCAAAAAAGAGGTTGTATTTTGTAAGATGGCGGTTGTAAAATAGACGGAAAGGTTTAATAGATGATTGCGAAGATTACAGAGATTGCGAAAATTGGAAAAGTTTTATTGCTGGTCATAGCCGTTTTGCCGGGAGTTTTTGGGTCGGCGGTAGCAGAGAGTTCACCAATATCGATTGAACAGCTTTATCGACACCAAACAATGTATTCAGATGGTAAGCTCCTCCAGTTTACTCAAAACGACAGACAGGAAATCGCTCCAGCCATTACTGAAAAAGGTCAAAAACAAAAATCGGTGGCGATGGCGGCGGGGCTTTCGCTTTTGGTTCCCGGAGCGGGGCAATTTTACGTCGGCGAGAAAGTACGTGCCGCCCCCTTTTTCCTGGCTGACATAGGCGGTTGGGTTACCTACTTTGGTTTCCGAAGCCAGGGTAAGAGGCGGGAACGGGATTACCAGGCTTTTGCTGATATGCATTGGGACACCAGCCGGTATTTTGCTTTTCTGGATACAGCCCTCGGGATTTCTTCCCGTTCGGACTTTGACCCGGTTACCCGAAATTACGACAGCCACGATTACTTTCCAGATTCAGTTGCCAACTTGGTGATAGATACAATTAAAAACCCTAATTTTGTTTTCGCTCATCATATTCCGGCTAAAGAGGGCGGTCGGTTGGAAAAAAATTTCGAGTATTATGAAAACTTTGGAAAATACGACCAGTTTTTTGCCGGGTGGGACGATTACAGTACCGGTGTCAACAGAAGCACCTATAGAAGGATGCGCGCGAAGGCCAACGATTCATTTTCCAAATCCAAGATAGGCATTATTGTTTCTATGGCCGACCGGCTGGTGGCGGCCTTTGACGCCGCTCTGGCGGCCAAGCGATTTAACAAAAAAATAAACAAGACCAACGAAATCGAGATTGGTTTTCGAATGACTCGTTACAACGGCGCGCGGATGCCGAAACTTTTGGCCACTTATAAGTTTTAAAATGAGAAGGCTGGCATTGTTTTTTCTTGTTTTTTTGATTTCCCCGGGTGCTTTTTCATTGGCGGCGGGGTCGGATAAGTCTTTGATTTTTCAAAATGCTTATCCTATTCAAGCCGAGCTTGCTTCTTTTAAGCTGGACACGCTTTCGGAAAAGGAGCCCACAAATTTATCCAAGGAAAAGGGTGCTATTTCGACCTGGAAGGCGGTTGGCCTCTCGGTGTTGTTACCGGGAAGCGGGCACTGGTATTTGGGAAACCGAAATCGGGCAAAAGTTTTCTTTGGCATCGAGGCGGCAGGATGGGGAAGTTTTGCCGGGTTTTTGTGGTTTTCGAATCAGCGGGAAAAAGATTATCAAAATTATGCCGTAGCGCGCGCGGGTGTTTATGCGCTTGGCAAGGATGAACAGTTTTGGCGGAGTCTGACTTTTTACGAAAACCGGGACGAGTATAACAAGCTTGGGCCGATTACCAGCGCAAACAACCCCTTTTACCCCGAAGACGCCTCGTACAACTGGCAGTGGGATTCTCCCGCCTCCCAGGCGCAATACCGGCTTTTGCGGAATTCGAGCAAAACGGCTCATCGGCGGGCTATTTTTACTTTGGCTTTGCTGGGGGTTGAGCGATTAGTCGCCGCTGCAGATGCCTATCGAATTGCTAAAAAGATTAACTCCAAGAATAAAGCCGATAACTTGGAAGTCTATTTTGAGCCGGAGCCAACCGGAGGACGGTTGGTTCTTATACGCAGTTTTTGAGAATGAAAAACCTCTCTTCGATCGCAAAAAGAAGAGGGGCAATGCTGTTGCTGCTCATTTTTCACTTTTCTTCCGTTTTATCTCAACCAAATGGCTCAAAACCCAATTTCCAGATTCGGAAAGTTGCGACCATTCAGCTTGATTTTGGAAAGGAAAAAGTATCCGGGCCGACCGATTTTAGAGTCGACCTAAACGGCAATATTTATTTGCTGAACTACTCTTCAGGGAAGCTTTTCAGGATGGATTCAACCGGCAAATTTTTGCGCAGCGTGGCAGTTGCCAGTACTTTTTACCCAACCGAGGTTGGCTTTACAATAAGCCGGGAGGGGGACCTTTTCATTGCCGATTCAAAGGAAAAGTTTATCTATCGTTATGATGCCGGGTTGGACTTAATTGGCAAACTACGATTGGTCGGCTCCGACCAATTTGAAAACATCTATGATTTTTTAGCCGTTTCCTGGGGAGATTTGCTTTTGAGTTGCGGGAAAAAGCCGGAGTTGTGGCGGCTGGAACCTGCCGGTAAAAGCTTCACTTTTGAAGAGGTCGGCAGTCACGAGCCGCAGTTTTACTTTTCTCTTTCAGAAATCCCAGGAAAAAAATTGGTCGCTTATGACAATTTTAACAAGGCTCTGGTGTTTCTGGATCGGTTTGGGAATCGGGTGAAAGAAGTTCCGTCCCGACCGCTTATGAAACTGGGGGGCACGGACCTCGGCTTAATTTGCACCTCCTGGTCAGATGACAGCCTTACCATTATGGATTCCAGCGGTTATGCCGCCGTTAGCTTCACGCCGCGGCAACTGGCTTTGGGATTTGAAAAGGTTAAAAACTTTGTGACCGTAGGAAAAAGAGTATATCTGTTGGGGGATTCGCTTAAAATTGAGGTTTTAGAGCTCTTAGAAGCCAAACCTGAAGATTCAATCCCTGGAAAAAAATGATTGAATTAGAGCCGCTGAAACGGAGCGACCTGCCGCTTTTGGCCAGCTGGGGCGGGCAGTCAGAGTTTTTGATTCAATGGGCGGGGCCGATTTTTGACCATCCTTTGGATGAAAAACAACTTGAAAAATATTTCGACGCCATGGAGGCAAGTCCAGACGCGAGAAAAATGTACAAAGCGGTCCGGGTTGGTTCGGAAGAAATGGTCGGTCACATAGAACTGGATAGAATCAATCCCAAGACCGGTTCGGCCATCGTGGAGCACGTTATCGTAGGCGATCCGGCTATGCGGGGGAAAGGGGTTGGCGGGTTGATGATGAAAAAGATTTTGGAAGTTGGATTTGGGCAGTTGGGGCTGCACCGGATTTCCCTTAATGTTTACGATTTCAACCATTCCGCTATCGCCTGCTATGAAAAAGCCGGTTTCATCAAAGAAGGGCTTTTGCGCGAAGCGGTTCGGGTGGGAAATCAATACTGGAGCGTTTTCTTGATGAGCGTTTTGGAGACGGAGTGGAGGAGCTTACAGGCGGCAGGGTGATGCTGGCAGAAGTAAAAATTCGCGGTTTTGCGATTCTTCTGGTGGTTGCGCTCTCCTGTTTTGCTTTAGTTCACTCACCGGAAGCTAAACCAGCTTTCTTTTTCGAATCGGATTTGAATATTGAAAATTATCAAGATGCAGTAGGATTTTTTTCAGTTGCCCAAAAAACTACCGATTATCAAATCGATTACGAGTCGGGCTTTATCTCTGGGGGGGCCACAAATCTTTTGGGGGGAGGTTCGGGTAGAACTCCAATTCTTTCGCTTAACCTGTTGCCCCGCTATCAATTGCGGAGCCTTCCCGTGTCGGGAAATGAAAATCAAGTTTCAACCCTTACAACATCGCCAACTCTGCCGAAAATTCGACAACCGACGGTTAGCAAAGAAGAGTTGTTCATCTCCGGTCGGAAATCTTTTGGATTTTCCTATTCCCCATCCGGCGAGGCTGGTTTTCAACAAAGCCTGGCGTTGGCCTTAAAGGGTAAGCTTTCCGAAAAGGTCGGTTTTGCGGCCAACTTATCCGACCGGAACCTACCTTCCGGCTCAGGCAGTTTTTCCAAACGAATAGACCAATTCGACCAGCTTGGGTTAGCATTTGACTTTCCGCAAGGGAGCTTGAGTCTTGGAGACGTTTTCTTTAAAAGCAATTCAGGCAATTTATTGAATTTTGAGCGAAAAATTTCGGGGCTTGGTTTCGCTTTTAACGATTCCAGGGAAAGCTTGGGTGTAGCTTTTGGCTCCGGGCCGGGGGAATTTCGAACAGTCGAACTGTCCGGTCAGGAAGGAAAACAGGGGCCGTATAGTATTGCATCGAGCCGGATATTTATAATTCCTGGAAGCGAGAAGGTTTATTTGGATGGAGAACTTTTGACATCCGGGCGGGAAGCGGATTATGAGATGGATTCCGAGCGCGGCGCCCTGACTTTTTCGCCTCGGCATCCCATAAGTAATTTCTCGCGCATACGCTTGGAGTACGAATTTCAAAGCGGGCCGTATGCCAAAAATATCTCGGCCGCGCGTTCAGCAACCGGTTTGTTCAATAACAAGTTCAAGTTTCGCGCAGGATATCTTGGCAGCAAGGACAAGCTGGATTCTCCTCTGATGAAAAGTTTAAGCTCCGAGGAAAGGGAGCGGCTGGCAAGCACCGGGGCGGATTCATCGGAAGCGGTTAGAGATGGGGCAGTATTCGTTGGAGCCGGCAAGGGAGATTACTCGGCCTTTTTAGATTCAACGGGCAATCGGCAATACCGGTACGTCGGAAGCAGTAAAGGAGATTACAGCGTCAGTTTTTCCTTAGCTCGGGGGGGGCCGGGAGATTATCGGTATTTGGGCGGAGGGATTTACGAGTTTGTGGGCACAGGCAGAGGTTCTTACCTCCCGATTCTGTATTTACCGGTTCCTACTTCACAAACTGGGGCTAACCTAGGAATCGAGTTTGCTCCTACCAACCTCGCTACTTTTTTAGAATTGTCTCTCGGAGAAACAAATCGAAATCTATTTTCCAGCCAAGGGGGGGTCAAGTCAAGCGGCACAGCCTTTTTGGGAGGGATTAGCTGGCAGAATTCCGATGAGCAAAGTCTGAAAGTTGAGGCAAAATTCAGAGGGCGGGAAGCGGATTATCAATTCCTCGGTAATAAAGATGAAAGCGATTTCGCCTACCGCTGGAATCTTTCTCTCTCGGAGGAGCGATTAGGTCAAACCCAAGGGGTAGTTTCGATGACGTCCAAATGGAGTTGGGGCCAAAGCTGGTTGAATTTGGGGGGGCTTTCACTTTCGAATCAAAAGCAGAGAGGATTGGGAGAATCGGAATTCTTGTTATCTCCTTTGACCTGGCTTGCGTTCAAAACCGAAACGCAAGTTGGAGGTTCAGGTTCCCGGTCCGGTTTTTATCGAACAAAGAATTCGGTAACCCTCCGTTGGGGAAACCTTGCCTTATCATCGGCCATCGAGCGCGAGCGGGCCTATCCTTATCTTGGGAGCAACTTTGAAATTAGACAGAGCCTAGGCCAGCGGTTGGAATATAAAACCTATTTTTTGGAAGCTTCACTTGGAAACAGGGATGGATATGGGAATTCAATCAATTCCGCTGGAACGAGTAGTCGAAACTGGGGACGATTATCCCGTTTTAACGCAATTCGTTTGGGGAGCAAGCCGGTCAGTTGGAAAGGCAAATTTACCAGCGAAGGGAATTTGGGTTGGAGGCAAACCACTTTGGAGAGCAAAAAAATTAATCGACTCTATCTTTTTTTAAAGCAAAGCTATCAAGAAGGAGGGTGGAGAGTAAACTATTCACAAGAACTGATGCCAATTCAGTCCCCAAATGAAATTTATTCTTACCTGGATGTCGGTCGTGGCAACGGCAACTATCGATATGAAAATGGCGGATACGTTTCCGACCCATACGGCAATTTTACTTTAGTTTCGGAGGCGGCGGGTGAGACTTTGGCCGTTTCGCGAACGAGGCAGAATTGGGAGGTAGTCTGGGAACCGTATCGTAATTTTGCTTCTACTCCTACTTTCTGGTCGCAGGTTTCGTACAGGGCATTATTTAGCTTTGATGGAAACTTCAGTAAGACTATGGGAGCTGTTAATATCTTTCCAGTCTTTGGTATTAAAAATAGCCGCCGGCACGAATTAGAATTTCGCCAAACCGCAAGTTATTTGCCGATATCGCGCAAGCTTAGAATCGATTTTTCTTGGACTGAAAAAAGCAGCAAGCGGAGCTATTCGGCTTTTAGTGCCAGTTTGCCTTTATCTTCTACCGGCACCCTTAGAAGCGAACGCAGGGTCGAATTGAATAGCTCGCTATATGGGCAGAAAATTACGCAAAATTACAGCCTTGGTTATCTGAAAAAAAATTCCGGTTCAGATTTTTGGTTGCCTTACCAAATACAAGGGGGAGATATTAAATGCGAATGGTTGTATTCCTTCAACCGCACCGTTACCACTTCTTGCGGGGGCCGATTTTATCAGGATAAAGAGCGAATTAGTGGAAAACAAGCCCGTTTGGTTTCCGCTTCTCCCAAGCTAATTATCTCACTTCCCGAAAAAGGGAGGGCGGAAGCTGGAATTTCTGTCGCCTCTGTTTCCGGCAATCCTGTTTCCTTTGAACAGGCGGAAGGAAATTTGAAGGGATTGAATTGGGACTATAACTTGACTTTTGATTACCGTTTGGGGTCAAAAGTTTCGGCTTCCTTATCGTATGTTGCCAGCCAGAGGCCGGTTTTGGGTAAAAGCCAGCGAGCCAACACCCATTTGAGCTATCTTTTCTAATGATTAAAAAAGTGTTTATACCTGGTTCTTTTATTTTTGGAATTTGCTTGCACGTTGTCTCCGGGAGCGAAATGTCCATCGGGTCACCCGATTCCTCACTGATTCTCAAGGAAGTAGGTTCAGTTCAAAGCGATTCCACTTTTGAGCATTGGAAAAGAAACTCACTTGAGCAATGGGCTGGAAAGCCGGCAACCAGGGAAAATGTAGAGACTCTTATTGATGAGCTATTGCATTTTTATTCCCAGAGAGGTTTTCCATTTGCCGAAGTTACTCCTTCGGTCACAAAGAGCGGTGACAACTGGGCTGAACTGCGGCTTTCAATAATTACCGGGCCGGAAGTTTATATCTCCCAGCTTGGTTTTGCCGGTTTCTCTTCAGGGGAGCAAAAACAGTTGTCACGGATGCTGGATTTTTATCCCGGTGTTTTTGATGAGCGGGAAATTGATGATTGGAAAAGACAGCTCGAACGCTATCCCCAATTTGCCTGGAAAGGAGAAACCAAAATCGTTCCCGTTCCGGATTTTTCTTCAAGCCGGCTGGAAGCGCCCGTGGTGCGGAAGGAAAAGAACAAAGTAGAAGGAGGATTGGGTTATTTGCCATCCAATTCCGAAAAAGGCCCATTCGGAGACCTTTCCATCCGGCTGGTCACCCTGGGGAAAATCGGGCGGGAGGTTAGTTTTGATTGGCGAAAACCGAATTCCGGCTCGCGGCTCTTGTCGGTCGGGTACCAGGATTTCTTCCTGTCTCCATCTCCATTTTATGTTTTGGCGAATATTGGAGAAGAAGAGAAGGAAAATCGATATTTTAAATTTTCTGCCGGCGGCGAAATTTCAGCGGTTTTGACGAGCCGATGGAAGTGGGGCTTGGGTTTCAGCTACGAAAAAATCACCCCCCGGTTTGAAAGCGGCATACAAGACTCGAGTTATCCAGCGCGTCAGTATTCTTTCGCAGGGAAATTGGAGTTAGGGAAAAGTTCTTTAGCTTCCGAAGGGCTATTTTTGAGCGCTGGCGGCCGGATTGCTCAAAAAAAGGTTTTTTCTCCTATCGGACCAAAAAGCGGGATGCCCGCAAGGTTGGAATTGCAAGCGGCCGGGGCCGTGAAGCTTTCGGGAAGTTGGAGGCTGTATCTGGAGGGAAAAGGAAAGGCGCTTTTTATTCCTTCTTTTCTTTTTACCCCTTCAGATTTGTTCTATTTGGGAGGGTTTGGCACCTTGCGCGGCTATCCCGATGAAAGCTTGGTGGCCACTCGTTACTTGCTTGGACGGGCAGAGCCCCGGTTTTATTTTGGTACCGACAATTTTTTGTTCGGATTTTTTGACTATGGGTACTTGTCGGTTGCCAAAAACTTACCCGGAGTTTTAGCTTCCAATAGATTTAAACTGTCCAGAGGCCTGGGGATTTCGGCCGGTAGCGGTCGTTTGATTCTCGCTTTTGGATGGAGTGAAAAGGCGAAATTGAAGGATGGAATGGTCTACGTTCGTTTGTCGGGTGAACTGTAGTTATTGTTTCTCGGTGACGGAATAGGTGGGAATGGAAGCTTTTTCCAAAAGCTGCTGACAGGTGGCCTGGTGACGGCGGCAGATTTCGAACGGGCGCTCTCCAAACTTTAGTTTTCCTTCCAGAGTTTCGCGAACCTTAAAAAGATTCTCCAGGGTTGGCATATGGTAGTCGGCGCCGATTTCGCGGAAGGTGGCCTTTACCAGAGCCGCGGTCATACGGTCCAGCTCGCATACTTTGGAGTCGTGTCTTACAACCGCCTTGCCATTCTCCATTATGGTGCGATTGGTCAAACAGAAACTTTCCAAAAGCCCGTCGCGCGCTTCCAGAATGGAAAGGTTGTTTTTCTGCAACCGGGCGTTCAGGTTTTTCTGCGTCAAATCTTCCATCTCTATTTATTTTTCGTCTATTTGCTTGGTTTTCTTTAGCTTGGAACAACAAAAATTTGAGGAGGTAGGAAGTTCTTCTGCCGACAGCTTGCAAAATTTCAAACTTTAGGTTAAATTGTGCGTAAGAGTGAGTATGGAGAAGCGATTGCAAGGTAAAGCGCGCTGGGTTCTGGCTGGCTGGATTTTATTTTTGGCGCTGGTCTTTCTGCACCCCTTATTTTTGGAAACCTTTGGCAAAGAGCACCCGCCCGATTGCCCGCTTTGCGTTCATTATACTTCAGCTTCCGCCATTATCCTATCCATCTTTGTTCTTCCGTTTTTTGTCTTCCTCGCCTATTTTCTGTTTTCGGTTTTTCGGCCGTTAACTTCGGTTGTCTTTGTAGTTTCTCCTGGCCGGGCTCCGCCGACACTTCTCTAAATTTTCAGTAAGCAGTTTCTGCTTTCATAGTTTTAGCAACAACCCTGCATAGCTCTTGGTTTGTGGCGTTTGTTGCTTGTGAAAATCCGAGTCGTTGGAATTTGGAAAGGAGGAGAATATGTTTAAAAAGATTTTGTTTTTTGCAATACTATTTTTTGGGCTGCTTGAGTTGGCTCCGGCGCAGCAGGCCCAGCCCGGCGCAAGCAAGGCGTTAAACCCAGATATTTCCGTTATCAGCAACTTTCTGGGCGGCTACAATTTCGACGCCGAGCAAAAGGGACGCTTCGACCTGGACGAAGTGGAAGCGAGCTTTCAGTCCAACGTTGACCCGTATTCGCGGGCAGATGTCTTTCTTTCAATCACGCCAGAAGCGGTAGAAATTGAGGAGGGGTATTTGACCCTGTTGAAGCTCCCCGGTCGGTTTGGTGCCAAAATCGGCAAAATGAGGGCAAATTTCGGAAAGGTTAACACTCAGCATACACACCTTGTTCCGTATACCGACCGGCCTTTGCCGGTTGTCCAATATTTCGGCCCGGAAGGTTTAGTGGAGGTGGGGATGTCTGTTTCGCGGACTTTACCGGTTCCCTTTTTCTTGGAGGCGACCGCCGAGGCCTTCTCTGGGGATAACGAGACGGCCTTCGGCTCCGGCGCTTTTAAAAAGCCGCTTTTTGTTGGCCATCTGAAAGGGTTCTGGGATTTGGGAGAGGCCTCCAACCTGGAAATCGGCGCTTCGGCAGCCCACGGCTACGGTGCGGAGCCGGATTTTACCCGGAATCTAATCGCAGGAGCCGACCTGACCTTCCGTCACAAACCTCTGATTCAGGGGCTTTACCATTCTCTTCTCTGGCGGAACGAATTTTTCTATCGGCGCCCTTTCAACCAGGGGCCAAACCTGATTGCCCGGGGGTTTTATTCCTTTCTGCAGTACCAGACCGGGCGGCGATGGTATTGGGGAGCCCGCCTTGATTTTGCCCAGGAGCCGGAAAACAACGCTTTGGCGCCCGGAAAAATCTATCACCAACTTGCCTATTCCGGAATGGTTACCTTTACGCCCAGCGAGTTTTCCCGGTTTCGCTTGCAATACCGCCGGACGGACGACAACGCGGGGGCAGCCGGCGTAAACGAAATTCTGCTCCAGGCCAACTTTTCCATCGGCGCCCACGGCGCCCACGTCTTTTAGGAGGACAAAATGAAAAAGATAATTTTCAATTTGATTCTTTCGCTAACCTTGGCCTCGGTTGCTTGGGCGAAGGTGAAAGTAGTTACCACCCTGCCGGATTTGGCCGCTTTGGTTTCGGCCGTCGGCGGCGACCGGGTTGAAGTTACCTCCATCGGCAAAGGGTATCAGGACCCGCACTTCGTGGACCCCAGGCCCTCCTTTATTTTAAAAATCCAGTCGGCCGATTTGCTGTTCAAAATGGGTTTGGGTCTGGAACTCTGGCTGGACCCTTTGGTAATCGGGGCGCGCAATTCCAAGTTAAAGGTCGTGGACTGCTCGCGGGGCGTGCCGCTTTTGGAAATTCCGACCAGCGTGGACCGTTCGATGGGGGACATTCATCCCTTTGGCAATCCGCACATCTGGCTCGACCCGGCCAACGGCAAAATCATCCTCGATTCGGTGGCCGCTGCTCTGGCACGCACCGACCCGCCTAACGCTTCTTTTTACGAGGCCAACCGAGCGGCTTACGGGAAAAAACTGGACTCCGCTTTGACAATATGGGAGGCAAAGTTGAAGCCGTACGCCGGCACGAAAGTGATTACCTATCACAACAGCTGGCCTTACTTTACCGAACGCTTCGGTCTGGTGCGGGCTGGATATTTGGAGCCCAAGCCGGGGATTCCTCCATCTCCGTCCCATCTGAACGAACTAATTGAACAGATGAAGCGTGAAAAAATTAAGTTTATTCTGATGGAGCCGTATTTTTCGGACAAAGACCCCAACCTGGTGGCCCGGCAAACCGGTGCCAAGGTTTTGGCTTTGGCTTCTTCGGTGGGGGCATTCAAAGGAACGGATGACTACATTGCGATGTTTGATTACGACGTAAACCTTCTCGCGGAAGCATTAAAGGAGATATCGAAATGACCGACATATTCCGATTACCCTTTCTTTTTCAAGCCCTTTTAGGGTGTTTGGTTTTGGCTTTGGTTCTGCCGTATTTCGGACTGCACGTCGTTCGGCGTCGAATCGTTTTTGTTGATTTAGCCATTGCCCAGATTTCCGCCGTCGGCGTAGCCGTGGCCGTGCTTTTGGACAAGGAGCCGACCCTTTTTTCTTTGGCCTTCACGTTGGCCGGGGCCGGGCTTTTGTCCTTCCCGGAACGAAAAAGCAAAATTCCGCAGGAAGCGGTGATGGGAATCGTCTATGCCGTTTCTTCGGCGCTTTCGATTCTTATCGTGTCCCAGTCGCCCCACGGTGAGGCAGACGTTTTGAAAATCTTTTTTGGCAACATTCTGGCCTCCGATGCCGGACAGTTAAAATCGATGGCCGCCGTATTGCTGGCGGTGCTTTTGTTTCACCTGATTTTCTACCGCCGGTTTGTAGCTCTTTCCTTCGAAGAAGGCAAGGGGGAAGCAAAGAAGGGACTATGGAACCTGCTTTTCTACATTACGCTCGGTTTGTGCATCGCTTTAGCCATTCGCACGGCAGGGGTTCTATTGGTTTTCACTTATTTGATTGTCCCCGCAGTAGGAGCTCTTTTGGTGGCGGAGCATTTCTGGAAGCGTTTCTGGATTGGGCTGGCGTTCGCTTCGTTGGCCTCATATTTTGGACTTTTCTTTTCTTATAAATTAGACTTGCCCACCGGTTCGACTTTAGTGGCGACTTTTGGCTTGCTCCTTTTGCTTTTATCGGGCGGGCGGTGGCTGGTGAGGGCTTTGCAGAAGGCCCAATAGGAGTAGAGCCGCAGCTGAAGGTGACACTTTTGGTGGCACCGTTGAAGGTAGGCGTAAGGCGGCCGGAGCTTTGACACCTGCTCGGCGGCGAGCTATTATCCCCTAAATGTCTTTTTGGGAAAAAGCTCGGAAATACCAAAAGTTCTGGGCGCCCTTTATTGTAATAATTCTTCTGGTTATCGTTCTGCGGGATATTCATCTCCCCACGGTCTGGCGGACGGTGGGGAAAATGAAGCCCCAATATCTTCTTTTGGTTTTGGGATTTGAATTTTTAATCCCTTTGGTCCGTTCGGCCCGTTGGCGGGGCATCATCGCCGCCCATCAGCCGGTAACGTTCAAAAAAGTTCTTTCGGTCTATGCCATAGGCGTTCTGTCCAATTTTCTTTTGCCGTTTCTGGCCGGCGTTGCCATTCGTTTGTGGCTTTTGGCAAAGCGGGCGCGGGTGTCTAAGACCTTCGCCTTTTCCACCATCTTTCTGGAAGTGCTGTTCGACGCCTTTTCTCTAATCGTTTTTATGTACGCCGTCTCGTTCATCTTTCGCTTTCCGGAATCGTTTGTGCGCATCGAATCCATCGTTTTCGGGGCGATCCTGTTTTTCTTTACTCTGTTTTACCTTTCGCTTTTGCACCGGAAGTGGTTTTTTGGTCTGCCGGAAAAACTGGAAAAATGGCTGCCGCCCAAAATTCACTTCAAGCTTTCCCGCCTGTTTTCATCCTTCCGGGACGGCTTGAGCAGCTTGAAAAAAGCCAAGTACCTCTTGACCGTTCTCTTTTTTTCAGTGCTTTCCTGGACCTGCCAGGCGGGAGTGATTTACAGCCTGAATTTCGCCTTTGGTCTTTCCCTGCCGCCGTACGCCGCGGTGCTGATTATGATAGTTAACACGGTGGCGATAATGATTCCGGTAACGCCCGGCAATCTGGGCATTTTCCAACTGGCCACCATCTTTTCGCTGGGCCTTTTCGGAATCTCCAAGGAAGAGGCGCTCACCTTTGGAATCATTTTGCATTTCTTCGACCTATTGCCAGCGGTGGTTTTAGGAGGTTATTTTATGGTGCGGGAACATTTGACCGTGGATGAACTGGAAAAACAGGTTCCAGAAGAGCCGGTTTTTTAGAGAGGAACAAAATTTTGATGATTGTGGTTGGAGGTAAAACAATGGCATTAAACATTCCCAATAACGTGAACATTGTCCAGCCCGGTTTTATGGCGCCGGAGTTTGACCTGGAAAGCGTGCCGGGAGGGCGGTTTAATCTAAAAAAGGAGATAGTCAAAGGACCATTGGTTTTGAATTTTTATGGTGGTTGCTGGTCCTCTCCTTGCGTGGCGATGCTGAAAAAAATCCAAAAAGTTTTACCGGAGTTCGGCAAAAGGGGAGGGCAGTTTGCCGCCGTTTCATCCGAATCGCCGGCAATGACGGCTCGTCTTGCGAAAATCGAGGAGTTCACTTTTCCCCTTTTAGTGGATGCTGATTTGGCTACGGTAAAGCTTTACGGTTTGTTACGTTCAAAGTCCGAGCGCCCGGCACCGTATCCGACCTTTTTGGTGATTGACCAGGACCGGGTGATTCGCTTCAAACGGGTCATTTTGGAAGAAAAAGACCGTCTCGATATCGATACTCTTTTGAACGAGGTGGAAAAATACAAAATTTAATTTGTTTATTTCACTTATTCAATACAGCGATTAATCGATCCCGGAGAAAAGTTAAATGACCGAAATCGGATTTCAGCATTTCCCTTCGACCACCCGGCTATATAGAGATTTTCTCTATGATTTTTCTAAAACCGCTCCGTTTTTGGGCTCGGATTTTCGCCGAAAGGAAAGCTTTGCTTCCGCTTCAAAGGGTGTTCTGTCCCGTTCGTATGAACGGGAGAAGTTGATTTCCATTCTGACCGAGCAAAACCGTTCCTTCAGCAGTTCAGCAAAAACCTTCGAAAACCTCGAGCGATTTGCTCAACCAAATGCCATGGCTGTTTTCACCGGACAACAAGGCGGTCTTTTCGGCGGGCCGATTTTTACTCTGTACAAGGCTTGGACGGTTTTACATCTGGCGCAAAAGCTGGAAAGGGATTTGGGGCTGCCGGTTGTTCCTTTTTTCTGGATGGCTGCCGACGACCACGACTTTGCTGAAGTTGACCATATTTTCGTCATTGATAAAAACAATCGCTTGCAAAAACTCCAGTATGTTCCGGCTCAACTTCCATCCGGCGAGCCGATGGGGCGGGTTCGTTTTGATAATTCCATCACCAGCGTTTTGAAAAGCTGGGACGAGGCTTTTAGTCCTACCGAATTCAAGTCCGAGATAGCCAATGCTCTTTCGACCGACTATGCGGTGGGAAAAAGCTTTCCAGAAGCTTTCGCTGTCCGGATGAACCGGTTTTTGGGAGATTCCGGTCTCGTATTCGTCAATCCCAATGACTCTCGGCTAAAAGAATTAGCCGTTTCATTCTTTATTGATGAAATTGGTCTGGATGGGACTTCCCAGTCTAAAGTTGCCGCAGTTAATGAGCAGCTTTTGGCCTCCGGCTATCACGTTCAGGTGCACAAGAGCCAGGATTTAGTGAATCTTTTTTATCAACCAGTCAAAAGACAGGCTTTGCGCAAAGGAGAGGGAAGTTTTGTAGCGGAAGATAGCGAGCGTTTTACATCTTCCGAAATAGAAAAAACGATCCGCAATGAGCCGGGAAGTTTTTCTCCCAATGTTCTGTTGCGCCCCGTTTTTCAAAGCTTTCTTTTCCCTGTTGTCTCCGTTGTCCTGGGGCCGTCGGAAGTGGCTTACTTCGCACAAACCGGGCCGCTTTTCGAGCTGCATAAACTCCCCTTTCCGGTCGTCTATCCGCGCAAAAGTGTAACGTTACTCGAAAGCCGCGCCAAAAGGGTTCTGGAAAAATATAACCTTTCCCTTTTGGATTTTACCGGTGACCCGGAGGTTCTTTTGGGCCGTCTAATACGCGCAACGGAAGGGAAAGAACTGGAGACAAAAGTAACGTTCGCCCGGCAATCGGTCAAAGAGGCCATCGATGCCCTAAAGCGAGAATTGTCCAGTTTAGACCCGACTTTGGAGAGAACGGCCGACCAGGTCAAAGCCAAATTCGATTTGGAAATTCAAAACCTGGAGAAAAAAGGGGTGGCGGCCGCCAAACGGAAAAACGAAACTCTGCGGGAGCAGATTTTTCGAACGAAAGATTTTTTGTTTCCCGAAGGAGAGTTGCAGGAACGGAAATTGAATGCCACCTATTTTCTGGTGAAATATGGATTTGATATCCTTCCGAGGGTTCGCGAGCAAATCAATTTTGAAAACGTAGATCATCAGGTGATTTCCCTGTGAAAATCGGCATCGTCTGCTATCCCGTTCCCGGCGGTTCCGGAGCTGTGGCCAGCGAACTCGGAATAAGTTTGGCCAAGCGGGGGCACGAGGTACACTTTTTGAGCTATGCCCGGCCTTTCCGGCTTTCCGGTTACTACGAAAACCTTTTTTATCACGAGGTGGAGGTTACCAATTACCCCCTCTTTAAGCACCCGCCCTACACGTTGACCTTGGCGGCTAAGATCGCCTCGGTGGCCGAAAAGTGGAAGTTGGATGTCGTCCACGTCCATTACGCCATCCCCCACGCCGCTTCCGCTTTTCTGGCCAAGCAGATTATGGCCACCCAGCTCCCCAAAATTATCACCACCCTGCACGGCACCGACATTACCCTGGTCGGAATTGACCAGTCCTTTTTCGACGTCACCCGCTTTTCCATTATGGCTTCCGACGGCATCACCGCCATCTCCAATTTTTTGGCCCGCAAAACGAAAGAGGAGTTTGTCATCACCCGGCCGATTGAGGTGATTCCAAATTTCGTCGATACCAACCGCTTTTCAACCAGCAATCCGGTCTGCCAGCGCAACCATTTTGCCCTCCCGGAAGAGAAAATCATCATCCATCTTTCCAATTTCCGCCCGGTCAAGCGGATTGGGGACGTTATCGAGGTTTTCCGCCGCATCCTTGCCAAAATTCCGGCACGGCTTCTTCTGATAGGGGACGGCCCGGAGAGCGCCCGTGCCCAGAGTCTGGTTGAAGAGTATCGGCTGGAAAAGCAGGTTCTTTTTTTAGGCCAGCAGGAATACGTGGAAAATCTTTTGTGTTTGGGCGACCTGTTTCTATTGCCCAGTGAGCAGGAAGGTTTCGGCCTGGCGGCTCTGGAAGCGATGTCTTCCGGCGTCCCCGCTATTGCCACCCGGGTCGGCGGGCTGCCGGAGGTGGTCAAATCAGGGGAAAACGGCTTTCTTTGCGAAGTCGGCGACGTGGAGGGAATGGCGGCACGGGCAATCGAAATTCTTTCCGGCCCGAACGGAGCGCTTTTCAAAAGCAAAGCCCGCCAGAGTGCCGTAGAACTTTTCGATTCCGAAAAAATAATCCCCCGCTACGAGGCGTATTACGAAAAGATTTTGCAGCAATGAAAAAGACGCACCCTATGAAAAGAAAGGGAAAAATGGCTGATAAATTGGACGTTTTAGTTTTAGCGGCGCACCGCGACGACATCGAAATCACCTGCGGCGGCACGGTTATCAAGCTGGTCGATTTGGGCTACAAAGTCGGCATTGTCGATTTCACCCAGGGGGAGATGGGGACTAAAGGGACGGAGATTGACCGGGCGAAAGAAGCGGAAGCCGCCGCCAAGGTGATGGGTATTGCCGTGCGCGAAAACTTAAAAATGCCTGATTCCGGCCTGGAACCGACCCGCGAAAACAAGCTGAAAGTGGCGGAAGTTATACGCAAATACAAACCCCATCTTTTGATTTTACCTTACTGGGAACAGCGCCATCCCGACCATGCGATGTGCCCCAAAATCTCCTGGGATGCCGCCTTTTTTTCCGGGCTTAAAAAGATGTCCATTCCGGGGGAGCCGCACCGGCCGTTTAAAATCATCTATTCGACCTCTTTTTTCGACCTCCGGCACTCTTTCATCGTCGATATCACCAACCAGTTTGAGAGAAAGGCAAAAGCGGTGGCCTGCTATCAATCGCAGTTTGACGAAACTCCAGAAGCAAAGGAAATTTTTCCCCCTGCCCGGAATATCTTCCAGTTTATGGACGTTCAAGCGCGGGCCCTCGGCTACAAAATCGGCAAACGCTACGGGGAGGCTTTTTACACCAAAGAAATCACCGAAGTGGAAGATCCAATGAAACTGACCGTAAAATCGATTTAGTTGGTTTTTGTGTTTTCCGTAGGGGCGAACCTCGTGTTCGCCCTTTTTCATTTTCGTAGGGGCAGCCCCCCGTGGCTGCGCTTTTTCAACCAACCACATCGGTTTCAAATTGAAAACCTTTCCACTATATTAACCCCCGGAAGCGGATGGGATCTGGTGGTCCTCGCGGACTTCAAATCCGCTGGCGGCGGTTTAAAGCCGGTGCGGTGGGTTCGATTCCCACCCCTTCCGCTAAAATATGACCAAACTTTCCGTTCTCCCGAGCATCGAAAAACTAACCGAAAATCCGGCCTTCGCTCCTTTTGTCCAATCCCTTTCCCGCCCACTGGTGGTGGAAACCATACGCGCTGTGGTCGCCGATTTCCGCGAAAAAGTGAAAAGAGGGGAAAGTTTTGAAGAAACAGATTTGATTGAGGCCGCCATTGTTCGTCTAAGAGAAAAGGAACGCCGCTCCCTTACCAAAGTCATCAACGCCACCGGCGTCATCCTGTACACCAATTTGGGACGCGCTCCGTTATCCCGCTCTTCTTTGGAGAAAGCCGCGGGGTTGCTTTCCGGCTACGTCAACTTGGAGCTCGATTTGGCAACGGGGGAGAGGGGAGGGCGGGGGGCATTTGTTGAAGAGCTTTTATGCCTGCTTTCCGGCGCAGAAGCGGCCTTAGTGGTAAACAACAACGCTTCTGCTTTATATTTGTCTCTTTCCGTTCTGGCCAAGGGACGCGAAGTGGTAATTTCCCGCGGCGAACTGGTGCAAATCGGAGGCGGCTTCAAAATCCCGGAAATTCTCGGAGAATCCGGCGCCATTCTCAAAGAAGTAGGCACGACTAACTGCACGGTTTTGGCAGATTATGAAAAGGCTATCAACGAAAAAACTGCTCTGATTCTGAAAGTCCACACCTCCAATTTCAAACAAATTGGCTTTGTCGAATCGGTATCGCCTGCTGATTTGGCGGCTATTGCTCGAAAGAAGAATATTCTTTTTGTTGAAGACTTGGGTTCGGGAGCATTCGTTCCTACCGAACGGTTTGGCTTGCCGCGCGAGCCTTTGGTTTCTTCCGCCCTGGAGGGCGGTTGCGATTTGGTCACTTTTTCGGGAGACAAACTTTTGGCCGGGCCGCAGGCAGGTATAGCTGTCGGTAAAAAAGAGGTTGTCAACCGGTTGAAACGCTCCCCGCTTTTCCGAGCCTTGCGGGTAGATAAGCTGCAATTTTTCTTATTGGCGGAAGCCTTAAAGTATTACTTGAACCGGGAAGAAACTATAGAACTGCCTGCCTATCGACTGCTCGCAGCATCATTGAATGACTTGGAAAAACGAACCAAAAAATTAGCGGAGATTTTCAAGAAGGAAGGAATCGAAGCCATCCCCACAGAAAGTCAAGTGGGCGGAGGTGCTTTGCCCGAGGAGATGTTGCTGTCCTGGGGAGTGACCCTGCCGGAAATTTATTCGGCTGCTATTTGGGAAGAAAAGCTTCGCGCAGCCACGCCGCCGGTGATTGGCAAAATCACTAAAGACCGTTTCATCCTCGATTTGCGAGCCGTTTTTCCAGATGATGATGATGTTTTGGTCTCTATTCTCAAATCTGTACTCTAATGTTCGTCCTTGGCACCGCCGGCCACGTTGACCACGGCAAATCCACTCTTGTTACCGCGCTTTCGGGCATAAACCCAGACCGTCTGCCGGAGGAAAAAGAACGCGGAATGACCATCGATTTGGGCTTCGCCTGGTTTTCGCTGCCGGAAGTAGGCGAAGTCGGCATCGTCGATGTCCCCGGCCACGAACGCTTCGTCAAAAATATGATAGCAGGCGCCGGTGGCATCGACGCCGTTTTGTTTGTGGTCGCTGCCGACGATGGCTGGATGCCGCAGTCTCAAGAGCATCTCGAAATTTTAGAGTTCCTTGGGGTTTCAGCCGGTATCATAGTTCTGACCAAAACCGATTTTGCCACACCCGACTGGGCGGAGCTGGTTGAGCAGGATATTCGCTCCAAGCTGGCCGGAACTTTTCTGGCAAAAGCCCCGATTATTCGAACACTGGCCGCTGAAGGAGCCGGGATTCCAGAACTAAAAGCTGAAATTGGGAGGGTGCTCAAATCTATTTCTTCTCGTCACGATACGGATAAACCACGATTATTCGTCGACCGTGTTTTCACTCTTACCGGCAAGGGAACTGTGGTTACCGGTACCCTGACGGGCGGCAGTTTCCGCCGCGGTGAAAGAGTAGAAATTTTGCCCCAGAAAAAGGAAGCCCGCATTCGCACCTTGCAGACACATAAAAAAGAAATAGAAATAGGCCAGCCGGGCAGCCGCCTGGCTCTGAATTTGGCTGATGTTGAGAAAGAAAATCTTTCGCGAGGCAATGTTCTGGTTCGCCCCAATGCCGAGGTTCTAACTTCTCGTATCGCTACTCGTGTAAAAGTTTTGCCCCATTCCCGTTTTGGTCTAAAAGATGGCCAGAAATATCTTTTCATCTTGGGCACGCAGGAAGTTTTGGGATACGTTTCCTTATTTGATAAAAAAGAAATAGCTCCCGGGCAGGAAGATTGGGTCATTTTCCGCTTTTCAGAACCGATTTGCGCCTATTCTCTTGACCGTTTCATCGTCCGCTTGCCTTCTCCCGCTTTAACCTTGGGAGGCGGCAAGGTTTACGACCCTTTCTTTTCTTTGCCGGCGCGAAAAGAGGTGGAGCATCGATTAGCCACGCTCCTTGATGAGATTCCTGCAGCTTGGATTACTTATCGCCTATCCCAAGCTTTTTCGCTTACATCTTCCGAGCTAGAACTGGCTCACTTTTTCAGCACCACTGAATTGCAAAAAGCTTTGGAGGACTTGCAAGCAGAAGGCCAGCTGGAAAAGTTGGGGGAAAAATTGGTTGCTCAAGAAGTCTTGGAAGAAAAACTTTCTCGTTTGAAAAAAGAAGTCGCCAATTATCACCAACGCTTTCCTCACCGCCCCGGCCTGCGAGTGGCCGAAACGGGTCAACTTATGAAAGTTTCAGAAGAAGAGGGTTTGTTAGTTTGTGATTTTTTAGTTTCTAAAGGGGGCTATAAAAAACAGGGTCCCTTTATTTCCGAGCTTAAATTTGCGTCCGGCTTAACCGATTTCCAAAAAAATATCGCCCGAAGTCTTTTGGAACGGTTGACTTTTGCCCGTCAAAAAGAAGGCGCAAATGGTGGAGTTGTAAATTCCGAAGAGGAAAATGAAGTTCTGCATTTTCTGCTACATTCCGGCCAGATGGTCGAGGTCTCCAGCGACTTTTTTCTGCCCAAAGATGATTTTGACGCAATTACCGGACAGATTAAAGAATTAATAAGTGCGGAAGGTAAAGCCTCAGCCGGTCGGGTGCGCGATTTTTTGGGCGCCTCCCGCAAATTTGTAATTCCCCTTCTTGAAAAAATGGATTCCCTGGGCATTACCCGCCGGGTGGGAGATGAAAGAGTGCTGGCGGAATGAAAACCGTATTTGTCAACGGCAACGTTTACACTCTCGACCGCCGGCTGCCTAAAGTTCAGGCGTTAATCGTCGAAGGCGGCAAAATCATTTTTGCTGGGAAATCGGGAGATGCTAAAAAGCTTAAGAGGCGGGGGGATGAAATTTTCGATTTGAAAGGCCATGCCGTTATTCCCGGTTTGGTGGATTGCCACGTCCATTTGGTTTACTGGGCCGAGACCCGTTCCCGTTTGGCTTTGGACAATGCCCTTTCGGTTTCAGAGATTCAAAAAAAGGTAGCAGCTTTTAAAAAAAGGATTCCAAAGGGAGGATGGCTCTTTGGCCGCGGTTTTGACAAAAACCTTTGGCCGGCAGGGGAAATGGTTGATAAAAAGGCCCTGGATGCCGTTTGCCAAGATATTCCAATAATACTTACAAGCAAAGATGAGCATTGCCTTTGGCTCAATTCAGCCGCTCTAACAGAAGTCGGCATTTGTTCTTCGACTTCCGACCCGGCCGGCGGTCGCATGGTACGCTATGAGAATTCACAAAAGCCGACCGGCTATCTTTTGGAAACCGCCTGCCACTTGGTTTACGAGTATCTCGACCACGAGCAAAAAAAACCGAATATGGAAAAGATTGTCCGGTCGGCACAGAAAGAAGCTTGGAAAAACGGTGTCACCGGTGTGCATGCTTTGCCAGACCCTGGTTTTGAAAAATCGTTTGCCTTGCTTGAATGGATGACGCGAGAGGAAAAACTTAAACTTCGCGTCTTGATGTATATACCCGAAAAACGGCTCGAGTGGGCTATGGAGTTAGGTCTGCAGTCCGGTTTCGGCAACGATTTTTTCAAAATTGGCGGGGTGAAAATTTTTGCCGATGGTACGCTTGGCTCCCAAACCGCTTTACTTTTTGAGCCGTACGCAGGAAGCTCCAATACCGGCGTGGAAGTCGCCTCGCAGGAGCATCTTCAAAAACAGGTCAAGAAAGCGGCGGAAGCCGGATTGGCCTGCGCCATTCATGCCATCGGAGATAAAGCAGCATCTTACGCCCTTGAAAGTTTTGGAAAAGCTCTGCCCATTCATAACGGGAAACTGCGGCAGCGGATTGAGCATATTCAACTTTTGCGCAATGAAGACTTGCCCAAGTTTAGAAAATATCGCGTGGCCGCCTCGATGCAGCCGGTCCACGCTACCTCGGATAGACAAATAGCGGATAAATACTGGGGTGCGCGCTGTCAGAACGCTTATCCCTGGCGGTCACTTTTGAAAAGTGGCGCTTTACTTGCCTTTGGCTCTGACGCCCCAATTGAGCCGCTTGAACCCTTGGCCGGGATTTATGCGGCGGTTTGTCGTAAGAAGCCGAGCGAAGAGAAAAGTTGGTTTCCCGAGCAAAAAATCTCTGTTAGCGAGGCGATTCGAGCCTACACAGTCAATCCAGCTGTTCTTTCGGGCGATGAGAAGCGTCGAGGAACGCTTTCGGTTGGCAAATTGGCGGATTTTGTGGTGCTTTCCGAAGACCCTTTCAAGATTGCTCCCGAAAAACTTTCTTCATTGGAAGCTTTGGCTACAGTAGTCGGAGGAGAAGTCGTCTATTCTGCCGCTTCTGCTCAACTGGGGTAATAATTGACAAACCCCAAGTTGGGTGTTAGCTTGAAAACGGTGATGCTTATGCAAAAAACTTTGCGTTTAGCCATATTTACTGCCCTACTTTTTAGCTCTTTGGTTTTGGCACAAGAACGCACGGTTGAGGTTTTGACGATCGAATCGGCCATCACGCCAATTACTGTCAAACTTATTCAACGGGCAGTGGAGAGAGCAACCGATGATGGTGCGGAAGCGCTGGTCATTCAGCTCAACACGCCCGGCGGGCTGGTGGCTTCCACGTGGAAAATAAATTCTATTCTGTTGAATGCGGACATTCCGGTTGTAGTTTACGTTGCCCCTTCCGGCGCGCGGGCCGCTTCGGCCGGGATGTTCATCACCTACGCCGCCCATATTGCCGCAATGGCCTCCGGCACCAGCATCGGCGCTGCTCATCCGGTGGAAGGAGGCGGCGGCAAAATGGACTCCACAATGTCGGAAAAAGTTACCAACGACGCCGTGGCCAACGTCCGGTCCGCTGCCGTCAAGCGTGGGCGTAACGCCGACTGGGCCGAACAGGCGGTGCGGAAATCAGTCTCCATTCCGGAATACGAGGCCTTAAAGCTTCACGTCATCGACTTGGTGGCGGATAATCTTCCGCAGCTTTTGGAAAAAATAGACGGCCGAAAAGTGCGGCTTCCGCTGGGGGAACGGATTTTAAAAACCAAGGATGCCCAAATCGTTCATATTCGAATCAACGCCTTTGACCGGATTCTGGAAGTTATCGTAGATCCAACTATCGCCTATGTTCTGATGACCATCGGACTTTTGGGGCTCTACTTTGAGTTTTCCAATCCCGGCACGGTCTTGCCGGGCGTTATTGGCGGCATCTGTTTGATTCTGGCTTTCTTTGCTTTTCAGGCCTTGCCGATAAACTTTGCCGGCGTTTTGCTCATTCTCTTGGCGATGCTGCTTTTCATTCTGGACATCAAGTTCCCGACACATGGCGCTTTGACCACCGGCGGCATCGTGGCGATGTTCTTGGGCTCGATTATGCTCATCAATTCCTCCGCGCCCTATATGAAAATTTCGCTTTCCGTTATTATTTCCACGGTTGGCGCCACTGCCGCTTTCTTTATTTTCGCGGTTGGCGCTGGCCTGCGCGCTCAGAAATTGCGGGCAACCACCGGTCTGGAGGGAATGATTGGCCAAATAGCTGTGGCGGCTGAACCGTTGGCGCCGGAAGGGCTGGTGAAAGTGGCCGGAGAAATCTGGCGGGCACGGCTGGCTCCCGCCGCCAAAGAAGGAGGTCTGGAAAAGGTGAGCCCCAACGAAAAAGTGAAAGTGGTCGGCGTCGAGAATCTGACCCTTTTAGTTTCCAGGGAAAAGTAAGCATGGACGTTTTAAAATGACAAACCATTCGAGGAGGGAAAATGCTGCCGTTTAGCACCAGCGCTATGGTCCTTGTTCTTATCGGACTTTTCATTCTGTTCAACGCCATCCGCATTCTGCGGGAATATGAGCGGGGAATCATTTTCCGGCTCGGCCGTTTAATCGGCTCCAAGGGGCCGGGGTTGATTCTTTTGATTCCGATTGTCGACAAAATGGTGAAAATATCTTTGCGCACGGTGACGATGGACGTCCCGTCGCAAGACGTAATCACCCGCGACAACGTTACCGTGAAAGTGAACGCGGTAATCTATTTCCGGGTGATGGACCCATCCAAGGCGGTGGTGCAGGTGGAAGATTTTCTCTACGCCACCTCGCAAATTTCACAGACCACCTTGCGCTCGGTTTTGGGCCAGGCGGAACTGGATGATTTGCTGTCGAATCGGGAAAAAATCAACCAGGAGCTCACGAAAATCATCGACGCCCAGACCGAGCCCTGGGGAATCAAAGTTTCAGTGGTAGAAGTTAAGAACGTCGATTTGCCGCAGGAAATGCAACGGGCCATCGCGCGGCAGGCGGAAGCGGAACGGGAACGCCGCGCCAAAGTCATCCACGCCGAAGGGGAACTGCAAGCTTCCTACAAGCTGGCCGAGGCGGCAGCCATTATCGGGAAGGAACCCGCGGCCATTACCCTGCGGTTTTTGTCCACGCTGGTGGAAATTGGAGCAGACAAAAACTCCACCATCGTTTTTCCTTTGCCGATCGACCTGCTTACTCCCTTTTTAAAACAGGCAGAGAAGAAATAGGCCAAAGTTATCCATACAGCGAAGAGGTTAAAGTATGACTTTAACCTCTTTTTATTTTCGAGTCAACTTTCAGTTGACAAGTTTGACAGGAATTATACATTTTGCGCATTATGAAAAAACAAAACGAGGTGCTTGAGGCAGAAAAAATAATTCGAGGGGTTCGAGAAAAGGATTTGAGGGGAGAAAAGAGAATGACGGCCGCGGACTTTTTAAAGGAGTTGGATAAGCAAGAAGTTAAATATGTCCGGCTCTGGTTTACCGACATTTTAGGACAGCTCAAGGGAATGGATATGACCCGCCGGGAAATGGAGGGGGTTCTGGAAAGGGGTCAGGGATTTGACGGCTCTTCAATCGAAGGGTTTGTCCGCATTGAAGAATCAGATTTGATAGCCCGGCCCGATTTGTCCACTTTCCGGGTGATTCCCTGGCCGATTGGGGGAGTGAAAGTCGGGATGCTTTTCTGTAATGTTTTCAATCCGGACGGCACCCCGCATGACGGAGACCCGCGCTATATCCTCCGCCGTCAGCTGGATAAAATTAAAAAGCTGGGCTATACTTACAATTGCGGGCCGGAAATCGAGTACTTCTACTTGAAATCGGCCAAAGAGCCGGTGGTTTTGGACCGCGAAGGCTATTTTAGCTACGGCACGATTGACATCGGCACCAACTTGCGCAAGAAAACCGCCACAGCTTTGGAGGCAATGGGCATTCAGGTAGAGTGCACCCATCACGAAGTAGCCCCCAGCCAGCACGAGATTGATTTGCGCTATCAGGATGCCTTAACGATGGCGGATCAGGCGATGATTTATCGCCTCGTAGTCAAAGAATTGGCGGCGCAGGAAGGAGTCTACGCCACCTTTATGCCCAAGCCGATTTTCGGCGAAAACGGCAGCGGGATGCATGTTCACCAATCCCTTTTCAAAGGGAAAAGCAACCTTTTCTTTGACCCCAAGGATAAATATCACCTTTCCGCTTTTTCCAGAGGTTACATCGCCGGGCTTTTGACGCATATTCGCGAAATCACTTTGATTTTGTGTCAGTGGGTGAACTCCTACAAACGGTTGGTTGTCGGTTTCGAAGCGCCGGTTTACATTTCCTGGGGTCGGCGCAATCGTTCCTCTTTAATCCGCGTCCCGATGTATCAACCAGGAAAAGAAAACGCCACCCGTGTGGAGCTACGCTGCCCGGACCCGGCCTGCAACCCGTATTTGGCCTTTGCAGTTATGCTGGCGGCGGGGATGAAGGGAGTGGAAGGAAAATATTCCGTCCCCGAGCCGGTGGAAGAGGACATTTACGAAATGGACGAGAAGGAGTTAAAGCGGCGCAAAATAGGCTCGCTTCCTTCTTCGCTCCCGGAAGCGATTGAGCTGGCGGAGAAAAGCGCGCTCGTCCGGGAAGTCCTGGGCGACCATTTGTTCAACAATCTTATCGCCAATAAGAAGGTTGAATGGGACCGCTATCGGATGCACGTTTCCCAGTACGAAATTGATAATTTCCTGCCGATTCTGTAGGCAATAGTTCAGCTTTGTAAGGGCGGTTTTGCAACCGCCCTTTTTTGTTGCGATATTGTGATAGACTTATAGCGAGCAGTTCGAGGGAATGCCCAAGAAAACCAGATTCAGTTCCTTCACCACATCTGCGGCGGTCAAAAAGCTGTTGCAGTCGATGTCGGCAACACTCAAATTGGTGCAGTCCACGCCAATCGAACTGCCTAAGAAGGTACAGTTAAGCAGATGCACCACGTCAGCGGAGGTCAAAAGCTTATCGCCGTTTAAATCTCCTTTCATTTCAGTCTGAAAAATGAAAGCCGAGCCGGCATCCTGATTTCCGCTCGGATCCGCTCCGGGGGCGCCGAATAAAATCCGGGGTTCACTGCCGTTGTCATTGGCAAAGATGCCGACCGACCCGCCTACCCGTTCACCCGTAGAATCACCGGTTTTCTGAAAAAGTAAAGAACCATTTTGACCGGAATAGACATACACCGCTCCCGCCGAGTCGTTGACACCTGGAGCGCCCACAATAAAATCGTTGAAACCATCCCGGTTGACATCGGCAGAGATTCCGACCGAACCCCCCACCCGGTCGCCGGGGGAGGTGCCGTTGACCTGGAAACTCAAAGAACCATCCGAAAGAGAATAGACAAAAGCAGAGCCGGCGGAACTGTTAGCTCCCGGAGCACCAACGATAAAGTCGTCCGTATATATCCCCACCGAGCCACCTACCCGATCGCCTGGAGAACTGCCGTTTTTTTGGAATACCTGTACTCCAGTGGCCCCGGAATCGACAAAGACCGTGCCGGTGGAATTGTTAGCCCCCGGAGCACCGATAATGGCATAGACTCCATAGATTCCAACCGAGCCACCTACCCGGTCGCCAGGGGTAGAACCAATTTTTTGATAAAGGAAAGAACCATCTATGCCTGAATAAACATAGGCCGCTCCGGCTGAATCATTGACTCCCGGCGCACCCACAATAAAATCTGTATGCCCATCGCTGTTCACATCTCCCGAAATGCCCACCGACCCGCCTACTCGTTCTCCGGGATTACTTCCTGTTATTGTAAACAACGGCAGGCCGGTAGCACCAGAGTAAACTATAGCCTTTCCAGCCGAATCGTTAGCCCCCGGAGCGCCGACGACAAAGTCGTCAGTTCCGTCTAAATCAACGTCACCATAAAGCCCAACCGAACCCCCGACCCGTTCGCCAGCCGCCGTGCCGTTTACCTGATAAATCAAGGTATCATTTTTTCCTGAAAAGACGTAAGCCGAGCCTGCATCGGTCAGTTCGGTGCCTTCGCCAAACACGGTTACATCCGTCCCCGGCGCGCCGATGATGTAATCCGCCACGCCATCTCCATCCACGTCCCCACCGCCGGCGATAGCGAAACCGAACTGGTCGCCCGGGTTGGCGCCGTTTTTCTGGGATTTCAGCGTATCGGCCAGTACGGTGAAGGTTACCGACTGTGTATCCGCCAAAAAGCCGTCAGAGGCAATGAAATCGACGTGGTGGACGCCGACCTGATAGGCCGCCGGCGTCCAGGAGAATTGTCCAGTGCCGGTGCCGAAATCATTAAAACTGGCCCCCACAGGCAAGCTCGGGGGGCCAATCGCTAAGAGAGGAATGGTCAGGTTGGGGTCGGTGGCGGATACGTTGAAAACCTGCGGCTGCCCCACGGTTCCAAATTTTTCCCCAATCGGGGCCCAATTCGGTTTGACGTTTGTGACCGTGATCGTGCTTTTTACAAAGTTCACCGGCACTCGGGTACCGTTGACTTTTACGAAATGCACGGTGTTGTCCAGGATGCGGATGGTGTCCAACTCCACCGTGCCGGCCGGAGCATTTATAGAATCAAACTTTAAGTCCCAGAAGGCCTTTCGGGTGGAGTTGGGTGGCTCTATGTTGGATAAAAACCCGTCTTCAAATGCCCCCAATACAACTGAATCGGGGCTGGAGCTGTTGTAGCCGCCGTAGTTGGCTGTTAACAAAGATCCCAAAGTTGCAGTCAGCCGGATTACGGTTCCATTGAAGGTGCGAGGCCTGGAGGCGATAATGTACGCCCCGCCGGAGATAGACCTTTCTTCATAGGGAAAACTGATGTGCGTGAGGGTATCCTTGTTTGTAATCCAAATCCTTACAAGCATTGCGGGGCTCCCGGCCGTGTCCGACCGGATCATTTTCGACTCCATAATGATTGAATCCTGCGGGGCGGGTATCGTAGGGCGGCTGCCGGGACAGGGGAAATTGCCAAATTGGAAAACGCAATTGAGCAAAAGCCAGCAATCGGTGCCGTCCCTAAAGCCGTCGCAATTCAAATCTCCCTTAATGGCTGGATTGTCGCAAAAACTTCCGGTTCCCAAAAAAGCTTTGTTGATAAGAAGAACGACATCGGCGGCGGAAATTGCGGCATCACAATTCATATCCGCCCGGTTAGGGTCGCAGGAGGATTGAGCGGCTGCGGTCGAAAGTGACAGCACCCCGAGAAGAACTGCTAATATATTAATGCGAAGTAACTTTAGCCTGGTCGTATGACGCCTCCCGGTATCATTTTCTTTCCCTTGGAGGATAAGTTAAGCGAGGTTGAGCGTTTTGTCAAGCTAATATCGGACAAAAATCCAAAATTGTCGTATTTAAGCAGCCTTAAAAAAGCGGGGTTTTTAGATGTTGACTTTGTGAAAAAAATATCTTATTATCGCCTTCCACGGGATTAGATGGCGGAGATACTTACATTAACCGAGACCAGTCGTCCCCGTCCGGAGGGGCAGTGGAAGGCGAAGTTATCCAAGGCCTTCTACGAAAAGCCCACTCTGACGGTGGCCAAGGAACTATTGGGTAAATACTTGGTGGTTCGTCACCCCAACCGCATCCTTTCCGGTCGAATTGTTGAAGTAGAAGCTTATGTTGGCGAAGATGACCCCGCCTGTCATGCCAACGCTGGCTTGACCGACCGCAACCACATTATGTACGGCCTCGGAGGTTTCGCGTACATCTACTTCATTTACGGGATGTATCACTGTCTTAATTTTGTCACCGAGCAGGAAGGGTTTCCGGCGGCGGTTTTGATTCGCGGTGTTGAGCCGAAAGAGGGTTTGGAGGAAATGAAAAGGCGGCGAGATACCAGTTCGGTTTCCGGCTTGACCAACGGCCCCGGCAAAATCTGCCAGGCGTTTGGCATCGATAAAAATTTTTATGGATTAGATTTGACCGGCACGCGGATTTGGGTGGAAGACCGTGGAGAAAAACGGCCCCCCTTAGCCCAATCCGCCCGCATTGGCGTAACCGCCGGAAAAGATAAACTCTGGCGTTTTTATGTCCCCAAAAGCCCCGGCGTCTCCAAAGACAAAAAAAGATAAACAGGCCGCTCAAAGCCCGATAGTAAGTCAGCCGGTAAGCCGGTCGACGCATCACTTGGAAGGGGCTTTGAAAAGCGACGATTTGCACATCAGCTCGTTTCAGAATATGATGAAACAGTTCGACGAAGCGGCTCGCCGGCTGAACATTAATCCGGAAAACTTGGAGATAATCAAACAGCCGCGCCGTTCGGTAATCGTCGAGCTTCCGGTTCAGATGGATAACGGGAGCTTTAAAATGTTCACCGGTTACCGCGTTCAGCATTCGATTATGCGCGGACCAGGAAAAGGAGGAATACGCTTCCATCCCCAGGTTACCCTCGATGAAGTGCAGGCTTTGGCCGCCTGGATGACCTGGAAATGCGCCGTAGTCGGCATCCCGTTCGGTGGTGCCAAAGGTGGTGTAGTTTGCGATCCGGAGAAAATGTCGAGGGGGGAACTGGAACGGATGACCCGGCGCTATACGGCGGATTTAATGGATGAGCTGGGGCCGGAAAAGGATGTTCCTGCGCCGGATGTGAACACCGATTCGCAAACCATGGCCTGGATAATGGACACCTTTAGTATGCATGCGCGGCACACCGTCACTTCGGTGGTCACCGGCAAGCCTATCGAGTTAGGCGGTTCGCTCGGGCGCCGGGAAGCAACCGGCCGAGGCGTGCTTTTTTGCGTGCGGGATGCGGCTAAACATTTGAAGTTGGATTTGAAAGGAGCGCGCATTGCCATTCAAGGTTTTGGAAATGTCGGCTCGGTTTCCGCCGATTTGCTGGCCAAAGATGGCGCCAAAATCGTCGCCGTGACGGATGCGCACGGAGGAATTCAAAACCCGGCGGGGTTCGACATACCAAAGCTTTTAGATTTTGTGCACAAGTCTGCCAATAAATCGGTGGCCGGTTTTCCCGGGGCTAAACCGATTTCAAATGAAGACCTTTTAACAATGGAGTGCGATGTTTTGATTCCAGCCGCT
>CAZSIT010000003.1:161531-171815 GCA_964607165.1 uncultured Ignavibacteria bacterium
ATAATTGCCACTCTCTCGGTGATTGTGATTCGCATTCTAAGCTACTTCGAGCTGGGCAGTTTTCACGAGCCGGCCGGTCAGCTTCTGATTTATTTTGTTTACATCAATCTTTCGCTGGCGTTTTTTAATTTGATACCGGTCCCGCCGTTGGACGGTTCGAAAATTTTGTATGGATTTCTGCCCCGCAATCAGGAACATATTTACTACAATCTGGAGCGGATGGGGCCAATTTTGCTTTTGGCTTTAATTATGCTCAATGCCTTGACCCCTCTTAAAATCATCAGTTTTTGGGTTGGGCCAATGGTCAATTTTGCCGTTCAGTTTTTAAGTGCCATTTTCCTTCGCTAAGCGGTTGGGCGCAGCAGGGCTTTTGTTTTTGGCTTGCGCCATCGGAGCGCTTAATCGACAATCTTTTTTAGAAAAATTTTATTTTCAGCAAAAAACTTGGCAATCGCAAGTAGAGGATATGCGCAGCGCGGGGTATTTAGTTCATTTTTCAGCCCGAGCTCCAAAGCAGAAAATGAAGGGGGTTTTGGAGATTTATTATCTGCGGCCAGATACGATGGTGCTCTTTTCGCCCGGTTTTTTGGGAAAAGGTTCGTTACGGGGACGATGGGTTTTAGGGAGAAGCTTTTTAGTTTATTTTCCAAGGGAGAATAACTATTTCGAGGGAAGTTGGGAGGATTTTTTGTTGGCTCGAAAAGAAGAAACAATTGGATTGGATAGTTTGATTTTCGGAATACTTTCCCACCAGGCATTGTTGGTCGGTTTTGACACTGAAGCAAACCGGCCGATTCCTGAAAAATTCGGCTGGGTAGTTAAGGAAAGCTTGGGAAGATGGAAAAGAGAGCATATATTTAACCGCTGGGGAAGGCCTTCAATGGTACGATGGGATACAAAATCCTTGATGGTAGAAGTGACGCTGGATAAAAGCTCGAAAGACTTATCGCCGGAGCAGGTAGCACTGCTGTATAAATCTGAAGATGCACAGATAAAATTTGAAGTTGAGGAAGCCCTCTTAAATGTGGAAATCCCCCGCGCAAAGAAAAATTTTGTTGTGCCAAGAGGCGCCGTTCGGCTGGAGAAAATAGGGGCCGATGAAACGAATTGAAGGAGCTTTAAAAAAAGTTGGGCTGGCTATTTTTCGTTTATTTTTTCGAGCGGTGAAGCTGGCCGCAGTACCTTTTGCTTTTACGCAGCCGCAGAGGATTTTGGTCGTACGTGCGGATGCACGCCTGGGAAATTTGGTTTTCGCCCTTCCCTTTCTTCACACGTTGAGGAAAATGTTTCCAAAGGTAAAAATCAGTTTGCTGACCTCTGCAAAATTTTCGGAACTTTTGCAAGGCGAAACGTTTATAGATGAGGTATTGACCTTCAATAAGAGAAAAGCCTGGCATCCATTTTACCTTTTTGGGTTGGTTTCTTCCCTTAGAAAAAAAAGATTCGACTGGTGTTTTGATTTAGGAAGCCCGCAATCTCCATCGTTTACCAACAGCTTTTTATGCGCTGTCGCAGAGGCTCCTGTGCGGATCGCTTATCGCAACAAATACTCTGAAGTTTTCGATAATTTGACCTTTGAGCCGGCTAAAGATACGGCACTTTACGAGATACTTTTGGGGCTTTTGAATGAAATTTCAAAGGTACAAGCGGCCGCTTCGGGACCGTTTCTCAACTTAGACTCACGCGAAAGAGAGGTGGCGATAAATTTCTTTTCCGGCGTTCACAAACCGCGGGTAGGGTTGTTTGTTGGAGGCAGGGGAGAAAAGAAATGGGAGCTGGGGCGATGGCTTGAAGTTGCCGAAAAACTTTTGATTAATGGCTGTTATGTTTGTCTGTTCTATGGACCGGATGAAGTGGATGAAGTCGAAAAAGGAAAATTACCGGGCGACATACGATTGGTTCCTCCCCGGCCGTTAAGGCAATTTTGCGCCATAGTTTCAGGGATGGATTTGTTTGTTTCTGTCGATACCGGGCCTTTGCACCTGGCTTCGGCATTAGAAGTACCGGTGGTTGGGTTTTATTTTAGCTCGGAGCCGCAGCGATTCGCTCCTATCGGAAAAAGAAAAATCATTATTCAAAGAGAGAAAGATAAATTGGAAGCCGATTTCGTGGCTACTACGGCAATAGGATTTATGAGAGAAACATCGAAGACCAATCCGACAGTTGCAGAGCCGTCGAAGGAAAAAGTGGGATGAAATTATACCTTCGGCTGTTCCCCCATTTGCGGCCGTTTCTACGCCATCTTTTCTTTTCCGGAGTTTTCTCGGTTTGTTTTGCCCTTTCTTCGGCTGCTTTGGTATGGATGTTAGGGCCTTTGGTGGGAACGCTGTTTGTGAAAGCTCCGCTAAATTCAGCTGCGGTCGCCGCTCCCGAAAGCTCGGGTGGTTTACAGAACGGGATACATGAAGTAAAAAATTGGAATTTGCAGCTCAAACATAGCCTGGAAAAGACAGTTTTGTCCGGGAATAAAGTCCAGGCATTGGGAAAAATCTGCCTTTTCATTATTTTGCTGGCAATTTTAAAAAATATTTTCTACTATCTGCAGGGATATTTTTTGGCTTTTGTTCAGCAGGGGGTCGTGCGAAATTTGCGCAACGAGCTTTTCGCCCATTATCAGTCCCTTTCGCTTTCCTTTTTTTTCCGCTCTAAAACCGGCCATTTAATTTCCCGCGTTACCAATGACGTGTCGGTGCTGTCCGATACGTTGGATGTCGGGTTCTCGCGTTTGGTTAAAGAACCCCTTTTGGTAGTTTTCTTTTTGGTTTTCCTTTTTACCATCTCCGTTAAGCTCTCCTTCTTGGGGTTGATATTAATGCCTCTTTCGGTTCTTTTGGTTAAAAAGATGGGACAGTATTTGAAACGTTACGCCCAGCGCACTCAAGAGCGGATGGCGGAGATGAGCTCCGCGTTGCAGGAAACGGTCGGCGGAGCACGGGTGGTCAAAGCGTTTGGAACCGAGAAGTTTGAGACCGGCCGGTTTATAGATTTATCCCAGCAGTATTTTAGGGCGATGTTGAAGCTTTCGCGGGTGCGTTTTCTTTCTCATCCGTTAAGCGAGACTTTGGGTGTAGCGGTAATCGCGCTGGTTTTGTGGGTGGGGGGGCAGGAGGTTTTGTCCGGCCGCGGATTAGCTCCGGAAGATTTCGCCCTCTATTTGTTCTCACTTTTTTCTCTCATTGCCCCAGTGAAAAGCCTGGGAATCGTTCAAGGAAAGCTGAAAGAGGGAGAGGCCGCTTTAAGCCGGATTTTTGAAGTTTTGGATACGGCGCCCATAGTTAAGGAGGCCCCTCATCCGATTTCCAAAAAAACGGTGGAAGAGAAAATTGAGTTTCAAAATGTGCGCTTCAGCTATTTACCGGAGAAGGAAGTGCTGCACGCCATTTCCCTAAAAATTCCCGCTAAAAAACTGGTGGCCTTGGTCGGTCCTTCCGGCGCGGGGAAATCGACTCTGCTTGATTTGCTCGCTCGTTTTCACGACCCTACAGATGGAAAAATCCTACTGGATGACCTTGACCTCAAAAAGATTCGCTTGGCGGATTTGCGGTCGCTTTTTGGCATCGTCCCGCAGGAAACGATTTTGTTCAACGAAACCGTGCGATACAATATTGCCTATGGTTTGGAAGATGTCCCTCTCGTTGCCGTGCAGGAAGCGGCCCGGCTGGCGAATGCGGCAGAATTCATCGAAAAACTTTCAAATGGTTACGATACGTTGGTAGGTGACCGGGGTTCTCGTCTTTCTGGCGGAGAACGTCAACGAATAGCTTTGGCACGGGTGATTTTGCGTAACCCGCAGATTTTGATTTTGGATGAAGCAACCAGCTCTCTTGATTCCGAATCCGAGCGGCAGGTGCAGGAAGCGCTTTCCAATTTGATGGAAGGCCGCACGACCCTGGTGATTGCCCATCGGCTTTCCACCGTGCAACGGGCGAATTTGATTTTGGTTATGGAGGATGGCCGGATTTCGGAATCGGGGCGCCACGAAGAGCTTCTGGCAAAACAAGGTGTTTATTATCGTTTGCAGGAAGCCCGGTATTTTGGCCAAGCGGTGGGGCTCACGGTATGAATGGAATGTTGACCGTCGCTGGGAGTGAAAGGATAGCGGTAGCGGACCAACAGAAGCAAAAATTTTGTTTTATCAACTCCATCAAGTTCTGGGGAGGGGGAGAACGATTCATTTTCGATTTGGCCTCCGGCCTGCAAGCCAAAAACTTTGAAGTGGTGATATATGGGCGGCCGGAGAAAGATTTGTTGCGCCGGACAGCGGCCGCTGGGCTCAAGAGCGTTCCACTTTATATGAACTTCGACTACGACCCCTGGCCGCTTTTGAAATTCACCCCTTTTTCCGGGAAGGATATTTTTGTCGCCGTAGCCCCCCGTGATTTGAAACTGCTGCGGCTGTTGGCTTTTTTCCGGCCGCAAGCAAAATTTTTCTGGTACCTTGGAGTTTGCTATCCGGTCGACAACTGGGAATACCGCTGGCTTTTGAAAAACGAAGGCATTCGGTTGATCGCCGTGTCTGATTTCCTCAAATCCGAAATTCTATCCCGAGTTCCGCAGGTGGCAAACCGAATTTCGGTTTTGCCGGCCGGTGTTGATATACCAACCGTTGATTCGGCGGCGGCCCGTCAGAAACTGGGGGAAAAGTATCGTCTGTCTCCCCAGATCCTCTTTTTGGGGATTTTCTCCCGGCTCGTCGGCTGGAAGGGGCACTCGCTGCTTTTTCGAGCGCTTCAGCTCGTCAAAAAAGCAGGGATAGATTTTCATCTTTGGGTGGTAGGGGGTGGAGAAAAAAAAGAGCGGCTGGAAAAAGAAGCGCAGGAGTTGGGGCTTGCCGGCGAGGTTACTTTCACCGGGCACCAAACGGATGTGGTTTCCTGGATGGCGGGGGTAGATGTTGTGCTTTTGCCATCGGAAAACGAGCCGTTCGGATATGTGGTATTAGAAGGGATGGCTTTGGGCAAAACCGTTCTGGCCTCCGCTTCGGGGGGTCCTTTGGAGATTCTGGTGGATGGGCAGGATGGCCTTTTGCTCCCTCCTAAAGATGCGGAAGCGTGGGCCAAAGCCTTAATCGGGCTGGCCCGAAACCCGGAGAAAAGAAGGGAATTGGGAGGACCAGCCCGGCGTTCGGTGCAGGAAAAATTTTCGCTGGAGCGAATGATTTCAAAATTTCTGGAAATCGTGGATGCGGATTCTGCAATCGATTGCTCTTGAAGGTCGCAGCGCCGGCAGCGAGTGGGCGATTGCTTACAGCCGAGCATTAAGAGCTATGGGGCATCGGATCTTTTTTTTGACTATTCCCTTCAGTCAAACATTTGAAAAAGCGCAAAGAGCCGGACTGGAAATGATTGAAGGGATTGACCTTTCCGAGAAAAATTTGACTTTCTTAAAAGGCTTGCCCCGGCTGAAAGATGTCCTTTCTTCTGTGCAACCGGATACGGTGATAACGCATTGGGGGCCGGATCACCTGTGTTGGGGATGGACCTTGCGAAAAGAGAAGATTCCTCTAGTCCGGGTGCGTTCGCATTCATCGCTATCACCGAAGCGACACTTCCTGTCTCGATGGCTGCAGAAGAAAACGGCTTTGTATATTGCTGGAAACCGGCAGCAACTTCACCAATACGTTGATAGACTGAAGTTGCCGGAGGAAAAAGTTCTGCAATTACCATTCGGTTTGGATTTGTCGGATTATCAACTGAACGGAACCGCTTTCAGGGTCCCATCCAACCGAGCGGTTCGCCTTCTGCAACTGGGGCGGTTTTCCCCCGTCAAGGGTCATCGATTTTTACTCCAATCGCTTGGAAAATTGAAGTCGCAGTTGGCTCCTTTTCGATTAACCATTGCCGGTTTTGAAGCCGAGTTTAAAGCCGCCGATTTACAGGCCTGGCGGGAAGAATCAGGGCTGTGGGATCAGGCAGAGATTTTCTCCAACTTACCAGATGTGCGTAACCTTATGGCTGCTTGTGATATCGGTATTATCGCTTCCACGGGCTCGGAAGCAGTGGCGCGTGTGGCTTTGGAATTTATGGCGATGGGAAAGCCTTTGATAGTTTGTCGAGTCGGGATTTTGCCGGAATTGGTGGATGAGTCAACCGGATGGCTTTTTGAAGCGGGTGATTTCCAAAGCTTTTCGGTAGCGACAAAGAATGCTTTAATTTCGCGGGAGCAATATCCGGAAATGGGAAGAAAAACCCGGAAGAAAGTTGAAAATGAGTATGACCTGAATAAGCTCGCTGTGCAGCTGGAGGCGGCTTTGGAAAAACTGGTGACCAATGCCTAAAATTTCAGCCGTAATTTTGACCAAAGACGAAGCCGAAAATTTGCCGCGTTGTTTACAAAGCATTCGCTGGGTGGATGAAATTTTGGTTTTGGACTCGGAAAGTGCGGATGAGACAGTTTTGATTGCCAAAAAATTTGGGGCGAAAGTTTTTCAGCTCCCCTGGGAGGGGTTTGGAAAACAGAAACAGAAAGGGTTGGAACTGGCTTCGGGAGAATGGGTTTTTTCTGTTGATGCAGATGAAGTGGTAACACCGGAGCTGGAAGCGGAAGTTCGGACGATGCTTTCGACTGAAAATGGAACGGCAGGCTACTATCTTAAACGCAAGCCCTACTTTCTAAATCGATTCGTCCGGCACGGCGGCTGGTATCCGGATTGGGTTTTGCGGCTTTTTAAAAAGGAAAAAGGGCGCTTTACAGCGGCGGCAGTTCACGAAACAGTAGTTTTAGATGGCCCGGCAGGCAGGCTCAAATCCGATTTGCTCCATTATACCGACCCGCAATTTTCACACTACCTGGCAAAATTGAACCGCTATACCGACCTTTCGGCTCGCGAGCTTTTTGCAAAGGGTAAGAAAGGCTCGCTTTTCAAAATCATAGCCAATCCGGCCGCCAAGTTTTTTTCGCAGTATATATTCAAGGCCGGATTTCTGGATGGCCGGGCCGGATTCATTTTAGCGGCGGCTTCCGCTTTTCATGTTTTTTCCAAGTATGTTAAATTATGGGAACTTTCCAGTAAAGGCAGATAGGCGGCCATGGAATTTAAAAAAATCTTGGCGGTTCGCGATGACCGAATGGGAGATTTTATTCTGACTTTGCCAGCTATTCGCGCCCTACAAAAAGCTTTTCCAAGCGCACACTTAACTGTTGTGGTTTCCGAGTCTGTTTTTCCACTGGCGGTGCGGGTTTTGCCGCAGTGTAACATTTTTTGTAAAAGCTCTTTGTTTTCGGAGTTTTATTCCTTTTTGCACAAGGAAAAATTCGATTTGGTTGTTTTTTTCAAGCCGCGTTTGGGAACGGCGGTCGCCACTTTTTTAGCTGGAGTCTCAAAGCGGCTGGGAACAGGTTATCGAGGATATAGTTTTCTCTATAATCTCCGGCATTACGAACATCGGCATAATGCCGAAAGACACGAGGCGGAATATTCGCTGTCGCTTTTAGAAACCTTAGAGATTAATAAGTCTCTCCGCTTCGAAACCGTTTCAATGGACGAAACGGAGATTAGAAAAGTTTCCAAAAAACTCGCAGTGGATTTTTCAAAAAACTGGATAGCCATTCATCCCGGTTCTGGAGGTTCAGCCCCAAATTGGTCAAAAGAAAATTATATCGGCCTGGCAAGAATGTTGACGGCAGAGGGTTTTTCAATTCTTTGGACAGGGAGTTTGGACGAATTGAGAGGGATGGAATCGGTCGGTATTCCCTTGGCCGGGAAAACCGAGGTTTGGGATTTGGCCTGCCTTTACTCAAAGTGCAAATTAATAATTGGGCCTTCAACGGGACCGCTGCATTTGGCCAGTCTGGTCGGGGCGCCAGCTGTGGGACTTTACAGCCCAATTCGGGTCACATCACCCCGTCGCTGGGGGCCTTTGGGCCCTAAGGTAAAAGTTTTAACGCCGCCTGTTGAAGAGTGCCAGTGTGCTTCCAGGCATTGTAAAAAAGGCAATTGCATGGAGCTCTTGAGCGTTGAAGAAGTCTTTCGAACTGTTTTAGATATTTTGAAGGAAAGTTCAGAACCTGCCCAGGCCAGGCTCCCGCTTTAACTTGACACTTCTCAAAAGGGCGGGTAGATTGAAATCAAAGCAGAATCCGCTTAAGCGGCAAAGCGAAAACTGCCGAATTTAATTCTATGAACCTGGCGGAATTCATCATAAAAGTCGAGTCTTTTAACGCCAATATTAATATCCCCTTGGTGCGCAAGGCCTACGAGTTTTCCAACCGGGCGCACGCCGGACAAAAACGGGAATCCGGCGATCCCTTTATCGAACATTGTTTGGAAACAGCTTTTATTTTGTCCGAGCTGCATATGGATTCGGACACCATTGCCGCTGGGCTTATGCACGATGTTTTGGAGGATACGCCGGTTACCTTGGAGCAGGTCAGGTCAGAATTTGGTGAGGACATTGCCGAGCTGGTAGATGGCGTTACCAAGTTGGGAGAATTCAAATTCCAGAGTATGGAAGAAGAGCAGGTGGAATATTTCCGGAAGCTTCTGCTTTCAACCGCCAAAGATATTCGCGTAATCATAATTAAGCTGACGGATCGGCTGCACAATATGCGGACTTTGGAACATCTACCCAGGGAAAAAATCGAACGGATTGCGGCGGAAACCCGGGACGTTTACGCCCCATTGGCGCACCGCTTTGGTATGGGGCGAATTAAATGGGAATTGGAGGATTTGGCCTTCAAATACCAGAATCCGGGGGCCTATCGCGAGTTGATGGAGAAGGTTCAAGAGAAAAGAGAGGAACGGGAACGGTATATTCAGGAGCTTATCGGTCCGATTTCTGCCGAGCTCGAAAAGGCGGGTATTACAGCGGAAATTTCCGGACGGCCAAAACATTTTGATTCGATTTTCCGCAAGATGGAGGTGCGTAAAAAGCCATTTGAAGAAATTTACGATTTGTTCGCCATCCGTGTCATCGTTGATACCGTGCGGGACTGCTATCACGCTTTGGGTTTAATTCACCAACTTTGGTCTCCGGTTCGGGAAAGTTTTGACGATTACATCGCTCTGCCGAAGTCGAACGGATACCAATCCCTGCATACGACGGTCATCGGTCCGCAAAATCGACCGGTTGAGATTCAGATTCGAACGCATCTAATGCACCGGTTGGCAGAGTTTGGTATTGCCGCCCACTGGTTGTATAAAGAAGGAAAAAAAGAGACGGATGAGGGGGATAAGCACGTCGCCTGGTTGCGGGAGATTTTGGAGTGGCAGAAGGATATGACTTCGCCCACCGAGTTTCTGGAATACTTGAAGCTGGATTTGTATGCCGATGAGGTTTTCGTTTTCACTCCGCGAGGCCAGTTAAAAGAGCTTCCGAAAGGGGCGACCTCTCTGGATTTCGCCTACGCCGTGCATACGGATGTGGGGAATCGCTGCACTGGAGCCCGCATCAACGGGGTGATGCGTCCGCTTTCCACGGAACTTAAATCGGGCGACGAAGTGGAAATAATCACTTCGCTGCATCAAAATCCAAGCCAGGACTGGTTGAAGTGGGTGCGAACTTCCCGCGCGCGTTCCAAGATTCGTCACTACCTGAAAATGAAGGGACACGAACAGGCAGTAACACTCGGAAAAGAAATGTTGGAAAAAGAACTTAAGAAACAACACTTAAAGCTTGCCCACCAACGATTGCTTGACGTGGCAATGTCATTTTCTTTTTCCGATACGGAGGGATTATATGCCGCCTTGGGAGACGGTTCGCTCTCTTTGGTTACGGTAATTCATAAATTGGTTCCTGAACCAAAAGAGCCGGCCGACCAATCGCTTTTCAAAAAAATAATCGAGAAAGCCAAAGGGGAGCCCAAAGGGATAAAAATTAGCGCCGATTTTTCCGGTGGGAGCGTGATGTATCGGCTGGCGCATTGCTGCCAGCCCATACCCGGCGAGCCGATTGTCGGCTTTATCACCCGTGGGCGGGGGATATCCGTTCACCGCCGGGATTGCTCCAATGCGATTGAGCTTTTGGGAGACACGGAGCGGACCCTGAAAGTCGAATGGAACGTCGAAGGAGAACAATCGTTTGTCGTCCGCTTGAAATTGATTGTGGAAGAAAGGAAAAACATCCTCCGCGACGTAGCCGATGCCGCCGCCAAAGTCGATTGTAACATCCGCTCGGTCGGCTTGGACGGCGCCGGCCGGGCCATCCCCGGGTATCTGGTGGTCGAGGTCAAAAACCTCTCTCACTTGGAACGGGTAATCAAGGTATTGAAAAGAGTTAAAGGGATAGTCGAAGTCGAACGGGTGAGCGATCCGGAAAAAGAGGGTTAACCGTCCCCTGCCGCTTC
>CAZSIT010000003.1:171915-192666 GCA_964607165.1 uncultured Ignavibacteria bacterium
CTTTCTTAGAAGACTGTTGTTTTCACTATTTCCGTCAGTGAAAACTTGTATGGGCAAACCTCGCATTTGCCCTTCTCCCCTCTCCATTTTATGGAGAGGGGCCAGGGGTGAGGCCGCTTTGGTTTTTATCTTTTTATTTTTTCTTTCCTCCCCCGCCTCCGCCCAGTTCACCCTGCTTTATCAGATAGACGGCGACACAGCCAATATTCAATTGGGGTACTCCGTAGCTTCGGCCGGGGATGTAAACGGGGACGGCAGAGCCGATTTTATCGTTGGTGCTCGTTTTGCCGCTCCGGGCGGGCTTTTCCAGGCCGGAGCGGCGTATGTCTACTCCGGGGCCGACGGTGCACTGCTTTATCAGAAAGACGCCGCTGCGGCCGGTGACAACTTCGGCATTTCTGTTGGCGGGGCCGGAGATGTCAACAGTGATGGCAAAGCCGATTTCATCGTGGGGGCTCCTCATACCGACCCGGGCGGGCTTGGTAATGCCGGTTCAGCTTATGTCTATTCCGGGGCCACCGGCACTCTGCTTTTCCAGAAAGATGGTGCCGCCGCCGGTGACGTTTTGGGAGTTTCAGTGGCCGGGGCGGGAGATGTAAATGGAGATGGGAGAGCTGATTTTATAGTTAGCGCTTATGGTGCCGACCCGGGCGGGCTTGGTGATGCCGGTTCGGCTTACGTTTATTCCGGTGCCACCGGTACCCTCCTTTTCCAGAAAGATGGCGCCGCCGCCGGTGACCAGTTGGGTTCTTCGGTGGCCGAGGCGGGAGACGTGGATGGGGATGGAAAAGCCGACTTCATTGTCGGCGCTAATCGTGCCGACCCGGGCGGGCTTGGTGATGCCGGTTCGGCTTACGTTTATTCCGGTGCCACCGGTACCCTCCTTTTCCAGAAAGATGGCGCCGCCGCCGGTGACGTTTTGGGTGTTTCAGTTGCAGGGGCTGGGGACGTGAACGGGGATGGAAAAGCCGATTTCATTATCGGTGTTCTTCTTGCAGACCCAGGTGGACGTATTGATGCAGGCTTTGCCTTCGTTTATTCCGGTGCCACCGGCACTCTGCTTTTCCAGAAAGACGGTGCCGCCGCCGGTGACGAGTTGGGTTGGTCGGTGGCGGGGGCTGGAGACGTGAACGGGGATGGAAGAGCCGATTTTATCATCGGTGCCCGTTTTGCCGACCCGGGTGGCATCGATGCCGCCGGTTCCGCCTATATCTATTCCGGAACCACCGGTTTACTCCTTTTCCAGAAAGATGGCGTCGTCGCCGATGATGCGCTGGGTCTCTCCGTTGCCGTAGCGGGCGATGTAAATGGAGATGGTAGGGCGGATGTTATCATCGGCGCGCCTGGTGCCGACCCGGGCGGGTTTACCGCTGCCGGTTCCGCCTTCGTTTATAGCCTCCTCGCCCCGCCCGACCCGCCGGTGAACCTTACGCCGATTTACCAAAAAAACGGTGACTCCACCGGTGATTATTTAGGTTTATCCGTTGCCGGCACGGGAGATGTGAATGGAGATGGGAAAGATGATTTTATTGTTGGCGCTCCGGGCGCGACCTATCTTACCGAAATCGATTGTGGTCGGGTTTTTATCTATTCCGGGTCAAATGGATCACTGTACTTCCAACGCTTTGGAGGGCCTGGTGACAGTATGGGGGTTTCAGTAGCAGGAGCAGGAGATGTTGATGGAGATGGTAAGCACGATATAATCTTTGGGGGTCCAACTTCGCCTCTCCACAATGGTGCTGCCTTTGTCTATTCGCCTTTTTCTGGCTCCTTGCTTTATCAGAAAACAGGCGGAGGCTTAAATGAGCATTTGGGCAATTCGGTCGCTGGAGTAGGCGATGTCAACGGAGACGGAAAGGGCGATTTTATTATCGGCGCTATTTTTGCAAACCCAGGCGGGCGCGCTGGCGCCGGTTCGGCTTACGTTTATTCTGGGGCCGACGGCGCCCTCCTTTTTCAGAAAGACGGCGCCGCCGTCGGTGACCAGTTGGGTTTTTCGGTGGCCGGGATGGGAGATGTGAATGGAGATGGCAGAGCCGATTTCATTGTCGGTGCTGCTTGGGCTGACCCGGGGGGGAAAGACCACGCCGGTTCGGCTTATCTTTATTCGGGGGCCACTGGCTTACTTCTATACCAGATAGATGGTGCCGCCTTCGGTGACAATTTGGGTGTTTCAGTGGCCGGTGCGGGAGACGTGAATGGGGATGGAAAAGCTGATTTCATGGTCGGCGCTTCTAATGCCAGCCCGGGCGGACGTAGCCAGGCTGGCTCGGCTTATCTTTATTCCGGCGCCAGCGGTTCACTTCTTTTCCAGAAAGATGGTGCAACTGCAGGTGATGGGTTTGGCGCTTCGGTCGCCTCTGCGGGGGATGTGAATGGGGATGGAAGAGCAGATTTTATTGTTGGTACTCCTTTCGCCGACCCGGGCGGGCGTACCAATGCCGGCTCCGTTTTTCTCTATTCCGGCGCCAGCGGCGCTCTGCTTTACCAGAAAGATGGCGCTGACGCCGGTGACTTGCTGGGCTACTCCGTGGCCGGGGCAAGGGATGTCAATGGGGATGGAAAAGATGATATTATCATCGGCGCTCCCAATGCCAGTGGTAATTCCGGTTTAGCTTTTGTTTTTGCTGTCAACCGCAAGCCGCTTTTGGCTCCTTTGGGCACTCCCACCGGCACCAAAGGCCAGCTTTTGAACTTCACCGTCTCCGCCTCCGACTCGGATGGGTTTTTGCCGATGTTGAAAGTTGACTCGGTGACCAAACCAGCAGGAGCGGCCTTTGCAGACACTGGCAACGGCGGCGGAAATTTCGTCTGGACTCCAACTCCTTCTCAAGTCGGCGTTCACCACGTCCGCATCATCGCCTCTGATGGATTTTTGGCTGATACTCAACTTGTTACTATCACCGTTCTGGCCGATACGCTCAAATCCCAGAAAAACGGTTCCAATGTCGGTGACCAACTGGGCTTTGCGGTCTCTGGGGGCGGCGATGTGGATGGAGATGGGGTGGCCGATTACATCATTGGTGCCCCTTTCGCCGATGTGGGAGTTTTGGGGGAGGCCCCTGTTCTAAACGATGCCGGTTCGGCCTACGTTTATTCCGGAAAAAACGATACTTTGATTTATCAGAAAAACGGCAGTTTCGCTGGAGAACGGGTAGGCGGCTCGGTCGGTCTTTATGGAGATGTAAATTTGGACGGAAGGGCTGATTTTATTGTCGGCGCTCCGGGGCGAAATGATTCCGCCGGGGCGGCTTACGTTTATTCCGGTTTGGATAGCAGTTTGCTGGATTCAGTTAAAGGAGTTACACCGGGCGACCGGGTCGGCGGCTCGGTCGGCATTTCGGGCGATGTAAACAGTGACGGTCACACCGACTTTATCGTCGGTGCTCCGGGAGTTAACAGTTCAACTGGAGCGGCCTATGTTTATTCCGGCATTGATGGTTCTCCGCTTTACCAAAAGATTGGTTCATCCCCCGGTGACCGGGTGGGCGGCTCGGTAGGTATTTATGGAGTCTATGCCATCATCGGTGCTCCGGGGACGAACAGTTCCACCGGCACAGTTTTTGTTGATTCCGGTGCTACGGGAGTGCAAGTTTTTCAGAAAAACGGGACTTCTCCGGGTGAGCGGGTGGGGGGTTCGGTTGGTATTTACACCACCGACTTCATTGTCGGCGCTCCGGGAACAAATAATTTCACCGGCTCCGCCTTTGTCTATTCTGTTTCCAGTGGTTCCCTGCGTTTCCAAGTCAACGGTAGTTCTCCCAGCGACCGCGTAGGCGGTTCGGTAGGAATCTCTGCCGACGTGAACCGGGATGGTTTCAACGACTTTATTGTGGGCGCTCCAGGTGTTAACGACTCTGCCGGAGCAGTCTTTGTCTATTCCGGCCTGGACAGCTCGATTCTCTTCCAAAACTTCGGCGATACAACTGGCGAACGGGTGGGCGGTTCGGTGGGCATCTTTGCCAATGCAAACGGCAGCGAACCCCGGATTCTTGTCGGCGCTCCTGGCGCTGACCCGAACAATATGCCCGATGCCGGTTCGGCTTTCATTTTCCAGCCGGTCAAAAAAGGAGACCTGAACGGCGATGGAATTTTGACCGCCGCAGATGTCGTTTGTTTGCTCAACTGTACTTTTCTGGGGCTGGCAAATCCGCCTTGCAGGTGTGATTTGGATGTGGCCGACATTGACTGCAACGGCATTCTAACCGCCGCCGACGTGGTTAAGGAACTGAATCTGGTCTTCTTGGGCATTTTCTCGAACTGCTCGCTGTAGTCCTATCCTTCTTATTTCTTTATATTCCGATAAGGAAAAATAATGGAGAAAGCTTCTTTCAAAACAATAGACTTTTTCCCCACCGAAGCTTTGGGGAAATCAGCAGATATTTTGGCCGGCTTTTTTCTTTCCAAAACCCCGGTCGAAAAGAAAGAAGAATTCTTTCGAACCGCTTGGGCCCAGGCCGGTTTTCCGGCCAAGCTTCCTTTGTTTTTAAAACAGGTTCATTCCGGAATTGTTCATACTTTTGACCACGCTAATTTTCCTGCCTCCGCTCCACCGGGGGATGGAATAATTACCCATTCAAAAGAAGCGTTCATCGTTATTCAGGTCGCCGATTGTCTGCCGGTTTTGTTGTTTGATCCGGTTAAAAAGCGGATTGCCGGTGCGCACGCAGGATGGAAAGGAAGTTTGCTGGGTATTGCCCAAACTGTTGCCCGTAAGTTGGTTCACTTGGGTACTAACCCCTCCGATTTGCGCATTTGGTTTGGCCCCTCCATACACGCCTGTTGTTACGAAGTGGATATCGAGCGCTCGGTTTTATTTCCTCGTCGAAATGGCTCTGAACGATATATCGACCTTGTATCTTTCAATCGGCGGCTGCTTGAAGAGGCCGGTGTTAAACCGCAAGCGATTCAAGTCGATTCGCGCTGCACTGCCTGCTCGGCGGAAAAGCTGCCTTCCTATCGTAGGGAAGGGAAAAAGGCTGGCCGGATTTTTGCCTTTATAGCTTTGGGTTAAGGAACTTTTCGATAGGCCGATATTATAAACAGGTAGATGGTATGGCTTATGTCATTAATCGTAAAAAAGGAGTGCATATGATGCGCAAAATGGTTTTGACGGTCGCGGGGACTGCTTTAATCAGTTCTTCGGCCTGGGCACTTTTGGGTACCGGCTTTGGAGTTCGCGGCGGCCTGGTTTCCAATTATCAAATCGGCGGCGCGCCTGCGGGTGTGCCGATTCCGAAAAAACTGACGATGCTGGGGGTGCATACCGCTTTTTCCACCATTCCGGCCTTTGTGGTGGAAGGCTCGCTGGAATACAACTGGAAACAGGAGGGTTACAGCGATTCCACCTACGGCAACTACAAGCTGCGGATAAATGATTTTTCAGCCAACGCTTTTGCCAAAGTCCGGGTTCCAATGTCGACTTTGAAGCCGTATGTGGGGGTGGGGCTTGGCTTTCACCGCCTGGTCTATTCGGTTTCCAATTCTTCCGGCACGGCGCCGATTCCGCCGGACGACGTGACCAAGCCGGCCTACCATGCGCTGATAGGGGCCGCCTTTGCGCCGCCTTTGATGCCGTTTGAGGTTTTCGGCGAATACCGCTGGACCTGGGTTAACACCGCCAACAAAAAGACCAAGTTCCCGACCCTCTTGGCCGGAGCAACGTTAAAGCTGTAAATCCAGCTTTTTAGCCGGGAAGGGTTTAAACCCTTCCCGGCTAAAAAAAGGCCACAAAGCGCTTGACAAAATGGGTTGGATGAGTTATTATAGGGTTGCGTAAGGAAGTATTGGTTTTGGAGGAAAGAGATTTTTAGGAAGAAAGACCCGCTGTGGGTGGAAGAACGCCCGCAGGCGGGGTTTTATTTTTGCAAAGAAGACAAAAGGGGAAAATAAGCTCACAGCAACAACTTCATTGAAAATAGAGGATGTCACGTCGCTTGAGGAGGTGCGTGCCGTCCGGTAAATATTTCAGGAGAATAACAAGCAAATTGAAAGGTGGTGAGAGTTTTGGCACAGGGTACTGTTAAATGGTTTAATGACGCAAAAGGCTTCGGCTTTATCCGGATGGATGATGGAAAGGAAGTTTTCGTTCACTACACGGCGCTAGCCGATAAAGGTTTCAAGTCGTTAAAGGAAGGAGACCCCGTTCGCTTCGATGTGGTAGATGGCCCCAAAGGGCCGCAGGCCGCCAATGTGGAGAAGGCGTAACATACTTTGCTGGCGACGGTTCAAAACATGGCAAAAAGGCTGTGTTAGAGTAAATCCCCGTTTTCCGAAAAAGGAAAAGTGGGGTAAGGTAACAACGTAATGCAGGTAAGGTGGTGAGAAATTTGGCACAGGGTACGGTTAAATGGTTTGACAACAAAAAAGGATACGGCTTTCTCCGTATGGACGACGGCAAGGAAGTCTTTGTCCATTTCACGGCGATTGTCGACGACGGTTTCAAGTCTTTGAAAGAAGGCGATGCCGTCCGCTTTGACGTCGTCGATGGCCCCAAAGGGCCGCAGGCGGCCAACGTAGTGAAGGCTTAAAATTTTCCCCCGCTAAAACGGGGGAGAGCAACAGAAGTGGCATTATGCCAAAATGGGTTTCCGTCCGTTAGATAAAACGGCGGGCGGAAGGCCCAGCAACAATGTAACAGATATAAGGTGGTGATTTTCTTGGCACAAGGTACCGTTAAATGGTTTAACGACGCAAAAGGCTTTGGTTTTCTCCGCAAGGATGATGGCGAAGAGGTTTTTGTGCACTATACGGCGATAGCTGATAAGGGCTTCAAGTCGTTAAAAGAGGGCGAAGCTGTTCGCTTTGATGTAGTCAGTGGCCCTAAAGGGCCGCAGGCGGCGAACGTAGAGAAGGCCTAAAGCCTTCAGCGCTGAAAACCCGCCGCAGGTGGGCCAGCGCAATTGAAACAGGCATTATGCCAAAATGGGTTCCCGTCCGTACGGACGGGGTGCCCAAGAACAACGTAACACAGTTAAGGTGGTGATTTTTCTGGCACAGGGTACCGTAAAATGGTTTAACGATGCAAAAGGCTTTGGTTTTGTCCGTATGGACGATGGCAAAGAAGTTTTTGTGCACTATTCGGCAATTGTCGATAAGGGCTTCAAGTCGTTGGCCGAAGGTGATACCATCCGCTTCGACATAGTCGAAGGTCCAAAAGGGCCGCAGGCGGCGAACGTAGAGAAGGCCTAAAGCCTTCAGCGCTGAAAACCCGCCGCAGGTGGGCCAGCGCAATTGAAACAGGCATTATGCCAAAATGGGTTTCCGTCCGACAGATAAAATGGCGGGCGGAAGGCCCAGCAACAATGTAACAGATATAAGGTGGTGATTTTTCTGGCACAGGGTACCGTAAAATGGTTTAACGACTCAAAAGGCTTTGGTTTTGTCCGTATGGACGATGGCAAAGAGGTTTTTGTACACTATTCGGCAATTGTCGATAAGGGTTTCAAGTCGTTGGCCGAAGGTGATACCATCCGCTTCGACGTAGTCGAAGGTCCAAAAGGGCCGCAAGCGGCGAACGTCGTAAAGGCGTAGGTTCTCCTAAACCAAAACCCCTCCGGGCAATCGGAGGGGTTTTTTATATCATTGATTTTTTTGTAGGGGCAGGCCCCTGCTTGCCCCGAGCGAAGCCGAGGGGTGCCCGCCCGCCTTTTATTTGTACCGTACAGGCAAATCCAGTTTCATCTCCCAGGTTCTCTCAAACTTCAGCTTTTCGTAAATGCCTTTTCCCATTTCGGAGGCGTGAAGTGTCATTCGCGGAAAACCTTTCTTATTGGCCCAGCGCAGAGATTCGAGCACAATTTTTCTGGCCAGCCCAAGGCCGCGAAACTCCGGCTCGGTGTACATCGACAGAAGATAAGGCTGACAGCCAACCTTGAAGCCGGGGAGGGGTGGCACCGGCTTCAGCCAAACACAGCCACTGGCAACCGATTTACCGGAGTTTTCCACTACCCAGCCGACCAGTTCGCCGTTTTTCAAGCGTTCTTTGGCCCAGCGTCGATAGACCAAGTCGGCAGCGTCTAACAGTTTCTTATTGGTGTAACCCATATCACGCCACATCCCGCGGCGATGAGCAACGAGCAGTTCAAGGTCGCGCAAGGTGGCGGGGCGGATTTTCAGATGAGGCAACCATCACCTCCCCCGATTAAAAGGTGGGTCGAGGCCGGGCCGCCGGGGGCGTTCACCAACCGGTTTCATTTTCCCTTTGACAGAATGCAATCATTTTTTTTCAGTTCGAACCGCAGCCTGTCCCCCGCCTTCAAATTCATACTATTCACGACATACTGCGGTATGTTTATTTTGTACCCTCTCCGACCGGTTTGCTGCAAAGCGTAGCTCCTGCGGGACAGTTTTCCACCGTAGTCATAATCCAGGCCATATTTTTGGGCCCAATTGGTTACGGTAGCGCGTGCCACCCCAAATAATGCCGTCAGCGCACCGGCCGTTAAGTCGCTTCTCCATCCAACCAAAATGTGTTCCTTTCCTATTCTTTTTTCCCGGCCCCGGAGCAACTTTTTGGGCTTCGGTTTTGACTCGCCCGTTCCCTCGTCATTCAAAGGTTTGGCTGGAAGTTTGTCTGTCGGCTTTTTCTTGTTCATTTCCTTGCGTAGAAGGCATTTATCTTTTTTCAGTTCGAATCGTATCTTGTCCCCGATCTTCAGCCCGAGTCTTTTAACGATATATCTGGGGAAGGTAATTTGAGCCCCTCCCTCGTCGCTGGCTCTCACGGGGTAGCTCGCTAAAGCTCGTATTTCACCTACCTTTCTCTGAAAAATGCATTTCAGCCCGTATTTCCTCACCCAGCGGCATATGGTTTTGGGAGTTACTCGAAAAATCAGGGCCAGTTCGTGGATGGTTAAATCGCTTTTCCATTGGGCCAGAATTTGCTTGCGCTCCCAGGGCTTTTTTCTGGGTTTCCGACCCGCCTGGCGCATAACGGTTTCATATTTTTTCCTGATTAGCGAAAAATTAGGATACGTAACGTAGGGCGGTTTTAACATAGCGCCTTGTGCCGGAAGCAGTGCACCAGATGGTCGTTGACCATTCCGGTTGCCTGCATATGCGCGTAACATATCGTTGAGCCAACAAACCTGAAACCGCGCTTCTTCAAATCCTCGCTCATCGCGTCCGATTCTTTCGTCCGGGCAGGTAATTGTTTAATGGTTTTCCATTTGTTTTTAATTGGGTTTCCACCGGTGAACTGCCAGATGTATTTGTCAAAATTGCCGAATTCCTCCTGCACTTTCAAAAAAGCCCGCGCATTGGTAATGGCGGCGGCGACTTTCAGCCGGTTGCGGATGATGCCGGGGTCAGCCAGCAATTTCTTGATTTTCCGATTATCGTATCGGGCTATCTTTTCGGTATCGAAGCCGTCGAAGGCACTGCGGAAGTTTTCCCGTTTGCGCAGAATGGTAATCCAGCTCAACCCGGCCTGCATACCTTCCAGAATCAAAAATTCAAAAAGCTTCCCATCGTCGTGCAGCGGCACACCCCATTCTGTGTCGTGGTACTCTTCGTAGATTTGAATTCCGCTGCCCCAGCATCTTTTGTTTTCGATTGCGCTCTTCATTTTGCACAAAAATAGTCATCCGATTCTTTTTTGGCAAGGTCTTGGCTTGACAAGTTTTTGGGAATTTGCTATAAAACTATCAATGGCAATAGAGCCATCTGAAACAGGAGGTCCATATGTCGATTCGACCGGTTAAGCGGCTCATCAAGGCCAAGCCGACTCTTGAAGGGGCGGGGGTGCATCTGCGCCGGGCGTTCGGCTTCGGCAACACGTCCGATTTCGACCCGTTCCTCCTGCTCGACGATTTCCGCAACGAACGGCCGGAGGATTATCTGGCCGGCTTTCCGTGGCACCCCCACCGCGGGATAGAGACCATCACCTATGTCCTTGCGGGAACCGTCGAGCATGGCGACAGCATCGGGAATCGCGGCGCCATCGCCGCCGGCGACATCCAGTGGATGACGGCGGGGAGCGGAATTTTGCACCAGGAGATGCCGAAAGGGGACCCGAACGGCCGGATGCACGGCTTCCAGTTATGGGCGAATCTTCCTTTTGCGCTCAAGATGACGCCTCCCCGCTACCAGGAAGTGAAATCAGCAGATGTTCCCGAAGTCACCGATGACGACGGCACCCGGGCTCGAATCGTCTGCGGGAACTTTTGGGGAACGAAAGGCCCGGTGGAAGGGATTGCCGCCGACCCGGTCTACATAGATGTATCCGTGCCGCCCGGCAAGAGGAAAACCCTTCCGGTTGAGACCAAAAGCCACGCCTTTGCGTACGTTTTCGCCGGCTCGGGGAAATTTTGCAATGCTTCGGGTCCTCTATCAGTACCGACCGAAGGGGTCGGTTGGGCGGACACAACGCCTCCCTCGGAAGCAGACAACCGTTCGCTCGTGCTTTTTGACCGCGGTGATGAGGTTACCGTGCAGGCCGGAGAGGAGGGAATCCGGTTTCTCCTGGTCTCGGGCCGGCCGCTCGAGGAACCGGTGGCCTGGTACGGCCCAATCGTGATGAACACGCAGGAAGAGCTCCGCCAGGCGTACGAAGAACTTCAGCAGGGAACATTTTTGAAGACAAAGTCAAAGGGGTAAAGTATCCCGCGCAACGGCCGGCCCGACTGAGGTCTGCTCCGGGCCGTTTAAAAAACAAAACGGCAAACTTCCTATTTTGAGATTAGTCCGCAGATGAGCCTGCACCGGACAAAGTTTCGGCCTGACGAGTTTTTGGGGATTGGCTATACAAATCGCAATCCCAATTCAGGCAGAAGCGCAAGCGAAGATGCCGGGCGGAATTTCCCGGTATTTTTAATCGCAACTTTACGGTTTCCTTTTCCGTTTAGTTACCTGTGACAGGGATTGTAAAGTACAACGGACAACGGAAGAGAGAAACCGTGCTATGTTGAAGGCCTCGCCAATCAGGCGTTTGGGAATTGCCAAGTGGGGTATTCGAAGTATTGTGGCTGCCGGTCTTTTCTCGGCTGTTTCGGCGCCGCTTCTTTTCGGACAGCAGTCCTTCAAGCGGATTTTGAAGCAGGATTCCACCCTCAACAACTTGGTCGACCCGCCCGGCTACAAAACCGTCCAGCCCGGCACGCTGGGGGAAGTCATACGCGCGGGAACGGGAAACCAGCCGATGATTCTTGTCCCCGGACTGGGATTCGGCGCGCACGTCTTTGACGAGTTTATGGCGGGATTTTCCGGACAGTACCGGATGTACGCCGTCACATTGCCCGGTTTCGGCGGAACCGCCGCGCCCCCCTGTCCGGGCGAAAAGACCAGTTTCGGCGAGCAGACTTGGACCAATGGGGCACTGGGCGCCATCGAAAAGCTGATGGAAGATGAAAAAATCCAAAACCCGATTATCGTCGGCCACTGGCTCGGGGGAACGCAGATAGCGCTCCGGCTGGCGTTGAAACATCCGGACAAAATCAAAGCGGTCGTCCTCCTTGCGGGGTCTGCCCGAATGATTATGACCGACACAACCTACGCCCCGTACTTTGCGACGCCGGAGAAGCGGGTTGCCGCCATCGACAACTTCCAGGCCCCAATGTGGTTCAAAACCGTCACGCGGGAGACCTGGGACGAAAATAACTTTCTTCCTGGCGACTATGCCGCCAATCCCTTGCGCGGCCTGCGGCTTTGGCGCCAAGCCGCATCCCCCAAGCTGCATGTCTGGGTGCGTTATTTGTGCGAGTTCAATGCGCAGGATATTTCGGTCGAAATTGCCAAGCTGACCGTCTCCACGCTTCTTCTCAAGCCCGGCCTCGAGGGGATTTGGCACGAACCCGGCGGCAACTATATGGAGACCTACTGCCACAAGAGCTGGGAGGGGCGCATCGAGAACAATCCGAAAATCAGGGTGAAAACGATCCCCAACTCCCGCGCCTGTCTTTGGTTCGACCAGCCGGAAGAGGTAAACAAAGCGGTTGTGGATTTCTTGAAAGGTGTCAAATGACCCGGGGGTTCGCATTGGCGGGCTGGCAATCCCGCAGCGAATTTGAAGGTCTCTAATTTTTTCTTCTTGTAAAGGTTGTAAAGAAAGCAGGGTGTATTAAAACTCCGGCATTTCCAAAACCAGCGAGCGGCGGCCTTCAACTTCATCTTAAAAATCACGCAACGCCATTAAGTCTTCCATAGCGGAAACCTTCAGGTTTCCACAGTGGAAGGCTAAAGCCTTCCGCTACCTTAAAAATCGCCTAAGGCCTCGATTTTGCATTTTTGGCAAGCTTTCGGCTTGACAACTTTTGGGGGATGTGCTATAAAACTACCAATGGCAATAGATACGGAAACGGAAACCAGACCGGTCGGCGTGGGTGCACGTTTTACAGATAAGGTCGTCTTAATCACCGGAGGGACGCGCGGCATCGGCCGCGCCATTGCTTTGAAAATGGCGGCGGAAGGGGCCAGGCTGGCTTTGGGCTTTTTCAAAAGCCGCCAGAAGGCGAAAGAAACCGAAACGGAAATAAAAGCTCTCGGCGCCGAGTGCATTATGGTGCGCGGCAATCTGGCCAATCCCGAATCGATTCAAAAAATGTTCGGCGAGGTTCAGGAGGCCTACGGGCGGCTGGATATTTTCGTCGCCAACGCCGCGATGGCAATGTTCGGCCCGACTTTGGATATGCCTTTGGAACAGTGGCAGCTTACGCTGGATGCCAACATTACCGCCTTTTACCTTTGTTCCAAAGAAGCGGCCAAGATGATGGAGGGGCACAAGGGAAGAATTATCGCCCTGACCTCCTACGGCTCACGCCGCTACATTCCGGGCTATGCGGCGATGGGAGTGAACAAAGCGGCCATTGAAGCTATGGTGCGTTATCTGGCGGTTGATCTGGCCCCGAAAGGGATTATCGTCAACGCCGTCAACGGCGGGCCGGTGGATACCGAGTCCTTGCGCATCATTCCCGGTAACGAAAAGTTGGTGGAAGAATCGATCAAACGCACACCGGCAGGCAGAATCGGGAAACCAGAGGATTTGGCTAACGTGGTCGCCTTTTTGGCCTCCGATGAAGCCGAATGGATTGTCGGCCAGACCATCATAGCTGATGGCGGCGTTTCTTTATATTAAAATCTCTTTTCGACTTTTCTGTGAAACCCGTTGCATCAACCGAGGGATAACTTACAATAAAGCACTATAAATAACTTTAATATGTTTGCCTAACTTAATAATCTACAATGGGTTACATAATCATATAGAATAGTTAATTTGGTTGGTTTTCGGCAGTAAGCGGTATAAAGCTTGCGTGGAGGGGAATATGGATAAGGTATGCCGGAAAGCCGCTTTCAGAATAAGTTTGAAATTCTTAAGTCCTTAGCCCTCCACAAAGGGGAATTTGAACCGCTGGCAAAAGCGGTTTTGGGGGAAAGCTGCTCGCTTTTGGGGGTTGAGGCTCTCGTTTTGCGAATAAACTTTTTAGGAGAAAAAGAAATAGTTGTCGAGGCTGGCAAAAGGGAGAGCCTGACTGTTCTAAAGGGTTTGGAAAGGGAAATTCTATCCACCTTACGGACGAACTTTGGGGTGGAGGCCTTTCATCTTTCACTCAAGAATGAAAAAGCCAAAGCTGTTTTTGCCATACCCGTAGTTGGCAGTGCCGGTCCGCAGGGCTTTCTGGAGGGTCTCGATTTAGAGGAACGAAACTTCGCCGGCGACGAAGAGTTTTTGACGCTCCTTGGCATTCAGTTTGGTTTGGCTTTCGAGCGGAGCTTGTCACAAAGGCAGAAGGAGGCGATTAGGGCCCTGTCTGCTCAAAGGCCGGTGGCGCCGCTTCAGCCCGCTCCCTTTCTTTTTTGGGCGCGCAATTTCCTCAAGCAGGAAAATTTCAATCTTTTCGGTTTGCTCTTTGAACAAGAGAAAAGTTTTAATGAATTCTTTCTTTCCTCAATGTCTGCTTCGGCCGAAGAAGCCACTTTTCCGGAACTCGACCCCCATTCAGTTTTTGGAAAAATTTGGGGAAAAGAAGAGGTTTTGCTCCTATCCCGTTTTGGAATGGGCGAAGCCCGATTTAAGGCGGCGGCTTCTAAATCGGCTTTAATTTTTCCTATCAAAAGCAATGGGCGCTTCCTCGGGCTTTTTTACGTCGGGAATATGGAGCTCATCGAAGAAACTGCCAAAGCAGCGATTGTAGAGAAGCTGACGCCGGTTTTGCTGGCCGCGGAAAATGTTTTGTCCTATCTCGAAATTCGCAAGGCCGTTTTAGCTTTATCGATTTCGCAGGCGGAAGAATTAAAAAAAGAACGCTTGGCAGCGATTGTAGAGACGGCCATTGCCATAAATCACGAAGTCAACAATCCTCTGACCGCGGTTTTAGGGAACGCCCAGCTTTTGCGTTTGCGCACGAAAGATTTACCCCCGGAAGTGGAGGAGAAATTAAAAATCATCGAGGAAGCTGCCGGCCGAATTCAGGAAGTTACCGCCGCCCTTATGCGCATTACTGAACCGGCCTCAAAAGAATATACTCCCGGCATCAAAATGTTGGATATTTTTGGCTCGCCTAAAAAAGAGCCACCCAAGCAATAAATTTGACCTACTGTGGCGCAGGCCCGCCCGTGCCGGGCTTTCCGGCCAGGGATAAAGTCCGCCTTTGGCGGGCGTATCCTGCGTTTCATTCAGGGAGCGCAGGTTAGTAAAGTTTAACCTGCGCCACCGGTTCTACTACTTTTCTCTATAAAACCGTCTTTTTCTGCCGATAGAATAAAGAAGAGGCCTTTGTTTTTGGCCTGAATGGGGGATTATGGAAAACGCCAGATTGTTAGTGGTGGACGATGAAGAATCGATGTGTAAGTTTATGCAAATCTTCCTTTCCAAGGAAGGTTACGAAGTCACCGCCACCGCCGACCCCGCCGATGCCGTAAAAAAAATCGAGAAAGAAGATTTCGACCTCTTGATTGCCGATTTGATGATGCCGGAGATGTCTGGCCTGGAGCTTCTGGCCCGTGCCAAGGGCATCGACCCGGGCTTGCACGTTATAGTAATGACCGCCTTCGCCTCGGTCGATTCCGCCATCGAGGCCTTGAAAAAAGGAGCCTCCGATTACGTCACCAAGCCGTTCAAAATCGACGAGATTAAAATTGCCATACAGAAAACGCTCGACCAGAAAAAAATCGTCCGCGAAAACGCCAGCTTAAAGCGCCAGCTCAAAAAGGAATTTCAATTTGACAATTTCATAGGAACTTCTCCCCAGGTTTTAGAGATGAAAAAGCTCGCCGATCGGGTGGCCGTGACCGATTCCACCGTGCTCATCCGCGGCGAGAGCGGCACCGGCAAAGAGCTGGTGGCCCGGGCCATTCATAATCACAGCTTTCGGTCCGGGAAACCTTTTGTCTCCATAAATTGCGCCGCTTTGCCGGAAACCCTTTTGGAATCGGAGCTCTTCGGTCATACCCGCGGCGCTTTTACCGGCGCCGTCAAAGAAAAGGAGGGCCTTTTTAAAGTGGCGGACGGCGGCACGTTTCTTTTGGACGAAGTCGGCGAAACCTCCCCGGCCATTCAGGTCAAACTTTTGCGCGTTCTCGAAGAAAAAGAAATCACTCCGCTCGGTTCCACCAAACCGGTGCCGGTGGACGTGCGTTTGATTGCCTCCACCAATGCCGATTTGGAGCAGGACGTTAAGTTCGGAAAGTTTCGCGCGGACCTGTATTACCGTCTGAACGTTATTCCCGTCGTGATTTCCCCCCTTCGAGAGCGGAAAGAGGATATCAAGCTTTTGGCCAGCTACTTTTTAAAGCGGCTCTCCGAACGGGAAAAGTCCAAGGTTAAAGGAATTTCCGAAGCCGGTTTGAAAATTCTTTCCGCTTACCACTGGCCGGGAAATGTCCGCGAGTTGGAAAATGTCATTGAACAGGCGTTTCTGCTTTGTAAAAAAGAAGAGCTGGAGCCGGAGGATCTGCCGGAGCGGGTAAAGTTAGGGGATGCGCCGCAATTGGTGGAAGAAGCTGCCCCGCCCACTCCCACTCTGGAAGAAGTGGAAAAAGCTTACATCTATTGGACTTTGGAAAAAACAAGCTGGCAAAAGTCCAAGGCTGCCCAGATTTTGGGGATTGACGCTTCAACCCTCTATCGCAAAATCGAGCGCTATCAATTCAAGGAAAAATGAAAAAGCTCTGGGGGCCTGCTTCTATTTTTTTCTTTTTCTTCTCGGTTTATTTGGCTACGGCCGCTCCCTCGATTTATTGGTGGGATTCCGGCGAGCTGGTTGCCAACGTAAAAACGCTTGGGATTCCCCATCGCCCCGGCTTCCCGCTCTATGTCATTTTGGCAAAAGTATTCTCCTTATTGCCAATCGCCAATTTTGTTTATGAGTTAAATCTCTTTTCCGCCTTTTGCGGAGCGCTGGCGCTTTTGTTTTTTCATCTCTCGATGGTATTGTTTCTTGGCCGGCAGGGAGAGCTTTTAAGCGGTTCGCCGGCGCGCCGGCATTTGACCGCTTTTCTGGTCACCCTTGCGGTCGGGTTTACCTTCACGTTCTGGATTCAAGCTGTGCGCGCGGAGGTCTATACGCTGGGAGCGTTGCTTTTTGCGTTTGCCTTTTATTGCTTTTTAAGGGCTACCCCTCACCCCCAATCTCTCTCAGCTGGGGGGGGCGAGAGCGACGCCCCGCCCGCCGTTGTTGGAGTGGAGAATTATGAAACCGCCCGCTGGTTCTGGCTCGGAATTTTCACTTCTTTCCTTGGCCTGGGAAATCATCACATCACTTTGCTTTCCACTTTTCCATTTTTGATTGCGGTTATCGGATTAACAACTTTTACGGAGTTGAAGTTTACGAGGTGGCTGGGCTTGATTTTTCTGTTTGTTCTCGGAGCCTCCATTTACGCCTATCTCCCCATCCGCTCTTCGGCCCATCCAATCTTCAATTGGGGCGGGGCATTCGATTTCAATTCGACTGCCAACCTGGTACTGGCCACCGACTCGTATCAAACCATCTCCTGGTCGTTTTTTGATGTGACGGTCAAAATGTTTAGAATCCTGTCACTCTTTTTTGACCAATTGGGCCCCGGGCTGCTCGGCTTATCGTTTTTGGGGCTTTTAATTCTTCTGTTTGTCAATAAGAGCTGGTTTTACAAAATTGCTTTATTGATTGTGGGCAATCTTCTGATTTGCGCGCTCTTGGCCCAGGAGGTTTTTCCGGATAATCCGGACCTGCACGGCTACGCCGTTTACGCTCTTTTTGGGTTGGGATTGGGGCTGGCGGTTTCCATCGGCGCGGTTTTTGGAATCGTTGAGCGTGCGGTTGGGGCGGTTTCAAACTTCCTGATTGGCTTTGCGCGCATCCTATTGGCTTTGATGTTTTTGGTGGCCTGTATGGCGCCGTGGGGTTATTCGCGCTGGCAATGCGACCTTTCCGAAAATCGGGTCGCTTTGCGAATGGCCCAGGAAGCCCTTTCCCCCGTTCCGCCGGGAGGGGTTGTGTTTTTGGACTCCCCCAATCTCGATTTTGTCCTGCGCGGCGTTCAGTTTGGCGAACGCTGGCGGCAGGATGTGGCGATTGTCAACCGTGCCTTTCTGGGCGCCGACTGGTATCGGGCAAGCTTGCTGCAAAATTTTCCGCGGCTAAAAAAAGTGTTCGCTTCCGGCTTAAAAAAGCCCGTCCCGGATTTGCTTTTTCATAAATGGGCGAATCAATTATTGGCAAAAAAAGTTCCGGTTTTCGTGGAGTTCACCGAGCGGGATAAAAACATAGTCAACCGGCTTTCCCCCGCAGGGTTTTTGTATCAGCTTAACGATTCCATCGCAACTTTGGACACGGTGGCCCTGGAAAAGCAACTGGTATGGGAAATGTCCAATATCTGGAGCGAAGACGACCGGGTGATGCGCACCGACCCGCAGGCCGTTAAAATGTTGGTGCTGTATCTCTATCGCTCCGGTCTTTATTACGAGTGGCGGGGAGTGAAGAAGAGAGCCTTATATTTCTATAAAAAAACAATGGCTTGGGGAGAACAGGGAGAAGAACTCTCCAAACGGATCTTTCAGTTGGAAAAAGAAATGGAACTTGCAAAACGCAACGTTTTACCGGCGCTTTCCGCCGACAAATCGAAAGGAAAACCGCTGGCCGGCCGCTAACCTGTTGAAAACCAACGTGGAAGAGAAAAGCTTCTAATTGGAACGCGTTTTGCCAAGATTTGCTATTGTGAGAAAGATTATGTTTAGACACGCAAAATCTAAAGCCGGCTTTACTTTAATAGAACTATTGATTGTCGTGGTCATCATGGGCATTTTAGCCGCTATGGCCATTCCCCGATTTTATTCCGCAACCGTAAAAGCCAAACAGTCGGAGGCCAGGACAATTTTGAAGCAGGTCTATACGATGCAGATGTCCTACCGTCAGCAGTATGATTTTTACTGGGGAGATGGCGCAGCCGCTTCAGCGCTCGGTGTCCCAACCGGTTTCAGCCCGATAGGTGTGGACATCGAATCAAACTCACGCTATTCCTATGCTATGGTTGCTGGTAGCATCAGCTTTACCTGCACCGCCACTTGCAGCAACTTGGACGATGACCCGGCCCCAGATGTGTGGCAAATAGATAACACCGGCTCTCTGGGTGTTACGTCCGACGACGCTGCATCGTAGTAAGAATCTGTCAAAACCAAATCGAGCCTCGCAAAAGCGGGGCTTTTTGTTTTTCGTGATTCCCTATAGGTAGCCGAATAGGTAGCCGACACTTTAGTGTCGGACTGTTTTCCTAAAGTCGGGGCTACCAGATGAGGGTGGTTTTCCCGCGTCAAAGGCGGACTTTTTTGTTGCATCTCACCCGCCGTTCAGGTCAGCTCGTGCCAGAATTTTTCTTCGTCTCTTCGGGCATTGATATTGGCTAAGACTGCCGGGTTTTCGATATCCAATTGCCAGTTTAAGGGGTTGTCCGCAATGTACCGCCGGATTTTATCCAGGGATTGTTCGCTGCGAATGACGTGCCTGCCCGAGCCGAGGCCTCGGGCCACGGCCAGGGTTCATAGTAATTTCGTTGCCAGATCGGTATGCCCGGCGTTCGACGTAATTGATTTGCCAATTTAGATGTCTGATATTTGTAGTAGGCGATGATTTTCCCTAACACCGGTTTTTGTAGGGGCGGGGTTTCCCCGCCCGTATTTCCACCGCCAGGCGAGGTAACCTCGCCCCTACAGGTAAAATCACTGTTTTTTTTCGTTATGTTGATTATCCCATGCAGATGGTTGGGCATAATCACAAATTCGTCCAGCTGCACGTTCCCGAAATGTTTTGGAATCTCTAACCAATAATCTCGAACAATTTGGCCAATCTTTGATAATTCCACCGTTCCATTCCTAATCTCCCCAAACAAACCTTCCCGGTTCTTTGTGCAAATGGTGACGAAATAGGCCCCTTCGCTGGAATAATCATAATCCGGCAGCCGGATGGACCGGCGTTGGGGTTTGGGTCGGTTCAACATTGACATTCGGCCAAAAATGCCGGGGCATTTTTGAATTGTCAACGGTAGGGGCAGGTTTTAAACCTGCCCGGGTGGCTCAATACATTCGCAATTTGCAAAAAAATTGGCGGGTTACTCTTAAAACAGGTGTAGGGGCGAGACCTGTCTCGCCCCTCCCGTCTAATCCACCCCGTAACCAATTGCAAACAAATCGCTTGCAAGGCCAAAAAAAAGATGGGTTTAAATCCGTTTTGGCATTTAGGTTGCAATAGGTATCGTCTGACGATATGAAAACAATCAACCTAAAGGAGGGTTCGATGTTCAAGAGAAAGAACGGCCAGAAGGGTTTCACCCTTATCGAGTTGATGATCGTGGTGGTCATCATCGGTATTCTGGCGGCTTTGGCTATTCCGCGTTTTATGCGGGCTACCACCAAGTCCAAACAGTCGGAAGGCAAGCAGATACTAAAGCAGGTTTATGTTATGCAGCAGGCCTACCGGCAGGAAAAAGACGTTTATTGGCCGGCGGCTGCGGCTGCTTTCGGTTCAACCGCGGCAGGTCAGACGGCTTGGGCCGCCCTCGGCGTTGATATCGGCCCGAACGCCCGTTACACTTATACTATGGTAGCGGGGAGCTTCACCTTTACCGCCACGGCCACATCCGGTATTTTGGACGATGACGCGACGGTGGACATCTGGACGATTACCGAAACCGGTTCTTTAGTAGTCACACCTGGTAATGACGACGCGGTCAACTAAAACTGACGCTTCCGCGAAAAAGCCCTGGCTTGAAGCCAGGGCTTTTTTTTTGACCGCTTTTCTTAGAATGTTTTGCGTAGGGGCAACCCCCTGCGGTTGCCCTTCTGTCGGGAAAAAGGGCAGGAACCCCTCGACTTCGTCGGGGCAAGCGGGGGCCTTCCCCTACGGGTTTTAATTCAAATAAGGACGGGCAAAGGTTACGGAAAAGCGGGTTTTTACCGAAAATATGAAAGGGGATATGAATAACCGCTTGGAGCATTTTTGTCTTTTGGCCTCGTTCGTTTTGCCTCTGGGGGTCTACTTCTATACGGCCGCTCCCGGGCCGTTCTGGGAGGATTCCGCCACCTTTTCTATGGCCGCTGCTACTTTGAGCATTCCCCATTCTCCCAGTTTCCCTTTGTGGGTCTTGATAGGCAAATTATTCACCTATCTAATCCCGCACAATCCGGCACGGGCTACCAATCTAATGTGCGGTTTTTTTGGGGCGGTGGCGGCGGCACTGTTTTACCTGTGCGCGCAGAAAGTTTTGACCAGATTGAGCGATTCGTTTACGTCGGAAGAAAATACGGGCAGAATATATTCTGCCCCTACAATTGCACTGACGGCTTTG